>CAZYLL010000004.1:0-18395 GCA_964648195.1 uncultured Anaerolineaceae bacterium | reverse complement strand
CACATGCGGCCAGGGGCCGTGGTCGAAAGCCCGCCGGGCAGCTGCGACGGCGCGCGTCTACAGCGGCTCGGGCGCGTTCCTGGGCGTCGGGCAGGTGTCGAGTTCGGGCGAAATCCGGCCGGTGAAGGTACTGAGCCTGCCGAATTAGGCCGTGTCCGGGCAGTTATGTCACGACCAAACTCAATTTGTGTATTGACATCGAGGCGACACGCTCTGATCATGCCTGAGGAACTGGTCGCTCTGCGCAATCGCGTAGGCACTCTAGCAATTTGGCCAGTGCGCCGCCCTACCCGCGGGCGGGAATGAAGAAGGAGGGAATCCCTTGGAAGCCTACTGCCTCAAGTGCCGGGTGAAACGGGAGATGAAAGATCCCAAGCCCATCACGATGAAGAACGGTAAGCCCGCCACCGAGGGTGCCTGCCCTGTGTGTGGCACCAAGATGTTCAAGATCGGCAAAGCCTGATCGCCAAGCCCAGCACTGCTTAACCGAGCAATGGAAGAGGACCCGTGACGGGTCCTCTTTCATTCGTGGCTGTCCTCGCGGAGGGCGGACAGGACGGCCGGGTGGAGCACACCGTTGGTCGCGACGACGGAGTCGCCGACACCAGGGGTACCATCCCACTGGCTGAAGCCGCCCCCGGCCTCCGTGATGACGGGGTAGAGCGCGGCGGCGTCCCAGATGCTCATCTCGGGATCGAGCATGATCTCGGCGCGGCCGGCGGCGACCATCAGGTAGCCGTAACAATCGCCCCAGGCCCTCGCCAGCCCGCAGCGGGAGACCAGGCTGGCAAAGCCCCTGGGATGCATCGCGGCGGTGCGCGCGTACGAGGTCATGGAAAGCGTGGCGTCCTCCAGGCGCTCGACAGGGGAGACATGGGTGCGCTCGCCGTTCAGGAACGCTCCGAGTCCCCGTGCCGCTGAGGCGGTTTCGCCGGCGGCGTGGCAGGCGATGACGCCGACGACCGGTTCACCGTCGCGTTCGAGGGCGACGAGGGTGCCGAAGAGGGGCACGCGGTGGATGAAGGACTTGGTTCCATCGATCGGGTCGAGGATCCAGCGGTGGCGGCCATCGCCGGGCGTCTCGCCGAATTCTTCGCCGAGGATGCCGTGCCCCGGGCATTCGCGGGCCAGGAACTCGCGGATGGCGAGCTCGGCGCGACGGTCCGCCTCGGTGACGGGCGTGCGGTCGGCCTTGAGCTCGACCGCAACCCCCGTTGCGTACAGGGGCATGATCACGCTGCCGGCGACCTGTGCCGCGCGGCGGGCGATTTCGAGCAGGTTTGCGAGTTCGCTCATCAGCGGGCAGCGTCACCCTTGCGGTACTGCGCGGTCAGGACGTCGAGGCTCTTCTTGAGCTCGGGCAGCATGGGTGTCTCGACGGCCTTCAGGGTATCGTCGAGCTGCTCCGGGCGGCTGGCGCCGATGATGGGAGCGGTGATGACCGGGTTGGCGAGCACCCAGGCGACGGCCATCTGGGGAAGGGTCATCCCGGCATCGGCGGCCATGGGACGGAGCTTCTCGACCGTCTCGAACATGCCTTCGTGCCAGTAACGCTCCTGGTAGCGCTCGGCAGCTGTCCCCAGGGTGAAGCGTGAGCCTTCCTCCGGGCCGGCCTGGGGGTTGTGCTTTCCACTCAGGAGCCCACCCGCGATCGGGTTGTAGGGGATGACGCCGATGCCTTCTTCGGCGCAGAGCGGTAACAGCTCACGTTCTATCTCGCGGAAGAGCAGGTTGTAGCGCGGTTGCACCGAATCGAACCGCGCGGTGCCCAGCACCTCGCTGCGGCCGATCGCGCGAGCCACCTGGTAGGCCAGGAAGTTGGAACAGCCGACGTAGCGCACCTTGCCCCAGCGGACGAGGTCATCGAGCGCCTTGAGCGTCTCGTCGATAGGCGTGTCGGGGTCGGGGCCATGGAGCTGGTAGAGGTCGATGTAGTCGGTGCCGAGACGCCGGAGAGAGGCATCGACGGCATCGAGGATGTGTTTGCGCGAGTTACCCTGGTCCCAGCGGTTGGGGCCAACGCGTCCAAAGCACTTGGTTGCGAGGGTGACGCGATCGCGCCTGTCCTGGAGCCATTTCCCGACGATCTCCTCGGTGCGGCCCTGGGCGCCCGGGGGGGCGCCGAGCGGATAGACATCGGCGGTATCGAAGAAGGTGATGCCGCCGTCGAAGGCTTTATCCATGATGGCGATCGAGGTCTTCTCGTCGCACTGGAATCCAAAGGTCATGGTGCCGAGGCAGAGGCGAGAAACCTGGAGGCCAGTGCGGCCCAGGCGGGTGTGTTTCACGAGCGTGCTCCGGGTGCAGGTGGAGGAGAGTATAGCGGGCGAACCGGGCCGTTAGTGCTTGGCCTGGTCGATGATCTCCTCGGCGGCGCGGATGGCGGCATCGCGCTCGTCGTCGTCATCGGGCGCGGGCCCGGCCGGGGGGACCTCGGTGATGTAGGTGCAATAGCGGCAGCTCTCGGAAGAGCCGACGAGGGCGAGCATGAGGTGCGAGAAGTGACGCCCGCACGACGTGACACGGGCGGAACGGACCTTCGCAGGGCGGGAGCGGCCACGCGCGCGGGGGGGCTTCGCCTCCTTTGGTTTTGGGATACCGGCGGCGATCCCGCGCTGCTCGCGCTGGGCAAGCAACGCGTTCACCAGGTAGACGATGAACGGGAAGCCAAGCACCAGAAAGAAGACGATGGTCTGTATCACGGTCCAATGATAGCCGAATCCCGGGCGGCCGTGGCGCCTCCTTCTTTTGGCGGATTTACCTGCGGCGGCGGGGGAGTCTGTGATTGCCTTCACGGAGCAGGGTGGGAGCGGCTGCAACAGTGGAACCAGGCCCCGCCGTGCCCCAGGGGACGAACCTGGAGGAGAACTGGACCTTGACCACCTACGAAACCCTACTCTGGCTGCATGTGCTGTTTTCGATCTTGTGGGTCGGCGGCAACGTGATGCTCAACCTGGTCGCCATTCGGGCGAGGACGAGCGGAGATTCGGCGCAGCTCGCTGCCCTTTTCCGGACGCTTGCCTGGTTCGGCGAGCGCTACTTCCTGCCCGTTTCGCTGCTCACGCTGGTGTTCGGGTTCTGGCTGACGGCCGAGGGCGACTGGAGTTACGGGAATAACCCCTGGCTGCTGATCGCGCTTGGGATCTACGCCGTGGCTTTCCTTGTGGGGATGCTTTTTTTTCGGCCCGGAGAGCAAGCGCATCGTGAAGCTGCTCGACGGCGACCCTGCGGCGGCAGACGCCGGGACCACCCGGAGGATGAAGCGGTACCTGAACGTGGCTCACGCCGATGCCACGGCGCTGCTGATCATCGTCTTCCTGATGGCAGCGAAGCCGCTGGATTAGTCTGCGAGCGCGCCTTCCGCCCGGAGGTCGAGCAGGGCCCCACGCCACGCTTCGACCGTCCGGGCGATGTCGCCGGGCATATGGACAGAGCTGGTCATTCCGCCAGCGCCGAAGAGATGCGATCCCCGGTTGAGCATCGCGAGCTGGAGAAGGCGGGTGCGCTGTTCGGGCATGCCCCTGGCAAGGAAGTCGAAGGACAGGTCGCGCGGGTCGTAGTCCTGGGCCTCGGGGACAGTGGCGCCAGCCAGGATGATGCGGAACTCGGACGACTGGCCATAGACGTACCCGGGAATGCCCAGCTCGCAGAGCACGGAGTTCATCCCGGCGCGGAGCTGCGCTGCGAGCGCGGCGGCGCGCTGCTGGTGCTGGCCATCGGCAATCTCCCTGAGGCAGGCGACCCCTGCCGCCGCCGAAAGCGGGTTGGCGTTGAAGGTGCCCGGGTGGCCGATCTTGGGGGCCTTCGTCCCCGGCGCGGGGAACTGGAGGTGCTCCATCACGGCGCGGCGGCCGGCCACGGCCCCACCGGGGAAGCCGCCAGCCAGGATTTTTGCGAGGGTGGTGAGGTCCGGTTGGAGGCCTTCAACTTCCTGGACTCCGCCCGGGGCCCAGCGAAAGCCGGTCACAACCTCGTCCATGATGAAGACGATGCCCCCGGCACGGCAGAACGCCTGGAGCTCGTGGAGGAAGCCGCGAGGCACCGGCAGCTGGCCGCTCGAAGCGCCAGCGGATTCGACGATGATGGCGCCGATGTCACCTCGCTGGGAAACGGTTTCGCGGACCGCGGCCATTTCGAGGGGCAGGACGGAGACGGATTCGAGGGTGGCCCGGGGGATGCCGGGCGGCACCGCGCCAGAGTACTTCGAGGCTGCGACGACGTAATCGTGCCAGCCATGGAAGTGCCGATCGAACTTGATGACCCCGGCCCTGCCGGTGAAGGAGCGGGCGAGGCGGAGGGCCATGAGCGTCGCCTCGGTGCCGGAGCTGGTGAACCGGACGACCTCGGCCGACGGGACGAGGCGCACGACCTCCTCGGCCCACTCGATCTCCTTCTCGTGGCTGGCTCCGTAATGCGTGCCGAGGGCGAGCTGGGCGGCCGCTGCATCGGCGACGGGGGGATAGTTGTGGCCAAGGAGGAGCGCGCCGTGGCCCATCACGTAGTCGATGTGCTCGTGGCCATCCACATCCCATTTGTGGGCGCCCGCGGCGCGGGCGGCATAGATGGGAAAGGGCCGCATGAAGCGGCTATCGTGGGTGACACCGCTGGGCAGGACGGCGCCGGCGCGCTGATACAGCCTGGCCGAGGCCGGGTGGCGGTCGATGTAGTCCTGTTCGATGGTCATGGCACCTTCATTCCGAGCAATGATAACGGTGTGGAGCACGGAAAGGGTGGCTTTGCCCGCGTGGGCGGGTGCCGATAGAGTGCCGCTATGGCCGACCAGTCGATCCTTCAGCCAGGCAATCTGCTGATGGTGCAGGAGCGGGAGCGGATCCTGGCAGGGCTCTTGCGGAAGGCCGGCTGGACGTCGCTCGGCGAGCTGAAGGCGTTCGAGGCGGGATGCTCAACCGGCTACAACATGCGCCAGCTGGTGCAGTGGGGAGCCCGGCCGGAGAACATCGCGGGAATTGACGTGGATGACGCGGCGGTGGATTACTGCCGGGCGCACGCTTCGGATATCCGCGTGCACCTGGGGAGCGCGGGCGCCATCCCCGAGCCAGACGAGCGCTTCGACCTTTCGCTTGCGTTCACGCTGTTCAGTTCTGTGCCAGATGAGGATGTCGCGCACGGGATTGCGCGGGAGTTGTTGCGGATCACGCGCCCCGGGGGGCTCATCGTCGTGTACGACATGCGGAGGCGGAACCCGGGGAACCCGAAGGTGCACCCGATCCTGCGGGACGACCTCCGGCGGTGGTTCCCGCGGTGCCCGATGAACGTGCGGAACCTCACGCTTGCGCCACCAATCGCGCGCCGCATCGGAATGCACGCGCCATGGCTGTACGGGCCGCTGGCAGCAATCCCGATGCTGCGGACACACGCGCTGTACGTGCTGCGGCGCCCAACCACCCTGCCGGAGACTGTCGGACCGGCCCGTCGAAGCTTTCCGGACGATCCATAGACAAGCGGCCCGGTTTCGGCGACAGTGAGTTGCGCCTTGAATCTGGGGCGGTCACGATACCCCCAGTCAAGGCTATGGTAGTCTAGGAGCAGGCTATGGCTGGATACGATGTCGCGGTCATCGGCGGAGGCCCGGGCGGGTATGTCGCCGCGATTCGCGCGGCCCAGCTCGGGCTAAGCGTGGTGCTGTTCGAAAAGGAGCGAGTCGGTGGCCTGTGCCTGAACTGGGGGTGCATCCCCAGCAAGGCCGTGCTCAAGAACGCCGACATCGTGAACTACGTCCGCGAGGGCGCCAGCTGGGGCCTGCGAAACGCCGAGGCGGTCACCTTCGACTTCGGGGCGGCGATCGACAGGAGCCGCGATGTGGTCGAAAAGATCGTGTCCGGGGTTGAAGGGCTGCTGAAGGACAACGGGGTGACTACGGTGGGCGCCGGCGCGTCGCTGAAGGGGACACGCACGGTCAGCGCCGGCGGGACCGACTACGAGGCGAAGCACATCATCCTCGCGACCGGCGCATCGACGCGGATGCTGCCCGGCGTTCAGCCCGATGGCCGGGTGGTGCTTACGAGCAGGGAGGCGCTTGCCCGGCGGGAAGCGCCGAAAAAGGCGGTGATCATCGGTGCGGGGCCGGTCGGTGTGGAGTTCGCGTATACATGGTCGAGCTACGGCGCCGAAGTCACGCTGGTTGAGCTTCTGGATACGCTCGTACCCCTGGAAGACCCGGACATCGGGCGGCAGTTGAAGCGCTCGTTCGAGGGAAGCGGCATCCGCTGCCTGGTAAAGACCCGGGTGGAGGGCGTCACTGTCGAAGGCGACGTGGCGAGGGTGAGCGTGAAAGGCGAGGCAGGGGAGGAAATCATCGAGGCCGACACCGTCCTGGTGGCCATCGGCTTCGTCCCGCACACGACGGGCCTGAACCTGGAATCCGCAGGGGTCGCGACCCAGCGGGGGTTTGTGACGATTGATGATCGGATGCAGACCAACGTGCCCGGCATCTACGCGGTGGGCGATGTGACCGGCAAGCTGATGCTCGCGCATGTGGCCTCGCAGCAGGGGGTCCTTGCGGCGGAACACATTGCCGGGAAGACGGTGCCTGCGCTCGACTACGTGCAGCTGCCGCGCGCGACGTTCTGCCAGCCGCAGGTGGGGTCGATCGGGTACACGGAAGCGGCGGCGAAGGAGGCCGGCTACCGGGTAAAGACGGGCCGGTTTCCGCTGACAGCGCTGGGCAAGGCGACCGCCGCGGGCAACACCGAAGGCTTCGTGAAAGTGGTGGCCGACGAGGCGACCGGGCAAGTGCTCGGCATCCACATGATCGGCCACGACGTGAACGACCTGCTCGGCGAAGCGACGATGATCGCGCTGCTGGAAGCGACCACGATCGAGGTCGGATTCGCGGTGCACGCGCGCCCGACGCTCGCGGAGGCCATCAAGGAGGCTGCCCTGGCCGTTGAAGGCGAGGCCATCCACATCGCGCGGAGGCGGGCCGCACCGGCGCAAGGAGCTGCATCACGGTGAGCACAGAGACGACGAGCGCCGCCGGAACCACCCTGGGGGCGGAGCAGCTCGGGAAGTTCCTCTACCAGATGGTGCTGATCCGCCGGTTCGAAGAGAGGTGCGGCGAGCTCTACACCAAGGGCAAGATCCGCGGGTTCCTGCACCTGTACACGGGGCAGGAAGCGTGCGCGGTGGGTTCGATCGCGGCGCTGGAAGAGCGCGACAAGATCGTGACGCACTACCGCGACCACGGGCACGCGCTCGCGCGCGGTATCGACCCCAACCGCATCATGGCAGAGCTGTACGGGAAAGCCACGGGGCTGAGCGCGGGCCGGGGTGGCTCGATGCACCTGTACGATGCGTCGAAGGGGTTCCTTGGGGGCTATGCGATTGTCGCCGCTCACCTCCCCCTGGCCGTCGGCCTGGGCATGGCATCGAACATGAAGCGGGAGAACTTTGTGACGCTTTGCATCTTCGGCGATGGGAGCGTCGGGGAAGGGGAGTTCCACGAAGCGCTGAACCTTTCGGTGCTGTGGAACACTCCGACCATCTTCTTTTGCGAGAACAACCTTTACGGGATGGGCGTGCCGTTTCACGCATCGCTTTCGACCGATATCCCGAAGCTCGCGGCCGCTTATAACATGCCCGCGGTCTCTGTCGACGGGATGGATGTGATCGCGGTCTACGAGGCAACCCGGAAGGCGGTGGAACACGCCCGCTCGGGCAAGGGCCCGTACTTCATCGAGGCACTCACGTACCGCTACCGCGGCCATTCGATGGCGGACCCGGAGCTCTACCGGGTGAAGGCCGAAATCGAACACTTCCGCCAGCGAGACGCCATCGAGCGCCTGAAGGCTCACATGTTCGAGGCGGGGATGCTCGACGAAGCGGGCTTTGCCGAGATTCAGCAGCGGGCCGAGCAGGTTGTCGATGAGTCGGTCGAGTTTTCAGAGCGGAGTCCGCAACCGGACATCGGCACGCTCTTCGATTACCTCTATAAGGAGCCCTCCGATGGCTGAGATGCGCATGCGGGACGCCCTCCGGGAAGCGCTCCGGGAGGAGATGCGGCGCGACGACCGCATCTTCCTGATGGGCGAGGACATCGGGCTCTACGGCGGATCTTACGCTGTCACCAAGGGCCTCCTGGAGGAGTTTGGTGACCAGCGCGTGATCGATACCCCGATTGCAGAATCAGGGATTATCGGAGCGGGGATCGGCGCCGCGATGGGCGGGCTGCACCCGATGGTGGAGCTGATGACGATCAACTTCAGCTTCCTGGCGCTGGACCAGATTGTGAACAGCGCGGCGAAGCTGTACCACATGTCGAACGGCCAGATCCACGTGCCGATGGTGATTCGCATGGCCAGTGGCGGAGGCAGCCAGCTGGCGGCGACCCACAGCCATTCGCTCGAGGGGCTCTACGCGCACTTCCCGGGGTTGAAGGTCGTTTGCCCTTCGAGCGCAGCTGACGCGAAGGGCCTGCTCAAGCGGGCGTTTCGCGACGACAACCCGGTCATCTTCATCGAGCACACGGCGAACTACGCGCTCAGGGGCGAGGTACCCGACGACCCGGATTTCGTCATCGAGTTCGGGGTAGCGAACGTGCTGCGCGAAGGGAGCGACGTGACCATCGTGGGATACGGCGGGAGCGTCCACCAGGCGACCCGCGCTGCCGCGCTCCTCGAGGAGCAGGAAGAGATCAGCGCAGAGGTCATCGACTTGCGGACGCTGCGGCCGCTGGATATCGAGAGGGTGGTGGCCTCGGTGAAGAAGACGAACCGCTGCGTGATCGTCGAGGATGCCTGGAAGTTCGGCGGCTTCGGCGGGGAACTCGCGGCGCAGGTGATGGAGCGCGCGTTCGACTGGCTGGATGCCCCGGTGGCGCGAGTGGCCTGCAAGGATGTGCCCCTGCCCTACAATCGGAACCTGGAGTTCGCCGCCCTGCCATCGGAAGAGGACGTGGTGGAAGCCGTCCTCGGCATGTTCAAGGAGTAGCCCGTGGCCATCGAAGTGACCATGCCCCAGATGGGCGCCGATATGACCGAAGGCACGCTGCTCAAGTGGGTAAAGCAGGTTGGCGATAGCGTCCAGCGTGGCGAAGTGATCGCGGAGATTGAGACTGACAAGGCCACCATCGAGCTCGAGGCGTATGAGTCGGGGACGGTCATCAAGCTCGTTGCACAGGAGGGCGACGTGGTGCCTGTCGGCGATGTCATCGCCCTTCTCGGCGAGCCGTCGGAGGCCGCCCCGGACGTGGAACGGAAGCCCCCGGCGGTGAAGCCGGCGCGCCGGGCCATTGAGCCGGAAGTGAAGGAACGGGCAACTGCGGCCGCGGCGCCCGCGCCAGCGCCGGGGCGAGCTGGGGCGCCGGCAGCCGGGGAGACGGATGGCCGCATCCGGGTCTCACCAGTGGCGCGGAGGATCGCCCGGGAGGCCGGCGTTGATATCTCCGCTCTCCGGGGAAGCGGCCCGGATGGCAGGATTCTGCGGCGGGATGTCGAGGCGGCGGTGGCTGCCACAAGCAAGGGCGCCACACGGGGCGCACCTGCGGCAGCTGTCACGGCGGCCGCGGCGGCAAGGCCACCGGCGGGCACGCCGGAGGGCTTAAGCAAGATGCGCCAGGCGATAGCGCGGCGGATGACGCTCTCGAAGCAAACCCAGCCGCACTACTACCTGACACTCGACATCGACATGACCGCAGCGCTGGCCTTCCGCGAGCAGTTCAACGCCTCGGCGACGGATGAGCAGCGGGTGAGCATCAACGACCTGGTCGTGAAGGCCTGCGCGATTGCGCTCGAACGGCACCCAAAGTTCAATGCTGCGTTTTCGGAAGAGGGGCTGGTCTACCGCGAGCGTGTGAACGTGTGCATCGGCATCGCCCTGGACGACGGGCTAATCGCGCCGGCGCTGCTTGATTGCCAGGCGAAATCGCTGGGGCGGATTGCCATCGAATCAAAGGACCTGATCAACCGGGCGAAGACCGGGCACTTGAAGGCCGACGAGTACAGCGACGGGACGTTCACCATCACGAACCTGGGCGCTTTCGGCGTGGAGACCCTCATTGGGATCATCAACCCGCCGCAGGCGGCGATCCTGGGGGTGGGCTCGGTGATGCCGCAGGCAGTCGTGCGCGATGGCCAGGTGGTGGTCCGGCAGGTGATGAAGGTGGCCCTGAGCGCCGACCATCGGGTGAGTGATGGGGCGGAGGGCGCGCGCTTCATCAAGGAGATCCAGGCGTTGCTGGAAGGGCCGGCCGCGCTGGCGCTGTAGGTCCGTATTCGCGAGGCCGGCGGATCAGGCCTTCCCGGGCGACCGAGGCGATGCAGACTCCGCGGCGCACAGGGAACCGGGGATGAGGCCGCGAGCGGCCCGAGCCACCGGGCTTCGGCCACGTAAAGCAGCCAGTCCTCGAAGCGCGGGGCGCTGTGAACCCACACTGCGCGATCGAGGCTGGCCGGGTCCACATGCGCTTGTGCGGTGGCTGCAGCTCGCCGGGGATGTCCGGGTCGCAGACGCGGATTCCTATGGGGGCGTGACGGCGCCGCCGCCCGGGTCCTCGAGCATCTTGCCGCGGTGTTCTTCATGGGCAGGCAGCTCCTCCGGGGCCCGGCCGAAGAGGCGGGCCCATGCCGGGCCCCGGGGTCGCCCAGGAAGAGGTCCCGGTCGAGGCGTTCGAGCTGGAGACTTGGGAGGAGTGTTTCGAGGTGGGCTTGCGGCTCACGACAGGTATTCGAGGGGTACGGGCGGGTTCGCCAGTGGGCGGGCCGCGATGGCCATCAGGATCATCATGTTGTCGTCGCCGGCGATGCGGTTTTCATGCAGGAGGCCGCAGCTTTTGCAGCGGTGGATGAGCATCCATTCGCCGCCCTGGGCCACGAACACGGCGAGCGGCTCCATCGCCCCGCCGCAGGCGGACTTCCGGTCGCCCGGGAAGTCATCGACGTGGCGCGACCAGAGGCACTGTGGGCAGTGGTTGCGCTGGGTCGTCCCGAACGAGAGGGTATCGACCTGTTGCCTGCACTTGATGCAGCGGAATGTTTCGGGCTGGCTCATGGGACAGGATCAGGATAGGGCGGGGTGGCTCAACGGTCAGCGTGAAGCCGCTTGCCCATCACGTAGAAGGGCCAGCCCCCGGCGGTAAAGGTCATTTCGATGATGTGTTCGAAGCCGAGACGGCTGTAGAGGCGATGCGCCTCGCTATCGGTGCGTGTGCTCAGAACACAGGTACGCTCGGGCCGGTTGCGAAGGAGCTCCGCGATGAGTCTGGTGCCGATGCCGCGGCACTGGTAATCGGGGTGCACGGCCAGCTCGACCAGCTCATACGAGTCGCCGAACCAGTCGCTGGCGGTATCGGGCGGGACCCGCTGGACGACGGTATCGTGCCACCACTGGCCACGTTCGCCGTGGTAGCCATAGGCCATTCCCACGACCCGCTCCGGGTGGGCGGTGGCTACCAGCAGGCGGAAGCCCCTGCGGCTGCGGTGTGTGTCCTTGAGGCGGAGGCGTATCTCCTGTCCGCGGTCGAGGTCGCTGTAGGGCGGTTGGGCGAACGCATCGCCATAGACAGCCATGGCCCCCTCGAACAGGGGGCCATGGACGGGGATATCGCGGATGGGAAAGGGCTCAGCGTCCATCTAGCCGCGGTACTGGGTCTTACCGCCAACCTTGTCCTTGTTCAGACGCTTGTTGAGGTGGAGCCCTTCGAGGAGGAACTCGACAGCGGAGGCCTCCTCGGCGGCGCTGCCGGTGGCGCCAAGCTTTTCGATGGCGGGGAAGATGCCTTCGATCTGCCGGGCAAGGCTGTCGTATTCGGCGCTCGGCGTCATGTCGCCGACTTCGACGGCGACGCCGGCCTTGAAGCGGGTGACGACCTGTTCGAGCTCACCAAGGTTGAAGTAACGGTTGAAGACGGCAACGACGGCGCCCTGGATGAGCTTATCGATGATCTGGTCTTCCCGGCCTTCTTCGACGGTCTCGAATTCGACCTTGCCGCTGAGCGCGGGGATGACGTAGGGGAGGTCGCTGACGCGCGGGACGACGATATCTTCGCCGGTGAGGATGGCGCGCCTGAGAGCATTCGCGAGCATGGACTCGTAGTTGGCGATCGAGGCGCGGACGCTGACCCCGGAGCGCTGGTTCACGTCGGGGCTACGGCGGGCGAGCCGGCTGATCTCGGCGATGACTTCCTTCATGTAGATGGGGACGACCACGTTGAAATCGCCGGGGACGGGATGGTGTTCCGCGTCCATGATGCCGATTTCGTGTTCGATGCGGGTGGGGTAGTGGGTGCGGACCTGAGCGCCGTAGCGGTCCTTCAGCGGCGTGATGATGCGGCCGCGGTTGGTGTAGTCCTCGGGGTTGGCGCTGGCGACGATGAAGACGTCGAGCGGCAGGCGGATGCGATAGCCGCGGATCTGCACGTCGCGCTCTTCCATGATGTTGAGCAGGCCGACCTGGATGCGCTCGGCGAGGTCGGGGAGCTCGTTGATGCAGAACACGCCGCGGTTGGTGCGCGGGATGAGGCCATAGTGGATGGTCAGTTCGTCGCTGAGGTAGCGGCCTTCGGCGACCTTGATGGGGTCGACTTCGCCGATGAGGTCGGCGATGGTGATGTCGGGCGTTGCGAGCTTTTCGCCGTAGCGCTTATCGCGCGGGAGCCATTCGAGCTCCGCATCGTCGCCCTTTTCGGCGATGATGTCGCGGCCGGCGCGGGTGATGGGGTGGAAAGGATCCTCGGGGATTTCGCAGTGGGCGAGGATCGGGATCTCCTCATCGAGGAGCGAGGTGAGGGAGCGGATGATGCGGGATTTGGCCTGGCCGCGTTCGCCCAGGAAGATGATGTCCTGGCCGGCGAGGATGGCGTTGACGATGTGCGGAATGACGGTTTCCTCGTAGCCATAGATGCCGGGGAAGAGGTCTTCGCCGGCGCGCATCTTGGCGATGAGGTTCTTGCGCATTTCTTCGCGTACCGGCAGGACTTGATAGCCGGACGCCTTGAGTTCGCCCACGGTCCGTGGCCGTTCGAGAGTTGTCACTGGTCCCCCACTCCTTGAGTTATCCGGCGCGGCGGTGCGCCGGAGAGCCGACGGAGAAGGTTGCCACCCGCGAAGGGCGCCACCCGGCCCCGGGCACCACCCGTTGGGCGGTGCGCCCGGCCTTTTCGCGCCGGGCCTCTTTGGCGATCATAGGTTGCCCCCCAAGGCTGTCAACCGAACCTGAACAGGGGCGGGAAAGCCCCCTAACCGAGCAGTGCATCGATTTCCGCAAGCCGTTCGGGGGTGTTCGCGTTGAGAAACGAGCGGAGGCCGGGGTCGAACTCCCGGGCCTCGGCTTCGGTGAGCGTCTTGCGGCGAAGACCGGCGTAGGCGACGACGATCCGGAGCTGGCCGCGCTCGACATGCTCGCGGAACACGGGCAGGCAGGTGGAGGGACGGTAGGCCGCGACCAGGGGCTGGGGGTGCCCGCCAACGACGGGACAGACGACATCGGCATCGTGCGCCGCTTCCGCAATATGCCGGACCAGGCCGGGCTGGAGCAGCGGCGAATCGCAGGAACACGCAAAGGCGAGCGGTGTGGTCACGGCCTGGAGTGCCGCGACCAGCCCGGCGAGCGGCCCCTGCGCCTCGTAGAGGTCCTCGACTATGGCGAGGGGGAGAGGGGAGGCGACCGGGGGGAGAACCTGGGCGCGGGCTTTGACGATGACGACGGCAGAGGCGACGTCGCTCACGGCATCGACGGCCCACTGGAGGAGGGGCCGGCCGCGCAGGAGGGCGGATGCCTTATCCGAGCCGAAGCGTGTGCTCTTTCCCCCGGCGAGCACCACCGCAGTCAGTGATTCCATGTGAGAGCCACCGCACAACAACCCGTAGAATCGGTATGTGGACCTGTTCGACGCATTTGGGCTGGGATCCGGTTCCATCGTCGCGGCCGTGGGCGGCGGGGGCAAGACGAGCCTGGTGTTCTCGCTCGCGAACGAAGCAGCCGCCCGGGGCCTTGCGGCGGCCGTGACGACCACCGTGCGATTCACGCGGCCGCGCGGGATCGGGATGCCGGTCTGCATCGAGACCACGCCGGAGGGCCTGGCTCTTGCCTTCGAGCGTGAGATGCGCCCGGGCGAGGCGCGCACGTTCATTTCTGCCGAAGTCGAGGCGGGCCGCATGGCGGGCTTCCCCGCGGAGGTGGTCGGCAAGCTGCCGCCAGGAGACTACCTGCTGGCGATCGAGGCGGACGGCTCGGCTCACAGGCCGTTCAAAGCCCCCGCGGCCCACGAACCGGCCATCCCGGCCTCGACGACGGATGTGGTGGTGTGTGTCGGCCTTGCCGTGCTCGGGCACCCGCTGAGCGATACGTGGGTTCACCGGCCCGGGCTGGTCTCGGATATCGCGGGCGTTGCAACCGGGGCGCCTGTGACGGCGGATGTCATCGTCGACACGTTGCTGCATGCGGAGGGCGGGCGAAAGTCTGTCCCGGCGAGCGCCAGGCTGCACGCCCTGCTGAACCGGCCGCTCACAAGCGAGCACCATATCGCTGCGAACCTGATCGCGGCGCGGCTGGTCTATGGCGGATACAACACTGCCGTGATTGCCACGGCGCACGAAGCGGGGGCGATCCACGGGGTTGTGCGGTGAGGGGCTGGTTCCGGCGCAAGCCGCGCATCACCGATGCGATTTACGGCAACCTCATGACCTCGTTCGGGCGGGTGGTAGACCGGGACCCGCTCGTGAAGCTCCCGGCGCTGGCGCTCGCGGAGCGGGTGACCGGCGAATATCCGGAGCTGGTGTCGGCGCTCGACAGTGCGACCTACGCGGGATCGACGCTCTATCACCTGCGGCTCCTGGCCGGCGCCTGGGTGATGGCCGCGGAGCAGAGCGTGCCGCGGGCGACGGCGGAGGTCTTCGAGGAGGCGCTGGTCTGGCGCTTTGAGCCGCTGGTGCGGGGCTCGGGTGTGCTTTCGCACCGGGTTTCGAGGCTGGCGCGGGGCGAAGGCGAGCGAGACACGCGGCTCGAACGCTAAGGGACGGCGGGTTAGGAGATGCGGCGGACGCAGCCCTCGACCACGCGGGCGCACTCGAGCATCTCGGGGATCACCAGGTATTCGTCCTTCGTGTGCTGGTTGTAGCCGCCCCGGCCGATGACCACGCTCGCTATCCCGTGCCCGCGGAAGACGTTGGCATCGGTGCCGCCGCCGACGGGATGCGGGTCGGGCTTGAACCCGAGCTCCTCGAGGACGGGAAAGAGCAGCCGGGCTGCAGGGTCATCGGGCGTGAGGGTGTAGCCAGGATAAGCGGTATGGAAGCGCGCATCGATGCGGGCATCGGGGTGTTTGGCCTGGACCTGTTCGACGTGGCGCCGGGTGCGGGAGACCATGGTCTCGACCTTCTCTTCGACCATTGAGCGCATTTCACCCTGGATGATGGTGTAGTCGGGGACGGCGTTGCGGACGAGACCGCCGTGAATCTTGCCGACGTTGCCGGTGGTCTCCGCATCGAGCCGGCCCTGGGGCAGGCCGAGGACGATTTCGGAGGCGATGGTGATGGCGGGCACGCCCTTTTCCGGTTCGAGGCCGGCGTGGGCGGCGCGGCCGTGCACCTCGATATCGTAGGTGTAGTGGTACGGCGCCTGGCCCTGGATGCTCGATGGAGGCCCGCCGCTATCAATGACGATGGCCACTTTCGCCGAGATCCGGCTGTAGTCCATGTTGCTTGCGCCGAGGAGGCCGACTTCCTCGCCGCGGCTGATGGCGACCTGGATGGGCCGCGTGGCCGCGCCGTCCTCGATGGCCGATTCGATGACTTCGAGGATGACCGCGCAGCCGGCCTTGTTATCGGCGCCGAGGATGGTCGTGCCATCGCTGCGGATGATGTCCGGGCCATCCCAGGTGGGCTTGATCCCGCGGCCCGGTTCGACCGTATCCATATGCGCGGAAAGCAGGATCGGCTCGCCCGTGCCTTCGCGGCGGGCGATGACGTTGCCGGCCGGGTCCTGGCTGACATCGAGGCCGAGGCGCCGGAGGCGGCGTTCAAGTTCGGCTGCGATGGCGTCTTCCTGGCCAGACGGGGAATCGATGGCGACGAGTTCGAGGAAGGACTGGACGATGCGGTCGCGGTTGATCACGGCACGGGCTCCGGCTGGTGGTGGGGCAAGGATACGGCGGCCGGGGCCGTTAACGCCGCATTCATCCCCATCAGCAATGCTGTTTGCATGGAGCTAACGATCACCAACCGCGAGCTGCGACTCGAGATCGCCCACAATGTCCGCCACCTGGGCGGGTATGCAACTGCATCCGGGCGCGTCACCAGCGAGGCATTCGTCAGGTCGGCGAGCCTGCACCGGCTGACGGACCGGGGAATGCGGGAGCTCGCGGAGGCAGGTGTCGCCACGATCATCGACTTTCGTTCGAACGCCGAACGGGAGCGGAGCGTGACGCCCGACCCCACGCCCTACGGCATTCGCCACATCCACGCGCCGGTCTTCCAGGAAGACGCATCGCCCGTCGGCATGGAGCGTGAGTTCCCGGGGTTCGGCCCCGTGTACGCGCGTTTCCTTGAGATGGGCCGCGATGCCTATCGCACGCTGGCCGAAGTCGCCTCGGAGGCCGACGGGCGGGTGCTCTTCCATTGCGCCGCCGGCAAGGACCGGACGGGCGTTGCGGCTGCACTCCTGCTCGAACTGGCGGGCACCGACGACGACACGATCGTCGCCGACTACACGCTCACGGAGGCGCTGCTGAAGCCGATGCTGGACCAGTGGCTGCCGGAGATGCGGGAACGCGGGGTGGATGCCGGCCGCGCGGCGCAGCTTTTGGCGGCGCCGCGCGATGCCATCGAGGAGGCTCTCCGGTTTCTGCGCGAGCATCACGGGTCGGCCGAGGGTTACCTGCGCGACCTCGGAGTGAGCGAGAGCACCATCTCGGCGCTGCAGGCACGGCTGACTGCTTGAATTCGGCGTTACCCCGCCGCGGCGCCGCGCTCGCCCCTGAGGGCCTTAAGCTCTTCCTCCAGCTCACGCATCCTGCGGCGGTTGGCGCGGTCTGTTTCGAAGCGTTCGTGAATGTTGCGCGCGTGGGCGAGCGCCCCGATCACTTCGCCATCGCTGCCGTGGATGATCGCGAAGCTGAGTTCGACGTAGAACGGCTCGCCGCGAGCGTTGACTGCCCGCGTGGGCAGCGACTGGCCGCGGTACTTCGTATCGCCAGCGGCGAGGGCGCGGTCGTAGCCCTTCCAGTGGGCATCGCGGAACTGGTCGGGGATGATGATGTTCAGGTCCTTGCCAATAGCTTCGGACTCGCTGTAGCCGAACATGGCGGCGGCAGCGGCGTTCCAGAGCTGAATGACGCCATCGGTGCCGGCGAAGATCACGGCATCGGGCGCCTGGTTGACGAGCAGGGCGGCCAGCGCCTCCCCGGTAGCGGCGGTCATGACGACACCCCCATTCGCTATCGTGTGGTCGCCCATTGACCTTACGCCGCCGGGGAGGGGATTACCACCCCGCGATCAGTTCCCCGGTGGGAGGTTTTCTGCACGCGGGATGGGGAAGAAGTGGTGGTGGTGCGAGCCGGTAATTTCGTAGGCGGCGGTGCCTGCCCGGCCATCGGCAGTGCGGAGGTGCATGTGCACCTGGCCGCCGCCGAGCTGGCCATAGCGCGTGTGCCAGCGGCCTTCGCCGCGCACCTCAAGTTCGCGGCCATCTTCAAGCCGGGCGACGATGGTTCCTTCAAGGCCGGCGACATTCGCGCCGTCGCGGTCGTAGCTCACCCGGGCGCCGGAGGCGTCTATCCAGTGGAGGTCGTGGCGGTAGTCCACGACCTGGACGGGGTCGCCCATATCGGCGGGAGCCCAGTACCCATCCATATAGACGCGCTGGCCGTTGGGGTACTCCCAGTTCCAGATGCCGAGCATACCATCGGGCAGCTGGATGGCGAGCCACTGCCACATGGGGCAGCGCTGGTGGTTGCGGATGCCCCAGGAGTGGTCGCGCTGGCCCCACCAATCGCGCACCTGGTAGGTCGTGCCAGCGACGGTATAGGTGCCGTTGTAGCGGCCCGACTGGATCATGTGGCTCTGGTCCCAGATGGTTTCGCTGGCAGCCTTCATGGTGCCGCGGCGGAGGCCGCACTCGCGCGTCCGGGCAGTGAACGTGATGTCGAGGCCGACCTGGGCCGCGGCAGGGTCAACAAAGAGCCTGACGGTCCTGTACGGCTGCACGATGTCGATGCGGACGGGGCCGACGGCCATGGTGTGAGGGTCGCCATCGTAGTGGCGGCTGTGGCGGGCGAAGGTGAGCTGTCCGCCAATCCGGCCGAGCTGTAGCGAGTCCATCTCGCCGCGCGCGGGGAAGTGGGCGAGTGTGAGGATGAGCACGTCGCCATCGCCCGACTCGGGATGCATGACGAAGAAGAGGCTCTCGCGCCAGTGGTCGCTGAACGTGACCACCTGGGGAAG
>CAZYLL010000003.1:0-286318 GCA_964648195.1 uncultured Anaerolineaceae bacterium | reverse complement strand
TTCTCGGCGGTCACGCCCATGTGCCCGGTGCCGAAGGGGCAGTTGAGCGCACCGATCATCATGTCGGTGACTTTCGTGTCGCCCATCTTCTGGCCGAAGCGGGCGGTCTGCATGGCGTGGGGGCTGCGCGACATCGACTCGGCGCCGCCGGCCAGCGCGTAATCGGCATCGCCGAGCGCGATCGCCTGCATCGCCGAGACGATCGCCTGCGCGCCCGAGCCGCAGAGCCTGTTCACGTTCATCGCCGGGGTCGTGTCCGGGACGCCGGAGTCGATCGCCGCCACGCGGCTGAGATACATGTCGCGCGGCTCGGTGTTGATGACATGGCCGAACACCACATGGCCGATCTGCCCGCCTTCGACGCCGGAGCGCCTCAGCGCCTCCTTCGCGACGAGCGCGGCGGTGGCGGTCGGCGGCAGCTCGGCCAGCGACCCGCCGAAGGTGCCGATGGCGGTGCGGGCTCCGTCGAGGATCACGACGTCACGGGGCATTGGGGTCTCCTTGGTGCCGGGGCTTCCGCCGAGTGATGGCCGATGCGCCCCGGGCGCGCAAGGGGCGCGTCGGACGCAGCGACAATCGGCCCGGGCGCGTTCGGCCGGTCAGCTCCGCCGGTCGCGCACCCAGACCTCGACCCGGCGGTTCAGCTCGCGGCCCTCCGCCGTCTCGTTGCAGCCGACCGGCGTCAGCTCGCCATAGCTCTGCACGAGGATCGGCACCGAGGCGAGCAGCGTCTCGCCGACGGTTGCCTTCAGGGTGTCGAGCACACTCTGCGCCCGCCGCTCGGCAAGGCCGCGGTTCACCTCGAAGTCGCCGACGGAGTCGGTGAAGCCGACGAGCAGGATCTCCTTGCCCGCGAAGGCGCCGCCCGCGAGCAGCCGGGCGAAGCGTTCGGCCTCGCTCTGCGAGCGGGCCTCGAGATTCGACGAGCCGGCGTTGAAGCGGAAGGTCAGGCTCAGCCGCTCGGCATCCTTGAGCTCGCCGAGCATCTCGCGGATCAGCGGCAGCGGGACCTCCTCCGGGCCGGTCAGGCTGTTGGCGATCCGCGCCCCCTGCACGTCGATCCCCTGGGTCTCGATGCCGCGGTCGACAAAGCCGGCCTCGGCGATCAGCGGCTGGGCGGCGTCGGAAAGCGCGAAGTCGAGCAGCGCCGCCGCCTGGGACGGCAGCGGCCGGCCGGAGCCGTAGACATAGAGCCGGCGCGCCAGCGGATACTCCTCGGCCTTCATCGAGAACGGGGTCGGCGGCGAGACCAGCCCGCAGAGCTGCCGGATCGGCACCGGACGGGCGGCGCGGATGAAGGCGAAGCTCGTCAGCCCGATGCCCCCCGGGTCGATGGCGACAAGATCCGACAGGTCGGCATGGTCCACGAGCTGCTCGGCCGCGCCGGTCAGCTCCTGCCCGCGTGGCGCCATCACCAGCCTGACGAAGAGCTCGCGCGTGCGGGAGCCCTCGGCCGGCAGGTAGAGGCTGACGGGCCGGTCCGGGCTGGGGCGGGGGTGGGGTACGCTGGCCTCGGCGGCGCGCTGGTATTCGGGGTCGTCTTCCCGGGGGAACATGGCGAGGGTTTCCTGCGGATCGAGGCCGAGGTACTGGGAGTAGGACCGGAGAAACCCGCGGGCGTAGACAGGCGCCGGGATAACCTCGAACTGCTCGCTTTCGAGCGCCATGAGGTACCGGCGGGAAATGCGCGTGTCGCGTTCGGCGTCTTCGAGCGTGAGTCCACGCGCTTCGCGCGCGCGCGTCAGCAAGCTCCCAAGTTCACCCATTCTTCTTAACCCCGGGGTAAGGCGACCGTATCAGGTTCGGCGTCTAGGCGGTAGGCGGGAATGATAGCGGCGAATCGCCGGTCGTCATCAGGGTGACTCGCGGGCGAGGAGCCGGGTGATCGGCTCGACGGAGAGGGCCTCGGCAGGCACGTGGACACGGCCAGAATCGCGGAGCTCGGCAAGGGCGGCCTGGAAGTCGGCGAAGTGCCGCAGCATGAGGCCGAGATGGATGTAGATGGCGAAGCCCATCGCCCGCGCTTCGGCCGGCGTGAGCAGCCATGAGTTGAGCAACTGGGGGATGCCGGCAAGGTCATGCGCGGCACGCTCCACCAGGTCCCGCGTTTTCAGGCCATCCACGAAGACAGCGTCGGCGCCTGCCTGGTAGTAGGCCCTGGCGCGTGCGATTGCGTCGTCCCATCCGTTGGGCTGGAGGGCGTCGGTGCGCGCGATGATGAGGAGTGCCGGGTCGGTCCGGGCGCCGGCCGCGGCCCGGACTTTGAGCACCATCTCGTCCATGGGAATGACCCGCTTGCCTTCGAGGAATCCGCAGCGCTTCGGCCACTCCTGGTCTTCGATGTGGAGGGCGGCCACACCGGCGCGTTCGTAAAGGGAAACCGTGCGGGCGACGTTCGTCTCGTTGCCGTAGCCCGTGTCGGCATCGGCGATGACGGGAACGGAGACGGCGGCGGCGATGCGGGCGGCGTTGGCGGACATCTCGCCCAGGCCAATGAGGCCCAGGTCGGGGAGGCCGTGGGAGGCCGCCGTGCCGAACCCTGACATGTACACGGCCTCGAATCCTGCGGCCTCGGCGAGGCGTGCCTGCACGCCATCGAACACGAAGGGGGCGACGACGGTGCCGCGGGCCATCAGGCTGCGCAGGCGCTCCCCGGGGGAGCGGTAATCAGTCACGGGACCGGGCGCGTGTGCGTGCGCTGGAAGGTTGCAGCATGGGCGGATTGTGAATGGCGGGCGGCGCGCTTGTCGATGGGCTCAAGGCCGCTTGCGCAGGTGAACCAGGCACCAGTCGCGTTCGTGCCCCATGGCGACGAGTTTGAAGCCATGGGGTTGCATCGCGTCAACCACGCGGCGGGCCTCCGGGGCGAGAATGCCGGAGAGGACGAGGTCGCCACCGGCCTGGACCACCACACCGAACGCGGGGGCAAGGCCGATGTTGGCATCGGTGCTGATGTTGGAGAGGACGAGCTCGTAGCGGCCTTCGTGGGAGGGGGTCAGTACTCCCGCGCTGACGGCGACTTCGGCGCCGATGCCGTTCTCGTCGCAATTGCGGCGGGCGATTTCAGCCGCGATGGGGTCGATATCGATTGCGACGACCCGGGGGACGCCGAGCTTAACCGCGGCGATGGAGAGGACGCCCGAACCGGTGCCAACATCGAGCATGGTGATACCGGCCCGTGCGAGGGCGTCGAGCGCGGCCAGACAGAGGCGGGTGGTCTCATGGTGGCCGGTGCCGAATGCCTGGCCGGGGTCGAGCCGGATGGCGACCTGGCCGGGGAGGACCTGGTGTTCGACCCATGATGGGACGATAACGGCGCGGCCCCCGGTATCGACGACGCCGAAGAACTCCCGCCAGGAGACGGCCCAGTCCTGTTCGTAGACCGGGCGGGCGGAGAGCTGGACAGCGGGGTAGGCCTCCATCGAACGGCGAAGGTCCTCGGTGAGGACGGCGCCCAGTTCGGAGCTCGGGAGGTATGCCCGTACGAGGACGGGCTCGCCGCCCCGAACCCGAAAGCCTTTTTCGGGGCCGAGGATATCGATGGGCTCCTCGACAGTGATCCCGCCGGGGGCGACGAGGCGGACGAGCTCCGAGACTTCCTCGACGAGTACGGGCGGGACCTGGGCGGTGATCTCGAACCAGAGGTTTGTCACAGGCTACCCGGCCATTGCATCGCGAATGCGCTCGAAGAAGCCCTTGTTGCGCCGGGGCAGGGTGGGCGTGCCCATGGTGGTTGCGAGCTTTTCGAGGAGCTCGCGCTGCTCATCGGTCAACGACTCGGGGACCACAACCGTGACACGGACGACCATATCGCCCCGGCCGGTGCCGCGAAGGTGAGGCACGCCTTTTCCGCGGATGACGAAGTCCTCGCCGCTCTGGGTGCCCGGGGGGATTTCAAACTGCATGTCGCCCTCGAGCGTGGGGATGGTGACCTCGGCGCCAAGGGCGGCCTGGGCCACGTTGACGGGGAGATCGAGGACGATGTGGTCTTCGATGCGCTCGAACCGCTCGTGGGGGGCGACGGAGAGGACGACGTAGAGATGGCCCGGCTCGCCGCCGCGCGGGCCGGACTCGCCCTCGCCGGCGATGCGGATCTGAGCGCCGTCATCGACGCCGGCCGGGACCTTGACGGCGATGCGCCGCGTCTGGCGCGTGCGCCCCGTGCCGCGGCAGGCAGCGCAGGGGGTGGTGATGACGCGGCCTTCGCCCTGGCAGCGGCCACAGGCGGCAACGTTGACGAACTGGCCGAAGATGCTCTGCTGGGAGCGGCGGATCTCGCCGGCCCCGTTGCATTCCGGGCAGATGACCGGCTCAGTGCCCGGTTCCGCGCCACTGCCATCGCAGACTTCGCAGCGTTCGAGCCGTTGGAACTCGATCTCTTTTTCGGTGCCGAAGGCAGCCTCTTCGAAGGTGAGCTTGAGGTTGTAGCGAAGGTCCGAGCCGCGGGCGGGGCCACGGCGCCGGCGGCCGCCGCGGGTGCCACCGCCGAAAAATGCATCGAAGATGTCGCCAAATCCATCGAAGGTATGGAACCCCTCGAAGCCTCCCGGGCCGGCGCCGGCGGAACCATCAACACCGGCGTGTCCGAAGCGGTCGTAGAGGGCGCGCTTCTGGTCGTCGGAGAGCACTTCGTAGGCGCGGTTGATTTCCTTGAACTTCTCGGCCGCATCCTCCGAGGGGTTGCGGTCGGGGTGGTACTCCATCGCGAGCCGGCGATAGGCCTTTTTGAGTTCCTGGGCATCGGCGCCCCGGCTCACGCCGAGCACCTCGTAGTAGTCGCGCTGTCCAGTGGCCATGGTGTTAGCAGTTTAGCAAACGGAGTGCTAAGGGGAGCCAATCGAGGGCGTGCGAAGGCGGGTGCGGTTAGAATCGCGCAATGCCGCGCTTGCCCGATGACGTTGCGCCCGTGTTCGCGCGTTTCGTGCGCGGGCCGGCGGTCGTCCGCGAGGCAGTGCATGGTGTGGGCCCTGCCACCATTTCCCGGCCGGGGCGGGAGGGCTGGTCGATTCGGGATGTGCTGGTGCACCTGGCCGATGCCGAACTCGTCCGGGCGGTGCGTTTCCGGCTGATCCTCGCGGAAGACGAGCCGGAGCTGTTCGCGTTCGACGAGGGGAACTGGAAGCGGAAACTGCAGTACCTCTGGCGCAGCCCGGAGGCATCGATCGCGCTGTTTGAATCGCTGCGGTTTGCCAGCGCCGAACTGCTGCGCGAGTGCGATGCGAAGGCCTGGGACCGCACCGGCAGTCACCCGATCGATGGGCCGTTGAGCGTGAGGGAGCTGCTTCGGCGGGGGGCGAACCACGCCGAGGAGCACGCGGCGCAGGTCCGGGAGTTGCGAGCGGAACTGGAGCTGCGGGCGGATTGAGCCCCCGGGTCGCGTGCCAGTGCTGTCCCGGTGCGCGAAGGCAGGGGCGGTGGCATGATGGACTATCAGCCCTTCGCCTGGATTTCGCAACGTGACCTCTGCCGACGGACTGTGCCCGGTTGGGAGCGCCGACCGGTGACCGTGACTTCCAACACCCGTCCCCCGGGAAGGCCCGCATGGAAGCGCAACCTGGTTTTCGTGTGGATTGGCGTGTTCGTCGGGCTCATGGGCGCGAATTTTGTCTTCCCGTTCATCCCCTTTTACATTCAGGAACTCGGCGTTACCGAGAAATCGCGGGTCGCGTTTTACACGGGGCTGACGGCGAGCGCGACGGGCCTTTCGCTCACGCTGACCGCGCCGATCTGGGGGTCGCTGGCAGACCGGTTCGGAAGGAAGCCGATGTTCCTCCGGGCGCTGATTGGCGCGGGTGTGCTGATTGGCGTGATGGGCATAGCCCAGGCGGTCTGGCAGCTGGTGCTGTTGCGATTCCTGATGGGGGCTTTCGCCGGGACGATGGGCGCGGCGGCGGCGCTGGTAGCGGCGAGCACCCCGCGGGAACGCGTGGGGTACGCGCTCGGCACGCTCCAGACCGGGCAGTTCACGGCGAACATGCTCGGGCCTGTGGTCGGAGGGCTTGTGGCGGCGAACCTGGGGATTCGCGAATCGTTCATTTTCTGCGCCGGGCTGTACGGCATCGCGGCGGTGCTGGTGTACCTGTTCGTCCGGGAGGGGTCGCCGGGTGGAGAAGAGGAAGCGGGTGACGAGGCCCCGGAGCCCAGGGACCATGGCGGGGGGCTCGTGGAAAACCTGCGCATCGTGATGCGAGAGCGGCAGGTGATCCTCATGCTGCTACTGCTCTTCGTCCTGTGGCTGAGCACCACGTTCGTGCGGCCGGTGATGCCGCTGAGCATCGACGATTTCGCGGAGGCGACCCCCGGCGGGGCTGACCGGGTCCATTTCGAGCTGTTCGGCCGGGAATCCGACCTGAAGGAAGAAGCGGCAACGGGGTTCGTGTTCAGCGTCATCGGGCTGACGAGCACGATCGCGGCGTTCGGGCTGGCGCCGTTGGGCGAACGCCTGGGATACCGGAACGTGGTAGCGGGGGCGGCCCTGGTGACCGGGCTGCTGTACCCCACGGTAGCGCTGGCAAACAGCCTGCCGGCATTCATGCTCCTGCTCGGGGCGGTGGGCATCTTCCAGGGGGCGATGGTGCCGGGGACTAACGCACTGATCGCGGCAAGCGCGCCGGATGGAAAGCAGGGCAGCGCCTTCGGGCTGGCAGCGAGCATGCAATCGATGGCGCTCCTCCTGGGGCCGCTGGGCGGAGGGCTGACGAGCGGCTTCGGGGGGATCGGGGCGGTGTATGTGAGCATCGGGGTGATCCTCGTTGGAGCCTCGATCGCGGCGGCCGCGCTGATCCACGAACCGAAGGGGTTTGGAGCGGCGAAGCGGGCCGAGGGAGCGCGATAAGCAGGGGACCACAGTCCGGCAGCCTGGGCTACAATCGCGGGCAATTCACGGATCGAGGGAAGCTCATGTCCGGAACAGTCCTGTTCTCCTCCGACGGCGCGGTCGGCATCATCACGCTGAACCGGCCGGAATCGCTGAACGCCATGAACCCCGAGATGCTCGACACGATGTTCCGGGTGGCCGAACAGGCTGCGAACGACCCGGCGATCCGGTGTGTGGTGATCACCGGAGCGGGCCGCGGGTTTTCGGCAGGGGGGGACGTGAAGGCGATGGCCTCGGGAGGTCGCGGGGACGGCGGCGGTTCGGTGCTGAGCGGGGTGGAGGCGCTCCGGCAGCAGGAGGAGATTTCGCGGCTGCTGTTCGAGATGCCGAAGCCCACGATCGCGGCGATCAACGGCGTCGCGGCGGGAGCGGGGCTCAGCGTCGCGCTGGCGGCCGACCTGCGCATCGCGAGCGACCAGGCGCGGTTCACCACCGCGTTCGCAAAGGTGGGGTTCAGCGGTGACTTCGGGGGGACCTGGCTGCTTCAGCGGCTGGTTGGGCCGATGAAGGCGAAGGAGCTGTACTTCATGCCGGAGGTGTTCGACGCAGGCCGGGCGCTCGAACTGGGTCTGGTGACGAAGGTGGTGCCGCACGATTCGCTGATGGATGAGACGATGGCGCTCGCGAGGCGGCTTGCGGCCGGGCCGACGCTGGCTTTCGGGCGGATGAAGGACAATTTCGCGTTCGGCGCGACAAACTCGTTCGCCGACACGCTGACGCGCGAAGCGGAGAACATGATCGCCAGCGGAAAGACCCAGGACCACCTGAACGCCGCGCGAGCCTTCGTTGAGAAGCGCGAACCGGAGTTCGAGGGCCGGTAGCCAGCCGCCGAGGCCGGCATGGCCGGGCAATGGAGCACGGCAGGGGCGTGCCGTTAGACTGTGGCGAATGACCGGGACGGCTTCGAAGCGGCACCATCCGCCGGCGGCACGCATGCTCCCGGACCGCTGGTTCTATGGCTGGTACGTCGCTATCGCCTGCGCCGCGCTGATGTTCGTCGGCGTCGGCGTGGGGTACTACGGGCTACCCATCTTTCTGAAACCGCTGCGTGAGGCGCACGGCTGGTCCACCACGGAGGTGAGCTGGGCGCCAACCATCTACTTCTGTGTCTCGGGGCTGACCTCGGCCATCGTGGGGCCGTACGTGGACCGCAGGGGGCCGACGGCGTTCATGGTGATCGGGACGCTGATCAACGGAGTGAGCGCGGCGTTCATCGGGATCGTCGATCAGCTCTGGCAGCTGTACGTGGTCTACTTCGTGTTCGCGGTGGCGTTTGGCATGTCGAGCTCCATCGCGGTCAATGCGATCATGACGCGCTGGTTCGTGCGGAAGCGGGCGCTGGCGATGAGCATCTCTTCGACGGGCGTGTCGCTCGGGGGGGTGGTGCTGGCGCCGGTTGCGAGCAAGCTCATCGACATCGGCGGGTTGGAGCTGGCGACACCGGTGCTGGGGGCGCTGGTCATCATCGTCGCCCTGCCGGTGATCTTCGGGGTGATCGTGTTCGAGCCGCGGGAGATGGGGCTGGAGCCCGACGGCGGGCCCGGCGACTCGGCGCAAACTGAGGCGTTGCGCCAGTCAATGGCCGTCCAATACCGGATCTGGACCCGGGCCGAGGCGATGCGGACCGTGGGCTTCTGGGGGATCTTCATCGCGTTTCTGCTGGTGCTGGTGGCGCAGACCGGGTACGTGGTGCACCAGGTTTCGTTCCTCGAAGAGCGGCTGGGCTCGCGCAGCGCGGCAGCCTTCACCCTGAGCGTCACGGCCCTCGGTAGCATCATCGCCCGGCTGGCGGTGGGCATGTTCGCCGATGGCGTGGACCGGCGGCTGCTGACCGTCGTCCTGTTCCTGGTGCAAGGATCCTGCATCCTGCTGATCATCCATACCGAGAGCGTGCCGGCGACGTGGGCGCTGACGCTGGTCTTCGGGCTGACCATCGGGAACGTGTACATGATGCAATCGCTGCTGGTGGGCGAGATCTTCGGGATGGTGTCATTCGGGGCGGTGTTCGGGCTCATCAGCCTGGCCGGGCAGGTGGGCAGTGGGCTGGGGCCAATCGGCGTGGGGGCGATTCACGACGCGACGGACGGGTACACCGTGCCATTCACGATCACGGCCCTGCTGACCTACACGGCTGCTCTTGCGGTGCTCTTCGCGCGCCCCGCGAAGGCGGCTGTGGCCATCGCCAGCGAGGCCAGCGAGGACGTGGCAGCAGCCGGCGGGAAGTGATTCTGTTCAGCCTTCGAGCATCGCGCGCTCGGCGATGCGGCACTCATCGATCACGGCCTCGAACAGGCGGTGGATGGCCTCAGCATCGAGCGGGCCCTCGTTGAGTTCGACCATGCGGGCGATGATGGCGGCTTCGCGCTCGGGTACTTCGATGGGCAGGCCCGCGCGGCGCTTCAGGAGGCCGATCTCGATCGCGTACCGGGCGCGGCGATTGAAGAGCTCGAGGAGTTCTTCATCGACCCGGTCGATTTCGCCGCGCCAGTACTCGATGCTCACGCTTTCAGGTTAGGACAAGCAGGCGTTCAAGTCCCCGGAAGATCGGGACCTTCTTCCACTGGAGTTCCTGCTCGGCGAGGCGGAGGTTCGGGAAGCGGGTGATGAGGGTAAGGACGCCGATTTGCGCTTCGAGCCGGGCGAGCGGGGCGCCGAGGCAGTAGCGACGGCCGCCCCCGAAGGCGACATGGTCGATGTCCTCTCGCGTGACATCGAACTTGTGGGGGTCCTTGTGGAGGCGCGGGTCGTAATTCGCGGCGCCGAGGGCGACGGTGATCGACTGGCCAGCATGCATGGGGCAGCCGGCGATTTCGCGGTCGTCGACGGTAATCCGGCCGGAGAACGTGACGGGCCCCTCGAAGCGCAGCATCTCTTCGACGGCGTTGGGGATGAGCGACGGGTCGTCGCGGAGGAGCTGCACCTGGTCGGGATGCTGGAGGAGGTTCTTCATGCCATTGCCGAGGAGGTCGGTGGTGGTCACGTTCCCGGCGGCGAGGAGGAGGCTGACCATCGACCGCACCTCGTCGTCGTTGAAGAAGTCCCCGTTGTCCTCGGCGTGGATGAGCGCGGTGATCAGGTCGTCGCGTGGCTCGGCGCGGCGCTCGGCGATTGCGCGGTTGAGATACGCCTGCATCTGCTCGCCGGCAACGGCGGCCTTCTGCTTCGTCTCCTCGGACGCGAAGGCATCGAAGCCGGCGGCCACGATGTCGTCGGTCCAGCGCTTGAAGTCTGCCTGGTCGGCGGGGTCAACGCCGAGCATTTCGGCGATGACGATCGTTGGATATGGCTGGCAGAAGCCTGCCATGAGGTCGAACGATGGCTTGCCCTCGAGCCTGTCGCAGAGCTCGTTGGCGATCTCCTCGATGCGGGGACGCATGCGTTCGATTGCCCGCGGGGTGAACGCCTTCGAGACGAGGGAGCGCAGGCGGGTGTGGTCCGGGGGATCGAGGAAGAGCATCGAAGGCTCGCGGCCGGACTCCTCGATGCGGGCGATGCGTGCGCTGAAGGTGTTTTCGGTGGCTTTGCGCGGGTCGACGGCCAGGTCTCGGTCGTTGAGGATTGCGTAGACATCTTGGAAGCGCCCCACGATGTACCGGCCAAACTGCGGGTCGTGGATGATGCGGCCAGCCTCTCGGATCTGGTCGAGAAGGGTGAACGGGTCTTGCTGGTAGGCCGGGTTGAGCGGAGTGAGCGCGAGGCCAAGGGGCAGGCTCGCGGTTTCGCTTTCAGTCATAGGGGCACTCCAATGACGGGATGAGAGCAACCATAGCGAATCCGAACCCGGTTCGGAAGGCCCCTGGGCCCGGGGTTTCGCAAAGGACCGTGGGGAAACCCGGGAACAGCGCCTCACACCCCGCAGGGGAGCCAGGGGTTAGACTCGCGTTGCATGACACGCCTGATCCTGTTCGACATCGACCTGACGCTCGTCCACACAGCCGGCGCCGGGCGTGCGGCGATGGAGGCAGCGTTTGAGCGACTGTATGGCGTGGCCGGCGCGACCGCCGGCGTGAGCTTCGACGGGCGTACCGACCGGGCTATCTTCATCGAGATCATCGAGCGCCATGGCGTGGGAAACGGACCGATCGAGACATCGCTCGAGCAGTTTGCTGCGGCCTACCTGGCGGAATTCCCGCGGTTCCTGGCCGAGAAGCGCGGGAGGGTGCTGCCAGGGGTGCCGGAGTTGCTTGATGCCCTGGACCGGGAATTGCCGGGGTTCGGGCTGGCGACGGGAAACCTGCGCCGCGGGGCGGCGGCCAAGCTGGGGCACTTCGGCCTGTGGGAGCGATTCGTGGGCGGCGGCTTCGGAGACCGGCACACGGTCCGCGCCGAGCTGGTGAGGGACGGCCTGGGAGAGCTTGCAGCGGCGCTCGGCGTTGCGGCCGATCCCTCGAACACGATCGTGCTGGGCGATACACCGCTGGATGTGGAGGCGGCACACCGTGCCGGGGCGCGGGCCCTGGGGGTTGGCACCGGGCGGTTCACGAGGGCGGAGCTGCTGGCATCCGGGGCAGAGTTCGCGGTGGACGATTTGGGCCAGACGGAGCAGGTTTTGGAGATCCTGCTCGGGTAGGCCGGGCGCAAGCATCTCATGTTCACGGGTGACGGGGTTGGTGCAGCGCGGGATTGACACGGTCTCCGTTGCCTAATAGCATTCGAAAATTCTTATGGCAGTTGGATTCACGACAGCAGCACGCTCAACACGAGGACGGCGGCACCACGGCTTCCCGATGGTGCGGCAGGCAATACTGGAAGCCGCCCGGGAGATCATGCGGACCGACGGCGTGGGCGCCCTGAGCATCAATGAGGTGGCGCGGCGGGTGGGGATGAAACCACCATCGCTGTATACGTACTTCGAGAGCAAGCACGCGCTGTATGACCAACTTTTCCGGGAGGGGATGCGGGCCTACCACGCGCAGGTGCGCGAGCTGATGGATCAGTCCGGCGTGTCCGACGGGTTCTTCGAAGCGGCGGTCCGGCACTACATGACGTTCGCTGATGAAAACCCGGAGCTGTACGCCCTCCTGTTCGAGCGGCCAGTGCCCGGTTTCGTGCCGTCGGAGGAATCGATGGTTGAGGCGCGGGCGCTCCTCGAGGACGGTGAGCGCTGGTTCCAGGACGCGCTTGACGCAGGCGTGATCAGGACCGGCCTCAGCGCGGCGGAGACGCGGGACCTGGCGCTCGCGCTGATGCATGGGCTGACCGCGCTTCGGCGTGCGAACGAACCGGACGCGCCCGCCGGAGGCGGACGGTTTGCACCGCTCATCCCGGCCGCGGTGGCGCTCATCCGGGCCGCATGGATGCCAACGGGCTAGAGTGCCCGGGAAGGGATTTCGATCATGGCCAACACGGCAACTGGCAAGCAGGGAGCGGAGGTAGCAGAGACGAACGCGGCCGCAGGGATCGCCGGATACGCGCGGCTCGCACAGGGGGAACTCGACGCGTTTCTGCGGCTGCTCGAGCAACTTACGCCGCAGGACTGGGTCAGGCCCACGCCATGTTCCCTCTGGACCGTGCGGGACATCGTGGCACACCAGGCGGGGCATGTGCAGATGGGTTCGGGGTTCCGGGGGTTCGTGGCACAACTCAACCCGCGCGCGTTGCGGCCGTACCAGAAGCAGGGCATGCAGGCGCTGGACGCGCTGAACCAGTACCAGGTGGATAAGCGCAGAGAGCGTTCGACGGGCGAGCTTGTCGCCGAGGTGCGGGAGGGGACACCGCGCTCGATCGCCTCGCGAGCGGGATTGAACCCGGCGGCACGGAACATGCCCGTCCCCACGCCGGGGTTCGGGTTCGTGCGGCTCGGCACCCTGCTCCACCGCATTTTCCCGCGCGACATGTGGATTCATCGCCTGGACATCGCGGACGCCACGGGGCGACAGATCGAACTGACACCCGGGCACGACGGCGTGCTGGTCGCCCAGGCGGTCGAGGACGTGAACCGCCAGGTGATGAAACAAGCCCGTGGCCTGTCGTTCACGCTGGAGTTGACCGGCCCGGCCGGCGGGACGTGGGTGCTGGGGCGCGGAACGGAGGCAGGCCCGGCAGTCCGGATGGATGTGCCGGACTTCATGCGCAGGACGAGCGGCCGGGCGGCGGCAGAGGCGACCCTGCCGCGGGTTGCCTCGACCGGACCGGAAGCGCTGACGCTGCGGTGCCTGGAGGCGTTGCAATGCCTCTACTGAACCGGTGACCTGCATCAGATAGCGCCTGGCGCCCGGCGGTGTAGACTCGCGCCATCGTTCGACAGCAGGTGACCATTCGTGGCGCGTGAATCAGTGGGCTCCGTGGCCACGGGGGCGGCGGTGGAGACGCGCCGAATCTATTTCGGGTACTGGCTCATCGGGGCGGCGTTCGTCGCCCAATTTGTCTCGGTCGGTTCGCAGAACTACGTCGTCGGCGCATTCCTGAAGCCGATGACCGACGACCTGGGGTGGACCCGGGCGGAGTACACGTACGCCCGCACGGTGGCGCAGGTGATCATGGCGTTCACCGGCTTCTTCATCGGGGCCCACGTCGACCGGCACGGCGGGCGGAGGCTGATGCTCATGGGCATCGCCATCCTGTCGTCGTCGCTCTTCGCGCTGAGCTTTGTGCAGGAGCTGTGGCACTGGATCGTGCTGAACGGACTCATCATGACGGCCGGCGCGGCGATGATCGGCAACCTGGTGGTGAACGTCACGCTTTCGAAGTGGTTCGTGGAGAAACGCGGGCTGGCGGTGGCGCTCGCGTCGATGGGGGTTTCGACAGCGGGAGTGGTGCTAACCCCGGCGATGACCCGGGTGATCGACGAGTTCGGGTGGCGCGATGGCTGGCGCTTCATGGGCGTTGGGGCGGCGGTGCTTATCGTGCCGGTGGCGCTGATGATGCGGCGGGCTCCGGAAGACTACGGGCTCTTCCCCGATGGCAAGAGCCCGGTGCAGGTGGCTGCGGGCGGGGGGCAGAAGGCGAGCCTGGACTTCGCCTCCTCCCTCACCCGTTCGGAGGCGCTGCGGACGTTCGCGTTCTACATGCTGGTGCTGGCGTTTGGCATGTTTGGCCTGACGATCGGCGTGATGCTGTTGCACACGATCCCGTTCATGACCGATGCCGGGTATTCGCGGTCGACCGCGGCATTCATGATCACGCTCGCCTCGATCCCCGCGCTCGTTTCGAAGCCGTTCTGGGGACTGTTGATGGATAAGACAGACCCGAAGCGCCTTGCCTCGATCAGCGCGTTTGTCACGGGATTGTCGATCCTCCTCATCACCAGCTCGGTCCGTTCGGGGACGGATGCCGGGGCGTACGCGGGATTCCTCCTCCTGGGCTTCGGCTGGGGCGGGATGATCCCGCTGCAGGAGCTCATCTGGGCGACGTTCTTCGGGCGGCGGTACCTGGGGTCGGTGCGGAGTGCGGGGTTGCCATTCTCACTCTTCCTCGGAGCCGGCGCACCGTTGCTGGTCTCGGAATACGTCGACCGGGTGGGTGACTACGACGGTGCGTTCTTCGCGATCGCAGCATCGAACATTGCGGCGGCGGTGCTGCTCCTGTTCCTTCGGAAGCCCCAGCGAGACCATCCGGACTAATGCTTGCGCTCTTTCCAGCGTCCGGGTTGGCGAATTCCCGGGGCTGGTTTGACGGACGGGCGTGACACGCGCCTCTTGAGCGGACACAATCGCGGGCCATGGCGCTTCGCATCGGGCTGGCCGGGACGCAGTTCATCGGGAATGTCTACGCGCACTCGCTGAGGCAGGTAGCCGGTGCGGAGATCGCTGCGGTGGCTTCGCCCAACACCGCGGAGGCGTTCGCCGAGCGCTGGGGAATCGGCCGCCATTACGCCGACTACCGGGAGATGATCGCGGCAGGGGGCCTGGATGCGATCGCCATCGGGGCGCCGAACGACCTCCACAACGACATCGCCATCCGGGCGGCGGCCGCGGGCCTGCACGTGCTTTGCGAGAAGCCGCTGGCCATGAGCCTGGCCGAGGCCGACCGGATGATCGCGGCCTGCGACCGGGCGGGCGTCGTGCTGATGTATGCGGAGAACCTCCTGTTCGCCCCGATGTACCGGCGGGTGCGCGACCTGGTGCGCCGCGGCCGGGTGGGGCGGCCGTTCCTGGTGAAACAGGTGCAGGGGCACGGGGGCCCATACCCGGCGTGGTTCTGGGATGTAGAGCGTGCTGGCGGCGGCGCCCTGCTGGACATGGGCTGCCACAGCATCCACGCCGTCTGCCGGGCGATGGACGCCTGGCCCGAAGGGGTGACCGCCACCCTCGGCCGTTACATCCATGGGGAACGCGGGCGCGGCGAGGACCACGCGACGGTCATCCTGCACTTCCCGGGGGGCGCGATCGGGATGGCCGAGAGTTCGTGGGCGATGCCGGGCGGGAACGATTCGCTGGAAGTGTACGGACCCGGGGGACGGCTGGTGGCGAACCTCGAGCGGGGGCCGGCGATCGCGGCGTACTCGTTCGCCGGGACGGAGGAATCCACGCATGGTGGGCCTCGCGGCGGGTGGCACTACGAGACGTACGAGGACGCGTGGCAGTTCGGGTTTCCGCAGGAGATCCAGCACTTCGTGGACGTGATCGAGGGGCGAGCCGGGCTGGAATCGAGCGGAGAGGACGGGCGGCGCGTCCTCGAAATCATCTGTGCGGCGTACGAGTCAGCGCGGCTTAGGGCGCGGGTGGCACTGCCGTTCGCGAGCACCGCCAGGAAACCGATCGAGCACTGGTGGGGGTAAACGTCAGATTGCTTCCTCTGAGCGTGCGGGGTTAACGGTTCTTTCGGACGAAAGCCGGGACTGGAGGGTGAGATTGGCCTAGGCTTATCCGTGCATGAACTGGCTCCAATCGTTCTTCAGCACGCCGGCGCGCCAGGCCATGGGCTGGACGGGGCTTGGCATCCTGGGGATCGTGTTCGCGGCGCTCGGGGTGTGGTTCCTGACGGACGACGGCGGGAAGGGCACCGTGACGGCGAGCGAAGACCGGACCCCCGCGGCGACAACCACCGCGACACGGAGCGCTACGGCCACGCCCGCGGCGACTCGAACGCCGGGCGCGACGGCGACTCCGAGCCCAAGCCCATCGCCCACAGCGACGGCCACGGCGACAAGCCTGCCCCGCCAGACGGGCGGAGGCGGGGCCGCCAACCCACCTCAGCAGCAGGCGCCCGAGCCCACGGCCACGCCGACGCCGACCGCTGCGGCGGCGGTGGCGGGCGGGGAGTACTGCCCGAACGTCTCATCGTCGATGCCGCCGAACAGCGTGTTTGGCCTGTTCACGATCGGGGGCGCGCCAGCGCCAGCGGGGACAGAGGTTGGCCTGGCCTTCGACGGTGTTGTGGGACCAGTCCGGGCAACGGCTGAAGCCGGGGGCTACCGGGTGGACTACAACGCGTCCATCGATACGTGTGCGAACCGCGTGGGGGCTGCCATTTCGATCTACCACAATGGCGTGCTCTACCCCACCGGCCAGGTTGTGGGAGGGGGCCCCGCCTTCCGGTTCGACCTGGCAGTGCCGTAGCAGGGCTGGTGTCCGCGCCCCGGGGGAGGCGACCCGCAGGTTCCAGCGGCTGATCTTTCGCATTACGATGGGGCGGCCCGTGAGGGCGCCCCAGCCCGTTCCCGGAGGATCAGATGACGACGATGCAGGAACTTTCGGAGCTTGCCTGGAACGGAGGCCGCGCGGAGGCCGACCGGCTGATGGCCCGGCCGGGGCAGCTGCTGGAAGTGGTGCCGGGCGTGGCGCTCACCAGCGGCTTCGGGCAGTCAATCACGATTCAGACTGCGGACGGGCTGGTCGTAGTGGATGTGAGCGGCGCGGCGCACGGCGAAGCGGTGGTGGGCGGGTTGCGCGGGTGGAGCAGCGAGCCGGTGCGACGGGTGGTGTACACGCACGGGCACTTCGACCACGTGGGCGGGATGGCGGCGTTCGATGCGGATGCACAGGCGCGCGGGTACGACCGGCCGCACGTCATCGCGCACGAGAACGTGCCGAAGCGGTTCGACCGGTACACGCGCACCTCGGGCTACAACGCGGTCATCAACGCCCGGCAGTTCGGCGCGCGGCCGCTGTCGCTGGAGGGCCGTTCGCAATGGGAACGCTGGCGGCAGCCGGACGAGACGTACGCCCAGTCGATGGCGTTCGAGCAGGGCGGCATGGTTTTGGAGTTGAGGCACGGGAAGGGCGAGACCGACGACCACACCTGGGTTTGGGTGCCGTCGTTGAAGCTGATTTGCGCGGGGGATTTCTTCATCTGGCGGACACCGAACGCAGGCAACCCGCAGAAGGTGCAACGCTACCCGGAGGAGTGGGCAGCGGCGTTGCGGGCGATGGCGGCGATGGGAGCGGAAGTGTTCGTGCCGAGCCATGGTTTCCCGATTTATGGAAGGGAGCGGATCGGGCAGGCGCTGAGCGAAGCGGCGCAGCTGCTGGAGACGCTGGTGGCGCAGACGCTGGAGCTGCTGAACCGGGGCGTGCGGCTGGACGAGGTCATCCACGCGGTCAAGGCGCCCGATGAACTCTTGCGGCGACCCTACCTCGAACCGCTATACGACGAGCCGGAGTTCATCGTGCGGAATGTGTGGCGGATGTATGGCGGCTGGTGGGACGGGAACCCGGCGATGCTGAAGCCGGCGCGCGAGGCGGAGGTCGCGGCCGAACTGGCGCGCCTGGCGGGCGGAGCGGCGGTGCTCGCGGCGAGAGCGCGCGAACTTGCGGACTCCGGAGACCTGCGCCTGGCGTGCCACCTGGCCGAGTTCGCCGGGCTGGCGGCGCCGGACGATGCAAACGTGCAGGCGGCGCGAGCGGAGGTTTACAACGCGCGGGCCGAGTCGGAGCAGTCGTTGATGTCGCGGGGGATTTACCGGGCGGCCGCGCGGGAGAGCGAGCCCCGGGCGTAGGCGGGAACCAGGGCTTGCCGGGCGGTGTAGAACATCCAGGTGAGCCCGGAACGGGACGACGTTGAGCTGGTATGCGGGGCGCAGGCGGGTGACACCGCGGCGTTCGGGGAGCTCGTGCGGCGGCACCAGGAGGTGGCGTTTCGGGCAGCTTACCTGGTGGTGCGCGATGCCGGAGCGGCCGAAGACGTAGCCCAGGAGGGGTTCGTGCGAGCGTACCGGGCGATCAGGACCTTCCGCGCGGGCGATCCGTTCCGCCCGTGGGTCTTGCGGATCGTCACGAACCTGGCGCTGAACGAGGTGCGGGGGCGGCGCCGGCGGACAGGCTTGCTCGAACGGGCCGGGATGCTGGGGCGGCGCGAGCTCGAATCGATGCCCGCGCCGGACGCGATGGCGCTGGCGAGCGAGCGGCAACGCCTGCTGTGGCAGGCCATCGCCGAACTGCCAATGGACGACCGCGTGGTGCTATATCTGCGCTATTTCGTGGAGTTGCCCGAGAAGGAGTTGGCAGCGGTCATCGGGACGGCGCCGGGGACGGTGAAATCGCGGCTCCACCGCTCGAGCGAGCGGCTGCGACGGGTGATTGAGGCGCGTTACCCGGGCTTGCGCCCGGCGGAATCGGGAGTTGGCGGAAGTGGCTGACATGCAGGCCGGTTGGGAGTTGGAGATGCTGGAAGACCTGGCCCGGGCAATCACCTACCCGGCGACGCCGGACCTGGAGCGGGCGGTGCGGAGCCGGCTTGGCACCGCGCGCAGGGCGAGGGCCTTCCCGTCGTGGCGGCTGGCGATGGGCGGACTGGCGGCGGCGGCGGTCGCGGTCGGGGTGGTGCTCATGGCTTCGAAGGATGTACGCGACGCGGTGGCGGACTTCCTGGGTCTGGCGGTCGAGGGCGAGCGGATCGAGGGTTGCCGGCCGCGCCAGCAGGGACGGCAGCGACGCCATTCCCGGCGCCAGTGCCGCTCGACCGGATCGCGAGGAAGGTGACCCTGGCCGAGGCGGCGACGGTGGCGGGTTTCGAGCCGGTGCTGCCCACGAACCTGGGCCTGCCGGCCGCCGTATACGCGCTTGGCAGCCCTGAAACGATCGTCGTGGACTATGGCGCAGTACAGGTGTGGGAGTTCGAACTGGCAGACGAGATCTTCGCTGGGAAGGGCATTACCGGGGGCGGCAACGTGGTGGCGCAAGTGACCGTGAACGGGAAGCCGGGCTACTGGATCACGGGCGGCGAACGCATCGTGACGATCATGCGGGATGACGGGACTCCGGTGGCGGGGACAACGCGGACAGTGGTCGAGAACGCGCTGGTGTGGGCGGACGGCGGCCTGTACCGGCGAATCGAGGGGCCCGCGACGCTGGAAGAGGCGCAGGCGATCGCGGAGACGATGCGGTAGGGAACCTTCGGGCGCGGACCGGTGTATGGAGTGCACGACGTGATAGGGGGTTCTCCATGGTGAGGCACGCTTCGAGGTTGGTGATCGCGGCATGCGGTGTAGTGGTGGGGCTGTTCGTGGGTGGCGTGCCGGCGGGTGTAGAGGCGGGCGGGGGAGCCTGCCACGTCGCGCCCGCTGCGAGGGATGCGGCTGGAACGGAGGTACAGCTCAGCGGAAACTGCTTTACCCCGACGGTGCTGCGGGTAGAACCGGGGACGAGGGTCACGTTCCGCAACGTCGACCCTGCTGTCCATCACATCGCGGGGGCCGCGTATGGCTGGGGCACGCCGTGGGAGCGCCCCTTCCAGGAAGGTGACACCGCGGAGTTCACCTTCAGCGAGGCGGGCATGTACCCCTACTCGTGCTACCTCCACATCGGCATGGCGGGGGCGATCGTGGTGGGCGACGGGCGGGCAGCGAGTTCGAACGGGACCGGGGCCAGCGCGCCCGTAGTGGCGCGCGCGAACGACGCCTCTGCCGAAGCGCCGCCAGCGGACGCAAGCGTGCCCGGAAGCGCCGGGGGTGCAGCCGGCCGGTGGGTCTTCGGGATGCTGGGAGCGGCAAGCGTGCTCACCGTGGGAGCGGTTGTGACGAGGCGGTGGGCCACGCGGCGGTAGCCGGGCGTGGGAGGGGGTGCTAGCCTTTGGCGTCCGCGAAGGAGGGCGCCCATGACGTACTCGATAGTCGCGCGAGACCCGGAGAGCGGCGCGCTCGGGGCCGGTGTACAGACACACCAGCCTGCCGTGGGCGCCATTGTGCCGTGGGTGAAGGCAGGTGTTGGCGCCGTGGCGACGCAATCATTCGCGAACGTCAACTTTGGCCCCCAGGGACTGGCGCTGTTGGAACACGGGCTGGATGCACCTCGGGCCCTTGCGGCGCTCATCGCCGGCGATGACCTTCCCGCGAGGCGCCAGGTCGCGATTATCGACGCGGACGGGACGGTGGCGGTGCATACCGGGAGCGAATGCATCCCGTTCGCCTCGCACGTGGCCGGCGAGGGTTTTTCGGCACAGGCGAACATGATGGCGAACGAGGGCGTGCCGGAGGCCATGGCGGAGGCATTCACTTCGACGGCGGGGCAACTGCCGGTGCGGATCATGGCGGCGCTCGACGCGGCCCAGCGGGCAGGCGGCGACATCCGCGGGAGCCAGTCGGCGGCGATCCTGGTGCGGGCACCGGGGCCGCTGGATTGCCGCTGGGACCTCCGGGTCGACAACAGCCCCGACCCGCTCGGGGAGCTCAGGCGGCTCGTCGGGCTGCGGGTGGCCGGAGCGTTGCTGCGGGAAATCGGCGTCACGACTCCGTATTCCGAGGCGATGGCGGCGTATGAGGAGGCGAACCGGCTTTATCCTTCCGACGAGCAGACGTTCTGGTTCGCGCTGAACGGACTGACGGCCATGGGGCGGATCGGCGAGGCGGCCGCGCTGCTGGGGCCGCTGTTCGAGCGAGGGCCGCACTGGCGGGAACTCCTGCGCCGGCTGGACCTGCCGGGGGCGGCCGAGCTTCGGGAGGCGGTAGAGCGAAGGAGCTAGCCCGTCCCACACAGGACGAGTCGATTTCTCGCCCGGGCAGGCTATTGATACTTCATCTCATTTCGGCTAGAGTCCAAACGGTCCGATGACCCTCGGGCGCATGAGTACCGGCCATCCTCCCTCCTTCGGCTGGCCGGTACTCACCCTGTTCGAGCGAGACGGCGCTACTGCGTGCGCAGCTCCGGGTAGAGCGGGCTGGAGGCCTTCATCCAGCGGAGGAGCATACGCATTTCGGCGATGCGCTTGCCGGAGTCGTCGTCGAGGCCGGTTTCGAACCACATGTACTCGGTCTTCGGGCTCTGCCCCACGGAGATGACTTCGCCAACGCAGGTGTACTCCCGGCCGACCAACACCGGGCCGTTGATGTTGCGGAGCTCAATGGCCCCGAAGAGGCCGACGGCCTGCCCAATGCCGCCGCGGAGGGTCTGGACGCTCTTCGCGTAGAGCATCTGCACCATGGGCGCGGGCATGACGATGGGTCCACCCCAGGGCGAATCGCCCGTGTACCAGTCCATCGGTTCCGTGGTGATCTTGCTGCGCTCGACCTGCTGTTCGAGCGAGGTGCTGACACGCACCGGGTCGAACTTGCGGCCGGCTTCAATGCCTGCGAGGAGGCGGAGTTCACCCGGTTCGAAGCGGTCGAGCGGGCGGGCCTGGAGGGCGGTGGGGACGCCAGGGTCGCCCACCGAGAGGGTTCCCTGGGCGACCTGCATGCCGTCATCGCGCAGGATCCAGCCTTCAACCTGGGCATCGGTGGCGCCGGCCGGCGGCTCTTTCAAGTAGGCGCGCACGGCCTCGCGGTCGGTCGTCGCGTTGAGGAAGTACATCGAAACGGTGCCGCGCTCGAACCAGCGGGGGCCGAAGGCGTGGAGGGCGAGCGGCGGGAAGAGCTCGAGGTGGATGGAGCCGGCAACGGTGCCGCCGCGGAATCCGAGCTTCGAGGCGGTGGCGTCGTCGTGGATGCTGCCCCTGGCCGAGGCCGAGTTGTTCACTGATCGGCGCAGCGGACCGGTGACAACGCCATCGATGACGGTGATGCCGGTGGCTTCCCGGGTCGTCATGGGGATCTCTCCTGAATGTGTCGCGGGGAGCGTACTCCGGGCGAAGAAGGCTGAGAAGCCCGTCAGCCGCCGATGTGCGACATTTCAACCTTGCGCAGCCCGGCGGTCTCCTCCGAACGGATCTCGGAGTAGCGGTCGGCGCGGATGGTCCAGACGGAGCCCAGGAAGGCAGAGATCTCATCGTCGGACGCGCCGTTGCGGAGCATGGCACGGAAGTCGTGTCCGCGGACGCCGAACAGGCAGGTGTAGAGCTCGCCCTCGGGGGAAAGGCGGGCCCGGGTGCAATCCCCGCAGAAGGGTTCGGTGATCGAGGTAATGAGGCCGATTTCCCCGGACCCGTCGCGGTAGCGCCAGCGCTTGGCCACTTCGCCGCGGTAGTTGGGTTCGGCCGGTTCGAGTGGGAGCCCGGCATCGATCCGGCGGACGATCTCGCTGGCTGGCACGACGTGCTCCATGCGCCAGCCATTCGTGGCGCCGACGTCCATGAATTCGATGAAGCGGACGATGATGCCGGTGCCCTTGAAGTGGCGGGCGAGGTCAACGATCGTGTGGTCGTTCACGCCACGTTTGACGACGGCATTCACCTTGATAGGGGAGAGGCCGGCGTCGCGGGCGGCTTCGATGCCATCGAGGACCACGGAGGGCGGAACTCCGACGTCGTTCATCGACTGGAACACGGCCTCGTCGAGCGAGTCGAGCGAAACGGTGATGCGCTGGAGGCCTGCCTCGGCGAGGCGCCGCGCCTGGGCGCGCAGCAGTGAGCCGTTGGTGGTGAGGGTGAGGTCTTTGAGGCCGGGGATATCGCGCAGGAGCGCGATGAGCTGGTGGAGGTCGCGGCGGACCAGGGGCTCGCCGCCGGTGAGGCGAATCTTTTCGACGCCGTGCTGGACGAAGATGCGGGCAAGGCGGCCGATCTCTTCGTAGGTAAGGAGCTCATCGCGCTGCAGGAAGGCATAGTCGGGGCCGAACACTTCGCGCGGCATGCAGTAGGTGCAGCGGAAGTTGCACCGGTCGGTGACGGAGATGCGGAGGTCGCGCAGGGGTCGTCCGCGGGTGTCGGTGAATCCCATAGCTGCTAGCTTAGCGGATTGGCGCCCGCCCGAAACCTGCGGTAGCGCAGGTTATGACGTCCTTGGCGTGCCGGCGGCGGCGGGTTCGGCCGGCGACTCGGCCCAGCGGGCAAGCATTTCGTCGTGCTTTTTCACGCGTTCGGCGAGGACGTTTCGCATGGCGGCCATGCGTCCCATCTTCTGATCGATGAGCTCGATCTGGTGGAGGGTCACTTCGCGGGCGCGGCGAATCTGTGCGGCCTTCTCAGCGGCGTCGGCATCAGTGCGCCAGCCGACCTTTATCTGGAGGCGGATGTCCTCGGCCTCGAGCATGTCCTTGATTTCCGCGAGCGAGAAGCCGAGGAGGTCTTTGAGCTCGCGAATGCGCTCGATCCGCTGCATGTCTTCCTGGGAATAGAGGCGGAAGCCGCCCTCCATGCGGGTGGGAGGTTTGAGGAGCCCCTTTTCCTCGTAGTAGCGGAGCGTGCGCTGGGTGAGGTGGGCGCGCTCGGCAGCTTCACCGATCTGCAGGTATCGTTCGGTCGTTGCTGGTTCGGCCATTTCTGCAGCCTAGTCTACCTACGTTAACGCGCACGTCAAGGTTGCGATCTTGCCGGGGGCACGGAGTTGGCTAGCGATCAGTTTCGCCCCGGGCGGCGTGGAGGGATGCGATGAACTGGCGGATGAAGGCGTGCTGGGGTGGGGTGAGTTCGCGGAAGCGAAGGTGAAGGACGGTGCGGCCGTCCGGCGCCGTGGTGGGCCGGACGAGCTCGCAGGGGACACTCGCCGCATAGCCCCCGTTCCAGAGGCTTACTTCGAGCTGGCTCCCGCCGGGCCGCGATTCGACGGCGACCGCCAGGCCCCCCATGGATATATCGAGGAGGCGGCCGGGCTGGCGCGAAGTGCCGAGGACTGAGCGGACTTCGACCTGGAGATCGACCGGGTAGCGGCGGTCCTTGCGGAGGTCGAGGGGCCTCCAGCGGGTGGTGAGCCTGAAGGCGGCCACTTCGTTCTTGGCCGCGACGAAGGAGCACATGGCGAAGGTCCTGGCGCCGTGGGCCCCCTGGATGACCATGTATTCACCACCGGGCTGCCAGGCGGGCGGTGGGCCGCTTACGCGCGCCGCGATCGAACCTTCGCGCGCGACAACGACAGCGGCCGTCCACTGTTCGGGTGGTGAGCTGCGGCGCACGATTGTGATGGGCGTGCCGGGGCCGACGACGCTGACCATGTAGGGATGGTATCGGCACGATGCGGGCCGCTCCTTAGACGAAGGACGCCCGCGGAGGTTGCGGCGCACCGGGGCGAGGCGGGACGATCCGGGGCATGGACGGACCGCTTGAAGCCGAGGTGACGGTGGCATGCCTGCGTGCGATGCGCCGCGGCGATGTCGCGGAAGTCATGGCAGTGGAGCGTGCCGCCTACGAGGAGGGCTGGCCGCAAACGGCATTCGAACGCGAGCTGACACGAAACACGATGGCGCGGTACATCGTCGCGGAAAGCGAGGCAGGGAAGGTCGTCGGCTTTGCGGGGCTGTGGCTGATGGTGGACGAAGCGCACGTCGTCACCGTGGCAGTGCTCCCGGAAGTTCGGCGAAGGGGGCTTGGGAGATTGCTCGTGCACGGGCTGATCGAGGTAGCAGCCGCCCACGGAATGGCGGTGGCGACCCTGGAGGTCCGGGAATCGAATGCGGCGGCGCGGGCACTCTACCGGCAGTATGGCTTCTACGAAGTGGGCCGGAGGACCCGGTACTACGCGGACAACCACGAGGACGCCGTGATCATGACGACGGAGGAGCTGAGCAGCGCCGCCTACCGGCGGCGTCTTGAGCGGCTGGCGGAGGAACTGGCGCGCCGGTTCCCGGGAATCGACCCGCGGGCGGCGCTAGGCGAGTGAGGCGGCCAGGTCCTTGAGGACCGCCTCGGCCCGGTCGAGACGGGCGCGAATACCCCATGGCCCATGGATGTTGAGGGTCATGTTTTCGGCCTGGCCGCGGACCCCGGGGAGCCGCCCGCGCTTCCCGGCGGCCTCGTAGTAGCGCTGGAGCTCGGGCGAGCCACTGCCATAGATAGCGGTGAGCACCTCGACCGTGCGATGGTCCCAGAGGTCATAGTCGAAGGGATTGGGGCCGCTGCCGCGAAGGCGGCCGATGCGGTCGATCTGGGCCTGGATGCGCTCGCGGGCGCGAGCCGGGTTTGCGAGGTTCGCCATGGTGGGGAGTGTAGCTGGTGCGGCGGATCCGGGGAATCGAAGGTCAGGCAGCGGCCTCGTGCCCGTGGAGCTCGAAGGCGATGTCGCCAAGGCTGAGGAGCGCGCCGACGAGCTCGACCGGGCCGGCGGGGCAGGTGCGGGAAACATCGCCGAGGAAGGCGGCGACCTCGGCAGCGGGGCCTTCGCCGTAGAAGGAGAGTGGCCGGAGCACGCCCAGGCTGGTGCTGCACACCACCCTACCCCCGGGATCGCGGGCTGCAAGGGCCAGGGCGACGTGGTCGATCCCGTAAGGCCGGCGCATGTTGCCCATCGAAAGGCGCACCCACTCCAGGATACTCTCTGCGATGGCGTGGGCTTCATCGGGCGAGTGTGGGAGTCCCAGGTCCCAGTGTGCCTCGCGCACGCCGACACCCTGGCGGATCAGGCGCTCGATACGACGATGGACGGGGAGGCGGCTAAAGAACGGCACGCCATGGTTTTCGGCAGCTGGCAGCGCCGGCTTGGTTGCAATTGGGTGCGAGCAGGCGCGTGGCTGGCCGGGCCAGCCATGAGCCCGTACACTCGGTGATCGCGTGGATAACGATTTCAGTGTCGACCTGGACGAGATCGCGGAGACGATACGCACCCACGACGTGGTGATTGTGCGGTTCATCACGCTGGGTGAGCGCTTGCTGCTCGACTTTCGCTCGACCGAGATCGACGGGCCGCTCGTGCGCCTGGTGGAACCAGTCCGAAATGTGCAGGAGCGATACGCACACCTGCGGCAGATGCGGCCGCGGTTCGGCGACCCGGGGAAGATTGTGGCGGTGTTCTGGCCGCGGTTCGCGGCTTCGCTCGAATCGACCGGGCTCTGGAGGCAGATTGCGGAGCGTATCATCGAGACGGGCCACGCCGAGTCGATCCGGGCCGCGGCGGGCGTGATGGCCGAGCTCGCGGAACTGGAGCGCGCACACCAGCAAGCGGCGATCCGCGGGGGCGAGCGGTTCCGGACGCTGTGGAGCGCCTCCCCGGCGCCGCGCTAGGAGCGGGGAACTGGACCGGCGGGAATTCCGGAGGCTCGTACGCGAGGCGGTGGCTTCGTTGCCACCAGGGCTGCTGCGGAACGTGCACAACGTGGACATCGTCATCGAGCGGCGGCCCACGGCGCTCGACCGCAAGGCGGCGGGGGTCGGGCCGCGGGAGCTGTTGCTGGGGCTGTATCACGGCATTCCGCTCACGAAGCGAGGCGAGAACTACAACCTGGTGGCGCCCGACAAAATCAGCATCTACCAGGAGCACATTGAGGCTATCTGTTCCAACGACGAAGAGATCAGGGAACAAGTCCGAAAAACCGTGCTGCACGAGCTCGGTCACTATTTCGGCATCGACGACGACCGGCTGCATCAACTGGGAATGGGCTAGCCGCAAACAGGTGCCATGAGTGCCACCTATTGCTCTTGCAGGCATCTGAAGGTAATGGAACGGGATGGGGACAATTGACCGAAGGGGGAAGGGGTGCGTAGGTTGAGACGGTGACGAGCCGTGCCGAGGATTCCAGGCTCGCCGCCATACCAGAGCGGCGCAGGGCAAGGCCGCGGACGCGGCCGGCGGCAAGGGTCACCGCTTCGCAGCGCTTCCTTTTCGTGCTTGCGCTGTTCACCTTCGGGCTCGCCTCGATGTACACCAGCATCGCGTTGCTTGCCCGGGTGACGCCGGCGCTCTTCCCGGGAAAATCGCTGACGAACCTGGCAATCATCCGGCCGCTGGCGAGCCTCGATACGCCCCTGGTGGGCATCAGGGACCCCGGGGCAAACAGCGTCTTCAATGAGCGCATCAATCTCCTGGTGCTCGGCGTCGACAAGCGGCCGGGCTGGCAGTTCGAGGACAACGCCAACTCCGGCTACCTGACCGACACGATCATGGTCGCGACGCTCGACCCGGTGGCCGACACGGTGAACGTGCTGAGCTTCCCACGCGACATGTGGATCGACATCCACAAGCCGGACGGCGTGTACCAGGGGCGGATAAACGAGGCGTACGGCATCGGGGTGCGGGACACGGGTTCGATCAAGGGTGGCGTCGAGCAGCTGAAGCGGGATCTGCTGGAGAACTTCGGGATTGAGATCAAGCACTACGTCATCCTTGATTTCGAGGGGGTGGAGCGGCTCGTCGACTCCCTGGGCGGTGTGGAGGTGGACATCCCCTACGACCTCTCGGTGCCGGACTGGTACTACAGCAACGACGACGTAAACGCGATGTGGGTGAGCTTTCCGCCGGGCGTGAACCAGCTCGATGGCTATCACGCCGTGGCGTTCGGCCGCCACCGGGAGTACGACAGCGACCTGAAGCGCGTGAAGCGCCAGCAGCTCGTGCTGGAGGCTGCGCTCCGGAAGGCATTCTCGATCGGGCTCCTGAACCGGAACACGAAGGAGCTGTGGGACGCGTACTCGGGAATGGTCAAGACCGATATCCCGTACTCGAAGTTCCCCGGCTACGCGCTCGCCCTCAAGGACACGGGCGGGCGGCTCAACACGTTCTCCCTGGGAGACCCGGTGAATGACGTGCCGACGCTCACGCCCTTCACCACGGATGGCGGGGCATCGGTGCTGCTGTGGAACGCGGAGAACGTGCAGTACTGGCTCAGCCAGGTATTCACGAAGTCGGCCTATGCGGGCTCGGTGGTGGAGATCCAGGACGGCTACGGCGCGGACGGCGAGGTGCGAGTGGCGGCGCTGGGCCGCTACTTGCGGTATGTGAAAGGCCTGCCAACGGTGTACTACGGGCCCGACGCCGCACCTCAGCCCCACACGTCGATCACCCTGAATGGAACGGAGCGCCGGCCGCTGGCCGAAGACATCGCGAGGTGGATGGGCCTGCCGGCTTCGGAGATTGTCGTGCGGGACAAGACCGACCCCGGGCTCCCGGACGTGATCATCACGATTGGCAAGGACTTCAAGGTCCCCGGGGGTTAACCGCGAGGGTCACTCGGCGGGCCGCGGCGGCTCCTGAGGCTCATCGAGCGCGGTGCGTGCGAGCTGTTCGAGCGCCCGGTCTTCGAGGGGCGGGTTGTGGAGCGTTGCGCGCACATCGCGGAAGTAGCGCTCGATGGGGCGGCGTTTCTGGAGGCTGACGCCACCCACCACGCGCATCGCGAGGTCCACCGCCTCGATGCAATTGTTGAGCGTGTCGATCTTGGCCATGGCGATGCGGTCGAGGGCCGGCGGTGGCGTGGTGAGCTTCCGCTCCCATGCGTCGCAGGCGTTTTCCATCAGTGCCCGGCTACGGTGGATGAGCAGGTCGATGCGGGCGATGCGGGTGCGGACGCCGGGGTATTCCTTGATGGTGCGGTTGGAGTTGGGTGTCCGTTCGCGCGCGAAGGCGACGGCATAGTCCCGGGCGGCGGAGGCGACGCCGATGGTCGTGGCGCAAAGGCCGAGGGCGAACCACGCCATGCCCGCGCCGCCGCGGGCATCGGGCTGACCGGGCTCGCGGCGGTTGAGGAGCCGGCCGGGCGGCAGGTAGATGTCATCGAGGATGACATCGTGGGAGCCGGTGGCGCGCATGGACAGGCTGTCCCACGTCTCCACGATGCGCAGCCCGGGGTCGGAGCGGAGGACCATGAAGTTCGCGAGCCCGGGCGGAGCGCCCTGGTCCGGGGCGACCAGGGCGAGGACGATGAAATGGTGGAGCAGGGGCGCGAGGGTGGTGAACGTCTTGCGGCCGGATAGCCGCCAGCCGCCTTCGACGGGCGTGGCCGTGGTATCGGGGAGGCCGCCACCAGCCGGGCTGCCGAGGCCCTCCTCGGTGGCGACCGTGTTGACCAGCTGGCCGTGCTCGACGGCGCCGGCGCAAATCCGCTCGAACCAGGCGGGAGGGTAGGAAGGCGCGTCGCGCTCCTGGCCGAAGACCTTCAGGTGCATCATGAAGGCGAGCGCCGTCGAGCCATCGGCGTGGGCGAGGGTTTCCAGGACGGCGAGATAGGTATGCAGCGGGGCCTCGGCGCCCCCGAACGCACGCGGCACCGTGAGCCCATAGAAGCCCGCGCGGAAGAGGTCGTCGAAGTTTTCGAAGGGGAACGAACCTTCGCGGTCGTGCCGTTCCGCCCGAGCCGCGAAAGCGGGAGCGAGTGCACGCGCGCGATCCACCCAGTCAGTGGAGGACATAGGCGGAGTGTAGCGGGTAGGGCTGAATGCAGCGGGTTACTTGCCGCCGGCAGCCGGGAGCTTCACCACCGGGCCGTGCTCCGAGGGGCCCTCGATGTGGAGGTTCGGGAGGATGCGATCGAGCCAGCGTGGCATCCACCAGTTGGCTTCGCCGAGCAGCTCCATGGTTGAGGGGACGAGGAAGATCCGGACGATGGTGGCATCGACAAAGATCGCGGTGGCAAGGCCGATTCCGAACTCCTTGATAATGCGGTCGGGGCCCAGGACGAAGGAGAGAAAGACGGTAACCATGATGGCCGCCGCCGCCGTGATGACGCGGGCCGTGGCCGTGAGTCCATTGGCGACGGCGGTCTCGGTGTTGCGTGTGAGGAGGTATTCCTCGCGGATGCGGCTGATGAGGAAGACTTCGTAATCCATGGAAAGGCCGAAGAGGATGGCGAACATCATCATCGGCAGGAAGACTTCGACCGGGCCCTTATCGACGCCGACGACGCCCGCGAACCAGCCCCACTGGAAGATGGCGACGATGACGCCGTAGGCGGCGCCGATGGAGAGCAGGTTCATGATCGCGGCCTTGATCGCGACAACAACCGAACGGAAGACGGCGGTGAGGAGAAAGAAGCTCACGCCAATGACGCCGGCGAACAGGAGGGGCATGCGCTCACCTATCCGGGTTGCCGCGTCGACGTTGGCAGCTGTGGAGCCGGAGACGTAGAACTTTGCGCCGTCTGCCTCGAGTGGGTCGAGGACGGGCCCGCGGAGGCGCTTCACGAGGCCGGTGGTGGCATCGTCCTGGGGTTTGGTGGTGGGCATGATCGTGACGATCGCGGTATCGCCCGTGGGGTTCATGATCGCCGGGAAGACGCGCGCAACGCCGGGTGTGGCGGCTACGGCTTCCTGGACTGCGGGGAGCGACTCCCGGCCGCCATCGGCAAGGTCGGCGACCACCAGGAGGGGCCCGTTGAAGCCCGGGCCGAAGCCTTTCGCAAGCAGGTCATAGGCGCGCCGGCTCTGGAGGTGGGGACTGCCATTGCCGGCGTCGGTGAACCCGAGGTCCATCGACAGGATGGGGATCGAGAGGACGAGGAGGAGCGCCGCCGAGGAGACGGCATATGGCCAGGGGCGCCGCTGGATGGCCCGGCTCAGGCGGAACCAGATGCTGGATTCGTCCACGCCCTCCGTCTGGTGGAGGAACGGGACCTTGAGGCTGTCGATGCGGTGGCCGACCACCGAGAGGGCCGCGGGCGTGATGGTGACGGCCACGACAACCGCCAGGACGACGACGATGGCCCCGGCGGTACCGAGCATGGCGACGAAGGGGAGTCCCATGATGAACAGGCCCATGAAAGCAAGGGCGACCACGGCGCCCGCGAAGATGACAGCCCGGCCCGCAGTGGTGACGGCGATGACGACGGAGTCTTCCACAGAGCGGCCGGCGTGGAGCCCCTCGCGGAAACGGGTGACCACCAGGAGGCTGTAGTCGATGCCCACACCAATGCCGATCATCGCGGCGAATTGGGTGCTGAAATCGGGGAAACCGAACCAGCGGGCGAGGATGCCCAGCGCCGCAAAGCCCGCTCCCAGCCCGAAGAGGGCGGCGGCGATGGGCAGGCCCATGGCCACCACCGACCCGAAAGCGATCAGCAGGATGAACACGGCGGCAATGAGCCCGTAGAGCTCGGACCCGATTTCGGGCTGTTCGTTAAACTCGATGAGCCGGCCGCCAGCAACAACGGTCAGCCCCGGAGTGCTGTGCGCCTCTGTGACCGCCAGGATCGATTCCGCCGTCAAGCGAGGAACCTGACGGACGGGAAGGTCGAGGTGGACCACGGCGCGGGCGATGGTGCCATCGGCGGAGATGTATCCGGGTCCATCGAAGGGGGATTCGATGTCGGCGACATCTGGCAGGGCGGCGATTTCGGCCAGGGCCGCCTCCATCTCGGGGCGAGCGGCATCGATCCCGGCGGGCGCCTCGAAAACGATGTCGGCATCGCCGCCTGCGCGTTCCGGGAATCGGCTCTCGAGCAGGTCGAAGGCGCGCTGGGATTCGGAACCCGGCAGGCTGAACTCGGTGGAAAACTCTCCGCCGAAGCGGGTGAGAGCAGCGATGAGCGCAGCGAGAACGACAACCCAGGTGAGAATGACCGGGCCGCGATGGCGATGCGTGAATCGTGCCCAGCTTGCGAGCGGAGATCGCGTTCCATTCAACTGAGCCACGTGGCGCAACACTCCTCGGGGCGGCCTTTGTGAAAGCCTGAACTAATCCACCTTACGAGACGATCGGGAAGATGCGCATCCTCTGGAGGGCGGCTCCGGGTGAACGCCAGGGAAAGATGGTGGTGAACGGTGGCTTAACCGGGCCGGAATTTGGGATTGCTATACTTCGCGAATCTGACACGGGACTGCCGGGACATGCGAAATGCGTGACGCCGGCGGCCGGGTGTGACTGGGAGACGGCTTCGTGGAAGACCCGAAGATTGTGGCCGAGCGGATCATCTCGAACGTCGAGCAGGTCATCGTTGGGAAGCCGCGGGAACTGCGGCTGGCGGTGACTGCCCTGCTCTGCGGCGGGCACATGCTCATTGAAGATGTGCCCGGCGTGGGCAAGACGATGCTCGCGCGGGCGATCGCGGTTTCGACCGGCTGTTCGTTCCGGCGCATCCAGTTCACGCCCGACCTGCTGCCAAGCGACGTGACCGGTGTTTCGATCTACAACCAGAAGACCGGGGATTTCGAGTTCAGGCCGGGGCCGATCCTGGCGCAGGTGGTGCTGGCCGACGAAGTGAACCGGGCGACGCCGAAGACGCAATCGGCCCTGCTCGAGGCGATGGAAGAGCGCCAGGTGACGGTCGATGGCACCACCCACCGCATGCCGCAGCCGTTCATGGTGCTGGCGACGCAGAACCCCATCGAATACGAGGGGACGTTCCCGCTGCCAGAGGCACAGCTGGACCGGTTCCTCATCCGCATTTATCTCGGGTACCCGAGCCCGACGGACGAAGTGCTCGTGCTGGATCAGCAGCAGAGGCGCCACCCCATTGAATCGCTCCAGCAGGTAACCGACGCGAACGAGATTTTGCAGTTGCAGAAGGCTGTCAAGGAGATCTACGTCGACCCGCTGATCAAGCAGTACATCGTCCAGCTGGCAAACGCGACACGTGAGCACGAGGCGGTGTACCTGGGGGCGAGCCCGCGAGGTTCGCTCTCGCTGTTCCGCACGGCGCAGGCGAAGGCGTTGCTCGAAGGCCGGGATTTCGTGACGCCGGACGATGTGAAGGAGCTCGCGCTCTTTACGCTGGCGCACCGGGTGATTGTGAGCCCAGGTGCGAAGGTGAAGGGCATGACCCAGGCGGACGTCATCGCGCAGTGCCTGCAGCGCGTGCCGGTGCCGGGCGCGCGGGCGCGCATCTAGGGCAGGCCGAACGATGAAGCAGGCGGTGCGATCGCTTCTCGGGCCCGAGCGCCGGACGCTGACGCTCGTAGTGCTGATCCTGCTGACGTGCGTGTTCGTGGCCTTCGGGACCGGTTTCTGGCTGCTCTTCCGGCTGGTGTACATCATCGCCATGGCGGTGCCGGCGGCGTGGCTGCTCGTTTGGTGGAACACGCGCGATATCGAGGCCGAGGTGGACCGGCGCACCACCCGCGCCCAGGTCGGCCAGGAGGCGCAGGAGATCATCGAGGTCCGGAACAAATCCTTCCTGCCGAAGGTCTGGCTGGAGGTGGAGGACCCGAGCGACCTGCCGGGCCACCGATCGAAGCGAGTCGTCATCATTCCCCCGCGGCGCAGCCGAAACTGGGTAGTCAACACGCCGCTTCGGCGGCGGGGCCTGTTCGACTGGGGACCGCTGCGGCTGACCGCCGTTGATCCGTTCGGGCTGTTCCGGCGGGTGCGCGAGGTCGGGGGGCAACAACAGATCCTGGTGTACCCGCAGGTGGTCGACCTGCCGCACTTCCAGGCGCCGCCAGCCAACCTCCCTGGCGAGGGACGCTTCCGGAAGCGTACGCACTACATCACGCCGAACGCCGCGGGCATCCGCGAGTACGCACCGGGCGACGCGTTCAACCGCATCCACTGGCGGAGCACCGCCCGCACCGGCGAATTGATGGTGAAGACGTTCGAGCTCGATCCGGCGAGCGACATCTGGGTCATCCTCGACCTCGAGCGCCGCGTGAACGCCGGGCGTGACGAGGAGAGCACCGAAGAGTACGGGGTGCGGATTGCCGCGAGCGTGGCGCGCCACTACATCGTCAACAACCGGCCCGTGGGGCTCATGGCGTTCGGGCGCGACCTCCGCGTGATCGAGCCGGAACGAGGCCAGCAGCAGCTCACCCGCATCCTCGAAACGCTCGCCACGGCCTATGCGATCGGCGACGCGCCGCTGGGCAACCTGCTGATGGAAGAGCAACGGCGCTTCGGCCGGCACACGACGCTGGTGGTGGTGACATCGGCGACCGATGACCACTGGCTGACGGCGATCCAATCGCTCACCCAGCGCGGCGTGCGGGCTGCCGTCGTGCTCATGGACCCCTCGACGTTCGGGAGCGAGCGCTCGCCACTCCTGATGTACGGCCAACTGACGGCAAGTGACATCATGACTTATGTTGTCCGGAAGGGTGACGACCTCGGACTGGCACTGAGCCCAACAGCAACGGGAGCAGGCGGATGGCAAGCATAAACCCCCCGCTCGAACGTTCGGCCGGGCGGCGCGTGAGCATGGCGGCGCTCCAGGCGCCCCGCCTGGTGATGAGCTGGGAAGACTGGCTCACCTTTGCGGCCGCGGTGATCACGTTCGTGAGCGTCGCTGTCTCGCTGGAGCAGGCGAACTGGGTGGAGGACATGCCGCCGTTCGTGCCGACCGCTGTCCTGGGCCTGCTCATCGGCATGTTCGCGGCGCGCATCAAGTTCTATGCGGCAGCGATCCACCCGATCGGGCTTGCGCTCGGAGCGGTCATCGTGGTGCTGGTTGCGCAGACCTACGCCGATGGCGCGAGCCTTGCGGACCGGCTGGCCGACTTCCGCATCCGGATGCAGGAGTGGTGGGCGGTCGTCCGTGCGGGTGACATCAGCAATGACAACCTGCCCTTTGTGACGCTGGTGCAGGCGCTCATCTTCCTTGCGACGTACTTCGCCGCATGGTGCATGTACCGGTGGCAAAACGCGTGGCTGGCGGTAATCCCGAGCGGCGTGATCCTCCTGACGAACATCAGCTTCCTCTCGGGACAGCCGAGCGGAGCGTTCGTGGTGTTCCTCTTTGGCGCCATCATCCTGGTGAGCCGCCTGCACCTGCAGAGGAGCCAGGCCCTCTGGAAGCGGGAGGGCATCGAGTATCCCGACTTCATCAGCGTGAGCGCGATCCAGCTGACCGTTACGCTGGCAGCAGGGCTCATTGTCGCCGCCTGGTGGCTGCCGCTCGGCGACCAGGCGAAGGCGGCCGAGCGCGTGTTCGACGCGATTGCGAAGCCCGTGACGAACCAGTCGGACTCGCTGGTGCGGCTCTTCCACAACATCGATTCGCGCAAGGGCGCAAACCTCCATACGTTCGGCAACACGCTTCCCATCCAGGGGGAAGTCACCCTGGGGAGGAAGGAGCTGTTCGAAATCCAGAGCCCGGACGCCGGGCTGGTCCGCGCGACTAGTTATGACGTGTACACGGGCAACGGATGGAAACAGGGCAAGCGGGACACGCAACGGGTGGATGCCGCCGCCACGGGTGTCGACGAGCAGGAGGCGACATATGAATCGCGCGACGTCTCGATCCTGCGCGTGAAGCTGTTGAACCCCCAGAGCACGCTGCTCACTCCAGGTTCGCCGATTGCCGCCAACATCGACACGACGATCGAGACACCGCGGGGGTACGACGGCGACATCGAAGAGATGCGCAGCCGGCGCGGGCTGAACAAGGGCGACACGTACAACACCATCGGGACCCGCAGCCGGGCGAACCTCATCCAGCTGCTGGATGCGGGCACCGACTATCCCGACTGGGTGGCCGGGCGCTACCTGCAACTGCCCGATGGCCTGCCGGACCGGGTGAGCGAAGAGGCCGCACGAGTCATCCGCGAGGCAAACGCCACGACACCATACGAGGCGGCGAAGGCGATCGAGGCCTACCTGCGGACGTTCCCGTACGACCTGAAGGTGCAATCGCCGCCACCAGGCCGCGACGCTGTCGACTTCTTCCTCTTCGAGCTGAAGCGCGGTTACTTCGACTACCAGTCGACGGCGATGGCCGTGATGTTGCGTTCGCAGGGCATCCCGGCGCGGCTGGCGGTGGGCTACGCGCTGGACCCGGGGACCGGGGACGAGACCACCTACACCGTGCGAAAGGACAATGCCTACAGCTGGGTTGAAGTGTTCTTCCCGGGCCTGGGGTGGATCGACTTCAACCCGACTGCCGACCGGCCAGAAGGCGGCGTGGGCGGGCTGGGCTCTCCAGGGCTGATCCCGCAGGATGAGCCGTTCATCTCGCCAGACCTGGGCGATTTCTTCGGCGAGGACGTCATCCCGGATGACATTCCGAACCCTGTCACCGATGCGCTGACGGAGACTCCGGCGGTGAACGAGCGGTTCGACTGGATGATCGTGTGGGTGCTGACCGGAGTGCTGGTATTCATCGCGGCCGGCGGCCTCGGCGCCAGGGTCGCGTGGAGCTGGGGCATGGGTGGACTCGACACGCGGGCCCGCATGTGGGCGAAGGCCCAGCGGCTCGCAGGCTGGGCCGGGCTTGGAAGCCGCCAGGCGGAGACGCCACGGGAATGGTCGCGCCGGATGGGCCGCGCTATCGACCGGGAGGCGGAGGCAGTCATCCTCTCGGATGCCTTCGAGGAGGCACGCTATGGCAGGCCCGACCTGCAGCGGATCGACGATGAGGAAGCGGTGATTTCGTACCGGAGCCTGAGGAGCGCCCTGTTCGCGAAGCTGATGCGCCGGAAGCAGCGCCCCCCGCGGGCGAAGAAGCGAGAGTGACCTGCGGCCCTCCTGCGCGTTGTCAAGTGTGATGAACACATCTCCGACGCTACATGTCACCGTCACGCGGCTGGGCTGGGCGGGCGTGGCGCTGACCGATGCCGGGATCCGGTTCGCGACGCTGTTTCACCGGGCGCGGGCAGCGGCAGAAGGTGAGCTGCGCGCATTCGGGGCCGTGCCCGGGGAGCAGCCCCAGGCCGAACGGGCGCTTCGCCTGCTCCAGGAGTACGCGGACGGAGTGCGCGCGCCGATCGAGGAGTTCCCGGTCGACCTGCCCGCGTGCTCGGACCTGCAGCGCAGGGTGTGGCTTGCGCTGCGCGACATCCCGCGGGGCGAAACGCGGAGCTACGGCTGGCTTGCCCGGCATGTGGCTGAGGGTCATGCCCCGCGTGCCGTGGGCGCAGCGGTCGGGGCGAACCCGATCCCGCTCTGGCTGCCGTGCCACCGGGTAGTGGCCTCGGATGGTTCGCTCCACGGCTTCGGCGGGGGACTGGCGATGAAACAGCAGCTCCTCGAACTCGAAGGCGCACTGCCGCGGCGCCTCGTGGACTGACCGCGGCCGGATGCTTGCTACGTTCCGGTGAAGCGCGGCTCGCGACGCTCGATGAATGAGAGCCGTCCTTCCTTCGCGTCCTCGGTGCCCTGGGTTATCTGCTGGAGGAACTGCTCGTGCTCGGTTTGTGTGACCAGGTCGCGGTTCGCGCCTTCGTACACGAGCCGTTTCGCGATTTCGATGGCGATCGAGGGGCCATGCGCGATGGCGCTCGCGAGCGCGGCCGTGTGCTCCGTGAGCGAATCATCGGGCACCACTTCGGTCGCGAGGCCGATGGCCTTGGCCTCCTCGGCGCCGACCATCCTGCCGGTCCAGAGCATGAGCAGCGCATGGTCGATCCCGACGAGGCGCGGAAGGAACCAGGTGGCGCCGGTATCGGGGCTGATGCCGCGTTTGACGAAGATGGCGCTGAACCGGGCAGACTGTGCGGCGATCCGGATATCGGCGGCAAGCGCGAGCGAGAGCCCGGCGCCAACAGCCACGCCGTTGACGGCGGCGATGACGGGCTTGCGGCAGCGGTGGACGCGCTCGGGTCCCAGGTAACGGGTGCGCAGGAGCGCCGCACGGCCTTCGATTGGGCGGGGGTACTGGGGGGCGCCGGGGTCGGCGGTGAGGTCGGTGCCCGCGCAGAAGCCGCGCCCGGCGCCGGTGATGACGACGCAGCGGACATCGTCGTCGGTATCGGCGAGGTCGATGGCGGTTTCGAGCTCGGCCCATGACGACCAGGTGACAGCGTTGAGCTTGTCCGGCCGGTTCAGGGTGATCCAGGCGGTGCTGTCCTTCACCTCGTAGAGCAGGTCGGTGAACCGGGGCAAGGTAATCCTCCTGTGCAAAGGGAGCCGCCCGGCACAGCGGTGCGCGGGCGGCGGGTCCGGGTGCTGGCAGCGGCGCCGCCGGCGGGGGTCAGATCCGCTCGATGATGGTGGCGGTGGCCATTCCCCCGCCGGTGCACATCGTGATGAGCGCGGTGGACTTGTTGCGGCGCTCCAGCTCGTCGAGGGCTGTCTGGATGAGCATGCCGCCGGTCGCCCCGATGGGGTGGCCAAGGGCGATGGCGCCGCCATTGACGTTCATCCGTTCGCCATCGAGGTCCATTTCGCGCTGGAACTTGAGGACGACCGAGGCGAACGCTTCGTTGACTTCGAAGAGGTCGATATCCTCCTTGCGCATGCCGGCCTTCCTGAGGGCGAGCCGGGTGGCGGGGGCGGGAGCGGTGAGCATGATGACGGGCTCGGCCCCTGCGGCGGCGGTCTGGACCACGCGGGCGCGCGGCTTGAGGCCATGGGCCCTGGCGTACTCGGGAGAGGCGAGGAGGAGGGCGCTCGCGCCATCGACCACGCCCGAGGAGTTGCCGGCGTGGTGCACGTGGTTGACATCCTTGACCTGGGGGTAGACGGCCTTGCAGATTTCGTCATAGGTGCGGGTGTCGTTCGGCGGGTTCATGATGCCCATTTTCGCGAACGAGGGGTTGAGGCCCGCGAGTGTTTCGATGGTGGTGCCGGGCCGCGGGTGCTCGTCGTGGTCGAGGGCGAGGTTGCCATCGTCGTTGTAGATGGGTACCACGCTGCGCTTGAAGCGGCCGGCATCGATTGCTTCGGCGGCGCGGCGCTGGCTTTCGACCGCGAGCCGGTCGCAATCCTCCCGGGTGAAGCCCTCAAGCGTGGCGATGAGGTCGGCCGAGATGCCCTGGGGGATGAGGGGGTACTGGGCGTAAAGATGCGCGTTGTTCGCGGTGAAGCCATCGACGCTCAGGGGCGCGGGGCGGGACATTGACTCGACGCCGCCAGCGACGAGGAGGTCGTTCATGCCTGCCATGATGTTCATGGCGGCCATGTTCACGGCTTGCTGCCCGGAACCGCAGAAGCGGTGGAGCGTGACGCCCGGGACGGTGACGGGCCAGCCGGCATCGAGGGTGGCCATCCGTGCGATGTCCATCGAGTGATCGCCAACGCCGGAGTTGTTGCCCATGATGACGTCCTCGACGTCGGCCGGGTCGAAGCCGGCGTGGTCCTTCAGGGCGTTGAGGACCTGGGCGAGGACACGTTGTGGGTGGATGTGGGTGAGGCTGCCGACTCCGGGTTTGCCCTCGCCCCGAGGGGAACGGACGCCGTCGATGATCCAGGCTTCAGGCATGAGGTTGCTCCAGTAGCGCGCGTGGTTGGGGTGCGGGGAAGCCGCGGAGGAAGGTTACGGCAGACCGGGCAGCCTGTCGCGCTGGCCCAAGCGCATAGGAGGGGCGCCCCGGCGCGGGGCGCCCCTCCAGGTTTCCGGGCTGATAGGCGAACCTAGGCGTCGCGCCAGGTCTTCATCAGGTGGGTATACGGGAACCAGGCGGTGGGCCGGTAGTTCTCGATGTTGGGGTCCCAGAAGTAGGTGCGGGTGTCGGTCGAGAAGTAGATCTCGTACTGCTGTTCGGCGACGTGTTCCTCGATCTGCTTCACGGTCTGAAGGCGCTCTTCGCGCTTGAACTGGCCGCGCTGCTTGTCGAGGAGTGCTTCGAGGGCATCGTCCTGGACGTAGCTGAGGTTGATTCGGCCACGCTTGGGCTTCATGGTGAAGCGCTCGGTGACGTAGTCGAGCCAGTAGGCGACGGCCCGGGGGCTGTGGCCCATGCCCTCGTATTGGCCCTGGTAGGTGGTGGAGATGTACTGGGCGTAGGGCTTGCTGACGTCCTGGACGTTGATGCCGATCTCCTTGAGCATGTTCTGCGTCAGGGTTGCGGTATCGACGTAGGCCTGGGTGTAGATGGCGGCATCGGCGTGTTCCCAGGTGGTGTTGATGGTGCCGACGCCGGCCGCCTCCATGAGCTTCTTGGCCTCGGCCAGGTTGAATTCCCAGTACTTGCCCTGGGGGAGGTCCTTGACCTGGCGCGCGAACGGGAAGCCGACGTGGTAGAGCTGGTCGGGCACGCCCTCGCCCTTGGAGATGGCGTCGCGGATCGCCTGGCGGTTGATCGCCATCGAGATGGCCTGGCGGACGCGTTTGTCGTTGAAGGGCGGCTTATCGGTGCGGAGGTAGATGTAGCCGCCGATGCCCTGGGTCTCTTCGAACTTGGCATCGGGCCGGTCTTTCTTGAGCTGGTCGCGCTCGGTGGGGAGGAAGAGCCAGGTGAGGTTCACCTGCTTCGCTGAGAAGTCGGCGACGCGCTTGGCCTGGTCGGTAACGATGAGCGCGGTGACCTCGTCGAAGTAGGGATAGGGCTTGTCGTAGTAGTCGGGGTTCTTCTTGTAGTGAAGGCTGACGCCCGTCTTGAACTCGGTGTGGATGAACGGGCCGGAGCCGACCATCTTGGTGGCCGCATCGGCGCTTTCCGCGATTTCCTTTGGGGAGATCCAGACGCCGAGGTTGCCGCCGAGGTAGGTGACCGTATCGGCGTACGGGTACTTCGTCGTGATCCGGATGGTCTGCGGGTCGGGCGTCTCGAGCTTGTCGATGAAGGCGAGGCCCGACTTGTGGACCGACTTCTCGAAGTTCAGGTAGCGGTCGAACGCGTACTTGATGTCTTCGGAGGTGACGGCACGGCCGTTGACGGGCGCGACGTTGTGGAACCTGGCCGGCTTGAGCTTGATGACGTAGGTGAGCTCATCGACCTGCTCGGGCATGGAAGTGGCAAGGTCGGGCTCCATCTTGTTGTCGGCGGGGGCCACTTCCGGCACGCCCGCGGCGAACCGGTAGAGCTTCGAGTAGGACAGCCCGTGGTTGTAGGCCGCGACAAAGCTGGTCTGGGTGTAGGGATCGAGGCTGGGTGGTGGCGAGGAGATCTGGAACGAGAACGAGCCGCCCGGCTTCGGTTGCTTTGCGGTGGTCGGCGTTGGCACAGCGGTCGGGAGGAGCCCGGCCGAAGTTGGAGTGGCTCCGCCGGTATCGTCGTCGTCATCGCCGCAGCCAACGAGCGCGTACGTGGCGGCGGCGATACCGGTGATGGCCGACCCGCGGAGCGCGGAGCGGCGGCTGAGCTTACGGCGCAGCCAGTAGTTGTTTCGATCTTCCATTGCGTGACTTCCCCTTGTTGGAAGCGGCCGGGGCCGCGATATCCCGCTGTGATTACGAAGACTGCCGTAGTCGCGGATCCAGGATGTCGCGCAGGGCATCTCCGAAAAGGTTGAACGCCAGCACGGCGATGCTGATGGCGGCGCCCGGGATGACGGCGGTCCACCATGCTTCGAGCCAGTTCTGGCGCATGTCCTGGAGCATGCCGCCCCAGCTCGGGTGCGCGGCGCTATTGATGCCGAGGCTGAGGAAGCTCAGGGCGGCCTCGGCGAGGATGGCGTTTCCGATCTGGATGCTTGCGATGACGATGATTGGCGCGAAGACATTGGGGAGCACATGGCGCGCCATGATGCGGGCCGGCGTGTTGCCGATGCACTCCGCCGCTTCGACGTATTGGAGGTTGCGGATGCTCAGGACCGACCCGCGGACGATGCGCGCGGTGGTGGGAGCGATGATGATCCCGATCGCCAGGCTGACGAGGAAGAACGAGCGAAGGCCGTAGCTCCGGTCGGGAAGGAAGATGGAGAGGAAGAAGATGGCGAGGACGAGCGGGGGAAAGCCCAGGACGACCTCAACCAGGCGGCTGACGAGCATGTCGACCCACCCGCCGAAGTAGCCACTGATGAGCCCCAGCACGGTGCCGATGAGCGTGCCGATGGCGACCGCCGAGAAGCCGATGCCAAGTGAAATCCGGCTGCCGATGAGGACGCGGCTGAGCATGTCGCGGAAGAGGTTGTCGGTGCCGAAAAGATGGGAAGGCGAAGGCGCCTGGAGGCGGGGGTTCTTGATCGGGTCGACGGCATCGGCGGCCTGTGGCGCCAGGAAGTCGGCGCCGATTGCCACGAACACCAGGGCGAGGCAGATCAGGCAGGCGATGGCGCCGAGTGGCTTTCTGCGCGCGATGCGCCAAAGCGCAGCAAGCCGGTTCGGCCGCCGCCGGAGCTCGGTATAGGCGAGGGGTGTGGGCACGGCGCGAGCAGCCATTTAGGTGTACCTGATGCGCGGGTCAAACCAGGCGTAGCTGAGGTCGACCAGCAGGTTGATGGTGACGAGGACGGTTGCGAAGAAGAGGACGAGACCCTGGACCTGCGGGTAGTCCTTGATGGTTACGGACGAGAAGGTAAGGAGTCCGAGACCGGGAAGGCTGTAGATGTTTTCGAGGACGACGGTGCCGCCCAGCAGCACGCCAACCTGGAGGCCGAAGAGGGTGACCACGGGGATCATGGAGTTCTTCAGGGCGTGCTTGAGGATGACCATGCGCTCGACGAGGCCCTTGGCGCGGGCGGTTCGGATGTAGTCCTGGCGGAGCACCTCGAGCATGGCGGACCGCGTAACACGGGCGAGCGAGGCGCTGAGCGCCAGGCCGAGCGAGATGGCGGGGAGATAGAGCTGTTCAAGGTTCTTTAACGGGTCTTCCCAGATATCGACGTAGCCAACCGGCGGCGTGTATCCCCACCAGCGGGCGGGAAAGACGATGAGCATGGTGCCGAGCCAGAACGAGGGGATGCTAAGCCAGCCGATGGAGAGGACGCGAAGGACGTAGTCGATTGGCGAGTCCTGCTTGACGGCCGAGATCACCCCGATGGGGATGGCGATAAGAATGGCGAAGGTAGTGGAAAGGAGCGTCAGTTCCAGGGTCAGCGGGATCCTGGTGCGGATCTCGGTCCACACGTCGCGCTTTGAGATGATCGTGGTCCCCCAGTCGCCGGTGAGCACCCCACCCATCCAGGTGAGGTATTGGGTGACGACGGGCTCATCGAGGCCGAGGTCGTCGCGGATCGCCTGGCACTGGGCCTCATCGACATCGGGCGTGTTGAGGACGATCTTGCAGACATCGCCCGGGATCAGGCGAACCGCCGTGAATACCGTCAGGCTGATGACGAGGAGCACCAGTAGCGAGAAGAGGACGCGCTTGGCGAGGTACTGTCCCATAGGCTCCGAATCCCTTGCGTATCCCCGGGCGTGCACGGGCCCGGGTCGCCGGGGGATGCGGCATTGTTCCGAACGACCTTTTCAATCGTCAAGCAAAGCCACGTGAATAGTTAGCCCCACAGTAACAGGTGATACTCGCGGCCCACATCCGGGGAAGTGACTACTGACCGGTAAGTCTACACATTAAAGAGAATGTTCAGAATGTCGCCATCCTGGACGACGTACTGTTTGCCTTCTGTGCGGAGCAGTCCGCGCTTTCTTGCTTCGGCTTCACTGCCAGCAGCGACGAGGTCGTTGAAGCGGATGACTTCAGCACGGATGAACCCGCGCTTCAGGTCGCTGTGGATTTTGCCAGCTGCTTCGGGTGCGGTGGCCCCTGCCTCCACGGTCCAGGCGCGGCATTCATCCGGGCCGGCGGTGAGGAAGCTGATGAGGCCGAGGAGCGCATAGCTCATGCGGATGGCGCCTGCCATGCCGCTCTCCGTGACGCCAGCGGAGGTGCGGAATTCCGCGGCCTCCTCCTCGCTGAGCTCGTTGAGGTCCATCTCGAACTTCCCGCAGAACACGGCGACATCGCGCCCCGGGCGGCGGTACTTCGCGCGGTACTGCTCCTCGAGCTCGGCACGGCGGGGCAGGTCTTCCTCGCCGATGTTGATGATGAGCAGGAGCGGTTTGGCGGTGAGGAACTGCGTGCCCTCGAGGAGGCGGCGGTCCTCTGCCGAGAGTTCCTGCTCACGGATGGGGATCTCGTTTTCGAGCCCGGCCTTGAGGCGGAGAAGCAAGTCCTTGAGCCGCTGGAGCTGGTCGCGCTCGCCGGCCTTCATCGAACGCAGCTCGGTGTCGATGCGCTGCAGCCGCCGTTCGATGATGGCGAGGTCGGCGAAGGAGAGCTCCAGGTCCATGGTGGCGATGTCCCGGTCCGGGTCGACCGTGACTTCCGGGTGAGGGACCGATTCGTCCTTGAATGCCCGGACGACGTGAATCAGTGCGTCGGTGCGGGCGAGATCGTTGATGAACTTGCCGGCAGGGCCTTCGCCCTTGCCAAACGATTCGCCGGCGGCGGGGAAGTCGACATACTGGATGGTCGCGTAGGTGACCTTCTTCGGTTTGTACATCTCGGCCAACCGGTCGACACGTTCGTCGGGGACGTTGACCACGCCGACATTCGGCTGGTTCGACGAGCTGTAAGCGCCGACCTGGGCGCTGCCGCGGGTGACGGCGTTGAAGACGGTGGTCTTGCCAGAGCGGGCGAGGCCGATGATGCCGAGTTGCATGCATCAAGGGTGCCCCAGGCGCGGGCTAGCTGCTATCCCCGTGGCGCTGGCGATCGAGTGCCTGGCGCAGACGATGGAGCCACTCCAGGCGCTCGCGATGCCACCTGGAAGCGAGCCCGCTGGAGGAGGGGATGATCCACGGGACGGTAGCGCCGATGCGCTCGGGTTGCTCGCCGTAAGGGCGCGAGGCGAGTTCGCGGGCCGGGAGGGCGAGCGCGTGGCGTCCGAAGTGGTGGTAGATGCCGCGGCCGGAGAAGCAGGCGATGGCCGGCTGGAATTCGGTCAGTTCGGCGTGCAGGCGCCGGGCGCCCTCGACGATCTCGTCGCGTGTGAGGTGCTCGGCCCGGATGGTCGGGCGGGAACACAGGTCGGTGAACCCGATGCCGGCCTCGGCGGGGAGGAGCGCATCGTCTTCGGGGCCGACCTCGCGGCCGGCGATGCCGCTCTGGCTGAGCTGCCGCCAGAACACATTGCCCGGGCGCGCGTAGTAGTGCCCCGCCTCGGCGGAGTAGATGGCCGGGTTATAGCCGATGAAGACGACCCGCAGGCCCGGCTGGAGGTAGTGGGGGAGGGTATGCGTGGCGCCGGGTGTCACTGGAGGGCAAACCTGACGCGCGGGTTGGCGAGGTGGAGCGCCTCGGCAAGGAGGGAGGCGCTGGAGCCCGTGGGCACTTCGACCACGAAGTGGAGCTGGACCCTGACCTCCTCGGCCAGGGGGACGTCGAGGCCCGGCTCGCCGTTGGTGGTGGCTTCCGCCGCGCGGATCCAATCCTTCACGCCTTCGACTTCTATGGTGAAGTCGGCAAGCGACAGTTCCCAGGTCTTGCTCGAACGGATGGTGAGCTCGATGAAGAGGTCCTCGCGGCGCATGCCGGGCGAGGGTTCGCCGAGGGGGTCCGATGCCCGTCCGGCCGATTCGACACGGACGACGCGCCCATCGCCGCGATAGGTTTCGCCCGCGGCGACCTTCGTTTCGCCATAGATGTTGCGGAGGATCGGGGGAAGGGCGTAGAGCCCGATCATGATACCGGCGAGGACGCCAAGCACGGCCCCCGTGACGAGGCAGCCGGTCCGGCGTTCCCTATCGACCTGGGGCTGTTCGAGGCGCCGGCGGGCTGGCGGCTGGGTCACACCTCATTGAGCACCGCTCCGGGCGGAATACGCAACGTGCACGGGGACGCGCGGCGTGCGTAGAATCCGCGCGTGACCGAGGCGATGACGCGCGAGGAGATCCTGCGAGCGGCAGCCGCTATTGCTGCCGAGCAAGCAGGGGGCACCCTCGCGACCACCCACGCCGAGGACGGGACCCCGTATGTGACCTTCGTGCTCTGTCACCTCCGGGAGACCGGGGAGGTGCTGTTCGGCAGCGGGTCGCGGCCGCAGCACACGCGCAACATCCTGGCAACGCCGGAGGTCTCTTTCCTGATCGACAACCGGGAAGTGATCCGCGGGGATTGGACGGCATTCAACCGCGTGGTCATCGAGGGGCGGGCGGTAGAAATCCCGCATGACGACCCGCGCTACGAATCGCTCCTGGGTGAACTCGCGGGAAAGAACCGGATGGCAGCGGTGTTCACCGACCGCGGGAAGCTGTTCATGGTGGTGCCGAGGCGGCTTATCCTGATGAAAGGGCTCGAGGCGGCGCGCCACATCGTCGAGTTCGAATGACCCGGTACGGGTATGCGGATGGCGGAAGGTAAGATCTCGCCGTGGAGTACTCGGAGGCGATCGACTACCTGCTTTCGTTGAGCGACCTTGAGCGCGGCTACCAGGCCTCGCCGAACCCGGTGATGAACCTCGACACCGTGCGGTCGCTGCTCTCGCGGCTCAATGATCCGCACCGGGGCAGGCCGACGGTGCACGTCACGGGCTCGAAGGGCAAAGGGAGCGTTTCGGCGATGACCGCCGGGATCCTGCGCCGGGGCGGTTTTTCGACGGCGCTGTACACCAGCCCCCATCTCCATTCGTTCACGGAGCGCATCAACATCGGCGGGGAGCCGGTTTCGCCGGAGGAGTTCGCGGCCGGGCTCGGAGCCATCCAGGCGGCCATCGAAGCCGAGCGTGAGAGTGTGCACGGCGACGTGAGCACGTTTGGCGCGCTGACGGCGCTTTTTTTCTGGCTGGTGCGGGCGCAGGTGCCGCGGGTCGAATGGCAGGTTGTGGAGGTGGGGCTCGGCGGGTCGTTCGATGCGACGAACGTGCTGGAACCTCCGGAGGTGGCGGTCATCACGCCGATATCGCTCGAACACACTGCCATCCTGGGCAACACCCCGGCCGAGATCGCGAGGGACAAGGCGGGAATCATCAAGCCCGGGAGCACCGCAGTGGTTGCCCCGCAGCAAGACCCGGAGGTCGTGCAGGTGATTCGCGAGCGTTGCATCGAGGTGGGGGCAACGCTGGTTGATGTTGGCGCGCTGTTCGAGGTTGTGGTCCAGGAGAAGCACCCGTTCGGGCAGTCATTCCGGTTGATCGGGCCGAACGGCGAACGGGCGATGCGGACGCCGATGCTGGGCTTTCATCAGCTGCAGAACGCGGCCACAGCGGTCGCGGCAGCGGAGGCGATCCGGGCGCGAGGGTACACCATCAGCGAACAGGCGATTGTGGATGGCATCGCGCATGTGCGGGTGCCCGGGCGGCTGGAAGTCATGGGCCAGAAGCCGCTGATCGTCGCCGACGGGGCCCACAACGGGGAAAGCGCGGAGGCGCTGGCGCGGGCGCTGAAGGAGTACTTCAAGTGGCGGCGCTGCTTCCTGGTCATCGGGTGCACGCGCGACAAGGATGTACGGGCAATGGGCTTCAAGCTCGCGCGCCACGCCGAGCTCATCGTGTGCACGCAGTTCCGGAATCCACGTTCGATGGACCCGTACCAGATGATCCAGGAGATCGGCTTCCTTGGACCGCCCGCGGTGGCAGAAGAGAGCGTGCCTGACGCCATCGACACGGCACTCGCACATGCCGACGAGGATGACCTGGTGTGCATCACCGGGTCGCTGTACGTCGTGGCCGAGGCCCGGGAGCACCTCCTCGGGGAGAGCGTCATCCGCCGGTAGGGCTGCCCGTCGCTGCGCGGCGTCTCAGGCCTGGGACGCGGCACACGTCCAGGGTAGTTGACTGCAACGTACTCTCATCATCAGCATTTGGCGGCCCCGGCAACCAGGGGACGCACAGGAGAGTCTATGAGCAGCTACTGGGATGGCTATTGGAAGCGGCGGGTGAACCGCCGCAGGCTGGTGATGGGCGGCGCCGCGGGGGCGGCGGGCCTTGCCGGCCTGGCGCTGGTCGGTTGCGGCGACGACGATGACGACGGAGATGGTGGGAACGGGAACGGCGGCGGCGACAACACAGCCCTCACTCCAGTGGCACCCACGCCCGACACCTCGGCGAAGCCGGTGAAGGGCGGCATCCTGCGGGCGCTCGCCAATATCGGCTCGAACATCGACCCCCACCGGACCAACACACCGGCGGAATCGCTTTCGCTCTGGGGCGCGGTTGGCAACACCGTCATCCGGTTCAGCACCAAGAACCCGGGGGCGGTCGAAGGCGACCTCGCGGCAGCCTTGCCGGAGATCCCGGCAGACGGGACGACGCTCATCTTTAAGCTCCGGCCCGAGGCGAAGTGGCAGAACCGGGCCCCCGTGAACGGGCGTGCCGTGACCGCGGAAGACGTAAAACTCAGCTTCGAGCGGATCAAGGACCCGGCGACCGTTTCGCCCCGCGCCGGCAACTTCGGGAACGTCGACAGCATCACGGTCATCGACGACCACACGGTGCAGTTCAAGCTCAAGGCGCCGCAGGCCGACCTGTTCGCCATCATGGCGGACCAGTACAACTTCGTGATCCCGAAAGAGATTGCTTCCCGCGGACAGGAGGCGATCAAGTCGGCGGAGGACGTTATTGGCTCGGGGCCGTACGAGCTCGAGACGTTCGTGGCGGCGCAGAAGTTCACCCTGAAGCGCCGCGCGGATGGCTACTGGCGGGAGAACACGAGCTGGTTCGACGGGTTTGAGTACCTGCACCAGACCGACCCGCAGCAGGCGCTGAACGCGCTGCGCGCCAACCAGGCCGATGCCATCGGCCTGCCAGCGGACCTGGCGAACACCCTCGCCAACGACAAGAACTACGTCATCACCCGGGCGCCCACCACCACACGGGAGTGCCTGCTCATCAACCATGGCGTTGACCGGTACAAGGACCCGAAGGTTCGACTGGCCCTTTCGCGCGCCATCAACCGGGCGCAGGTGTACGAGACCGTGTTTGGCGGGCTCGGGTTCGTGGGCGGGCCGATGACGCCGGCCGCGCCATTCTGGGTGCTGCCCGATGCCGAGCTGCAGAAGCTGCCCGGCTATGGCAAGCGCGATAACGAAATCAAGGAAGCGAAGGCCCTGCTCGCGGCTGCCGGCCTGGCCGACGGGTTCGAGGAGACCGTCCTCACGGTGACGGCGTTCGACACCGAGAAGGTGCACGACGTGGTCGTTTCGAACCTGAAGGACATCGGTGTGACGGTGAAGACGGAGAACGTGGGCACGGACTTCGCCGCGAACTTCCTGCCACGCGAGGTGCAGCGGAAGTACAACCTGGCGACCACGCTGTTCCTCTCTGGCGGCTACCCGGATGCGCAGCTCACGCTCTACCACCACTCGGACGTGAAGACGAAGGGCACGCGCAACTACGGCGACTACAAGCTGGAAGGGCTGGACGCGAAGCTCGACAAGCAATCGACGATGTACGACACCGCCCAGCGGCTCCCGCTGGTGCACGAGATCCAGCGGGACATCATCAATGCCCCGGGGCCGGTCTGGATGGGGTCGCGCGGGGTGCTGACGGTGTGGAGCGCGCGGCTGGCGAACCCGGCTTCGTTCCCCTTCGCCGCGGGCTTCTACGCGTCGGAGAACATGTGGTTCAAGGCCTGAGCCGGCAGAGCGGCTGGCGATAGCTCCCGTTGGGGCCGCCGCAAATGCGGCGGCCCCAACGCTGACCGGGCGCTTCTCCTATACTTCCGGCACGTCCGCCACGGGGGTTGATGGCGATGTACCAGTTTGTGTTGAGGCGGCTCCTCCTTGCGATCCCGACGCTGCTGATCGTGTCGTTCCTGATCTTCGGGATGATCCGGCTCGACCCGGACTCGGTGGTGGCGGCGCGGCTGGGCGAGGGGTACACCGAGGACCAGGCGAACCTGATCAAAGAGACCTACGGGCTGAATGAGCCGGTCGCGACCGAATATGTGAAGTGGCTCGGGAGGGTCCTGCGGGGAGACTGGGGAGAATCGGCGTACACGTTCAAGCCCGTCCTGAGCGAGATGGCGCCGAAGATCGGTGTGACCTTCGAGCTGGCGTTCCTTGCGATCCTGTTCGCCGTGGTGATCGGGGTACCCATCGGCGTGTTTTCGGCGATGCGGCAGGACCGCTGGCCCGACTACGTGCTGCGGTCGTTCGCGATCTTCGGGCTTTCGGTGCCGGGGTTCCTGATTGCGACCATCGTGCTCGCACTGCTGGCGAAGAACTTTGGCTGGATCCCGAGCATCCGGTACCAGTCGCTGCGGGAAGACCCGATCGCGAACCTTCAGCAGATGTGGATGCCGGCGTTCATCGTTTCACTGGCGACCTCTGCGCAAGTCATGCGCTACGCGCGGACGATGATGCTAGACGTGCTCCGCCAGGATTACATCCGGACCGCCTGGGCGAAGGGGCTGCGCGAACGCGTGATTGTGGTGCGGCACGCCCTGAAGAACGCGCTGCTACCGGTGGTCACGGTCATCGGCCTGACGATGGCCACCCTGGTGGGAGGGACCGTGATCTTTGAATCGCTGTTCTCGCTGCCGGGGATGGGGCGGCACCTCATCCTGGCGGTGAGCCAAAAGGATTTCGCCGTAGTCCAGGGGGTGGCGCTCTTCTTCGCCATCACCGTGGTGCTCGTGAACCTGATCGTCGATGTGAGCTATACGCTGCTCGACCCGCGGGCAAGGACCTGAGGATGGCAGGGGCAACGATCGCCGCGCCGTTTGAAGCTCGCGCCGAAGGCGGCAGGTCGCTGCCGGCCCGGCTGCTGGGGTTTTTCCGGCAGATGGCGCGAACGAAGCCGCTTGGGTTCGCCGGTTTTGTGGTGCTGTTGTTCATGCTGGTCGTCGCAGCCGTTCCCCAGGCCTTTGCCACGCACGACCCCGCGCAGACGGGTGTTGCGCCGCGGCTCAAGAACTATTGCCTGGGGCCCACGGACACGTTCCTCTGCCCGACACTGGTGGAGCCGGCGACGGTCACTTCGCCGGCCCGCACCATCGAAGGCAGCCTCTCGGAGCCTTTCGGCACCGACCAGCTGGGCCGCGACGTGTACAGCCGTGTGGTCTACGGTGCCCGCTGGGCTGTCTACATCGGGTTCATGTCGGTCCTGCTCAGTTCGCTGCTATCGTTGCTGATAGGGGTCACCTCCGGATACTTTGGCGGGTGGTACGACGCAACGGTGCAGCGCATGGTGGATGCGATCATGGCACTGCCTGCGCTGGTGGTGCTACTTGCCCTTCCGCAAATGATCGGGCGGCTGGACATCGACGGACCGTTGCCGCTCGACCAGGCGAGCATCACCTTTTTCAAGCTGGCGGTGGTGCTCGGCGTGCTTGGGGGAGCCGGGGGCTCGCGGGTGATCCGGGCGGCGGTCATCGGGGTGCGGTCGGCGCAGTTCCTCGAAGCTGCACGAGTGGTGGGCTGCACCGACCGGCGGATCATGGTCCGGCACGTGATCCCGAATATCTTCGGGCCGCTCATGGTGCAGGCGACGATCGGCCTGGGAGGGGTAATCCTCGCTGAAGCGGCGCTCAGCTTCCTGGGCTTTGGCGTGGTGGACCCGAACAAGCCGACGTGGGGCCAGATGCTGAACCTTGCACAGCAAATCTCGACGGTGAAATTCCAGGCGGTCGTCTGGCCCGGGGTATGCATCGCGCTGGCGGTGTTCAGCTTTAACATGTTCGGCGATGCATTGCGGGACATGCTCGATCCACGGCTCCGCGGGGCGCGCGGCGGGTTCAACTAACGGGCGCGGGGGCTGGACACCTGCGCCGCCGGCGCGGACGGTATGAGCGTGCCATTCGCCCAGAAACTCGATGCCGGGCAGTTCGCAGTCGCCCTCGAAATCACGCCGCCCCAGCGGCACATGCCGCAGGTGCTGCTGCGTCGCGCGCGGCTGCTGGGTGATGCTGCCCAGGCGATCAACGTCATCCAGCGCCCGGGGCGCCAGCCCAGCCTCGATGCCTCGCTCGAGCTGAAGGCGGCCGGCATCGAGCCCGCCTGGCACCTGGTGACGCGCGGCCGGCCCCGCGCGGAGATCGCCAGCGACCTGGAACGGGCGGCCGGGGGTGGCATTGGCCAGGTGCTTTGCATCCTCGGAGACCACGCCGCGGGCGAAACGCCGGACGGCGTGACCATCCGGGAGGCCATTGCCATGACGCGCGCAGCGATCCCGGGGGCGATCGTCGGCGCCACGCTCAACCAGTACGGCCGCGACGAGGCTGCCGTGCTCAGGAACCTGTTCCCGAAGCTGGGCGCCGGCGCCTCGTACGTGCAGACGCAGCCCGTGTTCGATATGGCCAGGCTCGAGCATTTCTCCACGGCCATCGATCGTGAATCGCCCGAAACCAGGGTGGTTGCGATGGCCATGCCGCTGCTCTCGCTCGATGCGGCACTGCGCATTGAGCAGCGGCTCGGGATTGCCCTCCCGCAAGAGCTGAAGGACGTGCTGGCAGGCGGAGACCTTGAGGCTGCCTGGGGCGCGTTCGCGGGTATCATGCGGTCGCTTGTCGATTCGGACCTGGTCGATGGGGTTGCCATCATGACGTTCGAGATGGACGCGCCGCGGGAGATGGGCGAACGGATCCTGGCATCACTGCGGGCGGCCGGGGTCGCGTAGGATCGCTGGATGCGGCTCCGCGTGGCGACCTTCAACATTCGCAACGTCACGGACCGTTACGACGAGCGAGAGCCGTTGCTGGGCGCGGCCTTCGCCGCAATCGAGGCTGACATCATCGGGCTCCAGGAAGTGATGTTCGGGCCGCCGAGGCAGGATGACTTCCTCTCCTCGCAGCTGGCCGGGCGGCACTACCGGTCGTTCACCTCGCGCCACGGGAAGCACCCGGACTTCGGGAACGCCATTCTCTGCGGGGCTGGCGAAGTGCTTGCTCATGAGGAGCTGCGCCTGAGCCACGACCGCTCAGTCCATCGCGTGCTCGTGGCGCTCCCGGGGCAGTTCACGCTCTGGTTCGCGAACACGCACCTGCATCACAAACCTCAGGAGCCGCAGGTGAGGCTCGAACAAGCTCGGGCCCTGGTCCTGTGGCTTGAACAGGCGCCAACCGCCGACCTGGTGGTGGTGACCGGAGACTTCAATGCGCCGGCTCACGAACCAGCGTATGCGGTCATGAGGGAGGCTGGGTACTGTTCGGCCTTTGCCGAAGCGAACGGCGCGGAACCGGCGGTGACCTGGCCTTCGGGCATCCAGGCGCCGACGATGGACACTGACGGCGAGCCCGCCTGCCTGGACTACGTGTGGGTGCGGGGCCGTGGGAGGGTGAACGCCGCGTGGCTCGCGGCCAACGAACATGCTGAAGGCGATCCGACCCTTTACCCGAGCGACCACTTCGCCGTCGTCGCCGAGGTCGAGACCGGCGATTGATTCAAGGCCACACGGACCGGGCCCGATGATCTCGAGGATGGAGAACGGTTGTCCTTCCTGCGGACGGCCCGTAAAGGCCCCATGGCGGCTCGCCGTCCAGCCGATGCGGCTGTACCGCGGCTGGCGCACGGATGGAGCCAGGAGCGCTTCGGAGTACCGGCTGTGCGAGGCGTGCAGCGAGTGGCTGGGTGGGCTGGTGGCGAGTGCGCGAGGCGGCTCGAGACGGGGTACGGTCCTGGGCAGCCCCATGGCGCAGGGACGCCGGCTGGTGTTCGATGACCAGTGCCAGGTGTGCTGCGAGGTGCCAGGCGGTCGGGCGGCAACGATCGCCTGGGTGAGCCCGGCGGGGCGCCGACTCGCAGTCTTCGCCTGCGCGGGATGCGAGGCATGGATCGTCTCGCTTGCTACCGATGGGCGGACTATCCGGGGTGAAGCTGGCCGGGAGATCGACGGCCCGTATGGTCTCTGGCCGCACCCGAATTTCCGGGACTCCAGCGTGCGGGTGCTGGTTGAGGATGCGGCTGCTGCCAGCCTGGCGCTTGAGGTGTGCAGCCAGATGGGGATGACCGCCACAGCCGGGCCGGCTGATGTGACGGTGGTCGAGGCCACGCCCCGGGGAAGCGCCGCCCACGCGCTCCGATCGGGCGCAGGGGGGCGCCGGGGCACGGTCGTCCTCGCGGGCCTTGGCGCCCGGCGGGACCTTGCCGCGGCGCTCAACGCCGGGGGAGACTCCTGGCACACCATCCCCGTGACGCCACAGCAGGTGACCGCGGGGGTCGCGGCGGCCTTGAACCCGCAGCGCGTGCGGGCATGGGACCCGGAGACGTGCCTGCCAATCGCGGATGGGGAAGGCCTGGAGCGTCCCGCGGTGGTGTTCACGCCGCTTGAGGGGGCCGACCCCTTCGAGGTCGGGTGGCTGTTGCGTCGATTCGCCCGGGGATACGACGGTGTGGAGTGGTTCGACGGCGGGATCCTGGTGACGCCTCGGGTTCAGGCGAGTGGGCTCACCCGGGTGGCGGCCCGCCTCCGGCTGCTGCTGGAGGGGCGGGCGACGATGCGCGTGGTCTCCACCGGGGAGGTCCCGGCGCGGCGGCGCTTCGAGGCGGCTGGCTAGGCCGTTCGCCGGGAATAGGGAGAACTCCCGAGTGCCGGGGATGGCGCACGGGGGCAGACTGGCGGCGCAATGTATGTCATTCGGGTTATCGACGGCAGACGGGTGGAAGCGGAGTTTTCGGGTTATGTGAGCACCGGGGAGGCGCTCAGGGCGGCCTCGCAGGCGTTCGCCCTGGTTGAGGCGGGGAAGCTGGATCGCGCGATTTGCGACTTTCGGGCAGTGGAGCGCGGGCCGGAGGGGCTCCAGGTGGTCCGGGCCGCGTGCGCCGGGCGGATTCCACCGGGCGCACGCGTGGCGCTCGTAGTCGCGCCCGGGCAGCGGCGGCTGGTGCGGTGGCTCGCCCGGATGGCAGTCGGCCGCGGTGCGGTCGCGGGCTTCTCATCCGGGGAGGAGGCAGCCGAGTGGCTGGCGCAGGATCACCCCGCCGCCCGGCTTTCGAGCACAGAGCTTCGGCATCGGCGGGAGATGGCCTGGCGGACGGGGCTGCCGCCGGGCGGGCACGTGGAAGCCGCCCGGAGGAGCGGCGCGGCCTGATGGTGGCTCAGGCCTGCGGCGGGATGACGGTGGCCTCGCCATCGACCACGAGCTTGCCATCCTGGTTGGTGATGGTGGTCTTGAACTTCACCCATTTTCGTTGGTCGAGCTTTTCGATGGCCTCTACACGCGCGGTGATGGTGTCGCCGATAAACACGGGGGCCCGGAACTGGAGGTTCTGGCCCACATAGATCGTCCCGGGACCGGGCAGTTGCATTGCCAGGACCGTGGAGATGAAGGAGCCCGTGAGCATGCCGTGGGCGATTCGTTGCTTGAACATCCCGCTTGCCGCCGAGACGGCATCGACGTGGGCGGGGTTGAGGTCGCCGGTGATCCCGGCGAACAGGTAGACATCGGATTCGCCGATGGTCTTGGTGAAGGACGCGGAATCGCCGAGGTTGATCTGGTCGAAGGTAGCCATGTGCGCAGGATGGCGGTTCGCGGGCGCAAAGGGAAGGCGGCGGGGGTGATGCCACAGAACGGCATGCAGTGGACGTTAGCGTGCGTTACGTCAATTATTGCAGGGAAAGCTCGCCCGGTGAGGCCCGTTGCAGCCCTGCCGCTAGGCTAGGTGCGATGGCGGGACCAGAACCCCTTCACCCGTTGCTCGATCCCGTTCGGGAAGAGGTACTCAAGGCGATCAAGTTCCTTGGCGCTGCATCGTCGGAGGAGGTGGCGACGATGTGCCACCTCTCGCACGGCGCGGCCCGGATGCACCTGGTGACCCTGAGGAACCTCGGTCTGGTTGAATATGGACGGGACCGGGCGCTCCGGCCCGGGCGGCCGCGGCACCTGTTCTGGCTGACGCCCGCCGGCGAGGAACTGTTCCCCCGCGCTGACCGGGATATCGCCGATGCGCTCTTGCGGAGTCTGAGGGAAGTCGCGCCAGACCATGCCGAGGCGGTGGTGGCGGCGACAGCGGAGGTGCAATTTCAGAAGGTGCTGCGCTCGCTCCCGGACATCCGCTGGCTGCCCGCGGCCGAGCGGCTGCACGCGGTCATGGAACACTGCGGCTACTTCCCGCAGCTGCGCACCGCGGGACAAGGGTTGCATGAGGAGACGCTGCGGCATTGCCCCTTGTGGGGGCTCGCGCAGGACCATCCTTCGCTTTGTGACGCGGAACTCCGGTTTTTCCGGCTCGTGCTGGCGAACGACGCGATCCCCCTGGCACGCCGTTTGCACCGGCTGGAAGGCGAATCGGTGTGCAGCTATGCGTTTTCGCTTCGGGAAAAGGAGACGGTGGATTCCGCCGAGCAGAACCCGGGGGCGATCACGGAGTAGGCAGGAAGAGCTGGTACCTGCCCGCGACGGGCGTGCCGCCAGAAAGCGGAGCATCGACAACGAGGGTGACTGGCCCGGGCGTGGCGCCGATGGAATTCCTGATCGGCACCACCAGGGTGACGTTGCGGCCCTGGCCTGAGGAGACCACCAGCTCGGAGCGTCCTCCGAGGGTGGCGATCGGCGCGAACGACTGGCCCGCCGCAGCGAGGGAGGCGGTGCGCAGGTTCACCTGGCCGAAGTGGCGGGAGGAGTTCGCTATCCAGAGGTCGATGAGCAGGATGGTGGTCATGTCCGCGTTTTCCGCACGCGCCACCGAGGACGCAAGCGTGACCGCTTCGGAGCCACCCGTGGCCATGAGGATGCAGCGGAAGTAGCCGATGGGGTAGATGGCGGCGCGCGTTGCCTTGAGCGACACGCCGGAGATCGCCTGTTCGACGGACAGGGCGACTGAGGTCTCCTGGAGCGCGCCGCACTGGGTGGGCTGTTGGGCGAGGGCGGGGTCGAGGCTCGAGGCCGCGGTTGGCGTCGACCGGGCTCCCGCGACTTCGGACGCCGGGGAGGAGGAGCCCCGGGCATCCGGGGTCGCGGATGCGCCGGACGGTGTGGAGGCGGCCTGGAGGGTGGGGGATGGCGTCTGTGGAGTAGCGGTGGGCGCCTGGTCGCCTTTCGAGGCTGCCGGGACGGCGGTGAAGGAGTTGCCGGCGCTCGTGGGCGTGGAGCCGGGCTGCACGCCGAGGGCGATGGCAAGCATCGCGGCGATGACGGCCGCCGGGAGGAGGTACTGGGGCCGCTTCAACCTTTCGAGCAACGCGTTGAGCCCGAACCCGGTCGCCTGTCGGTGCGGAGGCTGATCCACGAAGAGACCCTATCGTGCGAGTGCCGGGCAGACGATGCGGAGATCCCTGATTGGGGCCGGTTCGTAGACTGATCTGGAGGGAGCGTCTCTCCAGGGGTGGTGGCGGGAACAGCGCGCCGGGCGATTGCCTCTCGCCCGCTGCGACCCGCTCCAGTGAACATGTGGCGCCGGGAGCGAACCCGGCGCCACATGGTTTTGGCAATGTTCACTATTTACCTCATATTTACAGTTACCCTGGCGTACACTATCCGCCGGTGGCGGTGTTCAACCCCTTCCGGCCGGCTTACAGCGAGGACCCGTACCCGGTCCTCGCGCGGCTGCGCGAGCAGGAGCCGGTGCATTGGAACGCCGACCTGGGGGGGGTGGGTCATCACCTCGTATGCGGATTGCCACCGTGCGCTCTCGGACGACGACTACTTCTCCTCGAATCCCATTCACGCGACGAACGAGCTGGGCCGGTCGGTCGCAGGCATGCGGGAGGGGGCTCCGCTTGGGGCTGCGCCGATCATGGGCAACTCCGATGCGCCGGAGCACACCCGCCTCCGCTCGATCGTGAACCGGGCGTTCACGCCCCGGGTGATTACCGCGATGCGGCCGCGGATCGAGGAGACCGTGGACGAGCTCATGGATGCGTGGCCGCGGGGCCGCGCGGTCGACGTGGTGCCGAACCTGTGCGAGCCGGTGGCGATCACCACGATCCTGGCCCACCTTGGGGTCCCCCGCGAAGGGTGGATGGCATTCCGGGAATGGTCTCACCGGATCATGCGGCGACGGGTGGACGCCGGGCGCGACCCTCAGCTGGCCGCGGACGCCCTCGCCGCGCGGGACGAGCTGCTCGATTTCGTAGCGGCGGTCGCGCGGGCGCGGGAAGACGCCGAGACCTCAGAGGGGCCGCGGGATCTGCTGGGGGCCCTGCTGGACGCGGCGGGAAGCGGGGAGATCGAGCCCGACGAACTCGTGATGCTGCTGGTGCACATCTCGCTCGCGGGGAACGGGCCGACAGCGATGGCGATTGCGAACAGCATCGCCGCCCTCGCCGCCAACCCGGAACAGCTGGGGCAGCTGCTGGACAGTCCGGAACTCGTGGCCGGGGCGGTGGAGGAATGCCTGCGCTTCGACAGCCCGACCCACTATGTCAATCGTTTCTGCCTCAAGGATGTGCCGCTGGAGCGGCGCACCGTGAGGGCGGGGCAGATGGTGTACGCCATGGTAGGCGCCGCCAACCGTGACCCGGCCCGGTTCTCAGAGCCGGACCGGCTGGACATCGCCCGGAAGGACAACCGCCACCTGAGCTTCGGGATGGGCATCCATTTCTGCCTGGGCGCTCCGCTCGCGCGACTGGAGCTGGATGTGGTGTTGCGGAAGGTGCTGGAGCGTTTTGGACATTTCCGGGTGGTGGCAGCCAAACGCGGCGGGACGTTCCAGGTACGGGGATTCGAGCGGCTGGAGATTGCGGGCGGCCAGTAGGTGGTGGCCGGCCGCCCTCCCGGTCGAGCAGGAGGGCGGCCGATGTTGGCTTCAGGCGGCCGCCTCGGGGGTCTGCGGCGGGGGCGGGACCTGGGCAGCCCGCCGGAAGCGCCGGGCTGCAAGGGCGATCACCAGGAGCGGAAGGGCGAGCCAGGCGAGGGCGACAACGGCCACCATGCCCGCGGCAGCCACGTACCGTGCCACCTCGAGCGAGATTGCCCAGCTTTCGGTCCACACCTCGGTGAGCTTGAGGCCGCTGGAAGGGCTTTCGACCTTCGCCGCCACCGGAACGATCGACAGGTCGACGGTGGCGAAATCGGTCAGGCTATCGAGGACCTTCAGGCGGCCCTGGATCTGCTCGATTTGCGACCGCACTCCCGAGAGCCGGTCCTGCACCGTGAGGATCTCCTGGATGGTCTTCGCTTCCTTCAGGAGCGCCAGGTATTGCTGCTCGGTGTTCTCGAGGTTCCGGAGTCGGCTCTGGAGGTCGGTGTACTGCTCGGTGACCTCGGAGGACTTCGAGCCCTCGGTAAGGATGCGCACGCCTGCCATGGCGCGCAGGTTCGCCAGCAGGCCCTCGTAGTTCTGGACCGGCACGCGGATGGTCAGAGAGGCGGTGCGCTCCTTCTCCTCGGCGGCGTTGGCGAACGAGGAGCGCTCGATGTAGCCACCGCTGCTGCGCGCGAGGGCCGAGGCTTCGTTGAACGCCCGGGAGACGTCGCCGGCTTCGAGCGACATGGTGGCGTTGAAGATGATCTTGCGGTCAAACCCGGCCGACGAGGGCAGCGGATCGCCGTCCCCTCGCTCGGGCGCCCCGGCTGCCGCGCCGCCGGACGAGGCATCGGCCAGGGCGCGCGGGTCGCCGCCGGGCGCCGATTCGGGATTCGTGGTACCGGCGACGGTGGCGGCGCCGGGGCCGCCGTCATCGCTGGAGGTGTCGTTGTCGCCACCGCTGCAGGCCACAAACGACGCAGCCAGGGCGGCGGCAGCAACGAGGAGCAGGTTTCGAGCACGCATGAGAAGTTCCCTCACAGGCGCCGGTGCGGGCGCCTCTGCCATCAGGACGACGGGAGAGCCGTCCCGGTTCCAACGCCACGGTAAAGGCGAGGATTAGAGGGCAGCGCGACGGGTAGCGCCCTGGAGACCGATGGAGCCCAGGAGCTCGACCGGGGAACGGCCGAGCACCGGCAGGGGCCCACGCACGATGTCGCTCAACGGCGCGAGGACAAAGGCGCGCTCCGCGATGCGCGGGTGAGGGACGGTCAGTTCCGGCGTCTCGATGCGCTCACCGCCGAGGAAGAGGATGTCGATGTCGATGGGGCGTGGGCCCCAGCGCGGGCCGGGCCGGCGGCCGAGGGCGTGCTCGATCGCCTTGAGTTCACGCAGGAGCGCGTTGGGTTCGAGCGAAGTCTCGGCCGCAAGGGCCGCGTTCAGGAAGGGGGGCTGGTCTGCGGGCACCGGCGGGGTCTCCCAGACTGCAGAGCGGGCAGTGACCGCGATCCCGCGCTCTTCGAGTTCCGCGACGGCGGCGCGGAGGTTTGCCAGCCGGTCCCCGAGGTTCGAGCCGAGGGCGAGATAGACGGCGGTCATGGTCCCTCGCGGTAGGCCCAGTTGGCCCGGACCACGGCATCGGCAACGCGGGCGACGCGGGCCATCCCGGCGACATCGTGCACGCGGACGATGTCGGCGCCGGCGGCGATGGCGAGCGCAACGGTCGCGGCAGTGCCCTCGAGCCGCCCTTCGACGGGCGCATCGAGGACGAAGCCAATGGTGGATTTGCGGCTGGTGCCCACGAGGATGGGCAGGCGGAAGTCCCAGAGCTCGGGCAGGCGGCGAAGCATCTCCAGGTTCTGTTCGGGGGTCCAGCCGAAGCCGAAGCCAGGGTCGAGAATCACCGTGTCGGGGGCGATGCCGTGGCGGTGGCAGATGGCGAGCGTGGCGTGGAAGCCATCGCGGATGTCGCCGGCGACATCGTGGAACTCGCGGCCGCGCTGGTTGTGCATGGCGACCAGCGGGACGCCGTGGCGGGCCACCACCTCGGGCATTTCGGGGTCAAAGCGCATGCCCCGGATGTCGTTGACCATGCTGGCGCCAGACAGGAGAGCCTGGTCGGCCACGGCGGCGTGGAAGGTATCGACGGAGATGGGGAGCGTAGAGGCGGCCCGCACGGCTTCGATGCACGGGATGACGCGGCGGGCCTCTTCGGCGGCATCGAGCACGGGCGCGCCAGGCCGGGATGACTGCCCGCCGATGTCGAGGATGTCGGCGCCGGCGGCTTCGAAGGCAGCGGCCTGGCGGGCAGCGGCGGCGGGGTCGGCGCCCAGTCCGTCGCCTGAAAACGAATCGGGCGTGACGTTGATGACCCCCATGAGGTAGGTGCGGGAGCCCCACGTGAACTCGCGCCCGCGGAGGGTAAGCGATGGAGCCAGGTAGTCCCGGCGGATGGGCCAGGAAATGGTGGTGGGCATCAGGGGATGACTTCGAATTCCTGCTCGATGCGCTCGGTTCCATCGATATACCACGCCCGGACTTCCGGGTGTTCGCGGTCGGCAACACCGATAACGAAGTGGACGAACGGCGGGCCAAAGAACGGGCCCATCATGCGGATGTCGGTCGGGCTGGGGACAGGCGGACTGCCGGTGTGGGAGTGGTAGAACCCGGCGAGTTCGGCGCCGGCGTCGTCGATGGCCTGTTCGTGTTTCCTGGTTTCGAGGGGGTCGATGCTGAAACGGTAGGGGCTGGCCTCGCGGTTCTTCGCGCGCCGGACTTCGACCACAGTGCCGTTTTTGGCGGCGAGGAGGCCACAGGCTTCGATGGGGGCATCTTCAAGGGCGTGCTGGATCATCGCGTCGATGTGCGCCTGGGAGAGACGGATGGCTGGGGGCAAGCCGGTGGGCCTCCGGGGAACGGGATTGTGGGTCCATTGTAGGGGAGGAGGGAGGAGGGAGGAGGGAGGAGTCCCCGCACTTCCCCGCCCTGCGAAGGCCGAAGTTCGAGGTGCGAGGTTCCAGTTCGACGTAAGCTTGTGAGTGGGAGGCCGCATGAACCGCGACGAGAAGATACGGGAACTGGTGGAGCGAGAGGACGATGGCGTGCGGCGGCCGGCGCTGGACAGCATCGATGAAGACGCGCGGCGATCGAACACGTGGGGTTCGAAGGAGCACCGTGCCGCGCGCGAGAAGGTCGAGTCGCAGCACGAAGCCGCACGCCGCGCTTTCGAGGGATATTCCGAGGGACAGCTGGACGCTGCGATCGCGGCGGGGGCCTATGGGCGGTAGCCGCGGGCGCGCGGGCCCAGGCGCGTGGCTTCGACGGCGTAGGCCTGGTGGATCCAGTCGCAGAGGACGGGGCGCGTGTCGCGCGGGTCGATCATGTGCTCGATGCCGAAGGCGGCCGCGGTGCGGAGCGGCGAGCGCACAGCTCCGAGGCGCTCCATGAGCTCGGCGCGGAGGGCATCGGGGTCTTCGGCGGCGGCGAGGTCGCGCTTGTAGGCCGCTTCGATGCCGCCTTCGAGCGGGAGCGAGCCCCAGTCGCCGCTGGGCCAGGCGTAGCGCAGGTTGAGTCGGGCGGTGTTGGCGTGGGCGGCGCCGGCGACGCCGTAGGCGCGGCGCATGATGATGGTGACCCAGGGGACGCTCGCCTGGAAGACGGCGGCCATGGCGCTGGCGCCCTTGCGGATGGTGGCGGCCTTTTCGCCCCAGGTGCCGATGACGAACCCGGGCTGGTCGAGGAAGTTGACGCAGGGCAGGTGGAAGGTGTCGCAGAGGTCGACGAAGCGGGCGAGCTTTTCGCTGCCCTGGGCGGTGAGCCCGCCGCCATAGAAGTAGGGGTCGTTCGAGACCACGCCAACCGGGAAGCCGTCGAGGCGCCCAAAGCCGGTCACGACGGACTGTCCCCAACCGCCGCCGATTTCGAAGAAGGAGTCACGATCAACGATAGCTTCGAGGATGGGCCGGACCTTGTAGGGGCGGCGGCGGTTCTTCGGGATGGCGCCGATGAGCCAGTCCTCTTTGCGCTGGGGGTCGTCGGCCGGGTCGCTGCGCCGGGGCTGCTCCCAGACGTTTGAGGGAAGGTACGAAAGGAAGCGGCGGATCTGCCGGAAGGCGTCTTCCTCGGATTCGGCCAGGTTGTCGACGACGCCGTTGTGGTAGTGGATTTCGGCGCCGCCGAGCTCCTCCTTGGTGACTTCCTCGCCCATGCCGGCGGCGACCACCGGCGGCCCGGCGACGAAGACCTGGGAGGTGTCGCGCACCATGATGCTCCAATGGGAGGTGACCACGCGGGCTGCGCCAAGGCCGGCGACGCTGCCCATGGCGGCGGCGATGACCGGGACTTCGGAGAGCATGTCGACCACGATGTCCCAGCCGGGGTTGGCCGGGATGTAGGTGTGGCCCTGGTTGCCCTGGGTGCGGACGCTGCCGCCGCCGCCGGTGCCATCGACCAGGCGGACGATGGGCATGCGCAGTTCGCGGGCCATCTTCTCGGCGTAGACCTGCTTGCCGCCGATCGAGGCATCGGCGGCGCCGCCACGGACGGTGAAGTCGTCGCCGCCGACGACGACTCTGCGGCCATCGATGCGGGCGAAGCCCATGACGAAGTTGCTGGGGCGGAAGTCGACCAGGTTGCCCTGGTCGTCGTACTCGGCGCGGCCGGCGAGCTCGCCGGTCTCGGCGAAGCTGCCGGGGTCGACGAGGGCGGCGATGCGTTCGCGGACGGTGAGCTTGCCGCCATCGTGCTGGCGTTTGACGTTCTCGGGGCCGCCCATCTGGTGCGCGAGGGCGGCGCGGCGGCGCATCTCCTGGACTTCGGGTTCCCATGTCATGGCGCGGCTCCGGTCGGGGTGTGGGGGGATTGTACGGGAGGAGGGAGGCGTCCCCCCACTTTCACCCCCTGCGAAGTGCGGAGGACGAAGTTCGAAGTGCGGCACGTTGGCGAGCCCCGTGCGATCCGCCCACTTGCCACCAGCCCCCTGGCGCTGTCGAACCCCACACTCCACCCTCACCCGATGACCCTGCGCGCCACTCGCAAATCGGATCTCGCACTTGCCGTTCTCCCACACGAACGCACGCGCCCGGCGGCCCCCACGCACGTGCGTCGCGATGCGTCACCCGTGCGTCGGAATGCGTCACCAAGGTGTGTTTTTTCCGAGCGTGGGCGTGCGGTGCAATGCGCATCCGTGCGGATCTCGCCTCTCCAGGGCCCTGCCATGAGTGGCTGACGTTGGACGGTCCGTGTGTGCCAGGGCGCCGCTTCCGGCCGGTCGCGGTTCGGAGGTGGCGGGTGGGCAAGGGCCATGGTTATCGGCGTTAGGAATTATGGGACATAAGTTTCTGGTGTTTATGTAGACGGCGGGGGTATGGTGAACGCGCGCACAGTGGGCCGGAACTTTTCGGGGCCGGGCCACGTCTGGCGATGCAGGAGGATCTCAACGTGCGGATGAGCAAGCAAAGTTACCGATTCGGGGCGCGGGAGGCATTTGTGCTTGTCGTGGCCCTGCTTTCAGCGCTGGTGGCGATCGGCTACCAGACCAGGGATGCGTACGCGACAGGGACGTTCTCCCTAAGTTCGAACACCTACTCGGTCAACGAGGGTGATGCGGTCACCATCGTGGTGAACAAGAGCGGTACGCACGCCACCGACATCAACATTCAGCTCACAGTGACTCCGGACTCGGCCATCGCCGGCACCGATTACGTTGACCCAGGTTTCGTTCTCCTGACATTTTAGCCAGGCGACACGCAGCGGACCTTCCCGATTTCGACCATCGAAAACGGCGCTAACGACGGCAACCGTACGTTCACAGTCACCATCTCACAGTTTGGGGCCGGCGACGGCGCCATCGGTTCACCCTCGAATGCGACCGTGACCATTGTCGATGATGACGGGAATCCGAAATACACGTTTGCTGCCAACGCTTCGACGGCTTCCGAGGCTTCCCCTGGGACGTTCAATGTTGTCGTCAACCGCGTTGGGGCCACCAGCGGGACCGACACGATTCAGTGCATAGACACGGCCACCGGGACAGCGACGGGCGGCGGCACCGACTACACGTTCTCTCCGTCACCGCAGACGCTGACCTTTAACCCCGGGGAAACGGCGAAGAACTGCGTCGTGAGCATCGTAAATGATGCGATCAACGACCCGGGCGAGACGATCATTCTCAGCCTGGCCAATCCCACCGGGTTCACCGGAGGAGCGGGCACCTTCGTCTCTCATACGATCACGATCACTGACAACGACGGGACCGGGACGGTGCAGTTCAGCCAATCGAGCTACACGGTGACCGAGGGAGTCGGGATCGCGACGTTCGGGGTGACCCGGACGGGCGGCAGCAACGGCGCCATCACCGCGTTCTGCTCCACAACGACAGGCCCGGGCAGCGCCACTGTCAACGTCGACTACAACCAGGTGACGAACCAGCAGCTCGACTGGAGTAACGGCGACACGGGCACCAAGTTCTGCTAGGTGCAGATCATCCAGGACGTGAACATCGAGCCGTCTGAGCAGTTCGGCCTCCAGCTGACCGGCGGCAACGTGGGGTCTCCGAGCACGGCCACGGTCACCATCAACGATGACGACGGGGTCGGGGTGCTCCAGTTCAGCTCGGCGACCTACACCGGCGCCGAGACGGGCGGGGCCATCACCATCACGGTGACCCGCACCGGGAGCACGACCGGACAGGTGACCGTGGACTTCGCCACGACCACGATCGGGAGCACGGCCACGGCGGGCGTGGACTACATCGCGACCTCGGGCACGCTGATCTGGCCGAACGGCGACGGGACCTCCAAGTCGTTCACGGTGACGCCGGTCGCCGACGGGGTGGCCGAGGGCACCGAGACGGTGAACCTGGTGCTCTCGAACCCGACCGGCGGCGCTTCGCTCGGGGCGCAATCAACGGCGGTGTTGAACATCACCGACTCCACCATCATCCCGCTCATCTCGAGCATTTCGCCGGCGGCGGGCCCGATCGTCGGCGGGACGCTGGTCACCATTACCGGGGCGAACTTCGTGGGCACCCCCTCGGTGACCTTCGGCGGGTCGCCCTGTACCTCGGTGGTCGTGGTCAGCAGCACGACGATCACGTGCGTGACGCCAGCGCACCTCGGCGGGACGGTCGAAGTCATCGTGACGACGGTGAACGGTTCGAACACGACGGCCGGCACGCAGAACGACTTCTTCTACACGGGCGGGCCGACGGTCTCGTTCATCAGCCCGAACACGGGCCCGGCGACGGGCACAACGATCGTGACGATCACGGGCACGGGCTTCACCTCGAGCGGCATGACGGTGAAGTTCGGGACGGTGACGGCGGTCTTCACCTACATCGACGCGACGACCATCGTGGCGGTCGCCCCGGCACAGTCGGCGGGCACGGTCGATGTGACCGTGACGACGCCCGGCGGCACCTCGCCGAACACCGCGGCCGATGACTACACCTACACGGGCAGCGCCGCACCGGTGGTGACTTCGGTGAGCCCGGCGAGCGGGCCGGTCGGGACGACGATCACAATCACGGGGACGGGCTTCACGGGGGCGACCTCGGTGACGGTCGGCGGCGTGGCGGCATCGTTCACGGTGAACAGCTCGACGCAGATCACGGCGACGGTGCCCACGGGCACGCCGGCGGGCGTGGTCGACGTGCGGGTGACCGGCCCGGGCGGGACGAGCGCGAACACGGCCGCGGACAACTTCACCAACACGTCGTCGGCGCAGACCGTGACGTACACGCTCTACTTCCGGTTCACGCTGCTGGTGTGGACGGGGAAGAACAACATCGGGGCGCTGGCAGCCCTGACCGGGCAGGAGACTCCTGACAACCCGCAGACGAACAACATCTCGGCGCTGGTCGGGGCGATCTGGCGGTTCAACCCGGCGACGCAAACCTGGGGCGGCTACTTCCCTGGCTCGGATGGCGTGCCGGGCGCGAACGACTTCACCACCCTGCAGAACGGCACGGCGTACTTCTTCGCGTTGAAGAACGCGGGCACGGTCACCTGGACGACGCTGCTCGGGCCGTAACGGCCGGGGATGCCCGGTCACGGAGGGGCGCCAGACGGCGCCCCTTTTTCGTTGCCGCGGGGCGGGGGTCTCTTACATGGCGCTCTGGTCGCGGGTATAGTCACGCGCAACTCGATGAGAGGTGTCAGCGATGTCCCTGGCGAGATGGCATGACGAAGAAGCGGGCCACGTGGCCTCGGTGGTTGGCGCGCTGCCGGCCACGGCAGGCGCGGTGATGCTTGGCTTCGGCGCGGCGAACGACACTGGCTGGCTGGCGATTGCGGGCGGCATCGTGGCCGGCCTGGGCCTCATCGTGTATGAGACGGTGCGGCACACGCGGGTGGACTGGAGCATTTACGCTCGCCTCGACCGGTTGGATGGAAAGAAGTAGGAGGCGCCGATGCTCTCGCCCTACCGCGTGCTCGATCTGACCGCCGGTAAGGCGGACCTGGGGCCGATGATCCTGGCCGACCTGGGGGCCGAGGTAGTCAAGGTGGAACCGCCCGGCGGGATGGCTTCGCGGAGCGACGCGCTGCGCTTCGCTGCATTCAACCGGAACAAGCGCAGCGTCACCCTCGACCTGGCCAGCGAAGCCGGACGCGCATCGTTTTTCGACCTGGTCCGGGGGGCGGACTTCCTGTTCGAAGACGCCGGGCCGGGGGAGATGGCGGCGCGCGGGCTCGGCTGGGAGCAGCTGCGGGAGGTGAACCCGCGGCTGGTGTACGTGGCGACCACGCCGTTCGGGCAGGATGGACCGTACGCCAATCAAGTGACCACGGACCTCACGCTGGCGGCGATGGGCGGGATGATGGCGCTGAACGGCGACCCGGACCGGCCGCCCGTGCGCGTTTCGGTGCCGCAGACGTGGCACCATGCCGCCGCCGAGAGCGCGGTGGGCGCGCTGGTGGCGCACCACCTCCGCGAGCGCACGGGCGTCGGGCGATTCGTGGACGTATCGGTGCAGACGGCGGTGTTCTGGACCGGGCTGCAGGCGATGATCGCGGCGGCGATCCAGGGGAAGGACATGGAGCGGGCCGGCACCGCGCTCCAGCTCGGCACGCTCACGCTTCCCCTGGTCTACCCCTGCGCCGACGGCGAGGTCGTGATGATCGGGAACGGGCCAACGCTCGTGCCGGTCGTGCCATGGATGGTGGCGGATGGTGTCGTGCCCGAGTCGTGGATCACGGACGAGGACTGGGCGACCTACGACATGAAGGTGCTGCAGGGGCTGCCGCTCGCGCACGATTACGAGGAAGTGATGGCGCGGCTCGCCGATTGGACGCGCAGGTACACCAAGCAGGAACTGCTGGAGCGGGGCCTGGCGAACGGGGTGACGATTGCACCCGTGGCGACGATCCCGGAGCTGCTGAACTTCAACCACCTGGAGGCGCGGGACTACTGGCGGGACCTGGAAGTGCGGCCGGGGGTGACGGTGCGCGGGCCCGGGCCGTTTGTGCGCGCCTCGGCGACGCCCATCCGGCGCGACCGCGGCGTGCCGGCCCCGGGGGAGGCGGACGGCAACCTCGGCGGCCGGGCCGGCCGGGTGCCCCCGGCGCCGCGGGAGGGACTGCCGTTCGCCGGGCTGAAGGTGGCGGACTTCTCGTGGATTGGCGTGGGACCGATCACGGGGAAGTACCTGGCCGACCACGGCGCCGACGTCATCCGGATCGAGACAGCCAACCCGCCGGACCGGCTGCGGGTTGCGGGGCCGTTCAAGGACGGCGTCTTCGGACCGAACCGGTCGCAGTTCTACGGCGCGTTCAATACGTCGAAGCGGTCGATCGCGCTGAGCCTGAAGACGCCGGAGGCGCAGGAGATCGCGCGGAAGCTGATCGCGTGGGCGGACGTGGTGCTGGAATCGTTCACCCCGGGGACGATGGCGGGCTTCGGGCTGGGATACGACGACGCGAAGCGGATCGACCCGGGCGTGATCTACGTGAGCACCTGCCTGATGGGGCAGACCGGGCCGGCCGCGCCGCTGGCGGGGTACGGTTACCACGCGGCCGCCATCTGCGGGTTCTATGAGGTGACGGGCTGGCCAGACCGGCCCCCATCGGGGCCCTTCACGGCGTATACCGACACGATCGCACCGCGGTTCCTGGCTTCGGCGGTGATGGCGGCGCTCGACCACCGGGCGCGCACCGGCGAGGGCCAGTACATCGAGCAATCGCAGATGGAGTCTTCGCTCTACTTCCTGGCGCCGGAAATCCTGGACTACCAGGTGAGCGGGCGTGTCCCCCGGCGGATGGGCAACGAGGACCCCTCGATGGCGCCGCACGCGGCCTACCCCGCGGCAGGCGAGGACGAGTGGATCGCGATCGCGATCGAGGACGACGCGCAGTGGCGCGCGCTCGTTGCGTTCCTGGGCGAACCGGGGTGGGCGGCGGACCCGGCCTACGCGACGGTGACGGGCCGGCTCGCCGCGCGGGCGGCGATCGACGCCCACCTGGCGGAGTGGACCGCCGGGCACGACATGCACGAGCTGATGGGCCGCCTGCAAGCCGCGGGCATCCCCGCGGGGGCGGTGCAGCGTTCCAGCGATCACCTCCGCGACCCGCAGCTGGCGCACCGGCGATTCTTCCACCCCATGGAGCACCCGGAAATGGGTATGGTGCCGTACGAGGGGCACCAGTTCCGCATCAGCGGATACGAAAGCGGGCCGCGCGCTCCCGCGCCGTGCCTTGGCGAGCACTCTATGGAGGTCCTGCTGGACGTGCTCGGACTGAGCGAAGACGAGGTGGCGCGGCTGGCCGGGGGGCTGGGCTGAGGCGGTCGCGCGTCGAGCCAGTCAAGACGAGAGGGGACAGCGGCCGCAGGCGCCGCGCGTGCAGTAGTCCGTGTGGAGGAGGAGGCCACCCTGGAGCCGCGCGGCCGTGGTGAACGGGGGAGTGTTTCCGGCGCCGAGCCAGGACTCCAGGCGGCGCAGGCGGCCGTAGGTGCCCGGCGAGGGGAGCGCGTTCCAGGCAGCTTCGATGACCGGTCCGGGGAGGGCGCCGGCCGCGAGCGCCACCGGGAGGACCGCGTTCACGACGACTTCGATGGCCGTCGAACGGCCGATCCCGGGGCCAGAGGCGGCGCGCCAGGTGAGCCCCGGCCCGAGCGCCGCCGGCCAGCCGGGAGCTGACCCCTGCGGCCACCAGCGGGCGATGAGCGCCCCCGCGGATTCCAGGCGGCGGCCAGGCGAAGCCATGGGGCGGATGCCGGCACGGCGCAGGACCAGCGCGGCGGCCGCGCCCTTGAGCGCTGCCGAGAGGGCGAGCGGGCGGGAGACGCCAGGCAGCGGTTCGCCTTCGAGCAAGAGGGCGAGCGGCATGCGGCGGGCGAGGGCGGCGAAGGGTTCGCGGTTGGCGCTGCTCCCCAGCGTTTCGAGGAGAAGGCTGTACAGCGCCTGGCCAGGCCCATGGGCTGCGACCACCGGGCTGACCCGGGCAGCCTTCGCGCGGAGGCGGCGGAGGCCCATCCGTTCGAGCGCGGGGGCCGGGCCGCAGCCGCGGGCGGTGCCGATGGCGCAGGGCGGCGTGAAGGGGGGCGGGAAGGCGGGTTGGGCGGACGCATCGAGCACGAGCATGGGGATGAGGCGGCCCGAGCGGTGGAAGGTGAACGGATTGGGTTCGTCGTTCTCCGCGACGACATGGAGCACAACGCCGGCGTAGGCCGGGTCGCCCGCATGGCCGTGCTGGCGCCAGCCGCTCGCGCGGAGGTGAAGCTCGACATCGCCGCGGAGGAGGTCGCCCCCGGCGTCGAGGATGGCGCCCGTGAAGTCCGGCCCGGCTGCGCCGGCCGGGGTGCCGGGGAAGATGATCTGCAGGGGCCGGCCATCTTCCAGGCGGAGCGGGCCGGGAACGCCCCGGGCCCAGCGCGCGGCGAGGGCCGATTCCGGCAGGTGGCCCGGGCGGGCAGCGGCCGTCACCCGGCATCCCCGTACGGGTCGTAGGGCTCGCGCGATTCAGCCAGGAACTGGAGCATGCGCAGGCTGGCGCCTCGCGGCGCATAGCGGCCCGTCTCCCACTCGGAGATCGTCTGCTGCCGGACGCCGAGCGCGCGTGCCATTTCGGACTGGGTCAGGCCCAGCCGGGCGCGGAGGCGGGCGATCGATTCGGCGGACCAGGTGGAGTCCATGACGTGGAGTTTACACGATAGCGTGTAGAGGGAGGAGTGACCGGCCCGGATCCCGGGAGCTCGAAGTACGAAGTGCAGAGCCCACGCGGCCAACCTGCACCGTGCCGGTGATGCGCGCGGCCACTCCCACGCGGTCGGCGCATGGGAATTCAGGGGTTTACCACCTGGTGCCTCCGCGTCGAGGTGCGCCCGGCTTCGAGGCGCCGCCGCAGGCGTTCGCGCCGCCGCTCGAGCGCGGGCAGCGTCAACTCGCTGTTCGCTGGCCCCTGTGGGACCAGGCCCCGCGACGCCAGGGCGATTGCCTGGTCGACCAGGACGACGGCGCCGGCAGCATCGGAGAAGCGGTGCTCAGCGATCTTTGCCAGTTCGACGTAGGGGAGGAGGCGGCGGGCGCGGGGCTCATCGATGAGCGCCTGCCAGCAGGCGGCGGCTGCCTGCCAGTTGCCGCTGCGCGCGTGGTTGCGGGCGGCGCGCTCCAGTGCCTCAAGCCGTTCCGCGCGAGGAAGCGGGCCGGCGAGGGCCGCCTCGTAGCGCGCCGCGGCCCAGGCGTGGTCGCCGGCGTATTCGGCCGCGCGAGCGGCCTGCAGCGGATAGCCGGGGTCCTCGCAGACGGCGGCCAGGTGTGCCGCGAGGGCGACCAGCGAGAGGATGTCCCAGGCGTTGTGACGGAGGACGGGGAGGATGTGCGTGGGGTCGCCTGAGCGCTGGAAACGGAAGTAGCGCTCGGGGACCTCTGCGGAAGGACAGTCGTCCTCGCGCTCGAACCCGAGGAGGTCGCGCTCGACCTGGACCAGCCGGTGCGAATCGATGACGCCGCGGAAGAGGCGGCGGTTGGGGTAGAGGAGGTCGAGGTGGGGCCTGGAGCGGAGGGAGGGGCGCTGGCGCGAGAGGATGTACCGGACCTCGAGGGCGGGGACATCGAACGACTTGCCGTTGTAGCTGACGAGGGCGCCGGCGGACTCCAGGTCCTCGCCCAGGCCGCCAAGGAGGCCGCCTTCGTACTCCGGTCCGGGGAGGAGGTACTGGCGGAGGCGAAGCGTGCCGCCGATGAATCGGGCGACGCCGGCCAGGAAGACCATGGTGCCGGAGCCGCCGAGCCCGGTGGTTTCGGTATCCATATAGCAAAAGTCCGCCGGGTCGACCCCGGCAAGGCGGGGGTCGCGGACCTGGCCTGCCAGGCGGGCGGGGTCGACGGAGAGGGCGCGGTAGAGGGGGACCTGGCCGTGGAGGTGGCCGGCCTCGTACGTGCTTTCGATGACGTAGCCCGGGCCGAGTGGGGATTCGAACCAGCGCCCGCCGAGGCGGGAGAGGTCTGCGCGTTCGGTGACGCTGGCGTCGCGGAGCATGGGCTCGCCCCGGACCGGCTGGTGGAGCGCGGCCCGCAGCCGGTCTCGGAGCGGGCTCGCCGCGGGAACCGTCGTGGGGATGTCGCCGAACATATGTGCGGAGTGTAGCGGGAGAACTTCGCGTAGAGAAGGGCGTCGGGCCGGGTGATCGCGAATCAGTCACGACTCGAGCGGGCAGGAGGAGGCGTGCTCTACACGGCCTTCGCGCAGACCCAGCGGAAGAGCTCGGAGGCCGTTGGGTACGGGTGGATGGTGCTCGCGACCTGGCGCGCGGTGAGGCCATGCTGGATAGCCAGGCAGGCTTCGCCCACCAGCGTGCTCCCGCGGGCGCAGATGAAGTGGGCGCCGAGCAGCATGCCAGTCTTCGCGTCCACGACCACCTTGGCGAACCCGTCCGGCTGGCTCGTCGTGCGGAACCAGTCGAGGTCACCGGCGTCCAGGCGGGCAACGCGGACCTCGATGCCCGCCTCGCGCGCCTGCTGCTCCGTCATGCCGGCGTGCCCGATCTCCGGCTCGGTGAAGATGGCCCAGGGGACGAGGGTGTCGGGGATGGGTTCGCAGATGCCCGACTCGATGTGCCTGGCGATGTGGTGGGCCTGGTAGCCGGCGTAGTGGGTGAACTGGAACTTGCCCGTAATGTCGCCCGCCGCCCAGAGCCCATCCAGGTTTGTCTTCCCGCAGGGAGAGATGGCGATGAAGCCGCGCCGGTCGCGCTCCAGGCCCAGCTCCTGCAGCCCTTCGGGCACCTGCGGCGTGCGCCCGGCAGCAACCAGGATTTCGTCGAACTCGAAGCGGCCGCGAGCGGTCGCGACGGTGATGCGCCCGTCCTCCGGACGGTCGACGCGCTCGATCGAAGCGCCGGATTCCACCCGGATGCCGTCGCGCTCGAAGAGCTTCGTCAGCTCGAGCGAGATCTCGGCGTCTTCCGTGGCGGCGATGCGGTCGAGCGCCTCGAAGATGGTGACCTGGGCGCCGAGGCGGCGGAAGGCCTGCCCGAGCTCGAGGCCGATCGGCCCGCCACCGATGACCGCCAGGCGGGCCGGAAAGCGGGCGAGCGTGAAGATGGTTCGGTTGGTCTGCGGCCGTGCCTCAGCCAGGCCCGGGATCGGCGGCAGACCGGGGCCCGTGCCGGTCGCGACGACGACGTTGGTCCCCCGGAGAACGCGGCCATCGACTTCGACCTTGGTTGGGGCCGCGAAGCGGGCGTCGCCCCAGACCAGGTCGATACCGTCGGCGGCGAACCCTCCGTTGGGGTCGGTGCCGCGCACCAGGAGCTGGATGGCATGGACGCGGGCAACCACCTCGTCCCAGGGGAGACCTTCGCCGGCAGCGCGCTTCGAAAGGTCGATGAGGGCCTTGCTGGGGACGCAACCATCGTTGAGGCACTCACCGCCGAGGTGTGCGCGCTCAACAACCGCAACCCGGAGGCCCCTCCGTCCCAGGGTGCGGGCGATGTTGTCGCCGGCCGAACCGTTGCCGATGACGATGAGGTCGTAGGTGGTGGCGGTGGGCATGGAGTGAGTGCTCCGGGGAGGTTGGTGGTTCCAGCGTATCGGAGGGGAAGGGGGAGCGGGAACCGGCCTGCGGGGGCGAAGGACGAAGGGCAAAGAGCGAAGGACCAGGTGCGCCGGGCGGCCGGGGTTCCCGGGCCAGGCGGCTACTGGACTACAGGCAGCGGGGTGGGCGTTTTCGCTGGCGGCTTCGGCGTGCGGGTGGGCGTCGGCGTCCAGGTGGGCGTGGGCGTGATGGTGGGGGTCGGGGTGATGGTCGGGGTGTTGGTGGGCGTCGGCGTGTCGGTGGGCGTGGGCGTGATGGTCGGGGTGGACACGGGAGTGCCGTCGCTGCCGGGGAACCAGAGCGGGCCATCGGAGAGAGGAGTCCCGGGAGGGATCTTGAAGTCGAGGTAGTCCTCGGGGTTGACCGGCGTGTCGTGCCAGCGGATCTCGAAGTGCAGGTGCTCGCCGGTGGAGTACCCGGAGGAGCCGGTGATGCCCAGGACGACGTTGTTGTCGACAGGGTCGCCAGGGGCGACGCGGGTTTCGCTGAGGTGGCCGTACAGCGTGGTCCAGCCGCCGCCACAGTCGACGAACACGTGGTTGCCATAGGCGCCCGAGTAGCCGGCCGAGGCGACGGTACCGGTGCAGGCGGAGTACACCGCCGAGTGGCTCAGCCCTTCGAGCGCGAGGTCGATGCCGCCGTGGATCCGGCCGGGGCCGCGGTTGGTGGCGCCGTAACGGTCGGTGACGCGGCTCCACTCGCGCAGGGGCATGGAGAAGCGGCCGGTTGCGGCGGCAGCGGTGTCCTCCGCGGGCAGCCGGGCAGGGTCGGGCTGCGCAATCGCGCCCTCATGGGTTTCGAGGGGCTGGCGCCCCGGGGTTTCGTGGCCGGGAGCCGTGGCAGATTCGCCAGCAGGGGCAAGGGTTCCAGCCTGGAGCTGCTGTTCGGCGCCGGAGCCAGCCGGGTCGCGCGCGACGATCACGGCGCCGACGCCTGCGGCAAACGTGGCACCGAGAAGGATGCGGGCGGCGTGGGAGCCCGGGAGCCGGGGCACGCGGAGCGTGGGCATCGATCAGTACCATCGGATACCCGGGGCGTTATGACCAGAGGACCGCCCCCGATTCTTGTTGCAGAGCGCCCCGGCAGGCGGGCTGGCTTTACCTGGCGCTGCCCCGGACGGGCGGTGTGTGGCAGATTGCACTCGATCGTCGCGGGGCGCCTGTTAGGATGCCGGGTGTGGCGCTCATCGAGACGCAACAGCTGACCAAGCGGTACGGCGCGAGCGTGGTGGCGCTCAATGGCCTGGACCTTGCGGTCGAGCCCGGCATCATCGGGCTGGTGGGCGCGAACGGCGCGGGCAAGAGCACGCTCATCAAAATCCTGCTCGGATTGCTGGCGCCGACGAGCGGCGGCGCAACCGTGCTCGGGTACGACATTGCCCGGGAGGGGCCGGTGTTGCGCCAGTTCGTGGGCTACATGCCGGAGCACGACTGCCTGCCCGGCGATGTGAGCGCGACGGAGTTTGTGGCGCACATGGCGCAGATCAACGGCCTGCCCAGGTCCTCGGCGCGTGAGCGCACGGCTGAGACGCTGCGGCACGTGGGGCTCTTCGAGGAGCGCTACCGGGAGATGCGGGGGTACTCGACGGGCATGAAGCAGCGGGTGAAGCTGGCGCAGGCGCTGGTCCACGACCCGCAGGTGCTGTTTCTCGATGAGCCGACGAACGGGCTGGACCCTGCCGGCCGCGACGAGATGCTGGACCTGGTCCGGCGGACGGGGAGAGAGTTTGGGATTTCGATCGTGATGGCCTCGCACCTGCTCGGGGAGATCGAGCGCGTGTGCAACTACCTGGTGGTGATCGACGGCGGACACCTCCTGCGGCAGGGACCGCTGGGGGACTTCACCGCGGCAACGGGCGTGCTGGCCGTCGTGGTTGAGGGAGAGGCGGAGCGGCTCGCTGGCCTTCTCCGCGAGCGGGGGCTGCGGGCGGAAGTGGACCGCAGGATTGTCCTGGTGGCGCTGGAAGGCGAGGAACGGGCGTTTGACCTGATCCGGGACGCCTGCGCGGACCTCGGGCTCGGGCTGGTGCGGCTGGAGCGGCGCCGCCAGAACCTGGAAGACCTGTTCCGGCCTGCCGAGAAGGGAGCTGCCCATGCCGCCAGCTGAAGCGCGCGGCGGAAGCATCTACGACCTGGGGTACCGCCGCTACGACGGCCCACGCCTGGGGCGGCAGCATGCGGTCATGGCGCTGTATCTCTACAGCCTCCGTGGGGCGTTCGGGATTGGAAGGAGGACCTCGAGCAAGATCATCCCGATCATCATCACCGTGATCGCCTTCCTGCCAGCGCTCATCCAGCTCGGGGTGGCCGCGATCGTCTCGGACGACGTTGACGTGATCCGTCCCGAGAACTATTTCGGGTTTGTGCAGGTGCCGGTGGCGTTGTTTTGCGCGGCGATCGCCCCGGAGATCACCGGCCGCGACATGCGCCAGCGGACGCTCTCGCTCTACTTTTCGCGGGCGTTGCTGCGGCGCGACTACGCCCTGGCGAAACTGGCGGCATTCGCGACGGCGCTGACCGTGCTGACGCTTGCGCCGCAGGCGTTATTGCTCCTGGGGAACGGGCTGGCAACGAACGACCTCGGGAAGTATGTGAGCGACAACTGGGAGGACTTGCCGCGGACGGTGGGGAGCGGGGCAGCCATCGCGGTGGCAATGGGAGCGGTGGCGATGGCCATCGCCAGCCAGACATCGCGCCGGGCCTATGCGACCATCGCCGTGGTGGCATGGTTCCTGGTGACCTGGCCAATCGCGGCGATCCTGGTCCTGGAGGTGGGCGGCGCGGGGCGGGCGGCTGCCCTGCTCAGCCCGTTCGACTTCGTGTACGGGGCGACGATGTGGGTGTTCGGCGTGAGCCCCGAGCGTGACTCGGTGCAGGATGTGGCGGGGATCCCCCTCTGGGGGTATGGCGCGGCGCTGGCGGCCCACGCTGCCGGGGGCGCGGCGATCGTCATCCGGAGGTTCGAACGGATAGCGGCATGAGCGCGACATCGCCCGCCATCGAGGTCATCAACGTCAGCCGCTGGTACGGGAATATCGTGGCAGTGAACGACATTTCGTTCACGCTTGGGCCCGGGATCACGGGGTTACTGGGGCCGAACGGGGCGGGCAAGTCGACGATGCTGCATCTGCTTTCCGGCTTCCTGAAGCCATCTGCCGGCCAGCTGCGGGTGTTCGGCGAGCCGGCCTGGGAGAACCCCGGCATCTATCGGCGCATCGGGCTGGTGCCGGAGCGGGAGGCGGTCTACCCGTTCCTGACGGGTTACGAGTTCGTCCGGCTTTCGGCCGAGCTGCACGGGCTGCCGGACCCGGACGCGGCCGCGCGCAAGGCAATCGGCCTGGTGGAGATGGAGGGGTTCGCGGGGAGGGCGACGGGCGGTTATTCGAAGGGGATGAAGCAGCGCGCGAAGATCGCTGCCGCCCTGGTGCATGACCCGGATGTCCTGCTGCTCGATGAGCCGTTCAACGGGGCCGACCCGCGGCAACGGCTACAGATGATGGACATGCTGCGGGAGATGGCCGCAAAGGGCCGGACGATCCTCTTTTCCTCGCACATCCTGGAGGAGGTGGAGCGGCTGGCAGAGGATGTGCTCGTGATCGTTGCGGGGAGGCTTGCCGCATCGGGCGACTTCCGCGAGATCCGCAAGCTCATGACCGACCGGCCGCACACGTTCACGGTGCGGTCGAGCGACAACCGGGCGCTGGCCGCGGCGCTCGTGGCCGACCCATCGGTGTACGGGGTGGAGCTCCAGGATGGAACGTTGCAGGTGCGCACCGGTGAATTCGCAGCGTTCACGCTGGCGATCCCGGGGGTGACGCGGAAGGCAGGTGTATCGGTTTTCGAGCTGCGGCCCACGGATGAGTCGCTGGAGAGCGTGTTCTCCTATTTGGTGAAGCGGTGAACGCGGCGCTCATCCGGCTGACGGCCCGGCAGCTGCTGGGGCAGAAGCGGACGATCCTGATGCTGGTGTTCGCGCTGGTGCCGGTGCTCATCGCAGTGCTTTACCGGGTTGCGGGGAACGACGACCCGCAGCGCTGGGCGGCCTCGGCCCTGAATGCCCGGCTGATCGTGGGGACGTTCTTGCCGCTGGCGGCGCTGGTATTCGGGACAGCGGCCCTGGGGAGCGAGTTTGAGGACGGCACGGCGGTGTACATCTTGAGCAAGCCGATACCGCGCCGGGTGATCGTGCTTTCCAAGCTGCTGGTCTCGTGGCTGGCGACGGCAGGGATCGTGCTGGCGGCCGCGGTGACGGCGACCCTGGTTGCGCTGTGGGGCGAACCGGCGGACGGGATCCTGGCGGGGTTCGCGCTGGCGGTGGTGGCGGGTTCGCTGGCCTACTGCGCGCTCTTCACCTGGTTGAGCGTGGTCACGAGCCGGGCGCTCATCGTTGGGTTGCTGTACGCATTCATCTGGGAGGGTGTCATCACCCGGCTGTTCGCCGGCGTGCGGTTCCTTTCGGTGCGGCAGTACACGCTCGGAATCGCGGATACGCTGGTTGATGTGCCGGCGAGGGTGTTTGACCCGCGCCTGGGCGCCGGTGAGGCGTGGGTGTTCGCGGCCATCGCGACGGCGGCGACGGTGTCGCTGGCGATCAGGCGGCTGCGGCGGTGGGAGATTGGTGAGGCGGCGTAGGGCGCGGCCCATTTCGAAAAGTAGGCCCCTGGACGACGGAAAGCGGGTTGCCTGTTAGGGGAGATTCAGGGTGCGGACCGGGATTCCCACATAAGGGCGCGAGGGCGTGAAAACTGGGTGCGAAGCGTGAAGGTTAGAACATAAGTACGTTGAACCGGGGCGCGGCCCGGACTACCGTACGCCCTGCGCCGCAAGGCGGGCGCCCGGGACCACCCGGGCGGCCGGCTCTGTACCACCGACGAAGACCGCAGCAAGGCCCCGGCCGCGCGAAGCCCGGAGACCACCGGGAGGAAGGAGTGTGCCCTTCGATGGACGACCTGTTGCCGTGCAGCGACCGCGAGCTGGCGCGCTCCTGGCAGGGTGTCCTGGGACGGCTCGAGCTCGAGCTAAACCCGCACAACTTCGCGACGTTTCTGCGCGGGACGCGGGCGGTGCGGCTGAGCGGGCGGGAGCTGGTGGTTGAGGCTGGCTCGGAGATGGCCTGTTCGTGGCTGAACCAGCGGCTGCAAGTGGTGGTGGAGCGGGCCGCGACGCAGGTGTTCGGCGCCGGCATCGGCGTGGTGTTCGTGCCCCGGGGGACGGCGCTGGACGGTGGCGAGCCGGGGGCTTCCGGCAGCGCGGACCGTCCGAAGGGCCGGGGCCCGGTGGTGGGGCAGGTGAACTGCTCGTTTACATTCGAGGAGTACCAGGCTGCAGAGGGGAACCGGCTGGCGCTCCAATCGTGTCTTTCACTGGTGGACGACCTGGAACTGCGGATCAGCCCGGTCGTCATTTTTGGCGCCCCGGGCATGGGGAAGACCCACCTTCTGCACGCCCTGGCCTGCCGGGCGGCCGACCAGGGCCGGGCGGTCGCGTGCCTGAGCGGCGAGGAATTTGCCAATCGCTACCTTGGGGCGATGCGGAAGGAGCAGGCCGACGAGTTCCGATCACTGGTGCGCACGGTGGACCTGCTGGTGATCGACGACCTGCAGCAACTTGCGGGAAAACAGAAGACGCAGGACGAGCTGGTGCACACGATGGACGCGGTTTGCAACGGCGGTGGGCATGTAGTGGTGGCGAGCGAGAAGCACCCCTTCGAGCTGGACCTGCCTGAACGGCTGACCTCGCGGCTGGTTGCGGGGATTGTGACGCGGGTGGAGCCGTTCCGAATCGCCGAACGGCGGGCATTCATCGAACGGGTGACGCGACGGTTGCGCGCGTCGCTGCCGGTGTGGGCAACGGAGCGAATTGCAGGCTGCGAGGTCCCCTCGGTCCGGGTGCTGCTCGGCGCGGTGCACGCCGCGGTCTCGCTCGAACGGAGCCAGCTGCTCGATGCGGCGCGGCTCGATGCGGAGCTCGGGCGGCTTGCGCTGGCCGAGGCGACCAGCGGAGTCATCGGCGAGCGAGAACTGCTGGAACGGATCGGCAGGCACTTTGGGGTGACCGTGGACGAGATCGCAGGGCGTTCGCGGCGGGCAGCGGTGGCCGAGGCGCGGGCCGTGGCGGTGGCGGCGCTGCACGAGCGTGGCCGGAGCCTGAGCGAGCTCGGGGCACTGCTGGGTCAGCGCGACAAGAGCACCATCTCTGGCCTGGCGGAACGGGGCAGGGAGCTGGTGGCCGGGAACGACCTGTTACGGCTCATCGTCGCGTGAGGCTCAGAACTGGAGTTCGAGGCGGCGGAAACGCTCGAGGTAGCGCCCGTCCTCGCCGCGCCAGCGTTCTCGCGAAAACGCGGCGAAATCGTCCTGGTTTCCGAATTGGGAGACGTGGGCCTGGAGCGCGTGGATCTTGAGGTCGACCAGGTCCGTGATGTCGACGTCGAAGTTTGGGTGGTTGGTGTTCCAGAGAAGCACTTCCCGCACTTTGTGCGGTTCGAGGCCGGCCGCCAGGTGGCCGGGGAAGTTCAGGTGGTCGCGCGCCGTGGGATAGACAGCATCGAGGGCGGCGGCGCCGGTGGCGCGATGGTCCGGGTGGTTGATGAAGCTATCGCGGATGATGATGTCCGTCGGGTCGTGGGTGAGCACGGTGTGCGGCCGGAGCGTGCGAATGTGCCAGACGATGCGCTCGAGCAGTTCGCGGGTGTAGACCAGTTCGCTATCCTCAAAGCCCAGGAAAAAGACATCACGGACACCCAGGCGGCGGCAGGCCTCGCGCTGCTCCTCCATGCGGCTGGCGATGAGCCGTTCGCGCGGCATGGTGCGGTCTTCGGTGCCCTTTGCGCCGTTGGTGGTGACCAGGAAGCACACGTTCCAGCCCTGGCTGGCGAGGCGGGCAGCGTACCCGGCGCAACCGAACTCCCCATCGTCGGGGTGGGCGGCAATCACGAGGGCGGTGGGCATTGGCGGTGGGTCCGGTTTTCGCGTTGCGGGATGGGAGGTGGACGAAGTTATCGTGGCCGAGAGGGTAGCGGCTCGCAACCATGCGCTCCCTGCCAGGTGCGGGAGTGCGGGGTGTTCGGAACACGTTTGACGATAACCGCTTGCGTTTGCTAACGTTCGGCGCGAACATGCGTTCGAAAGGCATCAATCGAATGAAAGACCTCTCGCCGAAGCAAGAGCAGATCCTCGAGTTCCTGCGGGCGTTCATCGAGGAGAAGGACTACCCGCCGAGCATCAGGGACATCCAGGAGGGGTGCGGGATCAGCAGCACGTCGGTGGTCGACTACAACCTCCGGAAGCTGGAAGAGAAGGGCTATATCCGGCGAGACCGGGAGATTTCGCGCGGCATCGAGGTGCTGGGAGCCAGGGGGCGGAGGGCCCGCATCGTCGAAATCCCGGTTTTGGGGGCGATTGCGGCGGGCCAGCCCATCCCGGTGCCCACGAGCGACCGGTTCGGCACCGACGCCCAGGATGTGGTTGCAGTCACTGAGGACATGGTGAGGGGCAAGACGAACGTCTTCGCGCTGCGAGTGAAGGGCACCTCGATGATCGAGGACCTCATCGACGATGGTGACATCGTTTTCCTGGAGCCGGCGAGATCGGCGGCGGACGGCGATAAGGTTGCTGTGTGGCTGAAGGACCGCGAGGAAGTGACGCTGAAGCGGATCTACCACGAAGGGGACCGGGTGCGGCTCCAGCCGGCGAACAGCACGATGCAGCCGATTTACACGACTCCGGAGAACGTGGAGATCCAGGGACGATTCATCTCGTCTTTCCGTCCGAGCGATTAGACTGACCTGAACGTTTCTCTCAGCGCGCGAGGCCTGCCGGTCTCGTGGAGACTCGCCATGGCCGAACCGATCATCAGCGTCCGTAACCTGAGCATCCGCTACCGCACGCGCGACGCGATGACGTATGCCGTGGACGATGTGTCGTTCGACCTGGAGCGAGGCAAGGTACTGACGGTGGTCGGCGAGTCGGGGTGCGGGAAGTCGACGGTGGCGATGTCGATCCTCAGGTTGCTGCCGCAGGAGGCGGACGTGCTCTCGGGGCGGATCGTTTTCGAGGGAACGGACCTGATGGCGCTGGAAGAGCGGGACCTGCGGCCGCTGCGCGGGCGGCGAATCGCAATGATCTTCCAGGACCCGGTCGCGGGCCTGAACCCGGTGATCGACATCGGCACGCAGGTTGCCGAGATGCTGACGAGCCACCTGCCGATCAGCAAGAAAGAGGCGAAGGCCCGCGCCATCGACGTGCTCGGCGATGTGGGATTGGCCGAGCCGGCGCGGATCGCCAGGTCGTATCCGTTTCAGCTTTCGGGTGGCATGTGCCAGCGGGTGATGATCGGCATCGCGACGGCGCTGAATCCGGATGTCATCGTCGCGGATGAGCCGACGAGCGCGCTGGACGTGACGGTGCAGGCGCAGATCCTGCACCAGCTCGACCAGCTTCGCAGAGAGAGGGGCGCCGCCATCCTGCTGATTACGCACGATTTTGGGGTGGTGGCGCAGATGGCGGACGATGTGGCGGTGATGTACGCCGGCAGGGTGGTGGAATCGGGAGGGGTGCGCGACATGCTGAAATCGCCGCTGCACCCTTACACGCACGCGCTCCTGGGGACGCTGCCCCGGGTCGACGGGGCACATGAGCACCTGCGGCAGATTCCCGGCCATCCGCCGGAAATGAACGAGCGGGCCGAGCGCTGCGCCTTCATCCCGCGGTGTGGGAAGGTGATGAACGTATGCCGGATGAGCGACGCTCCCGGGCTGATGCACCCCGAGGGGGCGACGCACCGGGTGGCATGCTACAACCCGGTCTGGCAGGGAGGGGGGGCGACGTAGGGGTTAGCGCCGGGAGCCGGCGGCCACCGGTGCGAGCGCGCACAGCTTCGTCATCAGGATCTCGATGGCGAGGTCTTCATCGACTTCGCCGAGCTTATTCGTGCGGTCGGCCTCGACCAGGTATTCGTACGCGAGCCGCAGCTTGCGGACGCCGTGGCGCCGGGCCCGGTCGATCGCTGCCCGGCGGAGCCCTTCGTATTTTCCGGCGTTGCCGAGGACGCGAGTGATCTCGGCTTCGGGAGCGCCCTCCTCGAGCAAGCCGACAAGCTGGGCCAGGAAGCGATAGCGGTCGGTGATAGTGGCGAGGAGGGCCTGGGCGTTTTCGCCATCGCGGCGGAGGCGGGCGAGCATTTCGAGGGCCGTTGCCAGGTTGCCATCCATCAGCGCGTCGATGAGAGTGAAGCGGTTGGGCTCGCGGTCGCCGGCGCAGACGCGCTGGATATCGAGCACGTCGACCTGCGCACCGTTGGCCCAGAGCGCGAGCTTGTCGAGCTCGTTGGCGATGCGGAGGGTATCGCCCTGCAGCAGGCTGGCGAGGAGGGCCGCGGGGTCGGTCTCGGGCGGGAACTCTTCCCACGGCTCGAGCTTTTCGCGGTGGGGCTGACCGGTGCGGAAGCGAAGGCCCCGGATATTTGCCTCGTCGCGGATGTAGCGTTCGAGCTCCCTGCCCTTGATCTCGGGGTGCTCCTCGATGACGGCTCCGGGAACTTCCTTGAGGCGGGCGATCAGCGGGTTCGCACGGCTGACCGTGCGGGGTTGGCCCTGAGCGAGGAAGGGCTGCCCCAGGAATACGAGCGTCGTCGTCGCGGGGATCCCGGCGGCGAGGCTTGCGGCGAATTCTTCCCAGGGGCCGAGCGCGCGGGTCCCGCGGGGGCCGGCGCGAGCCTCGAAACGTTCGAGCAGGTGCTCGACGATGACCAGCCGTCTGGGCGCCAAAAAGGGCGGCGACATCGCCGGGCCGAGGATCTCGTGCGGCTTTGCATCGCGGCCGTCAACCTCGACCAGGTTGGTGAGGAGCATGCCCGTCCCGCCATCCGCCTCATCCTTGAGTTCCTGGATGCGGCGGCGCATGGCAAGCTCGTTGGCGCCGAAGAGGACGAGGATCACGAGGGCAAGGGTAGCCGATCGGCCGTCAGCGCTCGACGTTGAGGGCGAATTCGAGCGCATCGGCGAGGGCCAGCCAGGAAGCCTCGATAATGTCGGTCGAAGAACCGACGGTGGTCCAGTAGCGGTTGCCGTCGGTGCTTTCGATGAGGACGCGCACACGGGCGCCGGTGGCCGACTGGCTATCGAGGATGCGGACCTTGTAGTCGACGAGCTTGACCTGTTCGAGCTGCGGGTAGACCTGGACGAGCGCCTTACGGATGGCGCCATCGAGAGCGTTGACCGGGCCATTGCCTTCGTGGGCGGTGTGGTGCCTCACGCCATCGACGACGACCTTGACCATCGCCTCGGCGAGCATCTCGTTGAGCTGCGCCTGGTCGTGGCTGCGGCGCCGGCGCTCGACGATGACAAAGTCCTCGAGTTCGAAGGGCGCCCTGTATCCGGGGAGGCTGCGGCGGACGAGCATTTCGAAGCTGGCCTCGGCGCCCTCGTATTGGTAGCCCTGGCTCTCCTTCTCCTTCACGACTTCGAGGAGCTTTCTGACCTCGTCCTGGGAGAGCGGGAAATCGATGCCCATCTCCTGGAGTTTCATGATCAGGTTGCGCTGGCCGGAGAGTTCGGAGACGAGGACGCGGGAAGAGTTGCCGACCCGGGCCGGGTCGATGTGCTGATAGGCGCGCTCGTCCTTCATGATGCCGGCGACGTGGTAGCCGGCCTTGTGGGCGAAAGCCGAGGCGCCGACGTAGGGGGCCTGGGGGTTGGGGGCCATGTTGGCGAGTTCGGAGACGTAGTTCGCGACTTCGGTGAGGCGGGCGAGCTGCTCATCCTCGACGACATCCAGGCCCATCTTCACCTTGAGGTTGGCGAGGATCGTGAGGATATCGGCGTTGCCACAGCGTTCGCCGTAGCCGTTGACGCAGCCCTGGACCTGCCAGACACCGGCTTCGACGGCGTGGAGCGAATTGGCCACTGCGAGGCCAGCATCGTTGTGGAGGTGGATGCCGAGGCGGGCGTCGTTCACGCGCTGCTGGACGCGCTCGATGGCCTCGAGCATGGCGCGGGTGGTCATGCCGCCGTTGGTATCGCAGAGCACAAGCGCGTCGGCGCCGGCGCGGGCGGCGGTGGCCAGGCACTGGAGCGAGTAGTCGGGGTCATCGAAGAAGCCATCGAAGAAGTGCTCGGCATCGAAGAAGACGGTTTTCCCGAGCTTTTTGAAGTAGGAGATGGTGTCAGCGATCATCGCGAGGTTTTCCTCGGCGCTGGTTTCGAGGATTTCGCGGACCTGGTACATGCTGGCCTTGCCGACGAGGGTGACACCGGGGGTTTCGGCGGCGACCAGGCTCTGGATGTTCGCATCGGTTTCGCAGGTGATGTTGGGTTTGCGGGTGCCGCCAAATGCGCTGACCTTAGCGTTGCGCAGGCGCACATCGCGGAGGCGGCGGAAATACTCCGCATCCTTGGGGTTGGAACCGGGAAAGCCTCCCTCGATCCACTCGAGGCCGAGCTCATCCAGCTTCCTGGTGATGCGGATCTTGTCCTCGACGGAGAGGGAGATGCCTTCCATCTGGGAGCCATCGCGGAGGGTGGTGTCGTAGAGCTGGACGCGGTCGGTTGGCATGGCGCGAGGATTCCTTTCCTATCACGAGGGTACGGCGTGCGTGCGAACGGGGAAGCGGGAAGGGAAAGGCGCCGCTAAATGGCAGCCCCGCGTGATTGACGCGGGGTTGGTATCACCGGGGAAGCGAACTGGCTGGGCACGTGGAAATTGTACCAGAGTTCACGAGGGTGGCTCATCGAAGGGAAGGAGCGTGAACGTTCCACCCTGGAGGGGGCGCATGTGACGGAAGTGGCGCTGGTCGAAAGTGAGGATGCGGTTGGTATTGTAGCGTGCGGCGAGGATCAGGATGGAGAACCCCGCGAGGCCGACGTTCAGGTCGGCGTACTGCTCGTCGAGCATGACCACCGCATGGTAGTCGCCCGGTTCGAGGCAGGCGACGTGGTATCGACCGCGAGCGAGGTCACGAAGGAAGGGCCTGTTGGCCGCCGGGTACATCCTGGTCTGGAGCTGGTAGTCGATTTCCGCTGCGACGGGCGCCGGAATTACCAGCTGGTCGCGGGAATTCTTTACCAGCACCCCGGTGCGGCGCGCCACCGGGTGGTCGAGCGTGAGCCTGTAGTTGCCGAAGAGCTCGAAATCGCGGTCGGGGTGGGAGGCATCGTACAGGGCGAGAGCCTCGCGAAGGACGAGCGCCTGCGGCTTGCCCTCGCGCTCGGCGAGGCGGGCAAGCCGTTCCCGATCCTCGCCGGACAGATAGACGCTCGTCTTCTTCATGGCATGTAGGGTGCTACGTAGGGTACCGCCTCACCAGACGTCAGGCGAGGCGTGAACCCGTGGCGAGCGCAGCGGCGAGGCGGATGGCCTCGACCATGCTGGTCGCGTTGGCGACGCCTTTGCCGGCGATGTCGAAGGCGGTGCCGTGGTCGACCGAGGTGCGGATGAAGGGGAGGCCGAGGTTCACGCTGACGCTGTGTTCGAAGCCGTGGACCTTAATCGCGATGTGACCCTGATCGTGGTACATGACCACAACAACGTCGTAGCGGCCGGCGATTGCATGGTTGAAAACCGAGTCGGCCGGGTGCGGGCCGGTGGCGTCGATGCCTGCCGCCCGGGCATCGGCGATGGCGGGCGCGATCTCGTCGAGTTCCTCGCGGCCGATGAGGCCGTTATCGCTGGCGTGGGGATTAAGTGCGGCGACGGCGATGCGCGGCCGTTGGAAGCCCCAGCGAACGAAGTGATCGTGGGTCAATTCGACAGCGCGAAGGACGTTCGCACGCGTGACGTAGGCGCAGGCGTCGCGGAGGGGCTTGTGGGTGGAGAGGTGCATGCAGCGGAGGTTGCCCGAGACGAGCATGGTGGCGACGTGGGGCGAGCCGCTGAGGCGCTGGAGGACCTCCTGATGGCCGGTGTCGGCGATTCCGGCGAGCCGGAAGGCTTCCTTGTTCACGGGGGCGGTGACCATGGCGTCGGCCTCGCCGGCGAGGCAGAGGCGGGCGGCGCGCTCTATCCAGCCGTGGGCGGCGCGGGCGGACTCGGCGGAGACAGTGCCGACCGGGTAGCCGCCGGGCGGCGGGGGGTAGGTCTCCAGGAGTGCAGCGTGGAGCGTTATGTTCAGTCTATCGGCCCACGAGCCGAGGAGATCGCTATCGCCAACGACGGTGACGCGGCCGAGCCTGTGGACTTCGGGGTCAGCCAGGGCTTTGGCGACGACCTCGGGACCGATGCCGGAGGGGTCGCCCATGGTGATGACGAGGTGAGGGAGGGCCATGTGGGAACAGTAGCAGGCGATGCGGCCGGCGACAGGGTTAGAAAAGCAACCGACTGGCAATCCCGATAGCCATCGCTACCAGGAGGAGAATCCCGAAGACCGCAACGATCGTCTCGCCGGGGCCGCGCTCAGCGATGGATCGAATGCGCGTATCGGTCTGGGCCCGTTGGGCGGTCTCGTCGACCTCGTGGGGGAACCGGTGGAGTCTCCACATGCGGTCAGGATAACAGGCTCCCCGAGAGAGACCGCCCTCAACAGGGATTGCCGCCGGGTCCACGGTCTGGGGCACGCTCGCGCCCCGCGAGGGTTGGGCCGTCAAGTGCCGGCGGCGGGGCGTCGTATTCGAAGGTCCACAGCAGCCGCCGGGCGGTGCCGGCCTCGTTGAGGGCCCAGAGTTCGAGCGGGAGATACGTCTGGACGTCGTAACGCAGGGTCACCTTGCCGATGGCCGGTACCTCAAGACCAAGGGCTGTCCGGCCCGGGAGGAGCTGGAGACCTTTCGCTCCCGCGATGCCGTCGTTGCCTATGAGCACAAACGGGGCAAGGACACCGGCGCCGCCGCCCGGGACCCGCGCCCACTCGGTGCAGGTCTCGCGCTTGAAATAGGTCTCTCCATTGGCGCGCAACATGGTGTAGGGACCGTCGCCGGTGCGTGTGAGTTCGGCAAGCACGGCATCCGCGCTCACGGCGACGACTCCGCCGTCCACGCCGCCCCACTGTGGCAGGACTAGATTCTGCTGGTCGACCGTCAGCACATAGTGGCCCTTCGCGTCGAGGGCGCGCTGGATGTGACCGGCGAGGTCTGCCGGGGAGGAGTCCCGGGCGAGGGGGCCGTCGAGAGGCTCGGCGGAACGGTCGCGGGCGCTGCAGGCGAGCAGCGACAGGCCCCCCACGGCGAAAGCAACGACAGCGACGACAGCGAGGAGCAGTCTCCGCCCGCTCACTCGCCGAAGCCTACGACTGACGCATCGATGCTGCCGCGGGGCATCACGGCGCTTCAGCCGAGCGCGCGCCAGGCGACGCTGCCCAGGGAAACCGCGAGGAGCGCGCCAAGGCCGGCCAGGATGAGGATCGTCTCCCAGCGCAACGTGCGTCCGGTAGCAGCGCGGCGGCCCCGCGCCTGGCTCTCTGCGAACTCAAGGTGGGAGGTGTGCAGTTCGTCGTGGGGGACCCGGTGAAAGGGCCACATCAACAAGAGCTTACCACCGGGGCCCAATGGCGGGCAGGGAGGGTGAACCAGGCGATACCGCCGATTGCCAGGACTGCGGCGGCGGGGAGCACGGGCGAACCCCAACGGCGCGGGCTGCCGTGGACCCGGGTGCGCCCATTGAGCCGGCGGCCGGGGAAGTCGAACGGGCACGAGCGGAGTCCTCCGCCGGGGGTGCAGAACGGAATACAGCCTCGCGGCCGAGGCGTAGCCGCGGGGCACGGGGACCGGGGCTATGGCTCAGGGCCGCGATATTGACAATTGGGGAGTAGTCAGGGGCGAGCAGGTATGATTGTATACAATCATCTTGCTCACCTCAGGAGCCCCGGAAACGATGGCAGCACACTGGATGACCCACGCGACCCCAGGCGCCCATTCCTCGAAGGAAGGGCCCGACTACTTCCGGGACTCGTTCCCGTACATCATGCCGCCGATGGTGCAGTTCGAACGTGAACCGGCGCCGCTGGACCCGCCGGAGCGCATCTGGATTACCGACACGACCTTCCGCGACGGTCAGCAGAGCAGGGCGCCGTACACGGTCGAGCAAATTGTCCGGCTGTACGAGCTGCTCCACCGCCTGGGCGGTCCGGGGGGGATGATCCGGCAGTCGGAGTTCTTTCTGTATACAAAGAAGGACCGCGAGGCGGTGGAGCGTTGCCAGGCGCTGGGCTACCGCTTCCCGGAGGTCACGGGGTGGATCCGCGGGACGATGGCGGACTACGCGCTCGTTCGCCAGACGGGGCTGAAGGAGACGGGCATCCTGACCTCGATCTCGGACTACCACATCTTCAAGAAGCTGAACTCGACGCGCGAGGCGGTGATCGCGGGGTACCTGGAGGTGGTGGACGCGGCGCTGGCCGATGGGGTGGTGCCCCGCTGCCACATCGAGGACAGCACACGGGCGGACTTCCACGGCGTGGTGCTGCCGTTCGTGCAGGCGCTGATGGAGCGCGGGCGGCAGGCGGGCATCCAGGTGAAGGTGCGCTACCCGGACACGATGGGCGTCGGCGTGCCCGACCCGCATGCGGCCCTGCCGCGCGGCATCCCCCGGTTAACGCATCTGCTGAAGACCGAGGGCGGGGTGCCATCGGAGGCGCTGGAGTTCCACGGGCAGAACGACCTGAACGCGATCATCCCGAACGCGGTGGCGGCCTGGCTGTACGGCGCGAGTTCGAACAACGGCACGCTGCTGGGCATCGGCGAACGCAGTGGGAACACGCCGATCGAGGCGCTGGTGTTCTGGCTCATCGGGCTGACCGGCGAGACGCACGGGATGGACACGACGGTGATCAGCGAGATCGCCGACTACTACCGGGAGATCGGCGAGGTGGTCGACCAGCGGCTGCCGTTCGTGGGCGACAACTTCAACGTGACCCGGGCGGGGATCCACGCGGACGGGATGATCAAGGACGAGGAGATTTACAACCCGTTCGACACGACCCGGCTGCTGAACCGGCCGCCGGGAGTGGCGATCACCGATAAGAGCGGCGCCGCGGGGCTGCTGATGTGGATGCAGAAGCACCGGCCGGCCGTGGCGGCTGGGCTGGAGAAGCGCGACCCGCGGCTGATGCGGATGCTGGACCTGGTGAGGCGCGAGTACGACGACGGCCGCGTGACCAGCCTGGCGGACGAGGAGGTCCACCGGCTGGTAGACGAGGCGTTCGCGGGGGTGGGGGTGGGGTAGGGCGGGGGCGTCGTCTCAAGGTACAGCTTTGAAGCATCCACACCAGGTGGTTTCAGTGTCTATCCAGTCGACGAAGCTGAGCCGGTGTTACGTAAGCTCCAAATGCGGCCGGATTCACACCGTCCACCTCGCGCAACGTCCAACTGAGTTGAGGCCCGCTGATTCCAGCCTGCCCTACGAGCAGATTGAAGGCGTCGACGCGTCCGGGCCGACCAAGAGGCTTGTCGAGGCTGTTTGACAGCCGAACGTGCAATATGGAAAAAGTTCTCCCGTAGTACGCCTCGTCACCAACGGCTGGCACAGCCGGCGACTGGAACTCTTTTGATTTCGGGTCCATGGCAGCCTGCAGCAGGCGAATTGGCGCAGGCACATTCTCCCATTCGCAGTCAACATCCACGCCTTTCGCCCGAGCAATGACGGCTGGCGTAGATGCGGGTACTGCGGGACCCGGGGGTTCCGGCCGCCGACTGGCCGATTTTCCCCCAAACCCAGCTGGCTTCTCGCGGAAGACATGCAACAAGACGGCTCCCGCCACTAAGGCCACGATGTAGGGAACGACTTCGCGTGTCGTCGGAGCAGTGTCTGGCCTGAACTGGTCCCAGAGCCAAAGCACGACAATCAAGACGAGCCCGCCGAAGACGTTGATAGCCAGATCGCGGGCTGTGGGGCGCCATGTCGAGCTTCTCACGACACCATCGTATCTCCGCACGCTCGGTCGCTCACGCGAGTTGCCTTTCCGGAATGACTTGCTCACGGCCGCTCGACGGGGCTGTTGCTCGTGCTCGCGCCTCATCGTCTGATCTGCCGGTTCTCATTTCATTCCTAGGACAGTCCTGATGGTAGGACGAGGACGGTCCGTTTCAGCGAGCGTTTACCGGTTGCCGCCCCAGAGCCCGCGCGTAAGGGCCTCGAGGAAGTCCAGGATGCGGCCGAAGCGCCGGCGCGAGGGCGGAGGATTTGGTGGTTCGGGGCTCAGCCCGGCGCGGACGCGCTGTTCGAGTTCGGCGCGTTCGTAGCTATCGGGGTCGTTCGGGCCGGCCATCGGCGGCCTCCGTGGTGGTTCAGTGCTTGAAGAAGTCGGCGTTGATGCGTTCGAACTCGAGCTGGTCCGGGGGCAGTTCCCAGACGCTGAAGATGGCGTCGACCGGGCAGACGTGGCGGCAGGCGTTGCAGTCGATGCAGCGGTCGGGGTCGATGTAGTACATGGGGGCGTCGGGGGCGGTGGCGATGCAATCGACGGGGCAGACGTCCATGCAGGCGCCGTCCTTCACATCGATGCAGGGTTGGGTGACGACGTAGGGCATGCGCGCACTATACGCGAGGCCGCGGGGCGGGTCAGGGGAAGTCGCTACCGGGCACGCTTTCGGGGTCTTTCACGAGTTCGCCCCAGCGGCGGGCAAGGACGTCGAGCGGGGGTGGAGGTGGAGTCCAGGGGATGCCGCGGACGATGACGCCGCGGTTGGGCGCGTGCTCGACGAGTCCTTCGCTTTCGAGGCGGCGGAAGGCTTCGCGGACGGGGGTCTGGCTGACGCCCCAGCGGGCGGCGACTTCCTCCTGGCGGAGGTGCTCTCCTTCGCGGATGTTCCCGGCCATGATGGCGGACTGGAGGGCTTCGTAGACGAGGTCGGCCTTGGTTTTCCCGGGTCTGCGCAGTGCCATTGCTCCTAGGATAGCGTGTTGGCGGGGAAGAGCGGTGCAGGGAACGAAGAAGCGGAGGGGGAGAAGCACCCGTGGGACGGCGGGTGACCGGGGCTGGCTGCGTGGGAGTAGAATCCGGGCGCTATGGAACTCAACGGAAAAGTTGCACTGATAACCGGGGCGTCGCGCGGGATTGGCGCGGATGTGGCCATGGAGCTCGGGCGGGCAGGGGCGGCGGTGGCCGTCTGCGCGCGGACGACCGAAGTGAAGGATAAACGGCTGCCGGGGACGATCTACTCGGTGGCGCAGGCGATCCGCGACGCCGGGGGGAAGGCGGAGGGCATCGTGATGGACATGCGCGAGCCAGAGTCGATCGCGGCAGGCGTGGCGAAGGCGGTGGAGACGTTCGGGCGGCTGGACATCGTGGTGAACAACGCCGCGATCCTGGTGCCCGGGACGCTGGAGAGCATCCAGGCGCGGCACATCGACCTGATCTGGCAGGTGGACCTGCGCGGGCCGATCCTGCTGATGCGGGAGGCGGTGCCATACCTGCGAGCCGCTGGCGGTGGGCACATCATCAACGTGTCGTCGCGGGCGGCGGTGTTCCCGGGGCCGGGCCCCTACACGGAAGGCCGGCGAGGCGGGGCGTTCTACGGGATGATCAAGGCGGGGCTGGAGCGGCTATCGCAAGGGCTGGCGATGGAGTTGCAGGAGGACCGGATCTCGGTGAACGTGCTCTCGCCGCAGGGCCGGATCAAGACGCCCGGCAACGTGTTCGCGCAGAACGACCCGGAGAACCCGGACCTGGAGTTCGAGGAAGCGGTGGCGATGGCGAAGGGTACCCGCTGGATCTGCGCGCAGCCGCCGGCGTTCACCGGCCACATCCTCTTCGATGAGGACCTGTGCCGGGAGCAGGGCCTCTTGTGACGCCAGTTTCGAACAGGTGCGGGGAGCTGGAACGCGCCCCCCGGTAGGCGGGGCACAGGCGGGGCAGCGGTTCGTCTGCAGCCGGATGGAACGACGGGCCTGCCCCGCGCCGCAACGCGTTCGCGGGTCAGCGCTGCCGAGCCTGCAGCGGGGGAGTACGATAGCCTGGATTCCTATATATCGGTAGGAGCACTATCCTGTAGCGACAGCGCCCCGGAGGGATGGGAGATGGCCGACCTGAAGGACCCCGGGTACTGGGACACTGCGATCCTGCGGGCCGCCGGGCGGTTGATGATGCTCGCAGCCCTGGACCAGGAACCCGGGCATGGTTACGACGTAGCCCGGCGGCTGCGGGCCGTTTGCGGTGACTGGTGCAACCCTTCGCCGGCGATGGTCTACCCGGCAATCCATGAGCTGGAGGCGGACGGGCTCATCGTCTGTGAGACGGAGGTGGCGAGCGGAAGGAGGCGCCGTGTGTGCCACCTTACCGAGGAAGGCCGCCAGGCGCTGCGGGTGGGCACCGAAGCGTGGGCGCGATTCCTCCCGGCGATCCACCGCTTGCTCGCTGAACAGGGGATGGAGGCGGGGCCTTCGTGCGCGGGAGGCGCGCCATGCGCCTGAGAGATGCGCCGGGCGCCGGGTGGCTGGGGCACTGGTGGCCTGTGGTGTTACTTGGCGTGCTCACCGTGGGGTCGTACGGGTTCGTGATGTACGCGTTCAGTGTGCTCATCGCGCCCATCCACGAGGAGACGGGGTGGCCAATCGGCGCGCTCGCAGGTTCGTTCACCCTGGCGATGCTGGTGGGAGGCGTGGTGGCGCCGGCGAGCGGCTGGCTGCTCGACCGGTTTGGGGGACGGCCCGTGATGCTGGGGGCGCTGGCCATCGGCAGCGCATTTCTGCTGCTGGCCTCCGCGGCGCCGTCGTTGCCGGTGTTCATGCTTGCGTGGGGACTGGGGGGCGGGGCGATCTCGGCGGGCCTCTTTTACAACGTAACGATGGCACTGACGACGCGGCTCTTCGCGGAAGAGCGAGTCCGCGCGTTCGCGATCCTGACCTTCATCGGCGGGTTCGCAGCGGTCATCTACTTTCCGCTCGCGGGATTGCTTTCGGACGTGATGCCGTGGCGGATGGCGATCCGTGTGCTGGTGGTGCTGATGGCCCTGCATGCGCTGCCCGCGGCGCTGGCGATCCGTGGTGGCAGGGCGAAATCGGCCGTGGTGAAGACGAGCACGCGAACCGCGGTGGTGGCGGTGTTTCGCTCGCGCGATGTGGTGCAGATGATCGCGATGCTGACCCTCGCAGCGATGGCGTTCGGGGCGATCCAGGTGCACCACGTGCCGGCCATGCGGGCAGCGGGCGTCTCGCTTGGGGCGGCGACGGCGATCGCGTCGATCCGGGGATTTCTCTCGCTGCCGGGACGTGCACTCATCGAGCCGGTCGTGCGGCGGACCGGAGTCGCGGGAGCGATCGGGCTCGTTTATGTAATGATGGCCACCGGTACGCTGCCGCTGGCGGTGCACGGGAGCCTCGCCTGGCCGTTGCTGTTCATGGTGGTTACCGGGCTGGCGTTCGGCGCCATCTCGCCGCTGCACGGGTTGTACGCGGCTGAGGTGTTCGGCGAATCGCGGATCGGCACGATGATGGGGGTGCAATCGCTCATCGTGAGCCTGCTTTCGGCGACGGGCCCGGCGCTCGTGGGGCTTTCGGTAGACGCGACGGGCAGCTACGCGGTGGCCATGCTGCTCACCTCGGGGCTCTTCGGGAGCGCCCTTCTGCTGTTGCTGACCCGGCCGCGAACCGTCGGCCGGCGGGTGGTGGCCCCGGTCGAGGCGAGTCTGTAGGACGGGCTTCGCCGCCCGGAGGGTCAGGCGGGTTCGGCGACGAAAATGGGGATCTTTCGCGTGGTCCGCTGCTGGTAGTCCTGGTAGGGCGGGTAGGCGGCGACGGCGAGGTCCCAAAGGCGCGCGCGTTCGGCCGGGTCGGTGACTTCACGGGCGCGCATATCGAAGACCTCGGTCAGATCGCGAATTTGCACGGTGGGGTTGGAACGGAGGTTATAGACCCAGACGGGGTTCTTCGGGGCGCCGCCCATCGAGCCGACGAGGACGTAGTTCTTGCCATCCTTGACGCGCATCAGGGGCGTTTTGCGGATGGCCCCGGTCTTGTTGCCAGAGTGGGTGACGATGATGACCGGCAGACCGGTGTTGAGCAGGGTCGTGCCCTCGGTACCACCGGAGCTTTCGTAGAGCTCGACCTGCTTGCGGACCCACTCGACGGGGCTGGGGATATAGTCGCTCACGCGTTCCTCCTGTTGTTGGGAGGAGTCTACAGCGGGGACCAGGCTGGGTGGGGCCGGGTGGGTAGGAGGCCACGAGCGGCCGGCCCGGCAAGCCACCCTAGCCCACGCCAGCCAGCTTTTTGCGCTTCTGGGCGACGTAGTCGACGAGGATGTATTCGCCGAGCTTGTCGGGGGTGGTGTAGAAGACCCTCCCTTTATTAATGCGCGCAACCTGGTTGACGAACTCCTTGAGGTAGTAGTTCCGGTCGAGCATGAAGGTGTTGATGGTGATGCCCTTCTGGGTGCAGCGTTTCACTTCCTTGAGGGTCTCGCGGATGGTGATGGGGCTGGGCGGGTAGGCGAAGTAGCTCCGGCCCTTTTCCAGGTGGGCGGTGGGCTCACCGTCGGAGATCATGATGATCTGGCGGGTGCCCTGGGTGTGCTTGGCCAGGAGCTTCTGGGCGATCATCAGGGCGTGGTGCATGTTCGTGCCGAGGACCGATTCGTCCCAGCGGACGTACGGGAGCTCGTCGGCTTTCAGTTCGCGGGCATAGGCGCTGAAGCCAATGACGTAGAGGCTATCGCGCTGGTACTGCGATGAGATGAGGTTGTTGAGCGCGAGCGCGACTTTCTTGGCCGCCTGGAAGCTCCCGCGGAGGGCCATCGACCAGCTGAGGTCGAGCATGATGACGGTGGAGGTCTGGGTAAGGAGCTCGGTGCGTTCGACCTCGAAGTCGTCGGGCTTGAGGCAGATAGGGGTGCCGGGTCCCTCGCGGTACATGGAGTTCATGATCGTCTTCTGGATATCAAGGAAGAACGGGTCGCCGAACTCGTACTTCTTGGTGGTGTCGGTGCGTTCGCCGCCTGTGCCGGTCTCGCGGACTTCGTGCTTGCCGAAGGAATCGGCCTTGAGCTGGTTGTAGATTTCGATGAGGGCGCGCTGGCCGATTTTGCGGGTGCCGCGGGGCGTGAGTTCCCACTGGTTGCCCTTTTTTCGGATGTAGCCGGCCTCTTCGAGGATTTCGAGGAACTGCTTGAGCTGGTCGAGGGTCTCGCGGGCCTCGGGGCCGAGGAGCTCCTCGAGCTTGTCGGCGTCGATGTCGTCGATCTCGCCGCCGTACTGGGTGCGTTCGAGCTGGCGTTCGAGCTCGTCGATCGATTGCATCTGGTCCATGAGGCGCATGGCCGACTGGAGGTCGATCTCCTCTTCGCCGCGGAATGGGTACTGGTTGCGCAGGTCGCGCATGGGGTAGAGGTATTCGAGGTTCTGGCCGAGCTCGTTGAGGGCCTGCTGGAGCTCGGGGTCGCCAATCTTGTCGCTGAGGAGGTCCTGGAGCTGCTGGCGCATATCGCCGGGGAGCGAATCGAGGAGCGACTGCATCTGGCCCATCTGGTGCTGCATCTGCTGGATGAGCTCATCGAGGGACTGCGGCGGGTTGTCGCCAAAGAGGTCGCCGTACTGCTGCATGAACTGGTCGAAGTTCGGCTCTTTGCCGGCCATCTTGTCCTGCAGCATCTGGTTGAGGTCGCGAACCATATCCTTCATGCGCTGGAGGTCTTCGGGCGACATGTTGGCGATCTGGTTGTACATATCCTTGAAGAAGGTATCCATCATGGCCTTCTTCAGGGATTCGAGGAGTTCGTTGAAGCGGGCCTGGGCCTCGGGGTCCATGAACTCGTAGTTCTGGAGTTGCCTGACCTGGCCGGGGACGTCCTCGGGGAGCTCGCTGAGGAACTGCTTCTTCTTGTTGGCGATGTTGCGGAGCATGTCGGCGAATTCGCCGGGCTGCTGGGGGGAGCCCTGTTGCTGGCTGCCCTGCTGGCCACCTTCGGAACCGCCGGAGGGCTCGCCCTGCTGGCCGGGCTGCTGGCCGCGCTGGCCCTGCTGGGACTGCTGGGACTGCTGGCCGGGCTGCTGCTGGGCCGAACCCTGGGGCGACTGCTGACCCTGCTGACCCGGGTCGCCCTGGGGCTGGCCACCTGCTTCCTCCAAGCGCCGGTCGAGGGTGCTCTGTTCCATGTCGAGGATTTCTTCGAGCTGGCGCTTGAGGTCATCGAAGATGGAGGAGAGGTCGAAGCGGTCGAGCTGTTGGCGGCGCTGCTGGCGGAGCTGTTGGAGGAGGTCGCGGAGGCCCTGCATGCGGTCGCCCATGGGGTTGCGCATGCCGCGCTGGAGGAGGTTGCGGAGGGCGTGCTGGAGGTCGCCGAAGTTCATGAGGTCATCGGTGAGGTTATCGAGGATGTCTTCGGCCTGGAGGGCCGGGACTTCCTGGGTGCCATCCCACATGGAGTAGCGGTAGCGCAGGGCCATGGAATCCTCCGGGGCGCGCGGGGCACGCCAGATGGGGTGAGGGTAGCGGAATCCGGAAGGGTTGTCAGTCGGGGGTAGGGTGGCGATCTCCAACTACGGTGGCAACGACGTTGTCCCGGCCACCAGCGGCTGTGGTTGGCATGTCACTGACGGCCCGTTTGGGTGGTTCGATCCAAACGACATGCCCTAGGCGATCTACTCGTTCGGCTGAGCCTATTTCGAGAGTTGTTCTCCCACGGTCGAGGGCTGGCTCCAACCCGAGGCGAGGGGGTACGGTGAAGGGAGTTGGGGCTACTACCGCGACTATGAAATCGTCTTGCCCTGGGGTCCTCGATCCAGTGCATCCCGACGCTCATCTACTGAACCCAATCCGGACGGATCGCGCCAGCAAAGTTGGCGCGGTCCTACCGGCGGCGGCGGGACTTGCCGCCGCTGGCGGCGTGGCAGCAGCAGCGTTCGCCCCGCTTGGGCATTCGACAACGTACAACTCGCGGGGCGAGGTCGTGTCCACGCGGGACCACTCGCTCTACGACGAAGGGATCGGGTGGGGGACGGGGCTTGTACTGGGTTGGTTCGCGCTCTGTGGGTGCCTGCTGGTGGTGTTCGCGTTCCTGGCCTGGCGCGGTGGCGGCGAGACCTGACTGCGGCAGGCGGTCGTGGTGGTGGGGTCCTTGCTCACGGCCTCCGCCCTATTCCTGTCGCTAACCATCGGCTGGTTGCTGTTGCCGGCCGCTACACTCTCGCTGCTGGCGGCAGGGTTCTGGACCTGGGCGCCGGGCCAGGGCCACAGCCAGCCGCCGCCCGGGTAGAGGGGTCTCAGCCCCCCGCCAATTTCACGCTGAAGCCTCGCCCTTCCAGCAGTCTGACCAGGCGTTCGCGGAGGTCGCCCTGGATGACGAGGGTGCGGCCCTCGCGCGTGCCGCCGGTGCCGCACTGGGCCTTGAGCGCCTTCAGTACAGTGTCGAGGTCCGCCTCTGAGCCGGGGAGGCCGGTGATGAGGGTGGCGGTCTTGCCGCCGCGGCCCGCCTTCTGCCGGTGGACGCGGACGATGCCGTCGTCGGGGACGCTGGGGCCGGCCGGGCCACTGGCGGCAGGGGTCTTCGCACGGGGCAGGGACTCGGGCTTGCGGTTGCCCGTGTATTCCACGCGGCCGCCATCGGTGGAGTAGACGAGCCGGGAGGAGTTGTTGGGGCGGGTCATCGGTGAGCCGTGGTTAGCGGTCGCCGCCGCGGAGGAAGTCCTCGACGTCGCGGAGGATGTCATCGGCGGAGGGGAGCTCGCCGCCGGCTTCGGGCTGGACTTCTTCCTCCTCGCCCTCGCCGTAGCCCTCTTCGAGGGTGCGGACGTAGGAGGCGATCTGGTCGTCGCCACGGGAGGCTTCCTCGACGCGGCTGGCGAAGGCGGTGACTTCGTCTTCGAGGTCGCCGATGGGCGGGGTGACGCCGAGGACGGGTTCGAGCGCGTGCAGGAGGGCGAGGGTGGCGGGCGGGTTCTCCTCGACGTTGAGGTAGTGAGGGACGCCCGCGGCCAGGCTGATGAGGTTCGCGCCCCGGCGGCGGAGGGCGTCGTGGAGGACACCGAGGATGCCGGTGGGGCCCTGGTAAAGGGAGCGGCCAAGGCCGAAGCGGGCTGCGAGACGGGGGTCGGCCGAGGAGCCGGTCACGGGGATGGGGCGGGTGTGGGGTGTCGCCGCCGGCCGGGCGACCAGGGTGCAGATGAGCGAGGGGTTGAGCCCGGCGATGACATCAGCCATGCGTTCGGAGAAGGTGCGCCAGCGAAGGTTGGGCTCGGCACCCATGACCACGACCAGGTCGTTCGGGGCATCGGGAAGGCGGGCGAAGTAGGCCTCGTTCTTCGGCCAATCGAGGCGGCGGATGCCCTCTTCGTCGATGCGGACGTGGGGGCGGGAGTCGGTGAAGACGTAGTAGTCCTCCGGGTCGACGGTCAGGAAGCGCTCACCGCTGTATGCATCGACGAGGTGCTGGGCGGTATCGACGGTCACGGTGCCGGTATCGCTCCAGCCGGTGAAGGCCATGATGACGACGGGAGAGCGGAGTTGGGGAACCTCGGAAAGGGTGAATCCATCCACGAAAGGCATTGTACCGCCTGCGGGCTAAGGGGAAGGGCGAAGGGCGAAGTGCGAAGTGCCGGAGGGAGAAGGGAGAAGGGAGAAGGGAGAAGGGAGAAGGGAGAAGGGAGGAGGGAGGAGGGAGGAGTCCACTCTCGTGCGATGGCCACCACGACCGATGTGTCGATTACGGTGCCCACGGCCCCAGGGGTGCGGGCTGGTTGAGCAGACCGCGCACGAGGTTCAAATCTTCCAGGAAGTCGTCGTGATCGAGTGGAGGCGCTTCGTGGCGGAGTTCGAGAAAGCGTGCCCACCCGGACGGTGGCGTGGAACCTGGTTCGAGCCTGCCGATGATTTCACCGTCCCGTTCGAGTTCAACGGAGTCGCCGCGCTCAAGGGCGCGCCTCGCCTCGGGCGGGAGGTCTTCGATGGCGATCCGGACTGTCATGAGCCGAATTATACGGGATCCGCACCGTCCTAGACGCCGGCGTAGCTGTGGAGGCCGCTGACCCAGAGGTTGACGCCGAAGTACGTGAACATGACGAGGGCCCACATGGCGACGAGCCACCACATGGGGTCGGGGCGCCAGCCGCGGCGGACGCGCTCGGGGACGATCTTGCGGATGCCGGGAGCGCCGGCGACGCTGCCGTTTCCGGCGCGGGCGTGGAAGTAGGCGGCAATGCTGAGCCAGGTGGCGAGGGCGGCAGTCTCTTTCGGGTCCCAGCCCCAGTAGCGGCCCCAGGCGCTGTTGGCCCACCACGCGCCGAGAGCGATGCCGAGGCCGAGGAGCGGGAAGCCAACCATGACGGCCTTGTGGGCGAGGTCGCCGGCAGCTTCGGCGGATGGCAGTGCGGCGTAGCGGCGGCGGCCTTCGCCACCCTGGAGGAGGTAGACCACAGCGCCGCAGAAACTGACGGTGAGGACTGCGTAGGAGAGCATCATCACGCTGACGTGGATGGCGAGGAGCGGGCCGTTCTGGAGCGCTGGGATGAGCGGGACGATCTCGCTGGGGAAGAGGGAGGCGATGAAGAGCATCGCGAGGACGATGGGCAGGGCGATGAGGCCGAAGCGGCGGTTGCGGGTATAGGCCTCGAAAGCGAGATAGGCGGCGGCGATGGCGAAGCCGAAGGCGGTGGTGAATTCGTAGAGGTTCGAGAAGGGGGCATGGCCTACGGCCGACCAGCGAGTGGCGACCTGGCCGGCGAGGAAGATGACTGTAATGCCGGTGAAGGCCGTGGCCAGGCGGCCGATGCCAGGGTTGGCGGTGCCGCCGGCGGTGCTAATGGTGACGGTGCCGGCGGTGGTCTGGGCGCTGACGCGGCGGACGGCAAGGGATGCGCTGGCGACGTAGGCGACGTAGAGCACGGCGGCGATTGCAGCCGTGGCCATGCCGGACCAGAAGAGGTAGATAGAGAGGTCTGCCACGGTTCGTTCCTTGCGTCACAAATCGTAGCCTGAAAGGCGGCGAGAGTGGAGCGGAGCGAAATTGCCGGTAAAGCGCCGCCTAATCGACGACGGCGACCGCTTCGATCTCGATGAGCAGGCCCTGGATCGCGAGCGCGGTGACGCCCACCATCGTGCTGGCTGGCGGGTTCTCAGCTGGCAGGTAGCCCGATCGGACTTCGCGGATGACGGGCAGGTCTTCGGCCTTGAGGTTGACGACGTAGGTGTTCAGCTTCACGACATCGGCGAAGGTGGCTCCCGCGGCGGCGAGGCATGCGTTTACGTTTTCGAGGACCTGGACGGTTTGCGCGCGCAGGTCGCCCGTGCCGACGATGTTGCCTTCCTTGTCGAGGGCTATCTGGCCGGCAACGAACACCATCTTGCCGGTGGCTGTGACGACGTAGCTGTAGCCGCGGGGCGTGGAGAGTTCGGGGACGATGGGGTAGTTCTTCATCCCGGGCAGTGTGCGGTCAGTCGGCGAACATGGCCAGCGCTTCGGCTATGGCGGCCGCGGCGGCACGCTCGTGCTGGGCGGCACGGCGGAGCGCCATGGCCGCCGCGCGTCGCAGGCCGGGATTGTTGATGTTGCCGTGACCGCCGGTAGGAAAGGGGAAGAGCGTGATAAGGGGGGAGAGCGCCTTGACCTGTTCACGCACGGACCGGGCGGCAGCGTTGAGGGGCGGGGCGAGCTCTGAAATTGAATCGGCAATGTCAGCAAGGAAGGCGGCGCCATCCATGCGGGCGGCCTGGAGGACGGCGAGCGTATAGGCGTTGCCGGCGCGATCGACCTCGGCGTCCCCTTCGAGGGCGTCGGCCCAGGCGGCGATGCCAGCGGTCCCGCGGGGCTGGCCGTCTCCAGGGCCGTCGGCTCCTTCGAAGCAGAGGAGGGCTGTTTCGAGGGAGTCCGCGACCGCCTCGACGGGGTCGGGTTCGCACGGGGCGGCCGGGGCGAAGAGCTCGATCCCCGCAACCCCCGAGGGCCAGGCGTCCCAGGGGACGAAAGGGCCGACCTCTTCGCTGAGGATGTCGTGGACGAAGAACCCGGCGCGCTCCCGGGAGTATCCGTATACGATGGCGTGCTCGTGGAGGTGGAAGTCCCAGCCGATCAGGGGGCGGCCCTGGTCGAGGTGTTCCGCGGCCCAGGCGACCGCGGCCGCGCGGGCGGGGTGTTCGACTGCACCGCCTGGAACGTCGGCGGCGAACCGCTCCCAGCGGAAGCCGGTGCGTTCGTAGCGGCTTACCATTGCGCCCCAGTCGAGGTCGGCGGGGCCGGAGGGGAGGGCCGTGACAGCGCCGCGGGTGCCCAGGCAGAAATGCCATGCATGGCCGGTGAGCCCCATGATTGCGTGGCGCGGCAGCGGCTGGCCCAGGTGGTCGAGGATGCCTTCGAGGGCGCCGGCGGCGCTGGTCCAGTTCGGTGCGAGCTTGATTCCGGGGATTTCGGGCACGGATCGAGTGTAGTGCCTTGCGGGCCCCGAGCGGAGGGGGCGCCCCCGACGTCAGGCCCCGTAGACTGGGGCCAACCACATGACGGAGGAGAACCACGATGGCCGAGGAAATGGGGCTGTTCGAGGTGATGTACCACTGCCGGGCGATGCGGCGGATCAAGCCGGACCCGGTGCCGGAGGAGCTGCTGCTCAAGCTCATCGACGCGGCGAACCAGGCGCCATCGGGCTCGAATGCGCAGAACGGCCGCTGGATCGTGGTGCGGGACCGGGCGGTGAAGGAGAAGCTGGCCGAGCTGAACATGAAAGTGTTCCACGCGTACACAGGCTCGGCGGGAGCCCGGCCGGCGGCATTGCCGCATCAGCCGGCGGACGCCCGGGCGCGCATGCTCGAAGCGGTGCGGTGGCAGGCGGAGCATTTCGCCGAGATCCCGGTGCACATCATCGCCTGTTTGCAGGTTGCACTACCGATTCGCGAGACGTTCGCGGCAGGGGCCGGGGCGGGCGGTTCGATCTGGCCGGGGGTGCAGAACCTGCTGCTGGCGGCGCGGGCGCTGGGGCTGGCGGCGACGCCCACGACGTTCGCCATCGCCGACCGGGCAGCGGCACAGGAGGTGCTGGGGCTGCCGGAAGACATCCTGCCGTTCAGCCTCATCCCGGTGGGGTACCCGATGGGCAAGTTCGGGCCAGTCACGCGGCGGCCTGTGAGCGAGATCATGCGCTGGGACCGCTGGTCGTAGGCCGCCAGTACAGCGGCCTTGAAGGTCGCGCTTTCCCACGCGAATTCGCCCCGTAGAATGCGGCACTACTCTAGCCGGGAGGCCACTGTGCCTGAGACCTGGGAACTCACCACCCTGAAAAACGGGCTGCGGATTGTGACGACGCCGATGCCCGCCACCCAGGCGGCATCGGTCAACATCTTCGTGGGGGTCGGGTCGAGGTCCGAGCCCGCGCGGCTCAACGGGATCACGCACTTCCTCGAGCACATGGTGTTCAAGGGGACCACGAAGCGTCCGGACGCGTTCTTGATCGCGCAGGAGATCGAAGGGGCGGGCGGCACGCTGAACGCCTACACAAACAAGGAGTTCACCTGCTACTGGAACATCGTGCCCTTCGACCGGGTGGCGACGGCGATTGATGTCGCCGCAGACATGCTGCTGAATTCGAAGCTGGAGCAGGAAGAGATCGAGCGGGAGTGCCCGGTGGTTCAGCAAGAGCTGAAGCGCAACCACGACAACCCGGCAGCCTGGGCGGGGCGGCTCATCGGACAGGCCGTGTATGGCGAACAGCCAGCCGGCTGGGACGTGGGCGGCCCGGTTGACCTCGTGGCGACCTGGAAGCGGCCCGACTTTGTGGAACACATCAGCGAGTGGTACAAGCCCGGGAACATCGTGGTTTCGGTGGCCGGGAACGTGACGCACGAGCGGGTGGTTGCTCTTGCCCGGCCGCTCTTCGAAGGCATGGCGCCGGGGCCAGTCCCGGCGGTGGCGCCCTACGACCCGTCGATCACAGGGCCGAGGGTGACCACCGATTCGCGGCCGATCGACCAGTGCACCATGTATCTCGGCCTGCCGCTCTTCGGCCGGGAGGACCCGGACCGCTGGTCGATCCGGATCATGAACGACGTGCTGGGTGCGGGCATGTCCTCGAGGCTGTTCCGCGAGGTGCGGGAGCGGCGGGGGCTGGCGTACTCGGTCGGGTCCGGGTACGGATACCTGTCGGACGCGGGCGTGTTCACGATTTCCGCGGGCGTGAACCGGGACAAGCTGCGCGAGACGATCGCGGTGTGCCTTGACGAGGCCGAAAAGCTTGCGACCGACCACGTGCCGGCGGACGAGCTGCGGAAGGCAAAGGAGCACAACATAGGGCGCTTCCGGCTGTCGCTGGAGACCGCGTTCTCGCTTGGCCAGCGCCACGGCGAGCAGCTCATCACCCGGGGCGAGATCGAGTCGATCGACGAAGTCGTGCGGCAGATCGAAGCAGTCGACGCCGATGCCGTTCGAGCCGTGGCGCAACGCATCCTGAAGCGCGAGAAGCTCCACTGCGCGGTTGTCGGGCCAGAGCTGGACGAAGCAGAGATCGCGGCCGCGCTGGGGTGAGCGGCCGGTACTGCGAGGAGCTGCTCCCGGGGCGGGCCGAGGTGGAGCGCATCTTCGAGGACGAGTCGGTCATCGCGTACTGGCACACCCGGCCGCACTACGCGCACCACGCGGTGGTGACGACGAAGGACCACGTCCGCCCGTTCTCGACGTAACACGCCGGGATGCTGGCGAACGTGTTCGAGGTGGTGCAGGCAAATGGCGGCGCTCTTCGAGGCCGAGCATGGCGGCGCGCACATGGTGACGAACCTCGGGGAGTACCAGGAAGAGCGTCACTTCCACGTGCATATGGGGGCCGGGTAAGGGATGTTAACCGGCGCGGGAACCCCGGCGGCGGTTCGAGCGTCCTGAGTGTTGGAAGCGCTGATGGTCTCCAGTCGACTTCGTGGATGGACCGTGTGGATGTACGCCGCGATCCTCCCTGCTTCGGTGGCGTGCAACGGGATGAGCGACGCCGGGGACCCCAGCAGCGCGCCAGCAGCCCCGCCCGGGGAGCAGGCCGCCGTGACGCTCCCGCTCGCGGCGAGCCCGGGCGGGGCTCCGCAATGGGATGAAGCCGCGATCCTCGCGGAGATCGGCGGCGTGGCGCGAATCGCTCCCGGCGACCTCGAGCTTCTTTCGCTGGTGGCCGTGACCTGGCCCGATGGCTGCCTGGGGCTGGCCGAGCCGGGGCAGGTGTGCTCGCAGGCGCTGGTCGCCGGGTGGCTGGCCACCGTGAGGATGCCTGACGGCACCGTGCGGGAGTTCCGGGGCGGGGCGGGCCGGGTGGTGGCCGAGCGCAGGTGAGAGCGATGGAGCGTTGGCCGTGGGCGCGTAGCATCCGGGAACGTGGGAGAGCTTGCTGCCCTGCTGGCGGCGATGACATGGTCGGCCACGAGCGTCGCGCTCACCTCGCTTTCGGCACGCACGTCGCCGGTGGTGTTGAGCGCGCTGCGGCTGGGCTCGGCCACGCTGCTGCTGCCGTTCATCCTCTGGGCGAGCGGCCAGGCGGGCGACCTCGCCGACGCCCCGGCGTGGACGCTGCTCCAGGTCATCGGCAGCGGGTTCGTTGGTTACGGGATTGGCGACACGATCTACATCCTGGCGTTGAAGCGGCTCGGAATGCAGCGAACGTTCCCGGTCACCATGGCGCTCTTCATCAGCATGACGGTGGCTGGCGGCGTGATCCTGCTCGATGAACCTTTGACATGGGGTCTCCCGGCGGGGGCGGCGCTCATCGGGATGGGGATCTACCCGATCGTGATTCCGGGGAAGGGGGCGAACCGCGGAGTGCCGCAAGTGGTGCCGGCAGACTCGGCGGTGGCGACGCTGGTGGAAACGCCGGAAGGGACGGCCTTCGCCGCGCCGGGATGGGGCGGGTACGCGTTGCTGGTGCTCGTGGGAGTGTTCTGGGCGGCCGCCACGTTGTGGCTCGCATCGGCGAAGGGCGACCTGGGGGCAATCGCGGCGGGCTCGGTGCGGACGCCGGCGGGCGCGGTCGCGCTCCTGGCGTTCGCCGCGACGATGCAGCCGCGAGAGCTGAAGGCTCCCTTCCGGAATCGAAACCACATCCTTGGCATCGTGGCTGCGGGAATCGTTGGGACGGCGTTTGGGAGCCTCATGTACGTGTACGCGGTGGTGACGGCAGGCGCAGCAAGGACCGCGGTGCTTTCGGCCACATCGCCACTGCTGGCGCTGCCGCTCTCGATGGTGTTCCTGGGAGAGCGGTTCACGCGGCGGATCGGCGTGGGGACGGTGTGCTGCGTGGTGGGCATCCTGCTGGTGGTGGCGTGACGCGCGTGCGAGAGATGAGCTGCGAATGAGGGCGTGGGGACTGCGAAGGGCGAAGTGCGCCCGGGGGACAGCAGCGTGGCCTGGCGCCGTCGTGGTGATGACCGTTGCAGCGGTTTTGGCCGCAGCGTGCCTGGGGGACGGGGACGCACAGGGGGCTCTCACCGGAACCGGGAGCCCTTCGCCTGTCGTGTCCGAAGCTCCGCAGCTCACGCCCACGGGCACGGCGAGCCCGGCCGCAACGAGGGGGCTGGCTGCCACGGCGACGCCGCCCACCACGCCGCCCGCCGCGACCGCGACGCAAGCCGCTACTCCTGCGGTGACAGCGGTACCAACCCCATCACCAACCCTGGTCCAGCCGGGGAAACACCCCAACGGGACGTTCACCATCGTTGTGAAGCAAGGGGATGTCCGGGTCGCCGTGCATGTGGAGGTCGCAGCAACGCTGGCGCAGCGGCAGCAAGGATTGATGTTCCGGACGCAGCTCGGCGAAGACGAAGGGATGCTGTTCCTGTTCGACCGGGACGTGCAGACCGGCTTCTGGATGCGGAACACACTGGTTCCGCTCGACATCGCCTACATCGGGGCAAACCTGCAGGTGAACGAGGTCAAGCAGGGGACGCCGCTCGATGAAACGCCTCTGGTGCCGGCGGGACGTTACCGGTACGTGCTCGAAGTGAACCAGGGATGGTTCGAACGGCACGGGCTGGGCCCGGGCGCGAGGATCGAGTTGCCGGAGGGGCTGCCCGTGCCGTCGGCCAACTGAGCCGCGTTCAGGCAGTCCGCGGCAAGCGGCGCAGCTGTTGCATGGGGATGGGGTGGTGGGCTGCCAGCATGCGGGCGAACTCGGCGGCATCAACCGGGGCAGTAAAGAGGTGTCCCTGGCCCACCCGGCAACCGATGCTCGCCAGGTACTCTCGTTGCCACTGGTTCTCAATGCCTTCGGCGACGACGTTCATATTGAGAGCGTTGCCCATTTCGACAATCGCCCGGAGGACGGGACCCGAGGTCGCATCGACTCCCAGGCGTGCGATGAACGACTGATCGACCTTGAGGGTGTCGACGGGGAGGCGCTGGAGGTAGCTGAGCGACGAGTAGCCGGTGCCAAAGTCATCGATGGCCAGGCCGACGCCGAGGTCCCGGAGTTCGCCGAGCATCTCGAGGGTGGACGGGATGTCCTGGATGAGCACGCTTTCGGTGAGTTCGAGCTTGAGCTGGCGCGCGGGCAGACCGGTACTCTCGAGGACACGGGCGATGCGGAGGGGAAGATCGCGCTGGCGGAACTCGGCGGCGGAGATGTTGACGCACACGGTCAGGGGGTATTCGGGGCGGAGGCTCTGGAACTCGACCGTGCGGCGGCAGGCCTCTTCGAGGACCCACTGCCCGATCCGGATGATCTCGCCCGTCTCTTCGGCGATGGAGATGAACGTGGCCGGCGAGAGGATGCCGCGGTGGGGGTGGTCCCAGCGGAGGAGGGCCTCCATGCCGGTAATGTCGCCCGAGCGGAGGTCGACGAGTGGCTGGTAGTGGAGCAGCAGCTCGTCGCGCTCGACGGAACGGCGGAGGGCGTTGTCAAGGTCGAACTGCTCGGCCGGGCTGGCGTCGAGCTCGGGCGTGAAGAGGACGAAGCGGGCACGGCCCTCGGCCTTGGCGCGGTAGAGGGCGATATCGGCCTTGCGCAAGAGTTCGGTGGTGGTGCGGTCGGCTTCGGTGCTCACGGCGATGCCAATGCTGGACGTGACGAACATCTCCTGGCCGGAAAGGGAAAAGGGCCGGCGGAGCGCGTGCATGATGCGCTCGGCGATGCGGAGGGCGGCGGCCTGGGCATTGCCGGCTTGGACGAGGACGGTGAACTCGTCGCCACCGAGGCGGGAAACCATGTGGCCTTCGGCAGCGCCGACAACCCGCTGGCTGAAGACGGAGAGGAGCTGGTCGCCGACGCCGTGGCCGAGGGAGTCGTTGAGGTACTTGAAGCGGTCGACATCGAGGAACATGACAGCGACGCGGTTTGCCCGGCGGGCGCCCGCAAGGGCGCGGGTGAAGCCGGAAAGGAAGAGGGCGCGGTTGGGCAGCCCGGTGAGGGGGTCGTGAAACGCGCGATAGACAAGGGAATCGGTGGACTCCTGGACGGAATCGGCCATCCGGTTGAAGGCGTGGGCGACGGCCTGGACCTCACGGAGGCGGGCGGGCGGGAGGCGGCCATCGAGCTCGCCATGGGAGGCGGCTTCGATGACCGCGGCGGCGGCACGCAAGGGGCGGGCAACGTTGCGGTGGAGGAGGTAAGTGGCCATGGCGGCGACCAGGATGCCGGGAGCGGTTGCCGCAAGTGCGGCCAAACCGGGGGCATCTGACAAAGGGTGATAGACGAGGACCGGGATGAGGCAGCCGGCAAGCACCAGTGCGCCAAAAGGGGCGGCGATGGGGAGGCGGGGAAGGATGTTGGTTCGAGAGGTCATCCGCCTGCCTTCCAGAGTTTGCCGGTGCCATCGAGTGACGCTGGCCCGACGCTGCTACTCCTTTAATCGTCGAATATCCACGAAACAAACAGGGACGGACATTCGGCCCACAACGGAAGCTGTTGCAGTTGCAGGTAGAATGCCCGGATGACCGGTGAGATCGGGCGTGTCACTAGCCCGGACGGGACGATGCTGGCGTTCCGGGTGCTTGGCGCCGGTGGCCCACCTGTCGTCGCCATGCGGCCACCGCAATTCAGCCACTTGATGCTGGAGCGGGACGCGGGATCGAGCCACCACGAGTACGAGCGAATGGCCGACCTGGGAACCATTATCCGGTTCGACCCGAGGGGCACGGGTCTTTCGCAGCGGCGGCCGCGAGACCATTCGCTCGACGCGCGGGTCGCCGACCTGGAGGCGGTCATCGAGGCCACCGGCGGTGCGCGGCGGGTGATACTGGACGCAATCAGCAGCAGCGGCCTGACGGCACTGGCGTTCGCGATCCGGAGGCCCGGGCGGGTAGAGGGAATTGTTCTGCAGAACGCGTTCGCTGATGGCGGCGCCTGGTGGGGGACGCCAATGCGACAGGCACTGCTGCAGATCGCTGAGTTGGACTGGGAACTGTGTAGCGAGACGTGGGCCTGGTTTACGTGGGGCGATGAGCGGCGGGACGCCATGCTCAAGCTGGCAGCCCACATCCGCGCATGCATCGACCAGAAGGACCTCCTGGCGATGGTGGAGGAGGAGCGGAGGGTAGACCTTCGTCCGCGGCTCCGGGCAATCCGGGCGCCAGTACTGGTGCTGAATCACCCCCATTTCAAGCGGATGGCGCCGGGCAACCATAATCGCGCACTCGCAGCGGCACTGCCCGGAGGGCAGCTGGTGGACATCCACAGCACGAGGGACCGGGTGGCCGCGATCCGGGCCTTCATCGAGGGCAAGGAGATCCCACGAAACGTGCCAGCGGCTGAGCCGCTACCGGTGTCCGGGCACTCGCTCTCGCGGAGGGAGATCGACGTGCTCCGCCTGCTGGCCGGCGGCCTCACGAACCGGGAAATCGCGGGCGAACTGGTGCTGAGTGTCCGAACCGTGGACGCGCACGTGCGGAACATCTTTGCGAAAACGGACTCGCGAGGGCGGGCCCAAGCGGTCGCGTTCGCAATCAGGCACGGACTGTTACGGGGCGCAGATTAGGCAAGATTGCCGATGTTGCCGCACGTTGGCCGGCATACCGTTTCGCCATTCGCAATGGAGGGATGCACATGCTGGTCTATCTCGTTGAGCGGAGCCTGCCCGGAATCACCCTGGAGCAACTGGCGGGCGCCCAGAAGGCAGCCATCGAGATCAGCGAGCGCTTCAGCGCCGCGGGGACGCCGGTCCGGTACATCCGCACCGCCTGGGTGCCTGGCGAGGCGCGGGTGATGTGCATGTTCGAGGCAGACTCGGCGACCAGCGTTCAGCGCGTCAACGACGAGGCGAAGATTCCTTACACGCGCGTCGTCGAAGCGATGGACCTCACGCCCTGACGCAATGCCGAAGCGACAAGAGAAGGAGTGCCCCCAAATAACTATGAACTACGTCGACCCGCTGAAGACTGCCGCCAGGCACTACCCCCTGCTGATCGAGAAACGAGCGTGTGCGCGTCATCGAGATGACCGTTCCGCCTGGTGAGCGCGACAACGAGCATTTTCACCCATGCGAGACCGTGTACTTCATCCAGGGGAGCAAAGTGCGCGTCCTTCCCCCCGATGGCGGGACAGGAAGCTCGAGTTCCCGGACGGTCACGTGATGTGGCACGAGCCGTGGACTCACCAGGTGGAGAACATCGCGACGCGTGAGATCAAGGCGATGATCGTCGAGGACACGACCAGCCTGTAGGCGCGCATCTCGTCCTCAGGCGCCGCGGGCGGCGGGCTGGTCGCGATACAGGTAGAGGAGTTCGCTAACGACCACCGGGTCGAACAAGGAGCCGGAGCCATCTCGAAGGGCCGTGCGCGCGGCGTCAAGGCCTCCTTCGGAGGCCCGATCGAACCCCTCGGCGACGGCGACGATGCGGGCGGCGAGGGGGAGCGCTTCGCCGCTCAGCCCGAGCGGGCCGGAGCCATCCCAGTGTTCCCCAGCCCCGGCAATGGTGGCGCCGACGGCGCGGCAGCTAGGGATCCGGCGGACGACCGTAGCCCCAGCAGCGCGGGCCGAAACGCCAGCCGGACAGGTGGCGGTGGGCGGGGTGGCAAGCGGTCCTCCGATGGCATGGAGCAGCGCTCCGAGCACGAGGTCATCAACTTCAGCGGGAGGCACTGAGAGCGGCTCGACGAGGGAGCTGGCGATTGCCGCGGTGCGGGATGCATGGGCTGCGGCATCCTCGCCCAGGACCGCCTCGAGCAGGTTGGCAAGGGGCGCCGTTTCCCCGCAGCGCAGGTGCTCGATGGCGGCTGGCAGCCAGAGACCGATGGTCATGGGCGCGAAACGGCGCGTGCGAGAAAGGGCGAACCCCGCCGCAGCGACCGCTCCGACTGCCGGGAGCCCTGCCCGGACCTGGCCGCTCTCGCCCTGGAGGGGGACGACCACAGCAGTCGAAAGCGGGGCGAGGAGCGAGATGACGGCGGCAGCGAGGGCGAACCGGCTGCGGGTGAGGAGATGGGCTCGCCAGAAGCGCCATGCACCGTAGATGGCGGCGGCGCTCAGCGTGAACAGCGCGGCGAGTGTGCCCAGCACTAGCATCGCGGAAGACGTCCCGGGGCGATCGGTGGTGCGGCGGCGCTGACGGGTGCGCTCACCCCGTGGTTTTCGGCAGGCTCAGCGACGGGCCGGAGTGTCGCATTGGTAAAACGTTGTCCAAGATGCGCGGGACGCTCCCGGGGGTAGAGGATGACGGTGAGTTCCCGCCGGCCTGCATGAACGCGGCTTCGCGAGTGAAGATCACGGGGGCAGCGCTGGCCGTTTCGACCATCGCCATCGCGTTCTTGATGGTCTGGAAGCCGGGGGAATAGCGAGCCGGGGGCTGGAGACGGTGGAGGGCGCCCAGACTGGCGCCCTCCAGGCCGGTAGTCCCGCGTTCGTGCTCAGGCAGGCACGGCGCCAGCGAAGAACCGGTCGAGGACCTCCTGGCGGAGCTCGACGTTCTGAATGTGCGCGCGCTGGAGCTGTTGCCAATAGTAGCGGTAGGTTGCGCGGTCGTGGAGGTTGCCTTCGTGCTGGATGGGCCCCCAATCGGCGTCGTAGGCCTTGAGCAGGATGTCCTGCGCTTCCTCGACCTCGTGGTGGGAGGGCGACATAGCGCGGACGATCGGCTCGATCTGGGCGGGGTAGATGCTCCACTGGCGGAGGAAGCCGAATTCCTCCCGGGCCCGCCGGGCGTCGTTATAGATGAACTCGGTGTCGCGCAGCTCGAGGGTGACGTTGTGGGCGGGGACGATGCCGTTGGCCAGGGCCGCTGCGACCATCTCGGCCTTCGCCCGGGCAAGGAGCCGGTGATCGAACTGGTAGGGCGAGCGCATGGCGAAGGCGGGGATGGCGCCATTGTGGGCGCTGACGAAATCCATGAGTCCGAAATCGAGCACCTGGACGTTGGGGAGTTCTGCGATCTCCCAGGCCTGGCGGAGTGCCCCGTGGGTCTCGACGAGCGCGTGAATGGGGATCTCGCGGCGGATGCCGGCTTTCGCCGTGGCGTTGCGGATATAGTCGATCATCTCCGCGAGCTCTGAGGCGCGGACGGTCTTGGGAATGGTGATGTAGGCGATGCGGGCGCCAGCACCACCCACGATGATGTCGACATCGGCCTTCCAGTGCTCGTGGGTGTAGTCATGGATGCGAACGCCGGACATGTTGTGCTGGTTGGAGGGGCTGTTCTGCATGCGGACCACCATCTCCGCGTGCTGGCGTTCGGCCCCGGTCGGCGCCCCATCCTCGCAGTCCATCGTGATATCGAAGACGCCGCCCATCTTGTTCTGGAGTTCGAGGGCCTTGGCGATACGTTCCTCGGTGCCGGCGAAGTGTTCGCAGGTGGGGATGATGGGGAAGGGCTTTTCGCCCTCGAAGAGGACTTCGTTGGGATGACGAGGCATATGCGTTCCGATTCCGGGGGTGGGATGTGGCTGGCGCCTGCAGGGAGGGGCCGTTGAGCGTCCAGTATGCCCGATCGGGGTGCCAAAGGCGAAGCACGCGGTGGGTTCGGCTCATCAACCGCGAGCAGCGAGTCGAGCGGTCCTGAAGGCTGGAGGAGCTTGACCCGGCGCCGCGCAAGGCCGGCGCGGGAGGCGAGTTTCGTATTGAAACGGAAAAAGTGAGCCACAAGCGAAAAGTAGGCGGCTATACTGGCCATGCACGTGTACATCTTCGATTTGCAGCTCACCAACTACCGCAACTACGTGCGCTCGGGCGTCCGCCTGGAAAAGGGATTGAACCTCTTCATCGGCGAGAACGCGCAGGGGAAGAGCAACCTCCTCGAAGCGATTTACCTGCTCTCGACGCTGCGCTCGAGCCGCGCGAGCACCGATGCCGACCTGGTGCGGAGGGACATCATCCCCAGCGATTTCCCGGTGGCGCGGCTCTCGTGCGAGGTGGAGCGGTCGGCGGGCAACCTCGCGCTCGAACTGGCGATTGTGGGCCGGACGACCGATGCGAGCCACCGCGCGGGCAAGCGGGCGCGGGTGAACGGGGTACCGAAGAAGGCCTCCGACGCGGTGGGGCAGCTGTGCGCCGTGCTGTTCACCACGCTGGATATCGAGATCGTGGCGGGACCTCCGCTGATGCGGCGGCGCTACCTGGACATGATGATCTCCCAGGTGGACCGCGGCTACCTCCGCGCGATGCAGAAGTATGCGAAGGTGCTGCAACAGCGGAACAGCCTGCTGAAGCGGATCCAGAACCGCGAAGCCTCGCCGCAGGAGCTGAACTTCTGGGACCAGGAGCTGGCCCACGCCGGCGGGATGATCTTCTGGGCGCGGGCCGATGCCCTCGGCCACATCGTCCCCCAGGCGCAGCAGCAGATGGAGCGGCTGAGCGATGGGCTCGAAGACCTCCAGCTCACGTACCGGCCATCTCTCGGTGGGCTGGACGCGACCGATTCGCCGATCGACGACACGGAGTGGACGGCCCGCATGCTCAGGGCGCTGCAGAACCTCCGCCAGCGGGAGATCGCCGCGGGCGCGACGCTGGCCGGTCCGCACCGCGACGACGTGCTGGTGGAGATCGATGGGATGGCGGCCGATGCCTTCGCCTCGCGCGCGCAGCAGCGCACGGCTGCGCTTTCCATGCGGCTGGCCGAGGCGAGCTACCTGAGGCGGGCACTTGGCGATGACCCGGTGGTGCTGCTCGACGATGTGTTGAGCGAGCTCGATGCCCGGCGCCGGCGCGGGGTGCTGGAATATATCGACACCTTCCAGCAGACGCTGGTGACCACCGCCGACCCGGACCGGCTGCGCGACATCATGACGCGGGCCGCCGGCCGCTGGATTGTCTCGGCCGGCACGCTCACCCGCTTCGAAGGCGAGTAAGCCCACGGGCAAGCGCCGTTCGCTGGTGGCCGGCGGCGCGGTCGTCGTTGGGGCGTTCGCCTTCCTCAATGGCCTTGGGGCGCTGGCGCTCCTGCTCGACGTGGACGACGAGCCGCGGGACCGGCTCTTCCAGGTCAACGTTTTCCTTGGCACGGCAATTGTCACCCTGTCGCTCGGCGGGGTGCTCGTGTACCAGGCATCGTCTGCGCTGGGCGGGACCGCTTCGACAGCGATGAAGCTGCGAACGCGGAAGCTCCTGTGGGCGCCGCTCGTCGTGGCGTTTCCGGCGCTTGTGTGGCTCGGCCAGCTCCAGGTGGACCATCCTGAGCGTCTGCCCTGGGTGTTTCCGCTGACGAACGTGCTGATCGTGAGCATCCCGTCGGTTGCGGTCGCGCTGTTCGTCTCGCAGCGGTACCTGCGATACAACGCCTGGGCGTGGCCACTCAGCTGGCGGGAGTGGACCAGCGGGTTCATCTATGGAGCCGTTGGTGCAACCACCGTGGGCGGGATCACCAACACCCTGTACCTGCTGCTGGCGGGGGCGTGGCTCATCAGCACGAAGGGCAGCGGGGATGCGTGGTCCGTCGGAGAGAACCTTTCGACGGTACCGGAGGCGTGGGGTGTCGCCTTCGACCTTTCGGTGCTCTCGGTGGTGGCGCCGCTCAATGAAGAGTTCTGGAAGGGGATGCTGGTGGCGTTCTTCTTCTTCCGGAAGGGTGGCGCGGCCCGGTGTTTCGTGTGGGGCGTGCTCGCCGGGTGCGGATTCAACGTCCTGGAGACGTTCCAGAACAGCCTGAGTGTCATCAACCCGGAGGAACTGACGGAGCAGCAGATCGGCGATCAGTGGTGGCTGTTCGCGGTAGGCCGGGCGGGAACAGCCGCGCTGCACGCAACCGCAAGCGGGCTTTCGGCACTCGGGTTCTACGGGCTCTTCCGGCGGCGTGCGCGGTACCTTGCCGGTTACCCGGCGGGCGTGCTGCTCCACGGGCTGTGGAACTTCCTCAATTACACCCTAGCTGGAGACGCAATCCTCAGCGGTTCGGGGCCGGATTCCACGTTGCTTGATCTGCTGAGCATCGCCGGGCTCGGGGCGCTCTTCCTGCTGTGCATCGTGGCACTCGCGGTACTCAGCATGCGGCTGCGGGACGGGTTCCCCGCGCCCATCTACCGGATGCTGGGAATGGTGCCAGGGGCGAATCAGACCGGGGAACAGGCACTGAGGCCTGTCCCCGGCGATGCGTGAGGTGCGACTCGGGTCCGTCAGCGAGCGCGGCGGGCTGCAAACGCGAGGCCGGCGGAACCGGCGACGAGGGCTGCTCCAGCAAGAGTCATCGGAGGGAGCATCGAGCTGGAGCCTTCGGTCATGGTGTTGCCGGTGGCCGGGGCGCGGGGAGCGGCCGGGGCCGGAGCATCGACCAGCGGAACAACCTTGAGCGTGCCGTTCCCTGCGAGGCCCACCGCGACGGCGGTGTACACCGTCCTGGCCTCCAGCTTGAGGCCGGGGATGGTCAGCACGGTCGCGCCGGTGGCGTTCACCTTCACATCGAGGCTGTAGGTGCCAGCCGGGACGGGGGTGTAGGGGCCAAAGCTGCGATAGGCGACGCCGGTGAAGACGTTGGTGTTGGTGCCGGCGACAGCGACGTTCACGGGCGGGGCATCGGGCGAGGCGTGGATGAGGCGGATGTGAGCGTTGTTGCCGCTCGGGGTGGCGTTGTTGTCCTCGAAGACTTCGAGGCCAAGGGTGCCCTTGCCGACCTCACCGACAGCCAGGACGGTGTAGTCCTTGCCGGCGACGATCTCGAGGTTGGCCTCGAGGGCCGGTGAACCGGTACCATTCGAGGGAGAAACGAACACTTTCACGTTGTGGCCACCAGCGGGCAGCGTGACGTAGGGAGTGTTGTTGGGGAACGCGAGCGCGGTGACCGCCTTTGCGCCATCGACGAAAATGTCGACGGCGGGGGTATCGGGTGAGGCGTGCATGACGCGCACGCGGCCTGAATCGGCAGCGCTTGCGCCGCGCGGGGCAATGGCCATCAGCGCAATGAGGGCGGTGATGAGGGCGGCGCCAGCCAGGAGCATCAGCCTGGCGGCGGGGTTCGAAGTGCGAGCTGCAAGCATCGCGGAGTCCTCCAGTAGGGGATGTCCGTGCCCGCCGGCCGAACGGGCTCGTTCGTGGCATGTACGACTGCAGGGCCACGAATCGATCAGCGGCCAGGGAAGAATTTCTTGAGCGCCCCGGCAGTCTCGGCATTCCTGCGTTTCCGCGACGGCGAGAAGAGCGCTTTCGATGCGGTCGTGGCCGAATACACCGGCCCGGCCTATGCAACTGCGGTGCAGGTCTTACGGGATTCGGCGCTGGCAGAGGAGGCGGTGCAGGACGCGTTCCTGCGGGTGTGGCAACGCGCGCACCTGTTCGACCCGACGAAGGGCGCAGAGCGGAGCTGGATCCTCTCGATCGTACGCAACCAGGCCATCGACGCCCTGCGTAAGCGGGCTCGCGCCCGCGAACGATCGATCGAGGACACTCCTGCCGTATATGCGTTGAGAGACCCGGACGACACCTGGCAGGCTGTGCTTGCCGGGCTCGGCGGGGGAGAGGTGAGACAGGCGCTCGGCGAGTTGCCTCAGGAACAGCGGGATGTGGTGGTGAGGACATATTACCAGGGCAAACGGCCGGTGGATGTAGCGCGCGAGCTTGGCCTCCCCGAAGGGACCGTGCGTAGCCGGCTCCGCCTTGGACTGCAAAAGCTCAGGGAGTCGCTGACCCCGGTGCGCGAGGCGCTGGAATCATGAACCACGAGCAGGCGGTTGAGCTGCTGGCGGACTTCGCCATTGACCTCCTCGAAGCGGACGAGGCGGCCGCCGTGCGCGCGCATGTTGAACAGTGCGCTGAATGCCGGGCGGAGCTGCAGATCTACATCCAGGCGGGCGATGCGCTCTCCCTTGGCGTTGAGCCAGTCGCGCTGGCAGCCGGGGGTGCCGAACGGATCGCGGTGGGTGTGCGTTCGCGCCTCGCTGCCGCGCTCGAACCCGGGCGGCCGGCTCTCCGGGTCGTCGAACGGGCGCCGGGTGTCCCGCGGCATTGGCGGACGCTGGCGCTGGCTTCAGCGGCAGCAGTGCTGGTCCTTGCTGCCGGGCTGGCGGTTTCGGTGAACGGGTGGATCGGGGCTGAAGACCGGGCCGACCGCTACGCCCGGGAGCTGAGCTCGCGGGCGCTGCAACTGCCACTCGAAGGCGAAAGCGCCCGGGGAGTCATCTATGTCTCTTCAGACTTCAAGAGCGGGGTTGCGCGCTTCAGCGGGCTGCCGCCGGCGCCGGCGGACCACCATTACCAGGTGTGGAGCGAGGGGCCGTTCGGCGAGCGTTCGGCCACGGATTTCGTGGGGAAAGACGGCGAGCTTTTTGTCGAGCTTCCCGAGTTGCCGGCCGACATGACGCGGATGTTCGTGACCATCGAACCCGACGGGGCTACGGGTGATCGGCCGACGGGGCCGGAAGTGCTGAGCACGCCAAAGTAGCGGTGGCCCGTTCGATGGGGTGCGGGCATGATCGGGCGCGATGTCCGACGATGCATTCTTCTCAGTTGACGGTGACCGTTACCTCCCCAACCGCGTCTGCCGCGGCCCCTGGGACCCGAATTCGCTGCATGGGCGGGTAATTGCGGGGCTACTGGGCGCCGAGATGGAGCGGCTGCACGGGGAGCCTGGCCTCCAGTTCACCCGGATGACGGTCGACCTCTGGCGGTTGCCGACGTTCGTGCCCATCGACGTGCAGACGGAGGTTGCGCGAGAGGGTGGGCGGATCCGGGTGGTTGATGCTGAAGCCTTCGCGGACGGAATCTCGGTGGGGCGTGCGAGCGGCGTGCTGCTGCGGCGCGGAGACGAGCCGGAGGGAGAAGTGTGGCGCCCCGAGCCATGGGATATGCCCCTGCCGGAGGCGATCAAGCCGGAGGAATTCCCGGCCCAGGTTCCCGGGGATTGGAAGCCGATGTGGGAGACGCGCTCGCAAGGGCGGGCGTTTGGGAGTGTGGGCAGGAAGCGGGTGTGGATGCGCGAGGTGCGGCCGCTGGTGGCGGGGCGGGAGCTGACACCATTCCAGCGGGTGGCGCTCGCCTGCGATTTCGCGAGCCCCCTGGCGAACTCGGGCTCGCACGGCCTGGGGTATATCAACGTGGACATCACGCTCTACCTGTACCGTCTGCCCCGGACCGAGTGGGTGGGATTCGATGTCGCAGATCATGGGAGTGCCGAAGGGGTGTGCGTGGGCGAGTGCCGTTTGTACGACGAGACCGGCCCGATCGGCATGAGCACTGTGGCCGGGCTCGCGCAGCGGCGCCGGGGACGGTAGGCGGCCCGGCCGCTGAAACGCCAGGGCCCCCGTCTCTGGATACGGGGGCCCTGGAAGAGGTAGTGAACCCGAGGGGGTGTCAGCAGCTCTCGTTGCTGGCGTCGAGGAGGGTGACCTCCTGGATGGGGGTGCCGAGCTTCATGACCAGGACAACGCCGGAAAAGCCGGGGATGGTGGAGATGCCGCCGGCCGAGGTGTCGTTCACGTACGTGGGCACGCCGGTGCCAGTGGTGTTGAAGTAGTGGAGCCACTGCTGGCCGGGGCCATCCCAGGTGTAGATGGCAGTCCAGGACCCGGACGGCAGACACTCGGTGAACTTGGTCGGGCTGACCGCGCCCGACTTCACCACGCCCACGTAGTGGATGTTGCAGCCCTGTGAACCGTTGGAGCAGACGCCCCCAACGGTGCTGCTGTGCTTCGCGACGGCCATGCCAAGCGTGGCGCCGAAGATCGCGGCGAGGCCAAGGGACATGGCCGCAACCGCGAGAACCTTTCGATGAAACCAGCTCATTGTTCCTCCCGCACTGTTACAGCGGTGCGCGTGCTCGTTACCGTAGCAATCGGTGCGAATACACGCACCAGCAAAAACGCTGGCAGGCGCATGGTGGTTGCCACGTGGCTGTAAAACGTTCGTAAAAAGGGGTCGTCCCCAATTTCGGTGGCTGTTTCAGGAGGTCCCGGCAGCCCTGGCGGGTGCAGCGGCCGGCATGTGCCGCTGGAGGAAGAGGTGGATAAGGCCAGCGATGCTACGGGAATAGGCGGAATCTGCATCGAAGGCGTGGGGGAGCCCGTCGAAGAGGTGGAGCTCGGCCCTGGCGCCTGCCTTCTCCAGGGCTTCGAACATCTGGAGGCTGGCCCGCCAGGGGACGAGTTCGTCCTTCGTCCCGTGGATGAGCATGGTGGGCGGGAAGTCGCGGTGGGCGTAGCTCACCGGGCTGGCGGCGCGGTAGTCGGCGGGTGAGGCGTTGGGCCCCATCAGCTGGCCAACGGCATCGGCCAGCGAGCGCATTGCAAGCTCTACCGGCGGGTAGATCGCGATGCAGGCCCGGACGGAGGTATCGATGCCGGGGTGGACGCCGTTGCCCTCGAACTCAGGCTGGTTGAGGGTAGCCGCGAGCATCAGGGCGAGGTGTGCGCCAGCGGAATTGCCATGGACAGCGATGCGGCCGGGGTCGAGGCCGAGGGTGCCGACATTGGCGCGCATCCAGCGGAGGGCAGCCTTCACGTCGTGGAGTTGCGCCGGCCACTTCGCCTCGCCCGAGAGGCGATAGGCTGCCGAAACACAGACGTAGCCAAGGCGTCCGAGGAAGATGCCGTAGCCGCGGAGCTGGGCAGGCTCCCCCTGAAGCCAGGCGCCGCCGTGGATGAGGAGTACGCCGGGGGCATTCCGGGGGGCCCCGGGCGGGGTGAAGATGTCGTAGCGGAGCTCGCGGCCATCCACGGTATCGATGAGGACGTTCTCCTGGATGGCGACGCGCGGCGTATCGGAGGGCATGGGCATTCCCCGCGGGTTGGTGGCGGGGGGAAGCTTGCCGGTGCGGGAGACGTGACGCAACCCGGCGGTGGCGGCCGCAACCGGAAGTTCTAACGGAATTCACCCTGATTGTGGGATGTGAGCTGCCGAGGACGGCGCTACGATTCGGCGGCAAGGAGCGAACAATGTTGCCGCTTGGTTTCAGTTGGGGGGCATTCCTCGTCTACGTCGCGGCGCTGATGTTCATGACCATCGGCGGGCTGTGGGGGCTGTTCGAAAGCCGCCACCCGGCGTTCCTGGTGCCCATCCTGCTGGGCCTCTTCTACTTCTACCTGGCGTGGGAAGCGGTCGTCGAAGACGAGGAGAACCCTCCCGCCCCACCCGCGCACAAGAACCAGGGCTAGGACCGCCTGGCGCGCGGCGGGTAGCTGACAGCGACCTTTACCACGCGCGGCGTAGAGTTGGAGCCATGGGAATGCGGAACATCCGGCTGGGCTCGCTGCTCGGCATCCCTGTCCTGGTGAACCCCAGCTGGTTCCTGCTGTTCGGCATCACGACCTGGTTCCTTGCGACCCAGTTCTATCCGAGCGCGCTGGAGGAGGCCGGGCGATACACCCACTATGCGATGGCGGCGGCGAGCGTGGTGGTGTTCTTCGCATCGATAGTGCTGCACGAGCTCGGGCATAGCGTGGTCGCCAAAGCGTTCAAAATCCCGGTGAAGAGCATCACGCTGTTCGTTTTCGGCGGCGTCGCGCAGATCACCCGCGAGGCGGCGCGGCCGTTGCACGAGCTGCTGATGGCGCTTGCAGGGCCGCTCACGAGCCTCGCGCTGGGCGGCATGTTCGTTGGTGTGTGGTGGCTGCTGGGCGCTCATGGCCACCGGCCCATCGACTACGTGCTCGTCTGGCTCGCGATCATGAATGTGATCCTGGGGGTGTTTAACCTGCTGCCGGCGTTCCCGATGGATGGGGGGCGCGTCTTCAGGGCGGCGATCTGGCTCGTGACGGGCAATTACAACCGGGCGACCGGGATTGCGGCGTGGACAGGCCGGGGGTTCGCCCTGGCGATGATGAGCCTCGGGTTGCTGGGCGTGCTGGGGCAGGACGTCCTGGTGGCGCGCGACCCGGGGAGTGGCGCCTGGCTGATGCTCATCGGGCTGTTCCTGGAGAACGCGGCGCGCCAGAGCCTGCAACAGAACCGGCTCGTGCGGGAACTCCAGCGTTACCGGGCCGAAGACCTGATGCACCGCGACCCGCCGGTCGTCGAGGGCGACCTCGCGGTGGGGTCCCTCGCGCGCGGGGTGCTCGAGCTGAACCCGCGGGTGTGCTACTTCGTCCGGGACGGGGGTAAGCTCGCCGGGATCCTGAGCGGCTACCAGATGCGCGAAATCCCGGAGGATCAGTGGGACCGGGTGACCGCGTGGGAGGCCATGGTCCCGAGCGACCGGCTCCGCGCGACGGCGCGGGATCGCCTCATCTCCGATGTCCTGCTGGAGATGGAGACCGAAGAGTTGCTCCACATGCCGGTGGTGGATGATGGCCGGGTAGTCGGAGTCATCGCGCGCGACCGGATCCTGGGGGTGCTGCGGCAGGCGGGGTTGCTCGGGCCGGTGCGGGCCTGAGTTTGGATTGAGCCGTTCCCCGGCCGCATGATGGGCGAATGAACCGGCTACGGCTCGCGGCGGCAGTGAACGCGGGGAAGGGGGCGGGCATGGCGACCCGCGTGCTCCGCCGGGGTGGCGGCACGGCACTCCCGGGACTGGTTGCGGAACGCGTCCACCCCGGGCTGGTGCGCGACCTGGGGCGGAGCCTGGGCGGGGGGCGCGTGCTCATCACCGGGACGAACGGCAAGACCACCACGAGCCGCATCGCCGCGGAGGTGCTGGCCGCGGCAGGGCGGCCCTTCATCCACAACCGGGAGGGCAGCAACCTGATGCGGGGCATCGCCAGCACGCTACTCTCGCGCGCGGGCATGTCCGGTGGCATTCCTGGGGCCGCCGGGACCGTTGGCCTTTTCGAAACCGACGAAGCGACGCTGCCGCCAGCGGCGGAGGCGCTGGCGCCGGGCGTCATCGCTTTCACAAACCTGTTCCGGGACCAGCTCGACCGGTACGGCGAGGTCGATACGGTGGCGGGGCTGTGGCGGCGGGCGCTGGAGCGCACTCCGCCGGGGGCGACCCTGGTGCTGAACGCCGACGACCCGTCGGTCGCCGAGATGGCGGTGGGGTGGGATGGACCGACCCACTCGTTCGGGCTCGATGATCCCGCGTTCGCGACTGGACTGGGGGGCGCCTTCGATGCACGCTGGTGCCGCTGCGGCGGGGACTACGTTTACGAGCGCCGCTACTTCGCCCATGTAGGCTGGTGGCGCTGCGGCCGCTGCGAGCGGAAGCGGGAGGAACCTCAGACCAGCGCCTCGGCGGTGGACCTGCGGCTGGATGGGGCGTCGTTCGAGGTGCGCGGGCTGGGGCGCGTGGAGATGCCGCTGACGGGGCTGTACAACGTCTACAACGCGCTGGCGGCCATCAGCGTGTGCCGGACGCTGGGGCTCGATGATGGCGCAATCGTTGCGGGACTGGCACGCGTCCGGGCGGCGTTCGGGCGGCAGGAGGTAGTCGAGATCGAGGGGCGAACGCTGCGGCTGCTGCTGGCAAAGAACCCCGCGGGAGCGAACCAGGTGCTGCTGCTCCTGCGCACCATCGCCTCGAAAGGCGATGGGCAGCGGCTCAACGTCGCACTGCTGCTGAACGACCGGTTCGCCGACGGGCAGGATGTGAGCTGGATCTGGGACGTGGACCACGAGCTCATCGCGGGCGAGGTGGGGAAGTGCTGGATGGGCGGCGACCGGGCCGAGGACCTCGCGGTGCGGGCGAAGTACGCGGGATGGCCCAACCCCGGGGCCGTGGAACATGAGCCGGGCCGGCTGCTGGACGCCATCCTTGCCGGGACCGCGCCGGGGGACCGGGTGTTCGTGATGCCGACCTACACCGCGATGCTCGAACTGCGGGCGGAGCTGGCGCGGCGGGGTGCTGTCGCGGGCGCGATGGAGTGAGCCGCTAGCGGTGGTACATGGGGGCGCCGGTGCCGCCGCGCCGGGTCATGATGACCTCGGCCATGATGCTGATGGCGATCTCCTCAGGAGTCTCGGCGCCGATATCGAGCCCGATCGGTGTGCGGACAAGGTCGAGTTCGGCCTGGTCGAAGCCTTCGTCGCGAAGGTGTTCGAGGACGGTCCGGGTACGGCGCCTGGACCCGATCATGCCGAGGTAGCCGGCGCCCCGGCCCACGCACTTGCGCAGCGAAAGCTCATCCTGGCGGTGCCCGCGGGTGACCAGGACGATGGAGGTGTTCGAATCGATGGGGAAGCGTTCGAGGGCAGTTTCAAAGTCATCGCAGATGACCTCGTCGGCCTCGGGGAGGCGTTCGGGGTCGGCGAAATCCTCGCGGTCATCGAGCACGACGACATAGAAGTCGAGGAAGTCGGCCAGTTTGGCCAGCGCCCGGCCGATGTGGCCCGCCCCAACCACGAGGAAGACGGGCTTCGATTCGACGACCTCGAGATAGATAGACGTGGCGCCGCGGACGGTGCGGCCGGTGAGACCGCCGGGCCCAAGGTAGACCGTCTCGGCGGCATGGCGTTCGAAGGCGCTCGCGGCGTAAGCGGCGACGAGATCATCGAGGTGGGGATCGCCAAGGGTCCCCATGCGCGCGCCGGAACGTTCGACAAGGAGCCGTGCCCCTGGCGCAAGCGGAGCGGGGCCGGGTTCGAGGATCGAGGCGAGGACGACGGGCTCGCCACCCTCGGCGGCAGCGAGGAGGCGTCGTGTCAGTTCGAGCATATCGGGTAGCTTACGGGGTTGGGCGTCCGCGCGGGAGACGCGGATTTTGCCCGGCCGGCTGATGTGGCCTATGCTTGCAAGCAGTCAAACAAAGAGCCAGAGACCGCAGGTCCCAATGCGAACCGTCTGCGGACGGGGGGATAAGCCGCAAGGCGCCTGCCGAGGCAGAGAGTGCGCGATGCGCCGTGGTGCGCGTTGCGTTTGCGATCCCTGCCCCGGCGGCAGGGATTTTCGGTTTCCGGGCCACGCCCCGGGCCGGGTGAATGCACGCGGCCCCATTCGCAGGACATTGGAGGACGCCCATGCCGACTCCACGGAAAGTCGCGATGCTCGCAGAGATCAAGGACCGCATGGAGCGGGCCTCGATCGCGATCAGCGCTGACTATCGTGGGCTGACCGTCGCCCAGATCACCGAGCTCCGGCGCGCGCTGCGCCCAACCGGCGCCCAGGTGAACATCGTGAAGAACACGCTCGCGCAGATGGCCGCCAGGGAGGCAGGCCGCGAGGAGATGGCCGCCATCGTGCAGGGGCCGACGGCCCTGGCGATCGGGTTCGAGGACCCGATCGCGCCCGTGAAGGCCCTCACCGAGCACCTGCGCGCGAAGCGCCTGAACATCGAGATCCACGGTGGCTGGCTGGAAGGCAAGGTCCTGAGCCGCGCCGAGGTCGAGAGCCTGGCGACGATGCCCTCGAAGGAGCAGATGATCGCCGACGTTGTGAGCAAGCTGCAAAGCCCGCTCTACAACTTCGCCGGTCTGATGCAGTCGACCATCCGGACCTTCGCCGGGCTGATCGACGCGCGGGCGAACCAGCTCGAAGCGAGCGCCTGAAACACCGGCCGGCCCCTGGCTGGGGGCGGCTACGAAACGCACACTGGAGAGAACGAATGGCAACCAAGATTGAAGAGGCCCTGGAAATCATCAAGGGGATGACCCTGCTCGAACTGCGCGACCTGAACAAGGCGATCGAAGAGGAGTTCGGGATCACGGCGGCCGCGCCGATGATGATGGCCGCTGGCGCTGCCCCGGCCGCCGGCGGCGCTGCCCCGGCCGCGGCCGAGGAAGAGAAGACGGAGTTCAACGTTGTCCTGAAGAGCTTCGGCGACAACAAGATCAACGTCATCAAGGCGATCCGCGAAGTCGTCAGTGGCCTTGGCCTGAAGGAAGCGAAGGACCTCGTCGAGGCCGCTCCCACGAAGGTGAAGGAAGGCATCGGCAAGGAAGAGGCGGAGTCGATCAAGGCGAAGCTGACCGAAGCCGGCGCGACAGTCGAAATCGAATAATCCCGTTCCATTCGAGACAGGCCAGGGGCCCGGCACTTCGGCCGGGCCCCTGCGTTTCCGGCGTCAGGCGGGGTGGTCGTGCTCGGCGGCGGCGTAGTGGATGTCGCGCACGGCGTCGGAGAGATGGAGCGCTTCTTCGGGATCGAAGCCGAGCGCGACGAAGGTCTGGCGCATGAGTTCGAGCCCGCCTTCGAATTCGGGGACGACGACCTCGGTGGCGCCCAGGCCGCGGAGGACGTGGATCTCGCCGCCGGTGCGAGCGCGAACCAGGATCGGGACACCGGGCGCGATGGCGCGGGTGGCGGCGACGGCGACGAGCGCCGTGCTCTCGTCGGGGACGGTGACGACGACGGCGCGAGCATGCTGGAGCTCGGCACGTTCGAGGACTTCGTGGCGGCCGGCATCGCCCCAGATGGTCGGGATCCCGGCGGCGTTCAGGCGGCGCGCGCGTTCGAGGTCGGCCTCGATGACGGTGAAGGGGGCACCGACCTGGGCAAGGGCGTGCCCGGTCAGTTCGCCGACGCGGCCGTAGCCGATGATCACGACGTGGCCAGACCTGGGCAACCGGGGCTCGGGAAGCTCACCCTGGTGGTTAATGAACCGCCACACCAGGCCGGTCCGCCGGAGGGCCGCTTCGAGCACCGGGATCGAGCGGAACGCGAGCGGGTTCACCACAATCGAGGTGGCAGCCGCGGCGAGGATCACGTTGTAGGTGACCGGCGTCATGAGCCCGCGGCCGAGCGATTCATCGGCGATGATGAAGGAGAACTCGCCGAGCTGGGCGAGGCCTGCGCCAACGACGAGCGCCGTGCGCGCGGGGAAGGGGAAGACCGCGGCGGTGAGGAACGCGATGGTGGCATTGCCGAAGAGCACCAGGAGGGTCACCGCCAGGTAGAGGTCGAGGTTTTCGACGACCAGGTCCGGGTCGACGAGCATGCCGACCGAGACGAAGAACAGGACGGCGAACGCATCGCGGAGGGGCACAACATCGGCGGCGACCTGGTGGCTGGTCTCGGTTTCGGAGACGACGACGCCCGCCACGAAGGCGCCGAGCGCGACAGAGAGCCCGAATGCCGCTGCGCTGGTGGCGATACCAAGGGCCGCGGCGACGAAGGCGAGGATGAAGAGCTCGCGGCTGCCGGTGCGTGCGACGAGGGAGAGCAGCCGGGGCAGGAGCCGCGCGCCGAAGACGAGCATGATGCCGACAAAGACCGACGCCTTGACCACGGCAAGCGCCAGGTTGCGCCAGAAATCGCCCTCGTGGCCCGGTTCGAGCGTGGGGAGCATGGCGAGGGTGATGATGGTCAGCAGGTCCTGGGCGATGAGCCAGCCGATGGCCACCCTGGCATGGACGGTGCCCAGGAGTCCGCGGTCTTCGATGGTGCGGATGAGGACGACCGTTGAGGCGATGCTCACGGCCAGCCCCAGCGCGAGGGATTCGCGTGGGGGCATCCCGAAGGTGTAGCCGAGGGTGGCCCCGGCTGCTGTTGCGAGGGTGACCTGGATGAGCGCCCCCGGGATCGCGATGCGCCGAACGGTAAAGAGGTCGGCGAGGTTGAAATGGAGGCCGACACCGAACATGAGGAAGATGACGCCGAGGTTGGCGAGTTCCTCGATGGCTTCGGCGTCCGCGTCGTACCCGGGCGTGAGCGGGGAGATGACCAGGCCAGCCGCGAGGTAACCGACGATGGGCGATATCCCCGCGAGGCGGGCGAGGATGCCCCCGGCCACGGCGAGGCCGAGTGCCGTGGCGATCGACGTCAGCAGGGAAAAATCATCCAACGCGTAAAGACTACAGGGGTTCGGCCCGCCGCGGATGCGAATCAGGCGTGGGGTACAACCACCACTTTGCAGTCGCGCGGATCGGCGAGGGCCTCGAAGGTGGCGGGAAGCTCATCGAGGGTGACCTGGCGGGTGACCATGGGCGAGGTATCGATGCTGCCATCGGCGAGTGCGGCCAGCGCCTCGGCGTATTCCACGGGGGTGTAGCCCAGCACGAACTGGAGGGTGAGCTGCTTGTTGATGCCGACCATCGGGTAGATCCGGTCTTCTTTCATGCAGACGCCGACGACGACCACCCGCCCCATCTTTGCAACGAGCTGCATCGCCTGGTGAAGGGTGCCTTCGACGCCAACGCACTCGAAGACGACCGGAGCCGGCGCGCCGGTCGCGCGCTCGACGGCAGCGGCCAGGTCTTCCCCGGCGGGGTTGACCACGAGGTCGGCGCCGAGCCGGCTGGCAAGGGCGCGCCGGGGCGCGGCGTACTCCGAGACCGTGACGTGCTTCACGCCCTCCTTCTTCAGCCAGAGGAGCGTCATGAGGCCGATGGGCCCGGCGCCCATGACGACAGCCGTCTCGCCCGGCTGCAGGCGCGCCTCGCGGACCGCGTGGAGGCCGACAGCGCACGGCTCGGTGGTCGCCGCGACGTGGTCGGGCACGGAATCCGGGACCTTGAGGAGAAGCGGCGCGCTCATGACCACGTATTCGCCGTAGGCGCCGGGATACTTCGCGCTGTAGCCCAGGGCGACCATCCCGTTCGGCGCCGTGGGGTCGACGAGGACCGGAATGGACGTGACACGTGTGCCGGGGGTCCATTCGGCTGCGCCAGGCCCGGCCTCGACGACCTCGGCGACGAACTCGTGGCCCATGACGATGCCGGCGTCCGGCTCAGGGTCCAGGGCCGTGCTTCCGCTCATGCGAGAGGCGGCGACCATGTCATCCATGTACTTCGCGGCGTGCAGGTCGGAGCCGCAGATGCCACAGGCGAGCACGCGGGCGAGCACCTGGCCGGGGCCTGCCGCTGGCCGGGGGAGGGATTCGATCGCGAGCGTCTTTCCGCGAAGCACCATGGCTCTCATGTGTGGTCTTTCGCCTCGGGCACAGGAATTGAGGGCGAACTGTATCACAGGCCGGGGGGAGGCGGCCTCGTTGCCCGGTGGGGCAGATTTCGGACACACTCTCGGCATGGGAGTTCACGGGGAGGGGCAGGCGCGGGACGGTCGCCGGATTCTGCTGGCCACGAACAACCCCGGGAAGGTGAGGGAGTTCCGGCGACTGCTTGAGCCATTCGGATTCGAGGTGATTACGCCGGCGGAAGCGGGAATCGCGGTTGAGGTGGAGGAATCCGGCGAGAGCTACCAGGAGAACGCCATCCTGAAGGCGCGCGCCTTCGCTGCGGCGAGCGGGATGACCGCACTCGCGGATGATTCAGGGATCGAGGTCGACGCGCTCGGCGGCGGGCCCGGGATGTACTCGGCGCGCTACGGCGGCGAGGGCCTGGATGACCGCGGCCGCGTGGAGCTCCTGCTCAAGGAGCTGCGCGATGTCCCCGCGGAGCAGCGGACGGCCCGCTACCGGGCAGTCGCGGCGGTGGCGTTCGGCGATTGCGAGGCTCCACCGGTGACCTTCGAGGGCGTCCAGGAGGGGCGGATCGGCTTCGCGCCACGGGGTGAACGGGGATTCGGGTACGACCCGGTGTTCCTGCTCCCCGATGGCAGGACGCAGGCCGAAGCGGCCGACGAAGAGAAGGACGAGATCAGCCACCGGGCCCAGGCAGTCAAGGCTGCGGCCCGCTACCTGCTGGAGATTCGCGGATGAGGGCGCGGGCGGTGGCTGCGGTGTTGGCGTCGATCCTCTGGCTGGCCTCCTGTGGAAGCCCGTCGAGCGCGATTCCCGAGGAGCCCGAATGCCTGGCGGCGGCCCCACTGCCCACTTCGCGGGCGACGCCGGGCACGGTCTCGGTGCAGGCGTACTTTTCGCGGGTGCGCGAGGGCACCGGGCGGCTGTACCAGGCGCGCGAGGACCTGCGGGCCGAATACCCGGAGGACACGTTCTACCGGCGGGAGCGCTTTCGGCCCGATTTCATCGCATATGCCGACGAGACGATCTGCACTGCCGTGTCCCTGCGGGAACTTTCGGCGCCCATCCCTGCGCTCGAGGAGTTCGAGCGCAGGCTGGATGAGGCGCTCACCGCGCTGATCGAGCACACCCTGGCGGGGCGGGACGCGGTGCGGACGCGCAACGTCTCGGCGTACCGCGACTGGTTCGCTGGCGCCGATGAGCGGATTGGCGAGGTGCTTGCGGCGGCTCGCCGGTGATCCCTGGGCGCATCGACACGGCCGGGGCGAGCGCCCACAATCGAACCATGGCCATTCGCCACCCGGAACGCCCGGCCTGGCTCAAGGTGCGGTTCCCCGCGGGCGGGAGGTATGCCGAGCTCCAGGACCTGATGCGGAGCCAGGAGCTCCACACGGTCTGCGAGGAAGCCCGGTGCCCGAATATCGGCGAGTGCTGGAGCCGGGGCACGGCGACGTTCATGATCCTCGGCGATACGTGCACCCGCTCGTGCGGCTTCTGCGCGGTGAAGACGGGCCGCCCGGGGACGGTCGACCTTGGCGAGCCAAAGCGCGTTGCGCTGGCTATCCAGCGGATGAGGTTGCGCCACGCCGTAATCACCAGCGTGAACCGCGACGAGCTGGCCGATGGCGGCGCGGAGCTGTTTGCCGAGACGATCCGGTGGACCCGGCGGCTTTCGCCGGGCACCACCATCGAGGTGCTCATCCCCGACTTCAAGGGGGATTGGGATGCGCTTGCGACGGTGCTGGAGGCCGAACCGGAGATCCTGAACCACAACACCGAGACGGTCCCGCGGCTCTACCGGCAGGTGCGCCCCCAGGCGATCTATGAGCGATCGCTCGAACTGTTGCGGCGGGCGAAGGAGCTGGACCCGGGCACGGTGACCAAGAGCGGCCTGATGGTAGGCCTGGGGGAGGCCCGGGAGGAGATCCTGGCCGTATTCGAGGACCTGGCAGCCCACCGGGTGGAGGTCCTGACGGTGGGGCAGTACCTGCAGCCGACCCCGGCGCACCTGCCGATCGCACGCTACTGGACACCGGAGGAGTTCGGCGCATTCCGGGAGGCTGCCGAACGGATGGGGTTCCGGCATGTGGAATGCGGGCCACTGGTGCGGAGCTCGTATCACGCCGAGGAGCAGGCAATCTCGGCGAGAGGCGCGGGACAGACGCCCCGGGCGACAAATTGGAGTAGCATCGAGGCCATCCCGTGGCTGGAGGACAGGCAAGAAGGTGGAGCCCCTAGGGGCAACTCCTGATTGCCACGCTTCCGGGACGGACCTAGTTTCGGCGGGTGCAGTGCGCGATGGTTGGAGATGTGACCGTCCTGGACGAGGAACACTACCGGCGGGAAGCGCTCGGCGCCTTCGCGCACGAGATCCGGACGCCCCTGACCTCGATCAAGATGGTGATGGAGCTGGGCAGCCGCCAGTCGCGCGATGGTCAGCTGGTGCTCGATGCGGAGCTGGCAGAGATGCTTCGCACCTCGGTGGAGGACCTTCAACGTCTTGCGGATGAACTGCAGGAGACCTCGCGCCTGGAACGGGGTCGGCTGGTGCTGGCCACCGGTCCATGCGAGCTCGGGGCAGCTATCGAGGCGGCTCGAGGCCTGCTGGGCGGGCAGCCTGCCATCGAAGGGGAGCTCCGGGGGGAGGTGGAAGGACCCTGGGACGCCCCGCGGCTGGTGCGGGCCCTGGCGGGGTTCGCGCTATCGGTGAACCGCATGGGTGACGGCAGTGGAACCGTGACGCTTGAGGTCACCGGCACCGCGGAGGGTGTCACGCTCTGTTTCACCAGCGGACCGCCTTGCGAGGCGAGCCGGCCAGTAAGTGCCGATGCGGGATTTTCGTTTTTTCGCGCACGCCAGCTTGTGCTCGCCATGGGCGGATCCGTACACTCAGGCCGGGCCGAGCGATTCGCGACGGTCACCGTCGTGCTTCCTCTCGGGACGCAGGGGGGCGGTGCACGTGGTTGAACCGATGAAGATTCTGCTTGCAGAAGACGAGCGCACCATTTCACGCCTGATCAAGCAGGTGCTGACGAATGCGGGCCACGAAGTCATCGGCGTCCAGAGCGCAGCCGAAGCCATGGAAGAGTTGTCGGCGAACACGTTCGACCTGGTGCTGCTCGACCTGAACCTTGCCGACGGCGACGGGATGCGGGTGGTGAGCTCCCTGGAGCAGCGTGGCGGGCCGGTTCCCCCGGTGGTCCTCATGACGGGCGAGGGCACGCTGGACAGCGATGACCCGCGCACCCGGCGGGTCGCGCGGGTGCTGCCCAAGCCGTTCGACCTGGAAGAGCTCGAACAGACCGTCAACTTCTTCGTGGCCTGACCGCGGGGCATCTGTGTCGGTAGACTGGGCACGTGACAGGGCTCCTGTGCGTACATATTCGCCTGGGCGGCCGGTGACGGATGGCGGGCTCAGACGCCATCGCGCTCGAGCCTCCAATCTCCGGAAACCCGGGGGTGAGCCCGGCAGCCGGGGATCGCTCGTACCTGGGGTTTATCGCCGTGGCGCTCGCGGCGGCGCTGGCGGGCGGGTTCCTGCTGGCGGCCTGGCTCCCGCTGGCAGCTACGGGCAACGCCCCGGGGCAGGACCGGGTGCCGTGGCTCATCCAGGCGCATGGCTGGATACAGGTCCAGGGCTGGGCCGGGATGTTCGTCGCGGGGATGGCAATTCGCCTCATACCGCGCTTCGCCGGCCTTCCACCCACCGGCCGGAAGGTGACGATCCCTGTGCTCATCGTCCTGGCCTCCGCAGTGGCCCTGCGGGTGACCCTTCAGCCGTGGGCATCGGGGAGGGTGGCTGAATTCGCTGCGGTGGCCATCGGCGCCAGCTCGGCGGTTGGGGCATTGGCGGTGTCCGTCATCCTCACGGTCACGCTGGCGAGGGGCCGCAAGGCGACGGAACCATGGCGGTACTTCGCGTGGGCAGGGACGGCGTGGTGGGCGGTACTGGCGGCGATGCTGCTGGCGTGGGGTCTGCGGGCGGCGGGGAACGAAGGGCTCGCGCCGGTGGCCTGGGACGACGTGATGACCTGGGTGGTGCTGCTGGGGCCGATCGGTAACTTCATTTGGGGCGTGCAATGCCGGAGCGTGCCGATCTTCTTTGGGCGCAAGACGCCGACGTGGCGGCAGGCTGTCGTACCTGGCGTGGCGTACAACGCGGGGGTGGCGCTGGTGGCGCTCTCGCTGGCGTTCGAAGGCGAGACGGCAGCCCGGTTGAGCGGCCCGGGGATGGCGCTTGCGGGCGCGGGCATGGCCTGGCTGCCCGTGATCGCGGGCTCGGTGTGGGGGCGGGCGAAGCGGCTGCGGCCCCGCGCCAAGCCGGCGGCGCGGTTCGTGCTGGCGGCGAACATTGCCGCGGTGGTTGCCGGGGTGCTGCTGGTGTGGGCGGGGGCGCAAACGGCGCTGGATGGCGAGTAGGCGGAGTTCGCGGCACGGGACGCGGCGCGGCACGTCGTGGGCATCGGGCTCGTGACCATGCTGATCCTGGGGATGGCCCGGCTGGTGGCGCCGGTGTTCGCGCTTGAGAGAACGGAGTCCGGCGTGCCGAAGCTGTATGAGCGCGCGCCGTTCTGGCTGCTGCTCGGGGCGCTCGTCTTGCGGGGCGGTTCAGCGTTGCTGGCGGAGCAAATCAGCTATGACGCGCGGATGCACCCGGCGGCGGCGGCGGGGGTACTGGCGTGGCTGGCGATCGCCGTATTCGCGCTGAGCGTCGCCCGGGCAACCCGCAACGAAGGCGCCAACAAGCAGTCGCTCGAGGTGCAGGCCCGCGCTGTCGCCGAACGGCGGGCCCGGGGTCAGTAGGGGAGGCCTTCAAGTCCAAAGAGCGTGCGTGCATAGCTTGCCCGGCCGAGATGGCCGTTGCCGTGACCGATGAGCCCATGGAGGATGGCCTCCATCCGGGGAACCGGTCCCCAGGGCCGGATGACCTGCACCTCGGCCAGGTAGGCATCGCTCATTGCGGCGATGCGCGGAACGACGGCAGCGAGTACGGCGCGGGTGTAGCGGTTGAACTCGGTGGGCTCGGGGAAGCGCATGCTGTAAGCGTCGTCCGGGTCCTGGCCGGTACCCTGGTCGACCTTCGGGAGGCCCCACTGCTCGTGGAAGTTGTGCTGGAGCCAGACTGGCTGCTCGCGGTCGAAGACGAAGTGGATGATGTTGTCGATCGTCCGGACGACGTGCCAAACGTCCCAGCCGATGCTGTTGGTGATGCCGCCGCGGGTATCGCAGAGCTGCTCGACGGTGAGGCCCTCGGTGGCCCGGAGCGAGTACTGGAGCACGCGGCCGGTGACGGTGGAGAGCTGGGCCTGGAGCGTGGGCGGGTTGCCCATGCCGGGGAGGTTGGGGATGTTCGGGGGCTGAGTCACAGGTCTTTCACCTGGGGGAGGATATCGCGGCCCACCACTTCGATCGGGCCGGGCTGGTCGACGCCGACAAGGTAGCCGATGGCAGCCTGTGCGCCGGCCTCGGCGAGCCTGCCGAGCTGGTCGACAGTCTCGGCGGAGCGTTCGCCGTTGGGGCCCGGGTCGAGGCGGAGGAGGACGGTTCGCTCGATCTCGTCGTAGTCGCGGCCGATGGCCTCGCAGTGTGCGCGGAGGACTTCGAAGCGGTGACGGACGGCCTCGACGCTGTCGACGCGGACGTTGCAGGCGTTGGCGTATTTGGCGACGATGCGGAGGGTTCTCTTCTCGCCGCTGCCGCCGACGAGGATGGGCGGATGGGGTTTCTGGAGCGGCTGGGGTGAGCTGAGAGTCTCGCGGAGCTGGTAGTGCTTGCCCTCGAACGGTCCGTCCTCGCGGCTCCACATCTGCTTGCAGATCTGGAGGGTCTCTTCGAGCCGCTCGAAGCGCTCCTTGAGGGGCGGGAAGGCGATGCCCAGGCCGCGGTGCTCGCGTTCGAACCATGCAGCGCCGATGCCCAACCAGGCGCGGCCCCCGGAGAGGACATCGAGGGTGGTGACCTGCTTGCAGAGCAAGCCGGGGTTGCGGTAGGTGACTCCGGTGACCATGGTGCCGAGGGTTGCGGTTCGGGTGTTTGCTGCGATGAAGCCGAGGGCGGTGTAGGCCTCAAGCATCTCCATCTGGGCGGAGCCGACCTGGGGGATCTGGAAGAGGTGGTCCATGACCCAGATGGAGCTGTAGCCAGCGTCTTCGGCGGCGCGGGAGATGTTGGCCAAGTTTTCGCCGAGCTTCGGGCCGCGGCCCTGCCAGGTGAAGTTGGAGAGTTGGAGTCCGAGTTTCATGCGGGGATTGTGGCAGATTGGGGCGAGGAGCGGGTCTCGTTTGAACAACAAGATTGGGACTTAGCGCGCGCTCAGCGAGCCACCCGTATACTTCGCGATCCATGAACGACTCCCGCTACGCCACCTGGCCCGAGGACTATGCATCGAAATTGATGGAGCCCGCAGAGGCTGCCGCACTCGTGCGCCCGGGCGACACCATCGTCATCCCCATCGGTTCGATAACGCCCAACCTCTGCCACGCGATCTGGGACCGGCGCGATGAGCTGAGCGACATCGACATCCTCTCGTGCGCGCCGTTTGTGGATCCCGGGTGGTACGAGCCCGGGCACCCGGCCTTCCGGACGCATGTGGAGCTGTTCAACACGGCAGTCGCGCGCCAGTCAATGCTGCGGGGCGAGACGGACTTCGTGTCGGTGCCGTTCAGCCGGCGGTTCAAGCCAGAGGACGAGCGCGGAGGCGGCGTGTTCGGCTGCGATGTGACGCTGATCGGCGTCTCGCCGCCGGACCGATTCGGGTTCTGCAGTTTCGGGACGAGCCTCTGGAACAAGCTGTCGTACGCGCAGCGGGCGCGAACGGTGCTGGCGGAAGTGTTCCCGGGGTATCCGCAGACGGGCGGGACGAACCGGATCCACGTTTCGGAGATCGACGCGTTCGTGGATGGCGGCGAGGCGGCGCCCACGCGGCTGCCACGCGAGGCGGCGCCGTTCCCGAAGGCCATCGCGGGGTACATCAACGAGATCGTGAAGCACGGCGACACCATCCAGATCGGGACCGGGATGATGACGCTGCAGCTCGCGAACAACGGGGCATTCGACGGGCTGGTGGACCTGGGCGTGCACAGCGAGGTCTCGGCGCCGGGGCTGAACGACCTGGTCTATAAGGGGGTGATCACCGGGTCGCGGAAGACGCGGCACCCGGGGAAGTTCGTGGCGACGGCGCTATCGGCGACGACTCCGGAGGAGATCGAGTTCATCCACGAAAACCCGGTGTACGAGGTGTACGAAGTCCACTACACGAACGACATCCAACTCATCGCGGCGCACGACAACATGGTGGCGATCAACAACGCGATGACGGTCGACCTGACCGGGCAGATTGCGGCGGAGTCGATCGGGGCGGACATGTGGAGCGGGCCGGGCGGGCAACTGGAGTTCGTGATTGGAGCAACGCTGGCGAAGAACGGGCGGAGCGTGACGATCCTCCCGGCGGCGGCGAAGGAAGATTCCGTCAGCCGGATCGTGGCGCAGCACCCGCCGGGGACGGTGGTGACCGTGCCGCGGCAGTTCGCGGACTACGTGGTGACGGAGTTCGGGGTGGCCAGGCTGTTCGGGAAGAGCGACCGCCAGCGTGCCGAGGAACTGATCAACATCGCCCACCCGGACCACCGGGCGGACCTGCGCCGGGCCTTCGGGAAGCAGCTTTGAGTTCAGGCGTCCTGTGAAGCGAGCGGCCGGGCCGGGTTGCCCACAACCGTGGCGCCGGCAGGGACGGGCCGGATGACGACCGCTCCCGCGCCCACGATCGCGTTTTCTCCGATGGAGACGCCGGGCATAACGGTTGCGCCGACGCCGATGAACGCGCCATCGCCAACAGTGACACCCCCGGCGAGTGTCACTCCCGGGCCGAAGGTGACACCGGCGCCGAGCACGCAATCGTGGTCGACAGAGCAGTGCGCGTTGAGCAGGGCGTGTTCGCCGATGGTGGCATCGGGCCCCACAACGGAGCCGGCGAGGATGATGGCGCCGCGCTTGAGGCTCGCATGCCGCGAAACTGTCGCGGTGGGGTGGATGACCTGGGCCAGCGCTCCGCCGGCCACGGTGATCTCTTCGGCGAGGTCGCGCCGGAGGGCGGGGTTGCCTGCCGCGACCACGAACTCAACGCCGGAATCGACCCTGCGCTTCCATGAGGCGACGGGACCAAGGACCTCGACGCCGAGCACGGTGGAGCCGGGCTGCAGGAGATCATCGAGCACGCCTTCGACGTGGCGGCCGAGGGCCTGGAGCGCATCGAGGACGACCCTGCCCTGGCCGCCGGGGCCGTGGATGAGGACGACGCTGTTCATGGTGGAGAAGTGTACGGGCAAGCATGGTCAGGCGGTGCGGGGCCTGAGAAGGGCGGCAAGCCGGGCGGCGACGGTCTTCAGCGGGTCAGTGCTACGAGCGCTCCGGGCGAGCAAGAGCCCGCCCTCGAGCGCGGCGATGACAAATGCCGCGAGTTCGGCGGCGGCATCGGGCGCATGCCATCTACTTCCAGCCGAGACGCCGGTGCCCTGTACGACATGTTTGTCTCAGGGATCACGTTCCATACGGGCCAGGCAAACGCAGGCGCCGACCTGCCCGCGGTGCTGGAGCTGGTGGCCAGCGGGAAGTTTGACCCGGGCCCGGTGACGACCCACATGGTGGGCTGGGAAGATGCGGCGGAAGCGCTGATTGAGCTACCGGCGAAACTGGTGGCGATACGCACATAGGAGGAAGACGGGACATGACGGTGATCTACGAGAAACGCGGACCGGTGGCGGTGGTGACGATCAACCGGCCGGAGGTACGGAACGCCATCGACCGCGCCACGGCGACGGCGCTGCGGGAAGGGTTCGAGCGCTTCGAAGGCGATGACAGCCTGGCGGTGGCGGTGCTGACCGGCGCCGGGGGTACCTTCTGCGCCGGGGCCGACCTGAAGGCAGTGGCGGAAGGCCGGGGCACACGCGTGACCGGGGAAGGCGATGGACCGCTCGGGCCGACGCGCATGCTGCTTTCGAAGCCGGTCATCGCGGCGGTCGAGGGGTACGCGGTGGCAGGGGGGATCGAACTGGCAGCCTGGTGCGACCTGCGGGTGGCAGCCCGGGATGCGGTATTCGGTTGCTTCGAACGGAGGTGGGGCGTCCCGCTGGTGGATGGCGGCACTGTCCGGCTGCCCAGGCTCATCGGACACAGCAACGCGCTCGACCTGATCCTGACCGGGCGGCCGGTCTCGGGAGAGGAGGCGCAGCGAATGGGGCTGGTGAACCGGCTCGTGGAGCCCGGGACGGCGCTGGAGGAGGCGCTGGCGCTCGCCCGGCAGCTGGCGGCGTTTCCACAGACGTGCCTGCGGCAGGACCGGCTTTCGAGTTATGAACAGTGGGGGCTGGGAATCGCCGACGCGCTCAAGAACGAGTACCGCCGCGGGTGGACCACGCTGGAGAGCAACGAGGCGCGGGAAGGCGCTAGCCGGTTCGCGGCCGGAGAAGGGCGCCACGGCCGCTTCTGAGCGGCAGCGGGGCGCGGGGCTGCCGGCCTGCCAGGGTTTGGGGGTGGAGATCTGTGCAAAATGCACTGGATCTTCACAACTTCTTCGCAAACGAACGGGTATCGTTCGGGTATCCGGTCGTCGTGCCGGTGGTTCCCTCGCCTGCTTCCCTGGCCGCGCCGCCGGGGAGCAGGCTCAAATGACGCGCTGCCCGGAGTGGTGATGAAGCCTGGAGTCCTGGTTGTCGAGGACGACGCGAAGACAGCCGAACTCATTCGTCTCTACCTGGACCGGGATGGGTACCGGGTCGTCGTGGCGCGGAACGGACGGGAGGGCCTGGAGCAACCGTCAAATTGAAGGCGGGGCTGAAGTGGTCCGATGGACAGCCGTTGACGGCGAGGGACTTCGTGGCCGGTATCCAGAGGACGTGCAACCCGGACAACGCCGGGAATTACAAGGATACGATCAGCAACATCGTGGGCTGCGATGAGTACTACGCCGCAGCCGATAAGAGCGCCGACGAGAAGAAGAAGCTCCAGGAAGGGGTGGGCGTGAAGGCGCTTGACGACACGACCATCGAGTTCAGGCTGGAGAACCCCCAGCCCACGTTCCCGATGATCCTTTCGCTGTGGATGACGTTCCCTTCGCCGAGCCATATCGTGACCGACCCGGGGCAAGCGTGGCCGGAGGTATCGAAGCTCGCCTACAACGGCCCATACAAGATCGCGAGCTACACGGCCAAGGACTCGACCGTGCTCGTGCGGAACGACAACTGGGCCGGGGCGCCAGCGAACATCGACAGAATCACCATGAAGTACATCGATAAGCTCGATGTCGCCGAGAACGCCTATCGCGCGGACCAGATCGACCTGACCCGGGCGAACCTGACGAACCTGACGGCGATCAAGGCGGACCCGAAGCTGGGCAAGGAGTTCCTGCAGGTTGGCGGGGTGACCACCCGGGCGGTGCATATGAACCTGAAGAAGCCTTCCCGGATCTGCTCGCGATCATCCTGATGCGGGCCGTGCTTTCGCAGCGCGACTGGCCGATCATCGGCACCGGCGATCCGCAGCTGCCGGGACTCCCAGGGCCATTGCTCCAGGTGGTCCTGGCGATCTCGTTCGTGGGATGGGTGACGCTGGCGCGGCTCGTGCGCGGGCAGATGCTGGCGCTGAAGGACATGGAGTACGTGATGGCCGCGCGGTCGATGGGGGCGAGCGAGCGCCGGATCGTGTTTGTCCACATGCTCCCGAACACCCTGGGGCCGGTGATCGTCGCGGTCACCTTCGGGATCCCAACGGCGATCTTCGCCGAGGCGTTCCTGGGCTTCATCGGGTTCGGGCTGCCGCCGCCAACCGCGAGCCTGGGAACGCTTGTGGCCGAAGGGTATGCCTACGTGCGGGTGAACGGGTGGATGATCGCGGTACCCTCGGCCGTGATCGCGGCGCTGATGCTTTGCTTCACCTTCCTGGGCGATGGACTGCGCGACGCGCTCGACCCTCGGACGCGAAGGTAGGCTGCCGATCAGACGGGGACGGTGAGCGTGACCGTGGTGCCCTCGCCGGGTGAGCTCGCGATGTCGAGGGCGCCGCGGACTCCCTGGGCGCGCTCGCGCATGGAGCGCAGGCCAAGATGGCCGGGGAACTCGCCGGATGGGTCGAACCCCTGGCCGTTGTCGCGGATGGAGAGCCGCAGGTTCGTGCCGTCGCAGGAAAGATCGACGTGCACCCGCGTCGCCCGGGCGTGTTTCACGGTGTTGTGGAGCGTTTCCTGGGCGATGCGGTAGACGGCCTCCTTGGCGTCGATGGCCACGTCGGGCTCATCGCACAGGTCGGCTTCGACGGTGATGCCGTAGCGGGCCTGGGTGGCCGCAACCTGGCGGCCGATGGCGGCCACGAGGCCCTCGGTCGCGATGGACTCGGGGCGCAGCTCGAAAATGAGCGCGCGCATCTCGGTCAGGCCCGCCTCGGCGAGCGAGAGCACGTAATCCAGGGGCTCGACGACGTTCGGGGGGCCATCGTCGCCGATGCGGCGGCGCGCGGTGCGGGCCCCGAGGGCAATGCCGTAGAGCGCCTGCGAGACGGAGTCGTGGAGCTCGCGGGCGAGGCGCTGGCGCTCTTCGAGGGCGGCGGCAGCCGAGGCGCGCTGATAGAGGCGGGCGTTCTCGATGGCGAGGGCCGTCTGGTCGGCGATCGCCTCGATGAAGCCGCTTTCTTCCTTGCCGGGTGGTTCGGTTCCCGCGTAGGCAACGGTCATCACACCGAGCGGGCGTTCGCCGTAGATGATGGGGACCACGAGCACGGAGTCCCAGTTGGCGGTTTCGAAGAAACGGCGCGCGGCCGCGTAGCGAGGGTCGTTGAGCCGGTCGAGGCGCATGTTCGGCAGGAACACGGGCCGGCGTTCGCGGATAGCGACTTCGGCCGAGGAAGCGGCACCCGCGGCGTAAGCCTCCTGCATGGCATCGACGAACTCCTGGGATTGGCCGGCGACCCCGACAATGCGCAGCGGACGGATAGCCTTTTCGCCAGTCACGGTGATCGTCGCGGAGACGGCACTGGTGGCGGTCAGGACCTCGCCGGCGATGTCGTTCATCAGCTGTTCGATTGAGCTTTCGAGGGTGAAGCTGGCGGCGATGCGGGTGAGGGCTTCGAGCTGGCGGACGCGCTTTTCGGTCTGGGCGAAGAGCAGGGCGTTTTCGATGGCGGTCGCGGCCTGGCGCGCCATGGCCGTGATGAGGCGGATCTCGCGCTCGTCGGGCTCGTTGGCGGCAAGGTAGTAGTTCTCGATGGTGCCGAGGTCGCGTTCGCCGAAACGCATGGGCACGATGACGAGGGTGTCCCACGGTTCGTTGCGGATCACATCGTGGAGCTCGGCATAGAGCGGTTCGGCGAGCGTACGGGCCTTGAGATGGCGTAGGATGTACGGCCCGCCGCTCTGCAGGGCGACGTGGTTGGGGCGAGGCGCGCCACGGTGGTGGCCAGCGGCAACGGCCTCGAGGAACCCATCGGGAAGGCCATAGGTGCCGCCCAGCAAGAGCATGCCATCCCCGGTGAGGGTGCTCACCGAGCAGGCGATCGCGCCGGTCGATTCGACCATCCGCCGGGCAAGGTTATCGAGGGTGCTCTTCACGGAGCGCTCGAGGTCGAGCGAGGTGGCAATGCGCGAAAGGGCGGTCATCTCCCGGGCCCGCCGCTCGGCTTCAGCGAAGAGGTGCGCGTTCTCGATAGCGATGGCGGCCTGGTTGGCGATGGCCATGCCGAGGTCGGCCTCGCGGCGGGTGAAGGCCGCCGGCTTATCGGATGAGAGCGCGATCATCCCCACGAAGCGGCCCTTCTGCACCATGGGGAGGGCAAGCCACGATACGATCCTGGAGAACGCGGAATCGAGCGCTCCGCCGACCGCGCCTCGGAAGTGCCGGGCGTAGAAGTCGTCGCCACGGACGTCATCGACGATGATGGGCTGGCGATCGAGGAGCGGGCGCCAGAACGTGTTGAGGCCTTCGACCGAGAACTTCTGGATGGCAGGCCCGCTCGACCCGGACGATTCGGGCCCGCGGGCTTCGCGGACGACAAGCTGGTCGCCCTCGACGACCAGCATCGAGGCGCCGGTGTAGGGGATGACGTCGCGGACCTGGTCGAGCACGAGGCCGAGGAGCTCGCCCGGGTCGAGCGTGGAGGAGACGTTGCTGGAGACCTGGAGGAGGGCCCGCAGCTCGTGCGTGCGCTCTTCGACACGGTGTTCGAGAAGGCGCTGCTGCTCGACCTCCTCGCTAATGTCGCGAACGACGGCGAGGATGTGAGGTTTGCCCTGGAAGGTAATGGTGGTGCCGAGGACCTCTGCGATGAAGGTGGATCCATCTTTGCGAAGTTCGAGGGCGCGGCCCCGGTATGTTTTCCCGGCGGAGATGGCCTCAACGTACTCGCCGATGTGGGCGCGCGAGCGTGGATGGACGAGGGCAAACGGTTCCAGGGCGCGAAGTTCTTCGAGGGTGTACCCGTACATTTCGAGGGCAGCGGGGTTGGCATCGATGATGAGCTGATCGTCGAGGTTGGTGATGAAGAGCGCATCGTTGGTCGATTCGAAGATGTTGCGGAAGCCCTCTTCGCGCTCGGCGAGGGCGAGCGTAGTCCGCTCGCGCTCGAGGATCTCGCGCTGGAGCGCCTCGTTGCGGGCGCGGATTTCGTCGATCATGCGGTTGAACGAGGCGGCCAGGTCGCCGAGCTCGTCGTTCGAGCGGACGGGGATGGTGGCGTTGAAGTTGCCTGCAGCGACCGCCCGCGTGCCGTGGACGAGCGAATCGATGGGCTGGAGGAAGACGCGCCGGTTGAGCCAGGCAGTCCCACCGAGGGCCACGACGAAGAGGAAGAGCATAGTCAGGAGGATGACGCCGACAGTGCGGTTGGCCTCGTTGTTGATAGAGGAGGCGACGCCCGCGGCCTCCTGGGTGATTTCGTCCACGGGAGCGGCCATGGCGAAGCTGCCGCCGACCTCGCTGAGTGGCGCATAGGCGACGAACATCTCGCGGCTGCCGAGCCTGACGCGGGCGACATCGGACTGGCCGGCGAGCATCTCTTCCACCACGCGGTGGAAGGCGAGGTTCTCCGGATCGTCGCGGGCCATCTCGACGAGGTCGAAGGCGTTGGTGCGGAGCACCTGGCCATCGCCATCAATATAGAAAGCGAAGCCGGTTGGCGTAGGCCGGACCATGTTGATCTGGTCGATGAGGCGGTCGATCGAGAGGTCGACGCCGATGACCCCGCGGAACTCATTGGCGAAGTACACGGGCGTGTAAGCGGTGACCACGAGGCTCTTGCTGACCTCGTCCTGGTAGGGCGGGGTCCATACGGTGGAGCGTGCCGGGTTCTGTTCGGGTCCGACGCGCGTGGCAAGGTCGACGGAGACGCTCGTGGAGAGGCCGGACGCGACGCGCTGGAGCTCGCCGGTGGCGGGGTAGTGGCGGAGCGCTCCGCTGGGGCCGATGTAGTAGACGGCGATGGGCCGGAAGTTGTCCTCGGTCAGGCGGCCGGGGAAGTCGGCCATGAGGCTGGGAAAGAGGGTATCGAGGGGAGCCGAGTCGCGCAGGTCGCGCTCCACCCCGGCCGGGGCTGCGCCCGCCGGGACGAAGATATCGGTGAGGCGGATGGCGCGCGTGTCGTGCAGGTTGCCCTCGGCATCCGGCTTGAGTGCGGGGACTTCCGGAGCCGGGAGGGTGGACTCATAGGGAGCGACGGCCATGTACCGGGCCGACTGGTGACCCCATTCGATAGCCGGGAAGAATTGGAGCTGGCCGATGTAGGCCTGGGTTTCGGCGTTGCTCAGGAGCGTCTTGACGCCCTGGCGTTCGAGGCCGTCGCGGCTGGTCCGGGTGGCATTGTCCTGTGTGCGGTGGAACCCGAAGAGGACGAGGGTCGCAGTGGCGGCCCCCAGCACGACCATGAAGAGGAGGAGCGACAGGTTGAGCTTGGGGCCGAGCCGGAGGGGGATGGTGCGCACGCGGGTCTCGAAGTTGGGTCAGTCGACCGGGCCGAGCCCGATCTGGCGCGCGTAGAGGGCGGCCTGGGTGCGGCTCTGGACGCCGAGCTTGAGCAGGATGCTGGACACGTGCGTCTTCACGGTGTTTTCCCCGATGACGAGGGCCTGGGCGATCTCCTTGTTCGCCTTGCCCTGGGCGAGGAGCCGGAGGACATCGATCTCGCGCTCGGTAAGCGACTCCGGGCTTTCGGGGGCGCGGACCTCGCGGACCAGGCGGGCGGCCGCCTGGGGCGAAAGCTGGACCTGGCCATTGGCGGCGGCCTTGATGGAGCGAATGAGCTCGTCGGCCTGCGTGTCCTTCAAGAGGTAGCCAATTGCCCCTGCCCGGACTGCCCCGACCACGGAGGCATCTTCGAGGACGGAAGTCAATGCGATGACCTCGGTATCGGGGCATTCCCGACGGACCCGGCCAATGGCGGTGATGCCATCCATTACGGGCATCAGGAGGTCCATGAGGATGACGTCAGGGTTGAGCTCGTGGGCGAGTTTGAGCGCCTCAGCGCCGTTCTGCGCTTCGCCGACGACATCGAAGTCCGGGTCATCGAGGAGGAACATCTTGAGGCCCTGGCGGACGACGGCATGGTCGTCCGCGATCACGATCCTGATGGTCATCGAAGCTCCCTGGGGCGCTGAACAGACTCGGGCACGCGCATTGCGAGACTATATCACCGGGTTTGGAGTGAACCTTCCTCCTCCCTTTGGCGGAGATCGCGTTCCCTCGAAGTTCTCGTGTGTGAACCAACCGGCAGTGGGACGCTTCGCGGGGCAGCCACCAGTACTGTTGGAAGGGTGATGGACTTGTCGATTCGCCTGCTCCTTGTTGACGACGAAGCGCGTGTGCGCCAGGGCTTGCGGATGTGCATGGCCGGCGAGCCCGATTTCGAAGTCATCGGGGAGGCGGACGAGGGGGCAGAAGCCGTGGAGCTTGCGGCAGCCCTTCAGCCTGACGTGGTGGTGATGGACGTGCGCATGCGAGGGCTGGATGGCATCGGCGCGACGCGGAACCTCCAGGACCTGTTGCCGGGGACCAGGGTGGTCATCCTCTCGATGCACGACGACCTGAACACGCGGAGGGCGGCGCAGGCTGCCGGGGCATGTGCGTTCGTAGGTAAGCAGGAGGGCATCGCGCGGCTGTTCGATGTCATCCGATCGATCGCGGGGCCGGGTCCCCGGAATCCGTTGACCGCGGCCTGATCGCAGGCCGCACGCACCCCGATTCATCCGCGGAGGGAACCACCGGGCGCAGCCCGCACGACCGATCGGAAGGAGGGAGACACCATGACCCTGATGCAAACGCAACGAATCGAGGGCGGGACTGCGAGCACGCCGATCATCGAGATCGACCGTGTGGTGAAGACCTACGACGTGGGGACGCAGCAGGTGCGCGCGCTGCGAGGTGTCAGCCTTTCGGTGGAGCGCGGCGAAATGGTCGCGATCATGGGCCCCTCGGGCTGTGGCAAGACCACGCTCCTGAATTGCGCCAGCGGCCTGGATGTCGTCGATGCCGGGACGGTCCGGATCGCGGGCTCGAACCTGGCAGAGCTTTCCGATAAGACGCGGACAGCGTTCCGGGCTGAGAAGATGGGGTTCGTGTTCCAGACGTACAACCTGCTGCCGGTGCTTTCGGCGGTGGAGAACGTGGAACTGCCGCTCATCGTCTCCGGTGTGAGCCCGAGAGAAGCGCGGGAGCGGGCAATCGAGGCGCTCGAGACGGTTGACCTTCGGCACCTGGGCCACCACAAGCCGTCCCAACTGAGCGGCGGCCAGCGCCAGCGCGTGACCATCGCCCGCTCGCTGGTGAACCGGCCGGAGATCGTCTGGGCCGACGAGCCGACCGGCGCCCTCGATTCGAAGACGGCCGACGACATCATGACGCTCATGGAGACGCTGAACCGCGAGCTCGGACTGACGTTCGTAATCGTGACGCACGATGCTCGTGTCGGCGCGCGCTGCAACCGCATCGTGAGGATGCGCGACGGGCTCATCCTGGGCGAGGAAGTGCGGCGGTGAATGTTCGGCCTGCCGATGACGGCCCTGGCCATTGTGCTGGCCGGCTGCCGCAGCTGCGCGGGCGGAAGCCTCCTCTCCGTCCAGTTACCACTGCATCGTTCACGAGAACCTGCTCGCTGCGCTCCGCCACCCGCCATGGCTGAAGCACCGGGGTTCGCCGGTCCGGCTGATCTCCAAATCCTGTCCTGAGGTGAGTGAGGCCCCCGGCACGGTCGAGACCGCGGCTCATAGACCCCGGAGGGAAGGATGCCGGGTTTCGCGTCGGCAGTGCGGGGATTGGTGACCGGCGACTGGCCCGCAGCATCGGCTGAAGGCGACGATGCCCGGGGCGATGACGTGGTGGCCCAGCCGGGGCGCGGCGCGAGTGCCCGTGGCGGAGGCGCTCCGGTACGAATAGCTGGCGAACCTGTATCGCCCGGATCGTTCGTGGTTCAATAGCGAGGCACCGCCGAAGGAGGACCACGATGGAATTCGAACTCTCGGAAGAGCACCGCCTGATCAAGGACACGGCTCGCCGGATCGCTCGCGAGGTGGTTGCACCGCGGGCGAAGGAAGTCGACGAGACCGGGGAATATCCGCACGACTTCTTCGAGGCATTCAAGAAGGCCGGGCTTCTTGGCATGGCCATCCCGGAATCGATGGGTGGGACGGGCAACGGGATCCTCCCGCTCTGCCTTGCCATCGAGGAGGTTGCGAAATACGAATGCGGGGCCGGGCTAATGCTGGTGCTGAGCGGCCTGCCCTCGCGGCCGATCATGTTCGGCGGGACGGCGGAACAGCAGCAGAAGTGGCTCCCCGCGCTTTGCCGCGGTGATCAGAAGGCAGCATTCTGCCTGACTGAGCCGGACCACGGTTCCGATGCGGCGAACCTCCAGACCCGGGCGGTGCGCGACGGCGATGACTACATCCTGAACGGCAACAAGGTGTACATCTCCGGGGGCACAGTAGCCGACCAGCTGACGGTGTTCGCTCGCACGGGCGGACCCGGGGCGAAGGGCATCAGCGCGTTCGTGGTCGATGCGCATGCGCCCGGCGTGCTGATCGACAGGACCGACGACAAGATGGGCGTACGCAGCGTGCCGACGGCCCACTTCAGCTTCCAGGACGTGCGTGTCCCTGCCGAAAACCTCTTGGGCGGGGTGGAAGGTGCGGGGTTCAACCATGCGATGCTGACCCTGAACTCGATGCGGCCGACGGTTGGCGCGCGAGGGGTGGGCCTCGCCGAGGGGGCCGCAGGTTATGCGCTGGAGTGGGCGCGCGAGCGCAAAGCCTTTGGGAGCTCGGTGATCGATTTCGAGGCGATCCAGTTCATGTTCGCGGACATGGCCATTCAGATAGAGGCGGCCAGGAACCTGGTCTACAAGGCGGCGTGGCTGGTGGACCAGGGTAAGTTCATGAAGGAATATGCCCACCATCTCTCCATCGCCAAGGCGTATGCCACGGAGATGGCCAACCGGGTAGCGTTCGACGCGCTCCAGGTCCTCGGTGCGCAGGGCTACATGAAGGACCACCCGCTGGAGCGCCACTACCGCGATGCCCGCCAGCTCATGATCGTCGAGGGGACGAGCCAGGTCCAGCGGGTGGTGATCAGCCGGGCGATGATCGAGCGGAGCCTGGTCTACGGCTAGGGGCGCGGCGGTTCTGGTACCATGGTGCGCATGACAGCACCCGCACCTGCCAGGCCGTACACGGCCGAGGAATTCCTCCACATGCCCGAGAACGAAGGGGCGGAACTCGTGGACGGACGGATCGTGGAGGTACCCATGGGGAGCATCTCAAGCTGGATCGGGGGCTTCCTCTTCGCCCGTGTGTTTCAGTTCGTGGAAGGCAGCTCACTGGGTTGGGTATTCCCTCAAGAAACCGGCATGACGATCTGGCCGAACCGGCCGGGGCACGTCCGCAAGCCCGACCTGGTGTTCGTGCGGAAGGGCAGGCTCCCCGGCGGCCGGCCTCCGCCAGGGTGGCTGACAGTTGTGCCCGACCTGGTGGTCGAGGTCGTTTCGCCCGGCGATGAGATCGAGGCATTCGAGCAGAAACTCGACGAGTACCGGGAGGCCGGAATCCCCCTGATCTGGGTGATCTACCCGGGGACGCGGCGGGCGCACGTGCTTGGAGCAGGCCGGCCGCGCACGGAGATCGCCCCGGACGGCAGCCTGGACGGCGAGGACGTGCTGCCCGGGTTCACCTGCAGCCTGGCGGAGCTCTTCGCAGCGGTCGAGCAGGCAGACTAGGCGCCATTGCCCGGCCAACCGCCGGGGGACCGGCCGGCCGGCGCGTGGGGGAACCCCTGCCGCCCATCCTCGCCGGGCCCGTGCGGAGTGAGCCGATCAGCGAGAGGGTGTCTGCGCCGGCGGGCCTGGTCTACCAGCCGCGAGTCGCGAGCAGCTCCTTTTCGGCGAGCGATGAGACGCTGATGCCGGGCATGGCCTTGCCGAGGCCGCGGCTCACGCGGGCGATGATCTCCGGGTCCTGGTAGTGAGTGGTCGCTTCGACGATGGCCTTCGCGACGAGCGGCGGGTTCTCCGACTTGAAGATGCCAGAGCCGACGAACACGCCATCGGCGCCGAGGCGCATCATCAGCGCGGCATCCGCGGGAGTGGCAACGCCGCCGGCCGCGAAATTCACGACCGGGAGCCGGCCTTCGCGCTTCACCTGCTGCACCAGTTCGAGGGGAGCGCCGAGCTCCTTGGCGGCAGTGTAAATTTCGTCGTCGGCGAGGTTCTGCAAGCGGCGGATTTCGTCCTGGACCGTTCGCATGTGGCGGACGGCCTCGACGATATCACCGGTGCCGGCTTCGCCCTTGGTGCGGATCATGGCCGCGCCCTCGCCGATGCGGCGGAGCGCTTCGCCGAGGTTGCGGCAGCCGCAGACGAAGGGCACCGTAAAGGCGTGCTTATCGATGTGGTGCGATTCGTCGGCGGGAGTCAGCACCTCCGACTCGTCGATGTAGTCGATTCCCAGAGCCTGGAGCACCTCGGCCTCGACAAAGTGCCCGATGCGGGCCTTTGCCATGACGGGGATGGTGACCGCCTCGATGATGCCCTGGATCATTTCCGGGTCACTCATGCGGGCGACGCCGCCATCCCTGCGGATATCGGCCGGGACACGTTCAAGCGCCATGACGGCACAGGCGCCCGCTTCCTCGGCGATCTTGGCCTGTTCGGGGGTGACAACGTCCATGATGACGCCGCCCTTGAGCATTTGGGCGAGGCCGACCTTGACGGCCCAGGTTCCAGTCTTCGACATGTGGCACTCCTCCGGAGCCCACGGCTCCACGATGTGGTACCAAGTGTATGGCCGATTTTCGGAGCGCCATAGGACCACTTACCCGGCTCGAAGCAGTCACCGGCGGGTGCCAGCGCCGTAGCCGTGTTGACATACGACACCGCTGTCGCATATTCTGGCTTGCGTAGCAAGGGGGAGTAACCAGCACCCGCCCCCGGGTGCATCGCACGAGCCGTCAGTACGCGCCATCCCGGCGCCGGCAGTGCGGGGCGAGCCTTCGCCTGGTGAGACCCTGGCTCATCCACCTTGGTGGATGCGGCCAGGCGTTGTGCCAGGACCGCAAAGGAGGCTCGAAAAATGGACCTGCTTGAACTCTTCGAACGAGACACCCCGGAACGCGACCGCTCGGCCGGCCGTCAGCCGCGCAAAGGCCTGCGCGGGCTGCTGGATCGCCTGACCGCGACCCTCGGTGGCGAAGACGGCGAGCGCGACGCCCGGCGGCGCCACCGTGAGCGCCACAGCCGCGACGAAACGGATCTCGGCTTCGACTGAGCCCCCATCGTTTCCCCTGCCCAGGGACGCGCGGCCTGACCTGTTCACGCCGCGCGCCCCCGGGCATTTCCCACCATCCTTCTCTGGGCACGGATTCTCACTTGTTCATCGAACTGCTTCCCTGGGCTATCTTCCTGGCCTTCGTCGCGGGCATGCTCGCGCTCGACCTCGGCGTCTTTCACCGCGATGCGCACGAGGTCTCCCGCAAGGAGGCGCTCGCCTGGAGCGCCGCCTGGATCGGCCTTGCCATCGTGTTCAATGCGGGTGTCTACGCGTTCAAAGGCACCGAATCCGGCATCGAATGGACGACCGGCTACCTCATCGAAAAGTCGCTGAGCGTCGACAACGTCTTCGTCTTCTTGCTCATCTTCTCCACCTTCGCGGTACCCGCCGCCTACCAGCACCGGGTGCTCTTCTGGGGCATTGTCGGGGCGCTCGTGATGCGCGCCGTCCTCATCGCCGCCGCCGGGGTGCTGCTGAGCACCCTGCACGTCATCATCTACGTCTTTGGCGCGTTCCTCATCTTCACGGGCATCAAGTTCCTTCGCGACCAGGAGCACGCCCCGGACCTGGAAAAGAACCGCTTCGTGCGGCTGGCCCGGCGGGCATTCCCGGTGACCGAGCGCTACGAGGGGCAGAGCTTCTTCGTCCGCAGGAAAGGCGTCCTCTTCGCAACGCCGCTGTTCCTCGTCCTCGTCCTCATCGAGAGCACGGACCTCGTCTTCGCGGTCGACAGTATCCCGGCCATCTACGCCGTCACCTCCGACCCGTTCATCGTCTTCACCTCGAACATCTTCGCGATTCTCGGCCTGCGGGCGCTGTACTTCGTGCTGGCAGGGTACCTGGCCGGGCTCGCGTACCTGAAGCCGGCGTTGGCCGCGGTCCTGGTTTTCGTGGGCACGAAGATGCTCATCATCGACGTCTACAAGATCCCTGCGCTGGTCAGCCTGGCGGTGATCATCGCGATTCTCGCGACCGCGATCACCGCCTCCATCCTGGTGCGCAACCGCCGCGGCGTCCCGAAGCCCCACACCCTGGCCGAGCCCGCACCCGGCAGGTAGTCCCGAGGCGGCCTGGCGGCGATCGCTTCCGGCGGCGCCGCCAGGCCTACCTCCCGCAAACCAACCACCGCCATAGGAGGCCCAGGTTGTTGAAACGAATCTCTGTAATCTTCCAGGCGAAGGCCAACAAGGCACTCGATCACCTCGAGGACCCCCGTGAGATGCTCGACCTGAGTTACGAGAAACAGGTCGACATGTTGCGGGATGTGAAGCGCGGCATCGTGGAAGTGACCGCGGCGCGCCGGCGGCTGGAGCTGCAGGCAGAAGAACTCCGCGGCCAGCTGCCGAAGTTCGACACGCAGGCGTTGCAGGCGATGAAGTCGGGGCGCGAGGACCTCGCGCGGGTGGCGCTCGAACGGAAGGCATCGACCCAGGCCCAGGTCGAGAGCTTCGAAGCGCAGGTAGCGAACCTGAAGGGCGAGCAGGACCAGCTGGTGGCCGCCGAACAGCGGCTCCAGGCCAAGGTCGACGCTTTCCGCACGAAGAAGGAGGTCATGAAGGCGCAGTACACGGCTGCGAAGGCCACGGTACGCATCGGCGAGGCGGTCACCGGCCTTTCGGAGGAGATGGCGGACATGGGCTATGCCATCCAGCGCGCGGAGGACAAGACGGCACAGCTGAAGAGCCGCGGCGCCGCAATCCACGAGCTCCTGGAGTCGGGCGTGCTGAACGACAGCCTCGATGGGAGCACGCCGCTCGACCGCGAGCTGGAAGCCCTTGGCCGGGCCGCGACCATCGACTCGGAGCTTGAGCGGCTTCGCGCGCAACTCAACGCCGGGACCACGAAGGGGGTGCTCTCGTGATCGTCAGACTGATGGGCCAGGGCCAATGGAAGGTCGATGACGCCGTCCGCGACGCGCTGAATGCGATCGACACGGAGCTGGACGCAGACCTGAAAGCGGGCGATGGAAGGGAGTTCGTCCGCCATCTGGCGGCGATGCACGACCTCGTCTGTTCGCGCGGCCTGCCCGTCGAAATCGAGGAACTCGTCCCCTCCGATGCGGTCGTGCCGCCACGTGATATCTCGATGGAAGAGTTGCGCGAGCTTATCGCCGAAGAGGGGCTCATCCCCGGGTAACGCATGGAGGCACAAGGATGGTCGACGAGTTGTTCGACGTCTTCGAGGACCTGTTCGAACGCCGAAAGAAGAAACGAGACAAGGCCGCCAGGGGCGCGAAGCCTCCGGCCGAGGCGAGATCTCCGGCCGCTCCGCCAGTGTTCTGCATCGGCTGCGGTGCGCGGAACGAGGGGGCCGCGCGCTTCTGCATCGAGTGCGGCGAACTCCTGCCGTCGCCGGGCGAGGAAATGCGCTGCCTGGGGTGCAACAGCATCGTGCCGCTCAGGGCGAAGTTCTGTCCCCGCTGCGGGTCGAAGGTCGCCGTCTAGGCCTGGCGAACCACGCCCGCGGCGATGAGCCGGTCGATCCGGCCGGCGTCGATGCCGCAATCGGTGAGGACCTCGCGCGAGTGCTCGCCAACGAGCGGAGAGCGCCGCGGATAGCCGTTGCCCGTGCGGAGGAAGCGCCCGAGGTAGCGGGGGCCCCGGATGTTCCCGAGCTGGGGATGGTCGAAGTCCTCGAAGTATTCCGATGCGTGCATCCACGGGTCTTCGAACACCTCAACGGCATCGAGCGCGGGCGCCACCGGGACGCCACGGGTCAGGAGCCTGTCCAGCGCCTCATCGCGGGTCATCTTCGACAGTGCATCAGCGATGCGCGCGGCGATGGGGCTTTCGACCGGCTCGTTCAGGGCTTTTTCCGCGATGATGCCCCCGGCCCATTCGGGGTGGTCGAGCGCGATACAGACCGACGGGAAGTGCTCGGGCGCGGTGCCGGCCACGAGGATCCAGCCGTCGGTGCACTGGTAGAAACGGTTGAGGGCACTCGTCCCGAGGAGGTCGAGCCCTCCCTTCGGGTTGGCGGGCCGCCCTTCATACCACGTGAGCTCGCCCGAGAGCGTGAGGATACTCTGGTTTGCCAGGCAGGTCAGCACCTCCTGCCCTTCGCCGTTCAGCTCGCGCGCGTGGAGCGCGGCGACGACGCCGAAGGCCGCCATCATCGCGCTCGCAGTGTCGTTCACCGGGATCTGGTAGAAGACCGGTTCGTCGTCGCCGCCCTGGATGGCCATCAGGCCGCTCCGGGCCTGCACCAGCGGGTCGAACCCCGGGTCGCCCGCCAACGGCCCCGAGCGGCCGTAGCCCGTGACTGAGCAGCTAATGATGCGCGGGTTGATCGCCTTGAGCGTCTGGTAGTCGATCCCCAGCCGTTCGCGCACGCCGACCCGGTAGTTGTCGAGGATGACATCGGACACGCGCACCAGGTCGAGCAGGAGTTCGCGGCCCGCCGGGTCCTTCAGGTCGATAGCCAGCCCGCGCTTTCCACGGTTGTAGCCCACGAAGCCGAGCCCGTAGGTGCGGAATGGGTCGCCCTCGGGCGGTTCGACCTTGATGACATCGGCGCCCCAGTTCGCGAGGATGGCCGGCGCGAAGGTGCCGGCGATGAAGGCACCGAGGTCGAGCACGCGGACGCCAGCCAGGGGGCCCGCTCCCGAAGCCGCTGGCTGGTGCGCCGGAGCCGGCAGCGAAGGCGTGTGCGCGGGCAATGACTCGAATGATGTCCGATCCGGCAGGTGGCGGACGCTGCCCGGGGTGGACTGGAGCTTTACGGGCACACCGGGCATGACGACGCTGCCGAGACGTGGGTGCTCGAATTCGAGCCGCATCTCGTTGGCTCTCACGGTCTCGCTGTTGAACCACTCCTCGGCGGTGCCGACCGGGCCACAGGGCACACCTGCGTCGCGGAGGATCTTCAGCCATTCGTCGCGAGGCTTCTCCTTGAAGCGCTCGTCGAGGGCGGCGATAACCTGCTGGTTGATGCCGGGCTTGAGCAGGTTGGTGAACTCGCCCTCGACGCCTTCGAGCGCCATCAAGTGGAGCAGATCGGTCGCCTCGAGAGCCTTCAAGAAGAACTGGGGTGTGAGCGTGCCCAGGAAGAACCAGCCACCACCGGCGCATTCGTAAAGACGGTAGTTCGGCACGCCACCCCGGCTGCCGCGGCCGCCCAGGCGAAACATCTCGGTCGTGCGGATGGTGCCGCCGCTCTGGACCGCTGCGCTCGCGTGGAGTCCGCTGACGATGATGGCCTGTCCCAGGCCGGTGCGGTGCCGTTCGAGCAGGGCCGAGGCCAGTACCCCCGCGCCGAGCATCCCCTGCGCGTAACTCACCTGGGGCGTCACCAGGTACGTGGGCCGGTCTTCGTAGGAGTACTGGAGCGCGGCGGAGCCTCCGATCGCTGTCAGCAGCCCGTCATCGGGTGGGAGCTGGCTCCAGCGGCCAACGGGGGAGAAGGGCGGAAACCACGCGTGCAGCAAGGCGGGGTTCGCTGCATGCAGGCTGACGGTGTCGAGGCCGCTCCGCTCCAACTCCCCCGGATGCCAGTCGAACACGGCGGCATCGGCTGTGGCAAGGAGCGAGCGGGCGTCGCGCAGGCCTTCAAACCGGTGAACATCCAGGGTGACGACCTGTTTGTTGCGGTTCCAGCAAAGGTAGCCGGGGTGATCCTTCATCCGATCGCCGCCCGGTGGCTCGACCTTGATGACCTCGGCGCCGAGGTCGGCAAGGAGCATGGTGGCCATGGGCCCGCCAATGCCGGAGGAGAAATCGATGATGCGGGTACCAGCGAAGGCGCTCATGGTGCCGGACTATACGAGGGGTGGGGGAGAAGGGAGAAGGGAGGAGGGAGAAGGGAGGAGGGAGGAGGGAAGAGGGAGGAGGATTCCACTGGAGACGGGGACCGCGACTGACAGGAAGCGGCACTCGACTCCCACCCACACCGCCCGCGGCAGCCCACACGACACCCGCCCTGGAACCACGACCGGCAAAGGAGCGGCTAATGCCAAAGCGACCACGTCCTCGCGGCAGCCCCCAGCGTCATGGCGCAGCGTCATCACGCAGCACGTGCATCCCGGCGCGCCACCCCCTCGCCCGAAGCCGCGGGGGAGGGGGCAGGGGGTGGGGGCTACTACCCCGGGCGCCGTTGCAGGAACCCCGCGCTGGCCCAGCCGTCCTTGTCATCGGGGGTGGTGACGGAAACCCAAGTGGCACCGTCTGCGATCCGCGTTTCGCCGCGTTCGAAGAGGAGGACCCCGTCGCGATAGCAGCCCAGGCTGGTCGCTGAGGCAGAGGGGGACTCGCGGACGTGCAGGCAGTCGCTCCCCGCCGCAATCCGGGCGACGCGCCCCAGGACTGCGCCGCGGACCAGAGGCTGCTGGCCCACATCCAGCCCCTCGCCAAGTTCGCGCAGCGGCTGGATGCGGCCGGTTACGAGGTCGATCAGGGCGGCCGGGACATCGAACGGCGCCGCGCTCCCGGGCTGGACCGGCAGCTCGACGTTTGCGAGCAGGAGGCCGTTCCCGGCCAAGTACGGACCATTCCAGGTGGCGACCCTTTGGGGCGTAAACAGGGCGACAGGCCCGCCCGAGGCATCGACCTGGCCCAGGTAGGCTGTGCGCGGGTGGGGGTCTGCGGGGCGGTCGGGCACGTAGTTCCAGACGCCGTACAGCGAACCGTCGGCGGTGCGGGCCGCGAGGCGAGCTTCGAGGTTCGTGATGGGTTGCGCGTTCGCGATGACGGCGCCGGACGAGTCGTACACCGGTTTGGCGCCGAACTTGGGGTCCGCGTACGTGGGCTCCCAGGTAAGTCCGAGCCCGGGCACGACGCGCGGCTCGGTGTTAGGCCCTGGTGGCGCGACGGCTTCGCCAGAAGGGTGCAGGAAGAAGCGGTACTCGGGGCGCTCGTTCGCGTCGCGGCCCAGCCACTCCGCAATGATCGTCCCGGAGGGTGTGACCGCCCGGGGGAAGGTCATCGCGGAGACCTGGCCGAAGGCAGACCAGGTGATCCCGCCATCAGTCGAGCGGTAGACATCGAACGTGCCTTGCCAGCCCCCCAGGCTCACCTGGCGGCACCGTCCTTCCTGGCAGGCGACAATCACGATCTCGCGGAAGCGCTCGCTGGCGCTCCAGCCCACGATTGCCAACGGGCCGAACTGGGCCTTCGCGTTCGCAAAGAGGTCGTAGCGACGGATTGTGCCGTCGTGGCCGCGGTACACACGCCAGAGGAGGACGGGGAAGCTGTCGGCCGCCCAGGGAGCTGGGGCGATGTAGACGGCCAGGTCGCTGGGCAGGGAGGTTTCGGGGCCGATGGTGAGCTCGCGGACGGCCACACCGCCGATTTGCTCGACCGCACCCGGGGTGGGGGCAGGCGACTGGCCAGGCGCCAGCACCTCAACGGGGTAGATGCGGAACCCCAGGCCGTTTTCGGGGGAGCCAGGGAGGATATCGCCGCCTGTCAGGGGGCCGGCAAGGAGCGCGAGCTGATGCCCGATCGCCGGGATGCCGTAACCGGTGAGTTGAGGGCCGTCTGGCGTCTGGTTGTAGGCAAACGTGAGCATCCCCGACGGGTCGTGGCCAGCTCCCTCCAAATCGATGGTCGAGAAGACGAGTGCGAACCGTTCGGAGCAATCCGGGTACGGTGGCTGGCCCGGCACGTAGGGACAGCCGATGCTCCGCAGTTTGCGCGGGGTCCCGTCACTCGCGGGGAGCGCCTTCTCGATGAGCTGCCTGATGTCCGCTCGCGCCTGGTCAGTGGCAAATGTGCCGCCGCCGATGAGGCGGTCGACCTCGCCCGCCTGGAGCCAGCCTTGTGCCGCAGCAGCGAAGGCGCAGATGGCCTCGCCCGCGTCGTCCGGGCAGCTGTTCAGGCGGGGCGGAGCCGGTGTGGACGAGGCGGTTACCGAAGCCGTCGCGGCCGGTGTGAGCTGTACCGGTTCACCATCCGAGCAGGCCGCGAAGAGCGCTCCGCCAAGGATCACCAGGGTCAGCCAGCCGCGCAGCATCCGCTACCACCTTCCGCTCCTCTTCCACCCTAAACGATCGTGTCAACCGGAAGGTTCCGGGGAGGAGGGAGAAGGGAGAAGGGAGAAGTGGCCCACCCACCCCCAGCATCCGGGGCGCGCCAGGGATGGCGCGCTGGGACGTCCGTCGCCCGAACGACGCCCCGCCTGGCTGATCCGCACCGGCGAGCCCCGACCGTGAGGGAAAGACGCGTCCTCGACTCCCCACCCTCGCCAGCCAATCGCCGGGCCCTGCGACAAATGAACGACGAAGTGTGCACTGCGAAGTCACTTCCGAACCGCGACCGGCAGGAAGCGGCACCGCGGCTTACGAGGCGCGATGCGCGGCAGCGTGCTGCGACGGCGGCAGGCTGCCGCGCGACCGACGGGGTACGAGTGGAGTGCCGCTTCCTGCCGGTCGCGGTTCGGAAAGCCCGGCGGCGCCAACGGCCAACGCCTATTGGCCGTCTACGCCTCCAGACCATTCCGTTGGATCACCTCGGCGTAGAAGGCGGCGCTGCGCTTCGGGGTGCGCTTCAGGGTCTGGAAGTCGGTGTGGACGATGCCGAAACGCTTGCTATAGCCGAAGGCCCACTCGAAATTGTCCATGAGCGACCACTGGTAATAGGCGCGGACGTCGCAGCCGGCCTGGATGGCGCCGTGGAGGCCGGCGAGGAAGCCGGTCAGCAGTTCGATGCGGACGTGGTCGTCGATCGTCCCGTCCGGGCCGGGCTCGGTGTTGTCGCAGACGCCGTTCTCGGTGATGTAGATCTTCGGGTAGCCATACTCCTTGGAGACGAAGCGGACGAAGTCGCCGAGCGAGTGGGGCGCCGCTTCGTAGCCCATGGGGAGGAGCGGGAGACGGGGCATGGCCCGGCGGTAGCCGACGCCGCGGCCGGGGTCGGCCTCGATGAGCTGGCGCGAGTAGAGGTTCGTGCCCAGGAAGTCCGTCGGGGCGGCGATGGTCTCCATGTCGCCCGGGAAGACCGGGAAAGGTGCGTCCTTCGATTCGAAGTAGCGGACGACCGAGGCCGGGTAGCCCTTGCCGAAGACCGGGCCGTGGAAGAGGCGCGTGTCGAAATCGCGGGCGAGTTCGACGGCCCGGGCGGTCTCCGGGGTCTTGTCGGCGGGCTCGTAGCTCGTGTTCGCGTTGGTGATGCCGATCTCGCCCATATAGCCGCCGGCGCGGAAGACCTGGACGGCCTTGCCGTGGGCGAGGAGGGCGTGGTGGACCGTCTTCGCATAGATCGAGAGGTCGCGGATGCCGGGCGCCATGACGCCGGTGCGGTGGCCCATCTCGGTAAAGACGATGGGCTCGTTGAGGGTGATCCAGCGGCTGACGCGGTCGCCGAAGCGGTCGAAGCAGACGCGGGCGTACTCGGCGAAGGCATCGACGATGCCGCGGTTGGCCCAGCCGCCGAGGTCCTGGAGCGACTGGGGGAGGTCCCAGTGGTAGAGGGTGACGGCTGGCTGAATGCCTCGTTCGAGGAGAGCATCGATGAGGCGGTCATAGAACGCGAGGCCCTTCTCGTTCACCGCGCCCCGGCCGAAAGGGAAAATCCGCGGCCAGGCGATGGAGAAGCGGTAGGTCTGGATGCCGAGGTCCGCCATAAGGGCGATATCTTCGGGGTAGCGGTGGTAGTGGTCGCAGGCGATGTCGCCGGTATCGCCGCCCTGGACGCGGCCGGGCTGGCGGACGAAGGTGTCCCAGATGGAGACGCCGCGGTCGTCTTCCTGGACTGCGCCTTCGATCTGGTAGGAGGCGGTCGCGACGCCCCACTGGAAGCCATCGGGAAACTGGAGGAATGCCATTGCGGGATTATTGAGCATTCGCCGTTGGTGCGCACCGGACGCTTGCCCCGGGGAGTACCATGCAGTCAGCTGTCGAAGAGGAGGCTCCCCATGGCAACCACTCGAAAAGCCACGCCCACCAGCGCGAAAGCCACGAGCAGCCCGGCCGGCAAGACACCGCCCCGGAAGAACGAGACGCCCGCCCTCGCCCAGCCAGACCGCCAGCCCGGCGATGACCTGGAGCAGGAGGACTACGCGCAGTTCGACGGGTAGTCCTGCTCCCGCGCCGGCGGCGCGGTGGCCAGCGCCCACCTGGCGGCCCACGCGTTGAGCGGCTCAATTGCCGCGAGGAGATCGCTGCCTGCCGGGGTCAGTTCGTAAGTGCCTTGGCTCCGCTGCCCGGCGATCCCCGCGGAAACGAGCTCGGCGAGACGTTCGCTGAGCACGCTCGGCGACATGCCATCGCAGCGCTGCTGGAGCGCCCGAAAGCCGAGCGGGCCCTCGCGCAGTTCCCAAAGGATGCGCAGTTGCCAGCGCCGGCCCAGCAGGTCGAGCAGGGCCATGATTGGCCGTCCGGTCCGCGAACCGCGAACGGGCTTCCCGGGGCGTGGTGCGGTCATGCCGGAATCCCTTGCGCTACGGAATTCGAAGCTGCTACGGTTTTGGTAGCACTTCGAAAATCGTACCAAAGGAAGACACCCCATGCCACACATCGCGCCCCTAGAACCACCCTATGCCCCCGCAGTGACCGAGCAGCTGGAACGCCTGATGGGCACCCCCGAACGGGAACCGCTGCGCCTGTTCCGGACGCTGGTGAAGAACCCGGGCCTCGCCCGCGGGTTCGAGGCGCTCGGCAGCCACAACCTCTCGCGGGGTACGCTCCCCGTGCGGGACCGCGAACTGATGATCCTGCGCACTACGGCACTATGCCAGTGCGCGTACGAGTGGGGCGTCCACGCGCGGGTGTACGCGAAGGCGGCGATGCTCACTCCCGACGACGTGCGCAATACGGCCGCCGGTTCCGCGGAAATGTTTTCCGGGACAGACCGGCTGGTGATCCGCCTGGCCGACGAACTCCATGATCGTGCACGCGTCTCGCCGGAACTGATGGGACTCCTCCGTGCGGCGTGGAACGAAGCGCAGCTGCTCGAGCTCTTCGAAGTCGCGGGCTTCTATCACCTGGTTTCGTTCGTAGCGAACGGCGCCGGTGTCGAGTTGGAACCATGGGCCGTGCCGATGCCCGCCGCCTGGACGCCCGCATCACCGTTAGCCAGCCAGCCGGTAGACTCGGGCCATGGCCACTGAAGTGATTGTCGTGCGGCACGCCGAGACCTACGGCAACATCGAGGGCCGGTTCTGCGGGCATTCGGAAACCGAGCTGACCCCAAGGGGCGTGCTCCAGGCCCAGGCGCTGGGGCGCCGGCTCAAGGGCCAGCACTTCGATGCGGCATACTCGTCGGACCTGTCGCGAGCGCTGCGAACGGCCCGGTATGCGGTGGAGCACCATGCTGCGCCGCTGGAGCCTGCGCTCGACCGGGACCTCCGGGAGATGCACTACGGCGAGTGGGAAGGGTTGCAGGCGAAAGAGATCGGAGAGCGGGACGCCGGGCTGCTGCGCGACTTCTTCACCATGAAGCTGCCGGGCGCGCCGGGCGGCGAGACGATCGAGCAGGTGCGGGAGCGGACAGCGGCGGCCATCCGGCGGGTGGTCGAGGCGCACCAGGACGGCCAGGTGCTGGTGGTCTCGCACGGGAATGCCATCATGGCCATGCTGGCCGAGCTCCTGGGGATGCCACGGGAATCGACGTGGTCGTTCGCCGTGGCGAATACCTCGATCACGCGGCTGCAATTCGGGCGGCGGGGGCGCGTCACGCTCACAGGCTTCAACGACCACGCGCACATCCAGGACATCCGGGCGGAGTAGGGGGGATCAGGCCGCCGCGTCGAGCCGCGTTTCGAGCTGCCCGGTCTTTTCCAGCGAGCGGATGAAGGCCGCGACGCAGGCGGGGTCGAGCTGGGTGCCCGCGGCACGCCGGATTTCGGCCACGGCTTCAGCCCAGGGCCGCAGCGGGCGGTAGACCCGCGTGGACGTGAGTGCATCGAAGGTATCGGCTACGGCGACGATGCGGGCGGCGAGCGGTATCGCCTCGCCGCGGAGGCCGTCGGGGTAGCCGCCACCCGCCCAGCGCTCGTGGTGAGCGCGGATGGCGGTGGCGACATGCTGGAGGACGCGGGTGCTCCGGGCGATGTGCTCGCCGCGAGCGGCGTGGTGCTTCATGGTCTCGAATTCCGCCGGCGTGAGCCTGCCGGGCTTGAGCAGCACAGCATCGGGCACGGTGATCTTGCCCACGTCGTGGATGCGGCCCGCAGCGACAGCCACGTCGACTTCGTCCTCCGGGAGACCCAGTTCGCGGGCGATGGCTTCGGCGTACTCGGCGACCCGGCCCATGTGGTGGCGGGTGTAGCTGTCCTTGGCTTCGACGGCCGCCTCGAGGGCTTCGAGCTCGTGGGCTGCGGTCGAGTGGACGTGGTCGAGCGAGTCGCGAAGCTCGATCGCGCGCGAGAACACGATGAGCGACCTGGCCCGGAGCGCCTCTACGGCCCAGCCTGCGATGAGGGTGCAGAAGGCGACCAGGAGCAGGCCTTGGTAGAGCCACCAGCTGAGGTGCCAGAGCTCGCCGTAATACATCGAGAGCTGGGCATCGGCGAGGAAGCCGAGGGCACAGACCATGGCCAGCTGGCCGGGAAGCTCGGTGAGCCGCCAGGCCCGGTAGTAGCGCCAGGCGGCGAAGGAGAGGAGGGCGATGGTCGAGAAGGCGAGGGCGGTATCCCAGGGCCGGGAGCGCGGGATGAAGTCCCAGAATTCGGGACGCCAGAGCATGGAGGCGAGATACGCCCCGAGCAAGACGAGCGCCGCTGCGAGGATGCCGGCCGGGTGGTCGCGGACGAAACGCGAGCCGGGCCAATCGCGGGGGAGCACGCTCATCGCGATGAAGAAGGCGCCCACGAACTGGCTCAGCCCCGCCGAAATCACCACGGCGTAGGGGTAGTCGTGCGCAGGCACAATGAAGCCGGGGGTACCGAGTCCATGGGTGGCGAAGATCAGGGCAACAGCGATGAACCCGAGGGCGAGGTAGACGGTGCGCGTGGTGCGCACGCTTTCGACCGAGAGCGCCAGCGCCGTCCCGATGACGGCTGAGAGGAGGGCAGCGGCCGAGACCACGTAGAAGTGGCCGGTGGGCTGCATGACGGCGGGGTCCCAGCCGTCGATGGCCTGCACCATGCCGAACACGATGGCGGGCGCAGCTACAAGGATACCCACGGCCACATGTTGCAGGGGGTGGCGCACCTTCGTTGCCTCCGTCCTCTCAGGTTGATGTTCGTCGAACGGAGGGGGCTTCTGAAGTGCGACCGGGGCCGGGGAACTGCCGGTAAGCCGGTCTACGGGTGAGGGGCGTGGCGCGATCTACGCGGCGTGTTGAGGCTTTGGGCGGGGTTCAGCAGGGGGAGTGCCGGCTTCTTTCCTGGCGTCAGACTGCTGCTGGCGTGCGGGCCGGCGGATGCTCCAGCGGCGGAAGCGCTCCTCGATCGGCCGGCCAGGCTCGCGTTTCTCGCGCTCGGCGCGGTCTCTCATGAAGTCCTCGCGGGTGCGGCCGCCGATCTGGCTGGTGTGGCAGAGGATCGCGTCGACCTTCTTTTCCCAGTAGTCTGTTATGTCGACTGCATAATCGGGGTTGGCGGCGCCGCCGAGGAGGACTTCGTTCACCTGGTGGGAATCGAGGCCGTCGTCTTCGTGGTGCTGGTAAAAGAGGCGGTCACGGACGATGGGGTAGATCGCGTCCATGGTGGCCTGGCCAACGTTGCGGTGGTCGCGATGGTTGAAGGTGCCGCGGAAGGCGTCCCAGGTGATGACGACATCCGGGCGGTACATGCGGAGCAGCCGGACAATCTGGCCGCGCAGCTCGGCGCTCTCGCTGGTGAACCCATCGGGGTAGCCGAGGAAGATGCATTCCTTGACGCCGAGCAGGCGGCAGGCGGCGCGCTGTTCTTCCTCCCGGATGGCGGCCAGCTTTTCCGGGTGCATCGAGTCATCGTGCGTGCCCTTGTCGCCACCGGTGACGAGCACGTAGTAGACGTCCCAGCCCTCGGCGCACCACTTTGCCACCGTGCCAGCGCACATGAACTCGGCATCGTCCGGGTGTGCCATGATGACCATCGCCCGGGCAGGGCCCTCGATGGGGGGCAGATCCTCGGCCCGGGCGGAACCAAGCGGCGGGGTGGTCTGCGGGCGCGGACCTTTTTCGGAAACGGCGCCTTCGGGAGCTTTTTTCTTCAGTTTCCTGGCCTTGTCCTTCTTGCTCATCGAATCACCGGTCGTAGCCCCGCGCGGGGGCCGGGTTAGGTGGTTTCAACTATAGCCGAGTGCGCCCCCTCACGACCGCTGGCCCGGATTGCGTGAGGAGTCCCACACTCCCGGCCAGTTGCGGAGGCGTTCTCCATGGTTTCTCCAGGGTTCGAAGCTGCAGCTGCCCTACGGTGGGATGAGCAACTGAGGAGCGCCCGCAATGATCGCGAGCCCCACCGCAGACTCCCGCCGCCTAACCTTCGCGGCGTCCCGGCTGCCCGGCGCGGCGGTGACGTCCGGCGTCACCGTGATGCTGATGTACCTGTTCGGTCCCGTGCCGCTCTACCTTGCCACGGCCCGGGTATTCAGCACGCCTGCCCAGCTGACTTCCGGCTTCTTCGTCGCGTTTCTTACCGCTGGCGCGGTGACGATTGCGCTCTCGGTCCGGTACCGGCAGCCGCTGGCAATCGGCTGGTCAGGGCCCGGACTGGTGTACATGGCCGCGATGGCTTCGCAGTACGGCGTGGGTCACTTCGCCGGCGCAACACTGTTCGCCGGGGTGGCGATGGTGGTGCTTGCTGCGACCGGCCTGGCGGAGCGGCTGGCGCGGGCACTGCCGGTCCCGGTGGTCCTGGCGGTGTTCGCCGGCAGCTCGCTCCACTTTTGCACGGCGGGGGTCGGGGGAATCCAGGCGGAACCGCTGGCGGCCGGTGCGCTCACGCTGGGATTCTTCGTGGCCCGGAAGCGGCCGAACCGGTTTCTCCCGCCGGTGGCCGCCGGGTGCATGCTGGGGCTGCTGGCGCTCATCGCCCAGGGCGAGTTCAGGCCGGCTGCACTCGATGCGGGCATCCCGGCGGTGGAGCTCGTCCGGCCGGTGTTCGACCTCTCGGCGATTGTCGCGGTCGGGCTCCCGCTGTTGCTGTTGGCCGTGGGTCTCCAGAACATGCAGGGCTTCGGCGGGTTACGCGCGGCCGGCTACGAGCCACCGTTCCGGCTGATGACGGCGGTGATGGGTGGTGTTTCGCTCGTGCACGCGAGCGTGGGCGCCCCGCCGAGCGGGATGCAGACGACGCCGCTGTTCGTGCTGGCGGGTGAGAGCTCGGGACCGAAGGCGAGCCGGTGGCAGGCCGCGGTCGTCGCAAGCATCGGGTGCCTGGCGATCGCAGCGGGGGCGGTGACGGTTGCCTCGTTCGTGGGGGCCTTGCCGATGGGCTTCATCGCGGCGACGGTGGGCATCATCCTGCTTGCGGCGGTGTTCGATAGCCTGCGGTCGGCGCTGAACGGGCCGATGGCGTTCCCGGCGTTCGTGGCGTTCGTGGTGGCCGCTTCGGACCTCTCCATCGCGGGGATGGGGGCGCCGCTGTGGGCCCTGGTGATCGGCGCCGTGGCGACGGCAAAGCTGCCATCGCTCCAATGGGGGCCTGGGAGCAGCACCGGGGGGGACACGGGCGGTGGCGTGAGCCTCAGACCGGGGGCTGGATGACGCGCAGGGGGAAGGTGGCGAGGACTTCGTAGGTGGCGCCGCCGGGGCCGAGCCTGCTGCGCATGAGCGACACCTGTGAGGTGCGCCAGCTTACCGGGGGCACCTCGGTCTTGCCGACGGCGACCTCGATCTCGGCGCGCTGACGCGTGCCGACCTCGTCGCGCACGCGGCCGAGGGTGAGGTGGGGCCGGAAGGGACGCCGCTCGGGTTCGAAGCCGACGACGGCGAGGGCGGCGTTTACAGCCCTTACGAGCGCTTCGAGGCGGAGGACATCGCCGGCGATGCCGACCCACATGATGCGGAGGCCTTCGCGGCCACCGAAGGTGCCGATGTTGGAGAACTCCAGCTCGAAGGGGGAATGGCCGACGACCGCTTCCTGGATGGCGAGCTTGATGGCCGGGAGCTTTTTCACCGGGACTTCGCCGAGGAACTTGAGGGTGACGTGGACACCCTCGGGCTTGATCCAGCGGACGGCGGGGCCGCTCTTCTTGCGGAGGCCCTCGATCGTCTCGCCGATGGCATCTTTCACATCATCTGGCACTTCGCAGGCCACGAAGAGGCGGACGTGGTCCTGAGCGTTCTCAGTCATGGGTTGTCGTAATCCGAAAGAGTCTCTCGGCGTTGCCGCCACACACTTGCTTCGCCACGTCGCCGGGGAGTTGCCCGAGGAGGCGTTGGATCTGGCGCCGGGGCGAAAGCAGTGGGTAATCAGAGCCGAAGATCACGCGTCGGGGACCGGCGAGGTCCACAAGGCGCGCGATGCTCATATCATCATACAGCAGCGCGGCCGCTGCGGTGTCGAAATAGACGTTTTCTATGGCGGCCCTCACCTCGGGCATTTGGAGGTAGAACGAGAGGCCGCCGCCCAGGTGGGCAGCCACCATGCGGACGTTGGGAAAGCCGGCCGCGAGGTGGCACAGCTCGACGGGCGATATGCCACCGGCCTTGCCGGGGTAGGCGTGTCCGACCGGTTCGCTGACGTGCCAGAGGAGGATGGCGCCGGCATCGCCGGCGAGCCCGCAGAGCTGGCGCGCGGCGGGACCGAGGGGGTCCCAGCCCTGGCTGTGCGGGCGAAGCTCTCCGAAGCCCACCGCGCCGCAGTCGAGCGCACGATGCGCTTCCGCCTCCCACCCGGGGAGGGCAGGATTGACGGCCGCGAGGACGGCCAGCCTGCCTTCGGCGCAGCGGAGGGCATCGGCCAGGCACGCGTTCTGTTGCTCGATGTCTTGCGCGGCGGCAAAGGCAAACCCGGCGGCGACGGCCCCGGCGATCTGCGCTCGATCCATCGCCGCAAGGAGGCCGGGGAGCGTGGCCATCTTTGCTTCCGGCGCGGCGTACATTTCGCGAAAGGTTGGGTCGCGGGTCACGATCTCGCTTCGGGCCGCCACCTGGGCGGGCGCGAAGATGTGGGTGTGCGCATCGATATAGCCCATGCAAGGGCGATGGTACCACCGGCTGCGAGCCGCGTTCCGGGCGATCCGGTAGACTCCGCGAAATCGGGGGGGCCCATGGGACGGCTTGAAGGCAAGGTTGCGGTGGTCACGGGCGGCGCCAGCGGGATTGGCGAGGGCACGGTGCGCCTGTTCGCCGCGGAAGGCGCGCGGGTGCTGATCGCAGATATCCAGGACGCACGCGGCGAGAAGCTGGCCGAGGAGCTGGGCCCGGCCACAAGCTACTGCCACACAGATGTGGCCCGCGAAGACGATGTGCGCGGAGCCATCGCACAGGCGGTGGCGAAGTGGGGACAGCTGGACGTGATGTTCAACAACGCGGGTATCGGGGGTGTGGCGGGGCCCATCGAGTCGACGGACATGGAGGAGTACGACCGGACCATGGGCGTGCTGCTGCGGGGTGTCGTGCTGGGGATGAAGCACGCGGCGCCTGTAATGAAGGCCCAGGGCAACGGCTGCATCATCAGCACCGCCAGTGTTGCCGGAGTTGGCATCGGCTTCGGGCCGCACGTCTACAGTGCGGCCAAGGCCGCGGTTATCCACCTCACGAAGTCGGTGGCGAACGAGCTTGGCGAGAGCGGCGTGCGCGTGAACGCGATTTGCCCGGGCGGCATTGCGACGCCGATTTTCGGCAAGGCGATGGGACTCGGTGCCGAGCAGGCGGACCTGACGGTCGAGTTGATGAAGGCGCGTCTTGCGCAGGGCCAGCCGATTAAGCGGGCGGGATTGCCGCGAGACATCGCGGAAGCGGCGGCATGGCTGGCCAGCGACGCTGCGAGCTTCGTGACTGGCCACGCGCTGGTGGTGGACGGCGGCATCACCACGGGCCGATTGTGGTCGGAGCGGCAGGCGGCTGCCGAGCAGCGGCTGGCGCAGTTCAGGATGCCGGGAAACCAGTAAGGCCGGGACACCGGGGCCGGTGGCACGTACACTCCGGGCACACGTTTGGGAGTGGATACATGGCTCGGCTTCAGGACCAGGTTGCGATCATCACCGGGGGCGCCAGCGGGATTGGCGAGGGGACGGTGCGGAAGTACGCCGCGGAGGGCGCCCGCGTCGTCATCGCCGACATCCAGGAAGGGCGGGGCGCACAGCTGGCGGAGGAACTGGGCCCCCGGGCGGCCTTTCTCCGCACGGATGTCGGTGACGAAGCCCAGGTGGCCGCCGCGGTCGACCTCGCCATGAGCCGCTGGGGGCGGCTCGACGTGATGTTCAATAACGCCGGATTCGGCGGCGTTTCGGGTCCGATCGACGAGCTGGACATGTCCGGATATGACCAGACCATGAATGTGCTGCTGCGGGGGGTGTTTTTGGGGGCGAAACACGCGGCGAAGATGATGAAGCCTGCGCGCCGGGGGGTGATCATCAACACCGCCAGCATCGCCGGCCTCCAGTCCGGCTTTGGCCCGCTCACGTACAGCGCGGCCAAGGCGGCGGTCGCGCATTTCAGCCGCTGCCTGGCGGTGGAACTGGCCGAATTCAACATCCGCGTGAACGCAATTTGCCCGGGGCTCATCCTGACGAACATTTTCACGAGCGCGATCGGCATGCAGGGCGCGGCGGCCGAAGCGGCGCTGAAGAACATCGACAGCGCTTTCGCCGACTGGCCGCCGATGGGGCGCACGGGCGTGCCGGAGGACATCGCGAACGCGGCGCTCTGGCTTGCCAGCGACGAGGCCAGTTACGTCACAGGGCAGGCGATCGTGGTCGATGGAGGACTTACCGCGGGGCGGCGGTTTGGGGAGATGGGGGAACGCATCGCCTCCGGGTTCGGCATCGACCCCGGGGTATTCCGGGCGCAGCGCGGCGGCTGAGCGCCGTGTTCGGGCGCAGGAAGAAGGAAGACTGGGCGCGGCCGGAGCCGCCGGCGCAGGTAACCCTCGACGTGATCGGGTATGTGCGGAACGCGGTGACGAAGCCGCGGCCGCAAGGCTGGGAGAGCGTGGAGAGCGGCATCGAGCTGCTGCCGGAACACGCGGTACGGGTTGAGGGAATCGAACGGTACAGCCACATCCTGGTCGTCTTCTACCTGGATGTGGCGGCAGCCGCCCCTGAGAAGCCGGAACAGCTGACACTTGAAAGCGGACGCGCGTACGGCATCTTCGCGACGCGGAGCCAGTTGCGGCCGAACCACCTGGGGGTTTCGGCGGTGGCGCTCATTGGACGGGACGGGTGCGTGCTGCGCGTGCGTGGGCTGGACGCGATCGATGGGACGCCGGTACTGGATATCAAGCCGTATCTGCCCGCTTACGACGCGGTGCCTGGCGCGCGGGTGCCCTGAGCGGCGACTGTGCGAAGCCGCTCACTGGCCCGGGGTAGTTGTACTGTGAACCACTCCACGCCGGGCCTTCCACCTCCTCCTTTGGACTGATCTGTGGGCGCCGGGGCGGGCGCTACGGTCGTTTGCGGAAGGGCCACCACAGAGGCCCAAACAGGTAGAGGAGAACAACACGCGTGGGAATCACCACTGCACTGCCACAGATCAGCCAGGAGGCGTGGACGGCGTTCCGTCTCCGCATCAAGGGCCAGGTCGTCCTCCCGGGTGACCCGGACTACGAGGCCGCCCGCGAGGCCAAGAACACCATCTACAACCGCAAGCCCGCCATCATCGTGCGGGCCGAGGACGCGGCCGACGTGAGCCGCAGCATCACCTTCGCCCGGCGCTTTGGCCTGCCACTGACAGTCAAGGGCGGGGGCCATAGCATCGGCGGCCACAGCGTGAACAACGGCGGCCTCGTCATCGACATGCGCCGCATGAACAACATCCGCGTGGACGCCGAGAATCGCACAGCGTGGGCGCAGTCCGGCGCGGTAGCCCGCGAATTCCTTGCCGCTGTTGAGCCGTACGGGCTCGCGGTCCCCTTCGGCGACGCCGGTTCGGTCGGTCTCGGCGGGATCACGCTCGGCGGCGGCATCGGCTACCTCGTGCGCAAGCACGGCCTGACCATCGACAACCTCCTCGGCATCGAAATGGTGACGGCCGATGGACAGATCATCCAGGCCACGGAGACTGAGAACGCCGAGCTGTTCTGGGCGCTGCGCGGCGGCGGCGGGAACTTCGGGGTGGTCACCGGCTTCCAGTACAAACTGGTCGATGTGCCCCAGATCTACGGCGGAGCGCTGGTGCTCCCGGCCACGAAGGATGTGATCCGCGAGTACGCGAAGCTCTCGCTGGAGGCCCCGGAAGAACTCACCTCGATTTCGATGGTGATCAAGGCGCCGCCCATGCCCTTCATCCCCGAGGACAAGATCGGCACGCTTTCACTCATCGTGTTCACCGCCTACAGCGGCGATGTGGAGAAGGGCCCCGAGGCCGTGGCGCCGCTGCGCGCGCTTGCCGAACCGATTGCCGATACGCTCGGGCCGATGCCGCTCTCGGGCCTGTACGCCTACCTCGAGCCCGCCGAGGCGCCGGCCCGCGCCCGGGTGCGCTCGGGCTTCTACAACGAAATCACCGATGACATCCTCGATGCAACGCTCGCGTTCGTGGAAAGCGCCCCGCCGAGCATGAGCTTCCTCCAGGTTCGCCCGATCGGCAACGGCGCGATGAACCGGGTTTCGTGCGAGGCAACAGCCTTCTCGCATCGCGATGCCCGCTTCATGCTGGCCATCATCGACCACTGGGAGGACGCTGGGGAGGATGCCCAGAACGAAGCCTGGGTCGATGCCTTCTGGCAGGCCATCGGCGGAAGCCGGCGCGGCGCCTACTCCAACTTCCTCCAGGCCGAAGGCGAGGCGCGCGTGCGCGAATCGTATGCGGCCGAGACGTTCGACCGGCTTGCAAAGCTGAAGCTGCGCTACGACCCGACGAACGTGTTCAGCGGGAACGAGAACATCCCGCCGAAGCCGCTCAGCGCCGTCGCCTGAACCGGGCGTGCCGTCCCTCTTTCCCAGGAACCCCCGGGGGTTGTTCTCTCCGGGGGTTCTTGCTGTCAGTGAGTAGCTGTTCGCAACTTGCCCTATACTCTCGCCCACTGCGCCGCTTGCGCACGGAGTACCAGCAATGTCCGATGTCGTCCTCGTTTCCGATGATGGCCACGTCCGCACCATCCGCATGAACCGCCCCGACGTGAAGAACGCGGTCAACATGGAGCTCGCCTGGGGAGTCCTTGGCGCCATCGAAGACGCCATGGACGACGACAACGTCTGGCTCATCTGCCTTACCGGCAGCGGCGACGCCTTCTGCTCGGGCCTCGACCTGCGCGGCACGGGCGATTACAGCCCGAAGACGCCCCAGAACACTCAACTCGACGACCTCGGCTGGGTCTCGCAGTTCCTCCTCACCCTTCGCCAGCGCTGTGAAAAGCCGATCGTCGGCGGCATCAACGGCGTCGCCGTCGGCGCCGGACTGTCGCTCGCCCTGGGCACGGACATCCGGCTGATGAAGCGCAGCGCGCGCATCCTGGCGGGCTACCCGCGCATCGGCGGCTCGCCCGATGGCGGGATGACCTTCACGCTTTCGCAGGCGCTTGGCTACGAACAGGCCATGCGCTTCCTCCTGGAGAGCAAGACCGTCGATGCTGAAGAAGCGCTCCGCCTGGGCCTTGTGGGCGAGGTGGTCGACGACGACAGGTGGGATGCCCGCCTGGCCGAGTATTGCCAGCACCTGTGCTCGGTCGTTTCGCCAATCACCATGCGCCTCACGAAGCGGACGCTGGTGAGGGCGACGACGCCGATAGACCTGGAGGCCCAGTGCCGGCTCGAACTCGCAAGCATCCGCATGGCTTTCGCCAGCGAGGACGGTAAGGAGGCGCGGCGCGCCTTCATGGAAAAGCGGCCGCCGGTGTTCCAGGGCCGGTAGCGGGAGCTTCTCGATTCGTTAACCAGCGAGGCGCAGAGTCTCGTGGTCCGGCACGGTCGCCACGGGGCAAACGTGCGATTGGTCCTTCCGCCGGGGTTGGCGGACTCGTCCAAGGCGGGGCGCCAGCCGGGCGGCGCCCCGATTCTCAGCGGCGCCCGGGCTGCGCCTGCCCGGCGCCCGTGACCAGCTCGGGCGGGAGATGGGCGACGGAACAGGCTTCGAGGAGCGTGAGTCCGCCGTGCCCGGCCTCGATGGTGGTGATGGCACAGTTCGCCATGGGCGCGGGCACCACGCGATCATCGCCGCTCGCAGCGCCGATGGCGGCGCCGATCGCGATGTAGTGGGAGACGACGACCAGGTCGCCATCGCGGGAGGCCGTCTCGAGGCCGAGCTCGATCAGCGTTTCGACCACCCGCTGGCGCCAGCGGCGCAGATGCCCGGGTTGCTCGCTCCAGCGGCCGGCCATGAGCGGGCCGATCATGGCCACTCGCTGATCGGCCGGCATGCCGGGGTCGAACACCTCCGCCACTTCCTCCCGGATCTCGGCGGTGAGGCCGAAGGTGCGGGCGAGGGGCTCGGCGGTTTCGCGCGTGCGACGCAGGGGCGAGACCACGAGGCGCGCGACCCGGAGGCTGCGCAGCGATTCGGCGGTGCTCAGGGCCTGGCGGTGGCCGATCGCGGCCAGGCCGGGGTCGAGGTCTTCGGAGCCGGCGAGGGCCTGCCCGTGGCGGACCAGGTAGATCGTCATGGGCGAATCGTACAGCCCGGAGATGAACGGGCGACCTGACAATGCGCCGGTGTAGGGCTATCGTTCGCGCACAAGACACCACAATCGGGAGACAGATCGATGGCGAAGGTGCACTTCGGGGTCACGATCCCGCAGATCAAGCGAACATGGGAGGAGGCGAAGACGGCCTCGCTGGAGTTCGAGGCGATGGGCTACGACTCGCTCTGGGTGTGCGACCACCTCTACGGCCCGCAATCGCCCTCGATCCCGATCCTGGAGGCGTGGTCGCTGGTCTCGGCGGTCGCGGCGATTACCAGAAAGGTCGAGATCGGCACGCTGGTGACACCGGCAGGGATGCGCAACGCGGCTCAGCTAGGGAAGGTCATCGCGACGATCGACAACATCGCTGGGGGGCGGATCATCCCTGGCCTGGGCGCCGGCTGGATGCCGCGCGAGTTCACCGACTTCGGCGTGCCGTTCCTTTCGACCGGCCAGCGCCTCGGCCAGCTCCGCGAGACCGTGGAGCTGTTGAAGGCCATGTGGAGCGAGCCCTCAGTCACCTACGAGGGCAAGTACGTCCAGGCTCACAACCTCGTTTGCGAACCGAAGCCGGTGCGCACCCCGCCCATCCTCATCGGCGGGGCCGGAGAGAAGGTCACGCTGAAGCTCGCCGCCCAGCACGCCGCGATCTGGAACAACATGGCCGTCCACCAGGCGCGGCTCCCCCAGAAGGTGGAGGTGCTGAAGCAGCATTGCGCGGCCGTGGGGCGGGACCCGGCCAACATCGTGATCAGCCAGCAGTGCCTCGTGACCATCGCCCCGGATGAAGCGAGCGCTGGCCCCATGGTCGAATCCGCGAAAAAAATCTTCGGCGGCCACATGGGCGATCCCACCGGCCCCCTCGCCATCGCCGGCGGCCCCGAGACCGTCCGCGCCCAGATCCAGAAGCACATCGACCTGGGTTGCACGATGTTCCTGATGGAGTTCTTCGGCCGTGAGACCATCACGCCGGCGAAGCTCTTCGCCGAAACGGTCATGCCTTACTTCCGGTAACCGGCGGGGGGTGCTGCAGCCACTACCACCACCCGTCCTTGTAGAACCAGCCCTTGTGCTCGCGGCCAGCCTGACCGGCTTCCTTGAGCCGGACCAGGTGCTTGCGGCACAGCGGGATCGTCAGCCGCTCGCGCTCTTCCCCGCGCCACTTCAACACCGCGACATCCTGGTAGGGCGGTTCCATGCACCACACGCACCGTGGTCGTGCCATCTACTCTCCCCCGCCTTCCGGGAACTCCATCACGAATCCCCACTCACGACTCTGCCATGGGTCGGGCGCATAGCGGAAGCGATCGTTGCGGAACCCGCACTTCAGGTACACGCCGTGGGCGTGCGTGAAATGCACGTCGCTGAAGAGCACGAGCCGCCGCGCTCCCTTCTCCCGGGCCAGGTCGATCACCAGCCGCGTGAGCCGTTCGCCGAGCCGGTGACCCCGGGCGGACGCGAGGACATAGAGGCGGTGGAGCTCGAACTCGCCGCCGCCTTCATCGGTCAGGCCCGCACAGCCAACCACGCGGGCGCCCGTGTCTTCGACGACGAAGAACCAGCCGCGAACGCCATCGTAGTGGTCCTCGGGATGAAGGAGGTCGGCGTCGTAGTCGCTCTCCTGAAAGGGGAACCCGTACTCTTCGAAGACCGTCGAGACCACGCGCCACGGGCCGTGGCCATGGCGTTCGCGGCTGTAGGGGACGATGCGGTAGGGGTCGCTGGTCACGATGCGGGGTGCCGCCTACTCCCGCTCTTCGTTGGCCAGGCCCATGATGTTGAAGCCGTTATCCACGTAGAGGATGTCGCCGGTGATGGCGCTTGCGCCGTCGCTCGCCAGGAAGGCGGCGGCTTCCCCGACCTGTTCGATGGTCACGTTGCGGTGAAGGGGCGCAATCGTCGCGAACTGCTTCAGGTAATCGCGGAAGCCGGAGATGCCGCTGGCCGCCAGCGTCCGGATCGGCCCCGCGCTGATCGCGTTGACGCGGATGTTCTGGGTGCCAAGGTCCCACGCCAGGTAGCGGGTGGTCGCTTCGAGGGCTGCTTTTGCCACGCCCATGACGTTGTACTTGGGGGCCACCTTCTGCGAGCCGTAGTAGGTGAGCGTGATGATGCTGCCGCCGTTGGGCATGAGCTGCTGGGCCCGGTTGGCGAGGGCGACGAGCGAGTAGACCGAGACGTTGTGGGCGAGCAAGAAACCCTCGCGGGAGGTGTCGACGAAGCGGCCCATCAGGTCTTCCCGGTTTGCGAAGGCAATCGCGTGGACCAGGATGTCGATAGTGCCCAGCTGCGATTTGGCCTTCGCGAAGACCGCATCGAGCTGGGCGTCATCGGTGACGTCGCAGAGCTCGATGAAGTCCGAGCCGACACTTTCGGCGAGCGGCCGGACGCGCTTTTCGAGCGACGGCATGGCATAGGAGAACGCGAGCTTCGCGCCCTCGCGGTGGAACGCCTGCGCAATCCCCCAGGCGATCGAGTGGTCGTTTGCGACGCCGAAGATCAGCGCGGTTTTGCCCTGTAGCTTTCCCATGCCGGAGAGCGTAAAGCGAGAAGCCTGAAGGGAGAAGCGAAGGCCACGTCTCACCTGACGCCGATTGACGATTGTCAGTTGACGAAGGAAGAGAAGTGCGAACGAGCGGGATTACTTGAGGTTCTTCACCAGTTGGACGCGCCGTTTCAGGATGTTCCAGGCTTCCTGCCCGCCCTCTCCCTCGACGACCACGTTCTTCAGGGACCGCGATCGCTTGCCGAACGCTGGCGCAAGCTTCGCCAGGACGACCTTCTTCGCTTCTTCCATGCCCTTTGCAAAGTGCTTTCCAAAGAACTGCTGCCGGCCCGCGGGGTTCATGGTCAGGCTCCGCTCCAGCGCCTGCTTCACCTCGGGGGCAACCATGCCACGGATAATCTGGAAGACGGCTTCACCCTTCCGGACGAAACCCGACGGCTTCAGGTCGTTCATGAAGATGGTCTCCCAGCTCTCCTGATCGGAGCGGGTCAGCCTTTGCATCGAACCGGCGAAGTTATCGATGAGGGCAATCGCGCCAGAAGTATCGGTCATCCAGTTCCCGAGGTTTCCGGCGTCGATGCGGTCGCCGTTACCCAGGAACAGGTCGCAGTAGGTGACGAACCCCATCCGGCGGATGTAGTCGGGGTCCTCCAGGAGCGCCGCGGTATTGCCGCCACCGAGGGGCGACTCCTGGAAGGAGCCGCCCTTCCGCTTGCTGCCGAAGGCCTTGCCGCGGGCCATGCCCATGATCCAGACATTCGGCGACTTGTGGCCGAAGTTCTCGATGTCCTGGGCCTTTTCTTCTTCGCTCCATGCCCCCTTGCTTTGCATGACGTTTGCTATCCGGACCCGCTCGATGTCGCTCGCAAGACGTGTGGGCGGTACGGAGAACTTCTGCTTTCGGCCCATCTTGTTGTAGAACAGCGTTGCCAGGTTGGTTTCGCGAACGGGGTCTTTCCCGGCCTTCACCACCAGGGGGGCGTCGGTGCCATCCTTGAAGAAAGCGACACCGCTCGCCCCGTCACTCGAACGGGTAACCTCTGTGGCCGAATTCCAATCGGGATTACTAAAGGCGAATCGCTGGATGGTGCGGTTCCCGTCGCCGTTTTGCAGCATTCGAGAGACAGCGCCGTTGCCGGCCGTGGCCTGGAGATGCTGGATGGGGTGGCGATTCCGGGGCAGGTCCTCCTGCGACCGCGCCAGGGGAAGTCCTGCGCGACCTGCTCCTGGCCGTCCAATGCGTGTCTGCCTCAACCTGCGAGGCATTCTGCACCTGGGTAAGTGGGCGGTCAATGTGCCTGGTGTCCCACGGCCCCGCCATGTTCGCCGGTTTCCTGAACGGAGGTGAGGCCACTGATGGTGACCAAAACCGAACTGGTCCTTGGGCGATACTGGAGTCCTTCACGGACTTTGGTTGACTGACAGTGAGGTTGCGCTCCGGCACACCGGGGCGATAGGCGGCGGGCGTTTGTAGATGTCACCGCGCGGGCCAATGTCGTACCATCCGGCTCGGGACCGCTCAGCCTCCGTCACCTCATCCCCAGCCAGCGCTCGGGCATCAGCACCAGCAGCACCATCCGCTCGTGCGCCCCGTCTGCGGTCGACTTCTCTGCAGCCTCGGCGCCCCGGTAGTGCGTGTGCAGCGCCAGGCGCTGCTCGTACGAGAGCGGGTCCACCACCTGCACCGGCCCTTCAGCCATCACGTACCGCGGCCCATCCATGATCGTCAGTGCGGCCCGCCCCGTCCGTGCCGCGTTCCTGTGCTTCTGCGACCCGCGCTCCGTCACTACCCGGAACTCGCCGTCCTTCAAGAGGTACCACACCGGGACGGCGTGGTTGCGCCCCCGCGCGTCAACGGTCGAGAACACGGCCGTCCGCGGCTCCGCGATGAACGCCTCGCGCTTCGACGGCGGTCCTTCGTTGTCAGCCAACAGTCAGGACTCGAGCCAGTTCACGTCGCCGCAGAGGTCGGGCGCGTGTTTCTTCGCGGCGAACACCGCGTACTCCGCCTTGCTCGCCCCGATGGTCGTGATGGCCCCGTGCCCGGGGTAGATCGTCGTGTCGTCGGGAAGTTCGTACAGGCGCGTCGTAATCGAGTGGATCTCCTGCTGCAGCGCCGCGTTGTCCTTCGAACGCCCGGGCCCGCCGGGGAAGAGGGTGTCGCCAACGAACGCGCTCTTGCCGCAGACGAAAGTGATGCTGCCGGGCGTGTGGCCGGGGACACTCAGGACCCGGAAGCGGAGGTTGCCGACGGGGATAAGGTCGCCGTCCTTGAGCGGCTCATCGAGCTGGCGGTCCTTGAGGCCGGGCTCGCCCGGGTCCGCGTACAGCTTCGCGCCGTACTTCTCCTTGAGCGCGTCGATCGCGGGCGTGTGGTCGAAGTGTCCGTGGGTGAGGAGGATCTTCGATGGCTTTACCCCGAGCGCTTCGGCTGCCGCGATATTCGCCTCCGGGTCGCCTGGCGCGTCGATGAATGCCGCTTCGCCGGTCGAGCGGTCGACTACAACCCAGACGTTATTGCCGTAGCCGGTGGGCCCGCCCATCACGATTTCGAGGTCGCCATCGCGGAAGGTTCGCATGCTCAGCCTCCGTTCTTGGAATGCGGTGGCATGGTAGCGCTTCCGGCGTCGTCGCGTCCGGCCGGGGCCCCGTTCGGGGTCGTTCGCGGATGCCGAGGGCAGCGAGGGCTGTAAGGACGAGGAACGCCCCGGCGCAGAAGAGGAAGCCGGCGGGGAGCGAGATGGCCGCGAACGCGGCGGCGCCCATGGGCCCAGCCATGAACGCGACGGCCTGGGCGGAGCTCGCGAGGCCGAAAGCGGTTCCGCGGCGGGCGGGTTCGACCGTTGCGGCGATGAGCGTGTTGATCGCCGGCATGGATGCCGCGTTCACCAGGGCGAAGACCAGGAAGCCGGCGCCATAGAGCCAGGGGCTGTGCCCGGCAGCAAGGGCGGGCATCGCGGCGGCCGAGAGCAGCGTGAACACGACGACCGTCTCGCGCAGCGAGGCCCGGCCACTCATCCAGCGCGCCACCACGGTCACGCCTGCGACGGCTGCGGCGCCAGCGAGGGAGAAGGCGATGCCCGAGACGCCGCGGGCCCGGTCGGCCCCTACGATATCATCGAGTGCGACCGGTGTGGCGACGCGGACGAACTGGTTGAGAGCGAACAGGCCGAAGTAGAGGACGACGGCTACCCAGAAGGCGGTGGAGAAGCCGCTGAGCCACCCGAAGGACGGGCGCAGCCGCCTCGCAGGGGTGGAAGGGGCGGTGGGCAGCCGCGGGGCGATCCTGTCGCGAGGCACGGCGAAGATGATCCACGTCGCGGCGAGCGCGGGGAGCACGGCGCTGGCGACGATGGCGCCGCGGTAGCCGAATCCGATGGCGAGGAGCGCGCCGGCAGCCGGTCCGAGCGTGCTCCCGAGGTACTGGCCGCCGGTGACGACGCCAAGGGAGCGGTTCAGGCGGGCATCCGGGACACTCACGCTGGTGAGGGCGATGGCAGCGGGGATGAACCCGGAGAAGAGCCCCTGCATGGAGAGTGCGACCACCACGACCCACGGGGCGTGTGCCACGGCAGCGATCGCGGTTGTGAGCGTGGCCGCGTAGAGCGCACGGATGAGCATGAGCTTCCGCCCGTAGCGATCGGAGATGACGCCCCAGGCAGGGCCGCTCACGAGGCGGGCCATGCCCTGGACGGTGGTTGCGGTGCCCACCCAGAAGAGGGCGTTGGCATCGCTGGTGGCGCCGATCTGGCGGAGGAAGAGCGGGAGGAAGGGCCACCAGAAGTTCATCGCGAAGCTGGCGAGGAACGCGCCGGAGGCGATTGCGAGGATGATGCGCCGGTAGCGAGCTTCGTCTTCGGGGGTGATCTCGGTGACCGCCGCGCTGGCAAGTCCGGGTGCGTCAGTCACGCGGCGATCCTACCGGCAGGCGGCGTGATGCGCGTCCCGGCGGCAGAGGGTCCGGGCCCGGCCATGGAGGTCCGGGCCCGTTCCGCACTGCCGGCCAGGCTAGAAGATCGGGTTGACGATGATCGCCTGTTCGCGCGAGGGGCCGACGGAGATGAGGTCGACCGGGCATTCGAGGAGCTGCTCGACGCGCTTGATAAAGGCCTGCGCCTGGGGCGGGAGGTCGTCGAAGCTGCGGACGTGCTCGGTGGGAGTCTGCCAGCCGGGCAGCTCCTCGTAGACGGGACGAACGCGGTTGAGTACGGATTCGCGGGCCGGGAGCGTATCGATGATCTGGCCATCGAGCTCGTAGGCGGTGCAGATTTTGATGGTGGGCATGCTGTCCAGCACGTCGAGCCGGGTGAGCGCGAGGGCCGAGAGGCCGTTGAAACGGACGCTGTAGCGGGCGGCGACGGCATCGAGCCAGCCGATACGGCGGGGCCGGCCGGTGGTGGTGCCGTATTCGCCGCGTCCGAACTCCTTGCCGTGGTCGCGGAGCTGGTCGGCCACGCCATCGAAGAGCTCGGTGGGGAAGGGGCCGTTGCCGACGCGGGTGGAGTAGCTCTTGAAGACACCAACGACACGGCTGATATCGGTGGGGCCGATACCCACGCCCAGCGCCGCGCCCGAGCTGGAGCTGCTGGGGACGCTGGAGGTGACGTAGGGGTAGGTGCCGTGGTCGAGGTCGAGCAGCGAACCCTGGGCGCCTTCGAGGAGGACGTACTCGCCGCGGCGGTGAGCCTCGAGCACAATCTCCTGGACATCGCCGACGAACGGCGCGAGCCGCTTGCCAAATTCGATGTACCTCTCCATGCAATCGTCGAAGTTTATCGGCTCGGCGCCGTACACGCCGGTGATGACGCGGTTCTGGTAATCGAGCGCGGCGCGGACGCGCGGGACGAGGTCCTCGGGGCGGAGAAGGTCGGCGACGCGGATTCCGCGGCGGGCCACCTTATCGGTGAAGCAGGGGCCGACGCCCTTGCCGGTGGTGCCGATGGCGGCATCGCCGCGGAGGGCCTCATCGAGCTGATCGAGGAGCCGGTGCCATGGCATGATGACCTGGGCGCGGTCGCTGAGGACAAGGCGGCTGGTATCGATGGCCTTGGCCTGGAGTCCCTCGATTTCGCCGAGCAGGACTTCCGGATCGACGGCGACGCCGTTGCCGATGACGCAGGTCTTTTCGGGGTAGAAGATGCCGGCGGGCACGAGGTGCAGCTTGAATTCGCCGCGGTCATTCACGATGGTGTGACCGGCGTTGTTCCCGGCGCTGTAACGGGCGACAACCTTGGCTTTGCGGGCCAGCAGATCGACGATGCGGCCCTTGCCCTCGTCGCCCCACTGCCCGCCGACCACGACGACGATAGGCATGGCAGACACAACTCCGGGCCCCCGTTTGCCGGGGGCCCGTTGCCGTAGTTTACACAATCCCATGACGCGGGGCTATTCCCCGGGGCGGGAGTGCGCCGATTCCTCCGTTTTCCCGATGGGCGGCGGTGCGGGAAGGCACGAAAATGGGGGAAGTGAGGTTCTTTCGCCGCAGGCAGCCCGTATCGCCGGCCGAGCCGGAGCGCCCGACGTTTGGGGAGTGGCTGATCCGCCAGTTCGCGGGCGGGGAACCAACCTCGGAGCTCCCGTTCCAGCGGCTGGAACGTGTGTGCAGCAATGCCGGGCTGCTGCTTTGCGGGGCGGTGTATGCGCGCCCCGAGGCGTTCCGCGACGCCGGGCCGGTGCTCAACCGGCGGGAAGCCGGGGTGGTGGCGCGCCGCACGGCGGACGGATTCAAGGCTTCGCTGGCGGACCGCGTCAACACCATCCTGGCGTGGCCGTGGGACCACATGGCGACGGCGATCGCCTGGGCAGGAACGCGCGAGGGAGACGTTTCGGAGAGGCGCCTGGGCCGTGCGCTGACGGAAGTTGGCGTTGCGTATGCCCTGGTTCACCGGGAGCAGCTGGCGGCGGTGATCGACCTGTGGCAGCAGGTGGCGGCCGGTCTCAACCCGGGCTCCACGGCGCCCGACATGCAGGCGATGGGGAGCGGCATGCTCAGGGCATTCGAGGCGGGGAAGGAAGCACCGGCGGCCTAGTTCGGGCCCAGCGGCGGCGGGAACTGGAGGTCATCGCCGCCATCGCGGAGCTGTTCGAGGAGCTTCCGCGCCATCTCGTCCATCTGTTCGGGTGTGATGCCCATGCGTTCGAGCGTTGTGCGGATGAGCCGCTGGACTTCTTCCATGTCCTGGCGGATGAGGGCATCGGCCAGTTCGAGCTGGGTTTCGATAGCCAGGAAGCGCTCTCGCCGTTCGGTCTCGTTTTCTGTGGCGAGGATGGTGGACATCAGACGCGTGAAGAGGGTTGTGGTGCGGGCGATGCGGATGCGATCGTCGTGGTGGGGCGGGAAATCGCCGGTCACCGCCACTTCGAGTCCGGTGCGTTTGTCCGTGGCGGCATACTGTTCGGCCATCGCTTCGTCAGAATACGGTAAGATCGCTGTTCCCGCCGCCGGAGACACTGGCGGGGAAGTGGCTGCCGGGGGGAAGATGGCGGGTGCAGGGTGTCTCAGCCAGAGGGGAGTGCCATAAAGGGTGCAGGATTCGGTTTCCCTGCCACGGCTACGGGATGGGGAAGGCCAGCAAGCTCTCGAGCTGGATGAGCTGGCGGCGCGCGCTGCCCAGGGCGATCGTGCCGCGTTCGAGCGGATCTATAACCTGCTGGTCGATGATCTTTATATGTACGTTCGCGGCCAGTGCCGGAACGAGACGGTCGCAGAAGACCTTGTCGCCAACGTGTTCCTGAAGGCGTGGCGTTCGGCCAGGGGGTACCGGCCGCGTTCGAACACGTTCCGGCGGTGGATCTTCACGATTGCGCGGAACGAGGTGCGGGACTACTGGCGGGCGTCACAGCGGACGCTGCCAATGGTACAGTTCGACATCTCCGACGATCGGCAGGCCGAAACGGAGGCCGACCCGGTGGAGACGCGCCGGCTGGTCCGGATTGCCATGGAGAGCCTGACGGAGGAACAGCGGCAGGTGGTCGCGCTGCGATACTTCAGCAACAAGACGCACGAAGAAATCGCGGCGATCCTGGGCAAGCGCGAAGGTGCGGTGCGCGCACAGCTGATGCGTGCATTGCGCCAGATGCGGAAGGTGATGGGCGATGCTACGCCGTAGGCCAGACAGCACCTTCGAATACCGCGAAATCGAACGCGCCCTGTACGCGAGCGCCCCGAACGCGCTCACGCCGGAGCGCAAGGAGGCGCTGCGGCTCCGCATCTTTTCGCAGCTCGGGGCGCAGGACGAGGCAAGGCCGGCTCCGACGGGGATAGCCCGGGAACGCTGGATCACGATTCCAGTGGGAGTTGGCATCGCCGCTGCCGTGCTCGCGGGGACGAGATACGTGCTCGACCAGCGCGGACCGGCGGGCAACGACACACTGGTGGCGATGGCCTCGGGTGCGGTAACCATCGACGGGGCCAGTGGAGCCTCGGCAGGCGCTGGACAGCGGATCGCGGCGACCGGTCCATCGTGGGTGGCGGTCGGAGAGAACGTGCGGGTTGGTCTTGAACACGGCGCTGCCTTCCGGTTCGCGACATCCGGGGATCGGCTGGCACTGCTGCTGGAGAGCGGGCGCCACCACATTGTTTCGAACGAGCCGCTGCTGGAAGTGCGCGGCGGACGGTGGGCGGCGCACCTGACCGGCCCGGGCGTGCTCGAAGTGAACATCCACCAGTGGTACACGTCGATCGAGGCGATAGAAGGCGAAGCGGTGGTGCACCACGCGGGGACGGCCTTCCTCTTGCGCGCAGGCGACCCGCCGCTACTGGTGATGAACGGACCGGCGGGCGACGCGGGGAACGGGGCACCGGATGCAAGCGATGGACACCCGGCCGGAAGCGGTGATCAAGGGCCGGGAGGGCCCGGTGGGGCTCCGCATGTCGCTGGCGTTTCTGCAGACGACAGAGCGGGCGGCACGAGCTCCACACCCTCTTCCGGTGCGGGAGGCCTGGCAGCGGGGGCGCCGCCCGTCGCGGCGCCGCCGGCAGCGGGCAGCGGCACTCCCACCGGGGTTATCACAACCCCGCCGGATGTGCCCGCTGGCCAGCCAACGGGTGTGCCACCGGCGGAGGTGCCGCCCGCGCGCACGCCACCGGTCGATCCACCGGCCGGGCAGGGCCCGGCAGTTGACCCACCCGGACAGGGGCACGCCGGTGATCCTCCTGCGGGCGATCCGCCGGGCAACCCGGCGCAGGGTGGCGATCCTCCTGGCCAGGGGGATACTCCAGGGCAGGGGCAGCAGCCCGACCCACCGGGCGGCGGCGGAAGCACCGGGAGGGGCAGCGAACACCCCCAACACCCGCTTGGCGGGCCTCCGGGCAAGGCGGACGAGAAGCAAAGCGAGGGCGAGGGCCAGGGCCAGGGGAGCCAAGGGCAGACGGCCGCCGGGAGCGGCACCAATGAGGCGCCGGGTGGAGAAGGTGATGCGGCCGGTGGGAGCAAGGCCGCGGCGCAGGGGCAGGAAGCCAGGAGCGGCGCCCCGGGGCAGCAACGGCGGAAGTAGCCGCGGGCCCTACCAGCCCAGCGCGCGTTCCACGCCTTCGACGGTGGCCGGGGCCCTGGTGATGTCGGGCCGGTATTGGGCGTGGGCGGTATCGGGATCTTTGAGGCCGTTGCCGGTGAGGATGGCGACGGCGCGGCCGCCGCGCGCGGCCGCGGTGCGGCCGAGCTTCAGCAGGCCGGCGACACAGGCAGCACTGGCGGGCTCGACGAAGAGGCCCTCCCGGCGGGCGAGGAGACGGTACGCTTCCAGGATTTCTTCATCGGTGACGGCATGGATGGCGCCTCCGCTCTCATCGCGCGCGCCGATGGCGCCCTGCCAGCTCGCAGGGTTGCCGATGCGGATGGCGGTCGCGACGGTGTTGGGCTCGGCGACGGGGGATCCGCTGACCAGGGGAGCCGCGCCCGCGGCCTGGAACCCGAGCATGCGCGGGTGGAGCGTGGCCCGCCCCTTTTCGGCGCATTCGCCGAAGCCCTTCCAGTACGCGGTGATATTGCCCGCGTTGCCGACGGGGATGGCCAGGATATCCGGTGCATCGCCCAGGGATTCGCAGATTTCGTAGGCGGCGGTCTTCTGCCCCTGGATGCGATCGGGGTTGACCGAGTTGACGAGGGCGACGGGGTGTTTGCGCGTGAGCTCGCGGGCGGCGTTGAGGGCGTCGTCGAAGTTGCCATCGATTTCGATGATGCGGGCGCCGTAGGCGATGGCCTGGGCCATTTTGCCGGCAGCGACTTTGCCGCCGGGGACGAGGACGAAGCATTCGAGGCCGCAGCGGGCGGCGTAGGCGGCGGCGCTGGCGCTGGTGTTGCCGGTGCTGGCGCACATGATGGCACGGGCGCCGGACTCGACGGCCCTGGCGACGGCGACCACCATGCCACGGTCCTTGAAGGAGCCTGTGGGGTTGCAGGATTCGAGCTTGAACCAGAGCTCATCGAGGCCGGATTCGCGCTCGAGAGCGACGGAACGGACGAGGGGAGTATCGCCTTCGCCAAGGGTGATGCGGGGGGTGCGCCCGGTGAGCGGCAGGACATCGGCCCAGTGGTAGAGCACGCCACGGGGCGCCAGGGTGGGTGTGGTCACGGTTCCTCCGGCGGACGGAAGGCATGGAACTTCATCTCCCGGAGCTCCTGCTCGAGCACCTGGATCTGCTTCCGCCGCTGCTTTTCCATCATGGCGTTGTACTTGGCGAACTCCTCGCGGACGTGGTCGACGACTTCGGCGATATCACGCCGGATGTTGGCGACCCGTTCGCCCAGGCCGGAGTGGCGGCCTTCGAGGAGGGTCACCTCGCCGTGGAGACGGTCGAGCTGTCCAAGCATCTTGTCGACGCTCTCTTCGAGGCTGTTGAGCCGGCCATCGATGCGGCCGTGCTCCTCGCGCCAGACGCTGATTTCGTCGATGAGCTCCTGGCGGAGGTCGCGCTGGTTGACGACGCCGGCGATGAGATCCTCGTTGCGTTTGACCATTTCTCCGACGACCTGGAGCCGCTCGTAGACGACGTCGAAGCGGTCGTCGAGGTCGCCGAGCACGACTTCCTTGATGCGCTCTTCGAGGTCGCGGGTGACTTCGATGGTGCGGTCGAGACGGAGGCCGAACTGTTCGACGCGCTGTTCGACTTCGCGCTGGCGTTCCAGGAGGGTCTGCATGGTCTGGCCGGCCTGGGCAACCTGCTGTTGGACCTGGGCGACATCGGCGAGGACGAGGCCCAGCTGGGTGGTGGCGGCATCGATGCGGCGGATGGCTTCGCCGCGCTCCTGGCGGTCGTAGTCGGCTTCGGCGCGGATGAGGCGGATGGCGTTATCGACTTCTGCCTTGTTGGCGGAGATGGCCTGGCGGAGGTGCTCGGCGCCCTCGTCGATGGAACGGATCTTCTCGGGGATGCCCTTAAACGGGACGAGCTTGGGGTCGATTTCGCGGACGGCGCGCCGGGCGGCGTCCATTTCCTCGGTGAGGTTGTGGATCTGGCGGCGGAGCTGGTCGATTAAGGCGGTCTGGCGGGCCTGTTCCTCGCGGTTGGCGCGGAGCTGTTGTTCGAGCCAGGTGATAATTTCGCCAATGGCCTGGGCCTGGGGCTCGCCGGCCATTTCAACCCTCCACGCGGAGGAACGACGAGACCTGGGCCACCACGGGCAGCGCCTCGATCTCGCGGAGGGCAGCCTGCATGGCGCCTTCGCGAGCGCGGTGGGTCATGATCACGAGCTCGGCGGTCTGGGCGCCGGCATCGGCTTCCTTCTGGTTGACAGCGGCGATGCTCACGGCATGGTCTCCGAGCGTCTGCGCGATCTGGGCGAGCACACCCGGCCTATCGCTGACGGTCACACGGACATAGTAGCGCGTCTCGAGGTGTTCGAGGCCGAGGACCGGGACTTCGGCTTCCGGCCCCCAGTATTTGCGTTCGCGGGTGCCGAGGACGATGGCATGGGAGAGGTCGAGAAGGTCGGCGACGACGGCGGAGCTGGTCGGCTCGGCGCCGGCGCCACGGCCCTGGAAGAGGACGGTGCCGGTCAGGTCGCCGACGATCTGGACGGCGTTGTAGACGCCATCGACCTTGGCGAGCGGTTCGTTGTGCGGGATGAAGGCGGGAGCGACGCGGGCGAGGATGCCCGCCTCGGTGCGCTCGGCGATGGCAAGGAGCTTGATGACGTAGCCGAGCTCCTGGGCGTACTGGAAGTCTCGCGCGGTGAGCCTGGTGATGCCCTCGGTATGGACCTGGGCAGGGCGTACGCGGGTACGGAAGCCGAGGGTTGCCATGATGGCGAGCTTGTAGGCGGCGTCGTAGCCCTCAACGTCGTTGGTGGGGTCGGGTTCTGCGTAGCCGAGTTCCTGGGCCGCGGCCAGGGCCTCATCGTAGCCACCACCACCGACGGGTTCGATGCCCTGCTTGCGGAGGGCCTCGGCGGCGGCGCCGGCGTTGGCCATGCTGGTGAGGATGTAGTTGGTGGTGCCATTGATGATGGCCCGGATGGAGGTGATGCGGTTGGCCAGGAGGTCGCGCCGGAGTGGAGCGATGAGCGGGATGCCGCCACCGACGCTGGCCTCGAACATGATGTCGAGGCCGCGGGAGTGGGCCTCGGCGAGGAGTTCCGGGCCAGCCTTGGCCATCAGCTCCTTGTTGGCGGTGACGACGTGTTTGCCCGCGGCCAGGGCACGGCGGATGTAGGCGCCAGCCGGCTCCTCGCCACCGATGACCTCGACCACGATGCCGATGGCCGGGTCGTCGATCACATCATCGACATTCGTGGTGAGCGTCCCGGGCGGGAGATCGACGGTGCGGGGCTTGGTGATATCGCGCACGGCCGCGCGGCGGACGGTGATGGTGGCACCGACCTGGCGGGCGAAGTAGTCACGGCGCTCGAGGAGGGCGCGGGCTACCCCGCCCCCGACCACGCCAAGGCCGATGAGGCCAACTCCGATATCGCGGGTGGTTGATTCAGTCAGCGTTTTTCTCCGCCCACTTGATATCGGATGCCGAAAGATCGCGGCGGATGGTGACGCTGGCGCGCTTCGCCTTGAGGTCGTCCTCGAGCATGAGTTCGGCCAGCTGGTTTTTCTGGGTGTCGGAGGGCGTGGCCTCGGGGTCGCGCTTTTCGATGCGGAAGACCCAGAAGTTGTTGGCCACCTCGATGGGGCCGAAAAGCTCGGCGCCGGCCTGCTTGCCTTCGATGGCTTTGCGCACATTCTCCGGCAGGAGACGCGGGGGCTCGGGGTCCATCACGCCGTCCTTCTGGCGGGAGGTGAGGTCGTTGGAGGTGGTCTGGGCGACGGTGCCCATATCCTCGCCGGCCTTGATGCGCTCCAGGGCTGCATCGGCCTCCTCTTTGGTGGCGACGGAGACGGTGCGGAGCGTTACCAATTCGCCGGTTTCACCCATTTCGGCCTTGTAGGCATCGATGAGGCGGGCCCGGTAGACCTGTGCCTCTACCTGGCGCCGGTAGTTGGCGTCGCTCATGGTGAGGGACTTGAGGCGCTGGCGGTAGAGCGTATCGAACGAGCTTCCCGAGCCACCGACGGGCACGCCGAGCTGGGCGGCGATCTCGTTGGTGATGTCCTGTTCGGTGACGGTGATGCCTTTTTCGCGGGCGATAAGCCGGACGAGGGCTTCTTCTTCGAGGACACCGAGGAGGGCCTGCTCGGCGAGGCCGAGGCTGACGCCCGTGCCAGACTGGGACTGGGCGTAAGGGAAGAGCCTGTCGGCGTAGTACTTCAGCGGGAACTTCTCCTCGCCAACCTGGAGGACGACTTTATCGGGCAGGCGGTAGTTCTGGTCGTACCAGCGCCAGCCGAGGAGGCCCAGGACGAAGAGGAGGAGGAGCGCCGCGCCGCCGAGGATGGCGATGCGGGTGTTCTGTTCGTTGAGGGCGACGCCCGCGACCTTGCGCTCCTGGCTGGATGCCGGGCGCGGCCGGGGGCGGGGGAGCCCGGTAGTGCGTTCGCGTCGAGCCATGGCCGTCCTTCCGGGGCGCGGGGGTGCGCCCGCTTCAGCTTACCCCCGGGTTGGGAAGATGCCGGTCTGGCGCACGTGCGCCAGCGTGTAGGGAAGAAGCGCCAGATGACGCGCACGCTTGACGGCCGTGCAGACGAGCCGCTGGTGCTTGAGGCATGTGCCGGTCTTGCGGCGTGGCTCGATCTTGCCGCGATCGCTGACGTACATGCGCAGGCGCGACACATCCTTGTAGTCGATGCCCTTGACCTTATCGACGCAGAAGCGGCAGACCTTTCGCCGGCTGCCGTAGCGGGGGCGCTGGGGCCGTGCGGGCCGCTCGCCGCCTTCTACTTGCTGTGGTGTGCGTTCTTCCGAAGTCATGGTTCAGTAACCTCTCCCGATGGGTTCGCCCTTCCCGTGGGGAAGGACCGGGGTATGGGCGGCTGGGCCGCCCGGGCTATTCGAAGGGAAGATCATCCGGGTCGGTCTCGCCACCGCGGCCGGCGGCGGCCCCCCGCGGACGGCTGTAGCTGGTGCTGCCGCTCCAGTCGTCGCCGGCGCCACCGCCGCCGGAGCCACCATCGCGGCCGCCAAGGAGCTGGACGTTCTGGGCGATGACTTCGGTGCGGTAGTGCTTCTGGCCCTGGTCGTCGTCCCAGGAGCGGGTCTGGAGACGGCCCTCGATATAGAGGGGCTTGCCCTTGGTGATGTATTGCGAGACGCGTTCGGCCATATCGCCCCAGATGACGATGTTGAACCACTCGGTCTGGTCTTCCCAATCACCGGACTGCTGGTTGCGCCGGCGGTTGTTGACGGCGAGGCTGAACTGGCACTGGGGGGTGCCCGTCGCGAGGTAGCGCAGTTCCGCATCGCGGCCTGCGTTCCCGATGAGCATGACCTTGTTCAGGCTCGCCATGGTGGTACTCCTTGCTTACTGGGCGGGCTCCCCCGCGTCCGGGGGTGCTTCCACGGGCGCGGGCGCTTCGGTGGCCGGGGCCGGGTCGGCGGCGGGAGCCGGTGTTTCGGCGGCGGGCGCCTGGCGCGGCTCGCGCGGCGGGATAGGAGCGGGCAGCTCGTCGGCGCGGACGATGAGGTGGCGATAGACGCGCTCATCGATGCGGAGGGCTGCTTCGAGCGGGCTGACGTTTCCAGGTTCGAGTTCGACCCTGCTGACGACATAGTCCGCGTCGAGTGCGTGGTTGATCGGGTAGGCCAGGCGGCGGCGGCCCCAGTGGTCGACTTTGAGCACCTTTCCGCCGCGTGCTTCGACGAGCTGGGTGAGGCGCTGCGGAGCTGCATCCGGGCCACCGGCCTCGGCGACGGCAAGGTCGTAGACCACCGTCAGTTCGTATTCCCTCATGAATCCTCAGGCCGGGCGATGGGTTTGTACTTCGAGGAAGTACCGGGCTCCCGGCACGAACCAAGAAGGTATCACGCAGGGCGGTTTGCCTCAATTCGGGACCGTGGCAGCTGCGGGGCAGAATTGTGATGTCCGCCACCAGGAAACAGTCGAGCGGGCGGTATGCTGCGGTGATGAAGGTGATGAATACGTATCACCGGTGGTATTGCCGTTCGGCGAAGAGGGCCCGGCAGCTGGAGAAGACCGTCCTCCCCCGGGTTGTCCGCGACTATGACCCCGGGACGGACGTGTTCGAGATCGGGCCGGGCCCGGGGCTGGTGACGGACCTCCTGCGCCAGGGCTATGCGCGCGTCACGTGCATCGAAATCGATGAGAAGCTGGCCAGGTCGCTCGATCGGCGGATGGCCGGCTTGAACGTGGAGGTGCACAGGGGGGACGCGACCGCGATGCCGTTCGGGGACGCGAGCTTCAGCGCCGCAATCTCGATGACGATGCTCCACCATGTGCCCTCGGCTGAGCCGCAGGACCGGCTTCTGGCGGAGACCTGCCGGGTGCTGAGGCCCGGAGGAGTTTTCGTTGGTTGCGATTGCACCGTGAGCTTGAAGTTCCGGCTATCGCACGTGTTCGACACGATGGTGCTGGTGCCGCCGGAGACATTCGCGGCACGACTGGAGGCGGCGGGGTTCACCGGCGTGGCTATCCGGCCGGGCAAGGGGTCGTTCCGCTTCCGGGCGAAGAAGCCGGACTAGGGATGGTCAGGGCTGGACAGTCCCGGGCTCAGCGGTCGATGGGCTTGCCCGTCAGACCGCGACAGCATCGGTGATGCCCGGCACGGGGAAGGTGCGGGCGAAGACGGCCACTTCTTCGCGGACCTGTTCGCGAACGCCGTCGCCATCCGGGTCCTTGAGCACGCGGACGATCCACTGGCCGACGCGCTTCATCTGGGCCGGGCCCATGCCGCGCGAGGTGAGGGCGGGCGTGCCCATCCGCAGGCCGCTGGTGACGTAGGCGGAGCGCTGGTCGTAAGGGATGGTGTTGCGGTTCGTGACGATGCCGGCGCCCTGGAGGGCGTTCTGCGCCTTGAGTCCGCTGATGCCGGCGGAATTGCAATCGACCAGGATGAGGTGGTTGTCGGTGCCGCCGGAGACCAGGCGGAGGCCGCCGGCGATGAGCTCTTCGGCGAGCGCCGCCGCGTTTTCGACGACCCGGCGGGCGTAGTCCTTGAATTCGGGGCGGAGGGCCTCGCCGAAAGCGACGGCCTTGGCGGCGATGCTGTGGAGATGCGGGCCGCCCTGAGTGCCGGGGAACACCGCCCGGTCGAGGGCATCGGCGTGTTCGGCCTTGCAGAGCGCGAGCGCACCGCGCGGGCCGCGGAGCGTCTTGTGGGTGGTGGTGGTGACGATATCGGCGTGGGGGATGGGGCTCGCGTGGGCGCCACCCGCCACCAGCCCCGCGATATGCGACATGTCGACCATCAGCAGCGCGCCGGAGGCCTTCGCAATCTCGGCGAACGCCGCGAAATCGATCGCCCGCGGGTAGGCCGTCGCCCCCGCGACGATGATCTTCGGCTTCGTTTCCAGCGCCAGCCGCTTCACCTCGGCCATGTCGATGACTTCGCTCTCACGGTCGACCGTGTACGGCACGAAGTTGTAAAGCCGCCCGCTGAAGTTCACCGGCGAACCATGCGTCAGGTGGCCGCCCTGGCTCAGCTCCATCCCCATGATGGTGTCGCCGGGGCTTACGAAGGCCATGTAGGCGGCCATGTTGGCCTCGGCGCCGCTGGTTGGCTGGACGTTGGCGTGGTCGGCGCCGAAGAGTTCCTTCGCGCGGTCGATGGCGAGCTGTTCGAGCCGGTCGCTGTGCTGGTTCCCCGCGTAGTAGCGCTTGCCCGGGTAGCCCTCGGCGTACTTGTTGGTGAAGACCGAGCCAGTGGCTTCGAGGACTGCCGCCGAGGCGTAGTTCTCGCTTGCGATCATCTCGAGCGATTCGATCTGGCGGGTGCGCTCATCATCGATGATGGCGGCGACGGTCGGGTCGACCCGGGAAAGCACTGACATGGAAACACCCCTCGCAGGCATGGTGGGTAGCTCAAGGGTAGTTGGGGAACTGTGGAGGCGGAAGCGGGCCCGGACCGTGAAGTAGCTCACATTGCGCGGGTGGAGGACGTGCTGGCGGCCGCCGCGGTGATGGTTGGGCCGGAGATGGTCCCGCCGGAGTTCTTCGGCGATAAGGAGTGGGCGCTTATCTGCGCGGTGTGCCCGCCCGGCAGAAAACCGGCCGGGCAAGTTTGCCCGGCCGGATCGAGGGCACTGGAGCGCCAGGCTCTGCTACGGCTTGCTGATCGTGACGGAGGGGTTGCCCCCGTCGTAGGTGTAGCCGCTCAGCGAGACGTTGGTTACCTGGAAAGTCACGCTCGCCGTTTTCTTGCTCGCGTTTTTCTGCAGCGAGCAAGCGCCGTTGCTGCCGGTGGTGCAGGTCACGGGCGAACCGCCGTCCCAGCTGCCGGTCACGACGGCCCCGGCGAGCGGGGAGCCGCTGCTCGTGACGGTGGTGGTCGCGGTGGCGGTCCAGTTGCCGGCCTTGGCGGCGGTCGAGCTGCCGGAGAGCTCGGCGGTCATCGGCTGGGAACCTCCGCCACCGCCACCACCGCCGCTCCCGGCGATCAGCACCGGGTTGAAGACGGATGTGCTGGAAACATCGAGCAGCGGTTCCTTGGTACCGTCGCCGGAGTCGTCGGTCCAGTTGGAGTTCCCCGCGCCAATCAGCGCGGCGCGAATCCCGGCGACATCGCCAGAGCTGGCCGGGTTGTCACGGCTGGCGAGCAGCGCGGCGGCGCCGGCGGCGTGCGGCGAGGCCATGCTCGTGCCGCTGTAGGTGGCGTAGCCGCCGCCCGGCACGGTCGAGAGGATGCAGACGCCCGGCGCTGCAATCTCAACCGTCGCGCCCCAGTTGCTGAAGTCCGCCAGCGTGTCGTCCTGGTCCGTCCGGCACGTTGAAGCTGCTCCCCCGCCCGGCTGGCCGTTGAAGTCGGCGAGGGCGGAGACGGTGACCACGTCCGGGTGGTTGGCGGGGCTGAAGGTGGAGGCGTCATTACCGTTGTTGCCCGCGGCCACCACGAAGACGACGCCCTGCGAGACGGCGTTCGAGATGGCCGCATCCAGGGCCGCGCTGCTGCATTCGCAACCAAGGCTCATGTTCGCGACCTCAATCGAGGCGGAGTTTGCGGCGACGTAGTCGATGCCGGCGACGATCCACGACATGTAGCCGCTGCCCGAACTGTTGAGCACCTTCACGGCCCACAGCCGCGCCCCCGGCGCAACGCCCACCACGCCAATGCCATTGTCGAGGGCGCCGATCGTGCCGGCGACGTGCGTACCATGGCCATTGTCGTCGGCGCCACCACTGCCGCAGCTCATCTTCAGCGGGCTGCCACCGCTGCAGTTGGTGCTGCGGAAGACGTTCAAATCCGGGTGGGTCGCATCAATCCCGGTATCGATGACGGCGACGTCGACATCGACCCGCCAGTCATCGACGCCATCGATATCGATGTTCCCGTTCTCCGGGGCGAAAATGCGCCGGATGCCGGTCGGGGTCTCCTGGCCGGCGATGGAAACGAGCTGGTCTTGCTCGATGGAGACGACGCGCGGGTCGGCGCGGAGGGCGGCGAGCTGGGCGGGCCCGAGCGAGGCCGCAAAGCCGTTGAGCGCGTGGGCGTAGACGTGGTCGGGCACCGCGCCCCGGGCGATTGCCAGGCCGGTTGCGTCGATGCCGGGCTGGAGGACGACGATGTAACGCGCCTGGGCTGAAGGCGGCGCGGGCTGGCCGGCGCTGGTGGGCGCCGCGTCGTACCGGAGGGCGAACGCGCCGGAAATCAGCAGCGCGCAGAGGACACCGAACAGTCTGGCCATGGTGGGGACCCCAGGGGTGATGACACACACACTAGCCCCGCAGCGGGCCGTGTGCCGGCGTTCCGACGTCGTGCTTGTTCCCTGCCCGGGCGCGTGCCCGGATGCACCATTCTATGCACGCGTCAACAGCGCGCGAATGCGGGCAGACCCGTGGAGATTGCGCGGCTCACCCCAGCCCTGCGAGGAACCGGTCCACGCGGGCGTTGTAGGCGGCGGCCGCCTCGTAGTAGACGTTGTGGGGCGCGCCATCGATGAGGTGGTATTCGGAGTGGGGGACGAGCCGGTGGAGGTTCTCGGCCCAGGGCACGAGGCGGTCGAGGCCGCCGATGACGATGAGCATCGGCGAGGTGATGCGCGGGACGCCCGCTGCGAGCTCGGCGGGGTCGCCGAGGAGACCGCGAGTGGCGTTACGGGGATGGCGGAGCGCCTCGATGCGCGTGGCGGTGGAGCGGATACGGAGGTAGCGCTCGTACATGCGCGGCTGCGCGGCTTTGAAGCCATCGGTGAGCGAATCGCCGATGGGGAGGAACAGGGTGTCCTTATCGAGCGGCGCCCCGGGAATGCGGGGGGCGGTGCCGCCGGTGGGGATGCCCATGCCGGAAGGGATGAGCGCCCGCGCCTCGCCCGGGTGGCGGACGGCCCAGCGGATGATGGTGTTGGCGCCCATGGAGTTGCCAGCGAGGATTGGCCGTTCGATCCCCATCGCGGCGAGGAAGCCCTCGAGTTCATCCGCCCGGTTCGGCTCGTCCTCGTCGCGAGGACTGTTGCTGGAGTGGCCGTGGTTCACGCTGTCGTAGGCGATGCAGCGGTAGCGGTCGCGAAAGTGGGCGAATTGCTGGAACCAGGCTTCGGCACAGGAACTCATACCGTGGAGGAAGACAAGGGGCTGCCCCTCTCCCTCCTCGACGTAGTAGATGTCGGTGTTTCCGACCTCGATCCAGGGCATGGCCAATCCTCCCGGGCGGGTGCGCGCGGGATCCTACGCCAGCCGGGACGGTGCCGCCATCGGGTCAGGGGTTGTGATTTGCAGCGAAATCCGCGATTCGGCGGAGGGCCGCGGCGAGGGCCTCGGCCTCGGATTCGGTAAGGAGGCTGGTGAAGTATGCGTCCACACCGCGGAGGTGAACCGGGGCGGCATCGTGCAAGCGCACGATCCCGGCGGGTTCGAGGTTCACCCAGCGGCCGCGCCTGTCCCTGTCGTCGGGGGAGCGGCTGACGAGTCCGAAGTCGCACATGCGGTCGACCAGGCGGGTCAGGCCGCTCTTGCTCAGGAGGACGCGCTCAGCCAGGTCGGTCATGCGCAGCCGGTGGGCTTCGGCTTCTTCGAGGTGGACGAGGACGTCGTACCAGGTGAGGGGCAGGGCCTTTTCGGTTTCCAGCTCGGCTTCGAGCAGCCGGATAACGTGGGCGTGCGCTTCGAGGAAGGCACGCCATGCCTGCATGCGAATGCCACTCACCACGCGGTCATGGTCGGTGGCGCAAAAAAGGGTAGCAACGGCCGGAATGCCCGGTAATCGAGGCCATATGGCGCACCGGTCAGCGGGTGGCTGGCGCGGGGCTCGCAGGCGGTGCGGGAGCCGAAGCGGGCAACCCGGGGGCCCCGGCTTCGAGAGCGGCCTGGCTGGTGGCATCGATGGCGCGGAGGGCCCGGCTCGCCGCGAAGATGGTGAGGGAGAGAGCGGCGGTCACCACGGAAGCGATGGCGACTGCCGCCGGCGCGCCGAAGGCCTCGGCCACGGCGGCGACCGGGACGGTGCCGAGCGGAGTCAGGCCGAAGGTCATCATCATCAGGCTCATTACGCGCCCCCGAACCTCATCAGGGATGAGGAGCTGGACAACGGTGTTATTCATGGTGGTGAAGATGCTGGCGAAGACATCGGCGATCAGGACGAGAGGAAGGGCGAGGAGGAACCATGGGCTGATGGCGAAGAGGAAGAGGCCGCCGGCGAAGGCGAGGAGGCTGGCCATCATGAGGCGGAGGCGGCTGGGGGAATCGCCGCGCCAGGCCACATAGAACGAGCCGAGGATGCCGCCAACGCCTGCGGCCGCCTGGAGCAGGCCGAGCCCGCCGGAGCCCTTGTGCCAGATGTCTTCGGCGAAGACCACCAGGAGCGCCTGGAACGGCATCGCGAGGAGGATGGGCACGATGCTGAGCACCATGAGGGCGCGGACGGGAGGATCGCCAGCGACGTAGCGCATGCCGCCCCACAGCTCAGAGAACACCGGCTTCTTGCCCACTCCCTCCACCGGCGGCGACTTCGAAACGCGCGACATCGAGAACAACGCGACCGCGTACATGGTCACCGCCACCACGTACACCCAGCGCACGCCCGCCAGCGCGATGATGAAGCCAGCGAGCACCGGCCCAACCACGCGCGCCGCGTTCATGCCGCCCATCTGGAGCGCCATCGCGTTCCCCAGCCCCTGGCGCCCCACGATGCTGACCACGATGGCCTGCCGTGCCGGCATGATGAACGGGAAGGTGCAGCCCATGAAGAACACGACAACGAGCAGGTGCCAGAACTGGAGCTGGCCCGTGAGCAGGAGCAGGAGCACAGCGAGCTCGTTGGCGACGAGGACTGACTGGCCCGTGAGGATGAGACGGCGCTTCTCGACGCGGTCGGCGATGACCCCTCCAAACGGAGAGACGATGAGCATGGGGATAGCGACGGCCAGGTTAATGAGGCCGAGGGCGAACTCGCTGTTCGTGAGGTCGTAGGCCAGGTAGGAACGGACGACGAACTGGCCGTTCATGGCGAAGAAGAAGGCGATGTTGCTGGCGTAGAGCCAGCGGAACTGCTGGTGCTTGAGCGAGGAAAAGGCGCTGGACCGCGGAGGGCGTGAGAACTCGGAGAGGGGCGCCATCTCGTTAGGCTAGCACGAACGACCCGGCCGGGACGCTGATCGACGATAGGGGTTGAGGCTGACGTTCACGTGCGCGTCACGTTTCATGGGTATACTCACCGGCACACACCCACCGACCAGGAGTTCATCGTGGAATACCGCCACCTCGGCCGGTCAGGCCTCCAGGTTTCTGTTGTCGGCCTTGGCTGCAACAACTTCGGCATGCGCTGCGATTTCGACCAGTCGAAGGCCGTTGTCCACCGGGCCCTCGACGCCGGGATCACGCTCTTCGATACCGCCGACGTCTACGGCGGGCAGGGCCGATCGGAGGAGTTTCTCGGTAAGATCCTGAAGGGGCACCGCCAGGACGTCGTCATCGCCACCAAGTTCGGCATGAAGATGGGCGAAGGGCCCCACAAGAGCGGCGGCTCGCGCAAGTACATCATGTCCGCCGTCGAAGACTCCCTCCGCCGCCTCGATACCGACTACATCGACCTCTACCAGATGCACCGGCCCGACCCGGAGACGCCCATCGAGGAGACGCTGCGGGCGCTCGACGACCTGGTGCGTTCGGGCAAGGTGCGCTACATCGGGAATTCCAATTACGCGGGCTGGCAGGTGGCCGAGGCGCATTACGTGGCAAGGCAGGCGAACCTGGCACCGTTCATCAGCGCGCAGAACGAGTACAACCTGCTCGACAGGCGGATCGAGGCTGAGCTTGTGCCTGCGTGCAATAAGTTCGGGTTGCAGATCCTGCCGTATTTCCCGCTCGCCAGCGGGTTCCTGACGGGGAAGTACCGCCAGGGCCAGGACCTCCCGGCCGGCACCCGCCTCGCTAACGCCGGCCCCATGGCCGCCCGCGTCCTGACCGACAAAAACTACGAGATGCTCGGCAAGCTCGAAGCCTTCGCCGACGCCCGCGGCAAGAGCATGGTGGACCTGGCGATCGGTTGGCTCGCTAGCCTCTCCCACGTCGGCAGCGTCATCGCCGGCGCCACGAAGCCCGAGCAGGTCGACCAGAACGTGGCTGCCGGCGGCTGGAAGCTCACCGCCGAAGAACTCGCCGAGGTCGATGCCCTCAGCAAGCGGTAGGCCGTTGGTCTAACGAGACGTTTCCCAGGGGGCGACCTTTGCGGCGAACTGGCGACGGATTTCCGGGGCGCTCTCGCCGGTGAGGGCCGCGAGCTCTTCGAGGCGGGATTCCAGGTAGGCGTGGGCCGCCTCCACGCTCGTGACGTCGTCGCTGGCCGCGGCCTCGTGAAAGAGCGCCATCGCAAGGACGCCCGGCTCAGCCGCGATGGCTGCCCGGGCGTCTTCTGGTGTTGCGAGTATGCGGTTGTAGATGCGGGAGAGCTGGCGAAGACGTGGGTCGCTGGCCATGCGCTCCCCCTGCGGCGTGCTAGCGCGTGGCTTCTTCGCGTGGGGTGGGCGGCTTGATCTTGCTGTAGCAGTTGCTGCAGTACACCGGCCGCTCGCCGCGCGGCACGAACGGGACTTCAGTCATCTGGCCGCACTCGGCGCAGCTCGCCGGGTGCATCTGGCGCGGCGTCTTGCCGCCGAAGCTGGCGAAGTTGCCGTAGCGCACGTACCCGTCGTTCTGTTCCAGCGTGCTCTGGCTCGACCGCCGCGCCGAGCGGCACGACTGGCAGCGCGTGGGCTCGTTCATCAGCCCCTTGTTGGCGTAGAACTCCTGTTCGCCCGCGGTGAACACGAACATGGTGCCGCAATCGCGGCAGCTGATTTGCTTGTCGGCAAAGGCCAAGGGAAAAGGACTCCTGTTATCCGCACCATGCGGGACTCAACTTCAATGGTACCAGATGGGGGAAGGGCGTTTGGGCCGTTTCAGTACTTCCCGCCCAGCTTCCGGTGGTCCCAGCTGTACACGTCCACCGGCTTCACCCGGATCACCACGCGCTTGCTCGCCACCTTGAGCGCGGCCTCCGGCGTCTCCGTCGGCGCCGGGATGCCGTTGTATTTGGCCCCCACCATTCCCATCACCTTCGCGCAGAACGGCGTGTCCTCGATGATCTCCGCGTCGCCTTCAATTACCAGCCCGCGCAGCTCCGCGTAGGCCTTGCCCGCTTCGAGCATGCAGGTGATCTTCGGGTTGCGGCGGAGGTTCAGCACCTTCTGGCTCTTGGCGAAGGTGGTGAAGTGCACCTCTCCATCGATGAGCACGTACCACATGGCCACCAGGTGCGGGTACCCTTTCGGGCCGATGGAAGCGACCTGGAGCGTCCAGCCGTCTTCCAGGAACTGCTTCTGTTCCTCAGGGGTGAAGGCGATTTCGGAGCGGCGGCTGGGCATGGGTGCGTCTCCTGCGGAGTAAGATTCGTGCGCACAGTAGAGCCGCTCCACGCGGCCGGGGCAAGGAGCACGGAAATGGCCACAGCATTCGAACACGGGCAGGGCGCCCGCGAAATCCAGGACCGCTTCGATACGCGCCGCCTGGCCGACGCCATCACCCGCACCACCCTCCACGCCACCCTCACCGACGGCGACCGCGCCTTCATCGAGCGCATGGACATGTTCTTCATCGCCACCCAGGGCGCGAACGGCAACCTCGACTGTTCGTACAAGGGTGGGGAACCCGGCTTCGTCCGCGTGATCGATGAGCACACCATCGCCTTCCCGAACTACGACGGCAACGGCCAGTACATGACCGGCGGCAACATCCTCGAAACCGGTAAGGTCGGCCTGCTCTTCATCGACTTCCAGAACCAGTGGCGCATGCGACTCAACGGCACGGCCACCATTGACTTCGACGACCCGCTGAAGGATGAGTGGCCCGAAGCTCAGTTCGTGGTCCGCGTCACCGCCGAGGAGGTTTTCCCCAACTGCCCGCGCTACATCCACAAGATGGAGTTGGTCGAACGCTCCGTCTTCGTCCCGAAGGCCGCCTGCGAGACGCCCGACCCCGACTGGAAGGATTACTTCGAGGATGCCCTGCCCGAGGAGCAGAAAGCCCGCCGGGCGGCCCGGAAGAACCGGCCGTGAGGGACGGCCACCCGCACATCCCCGAGTTCGGCAAGAAGTTCGACCTCCGCGCCTTCGACCCCGGGGCCACCGATGGCTATTCCAGGGAAGAGGCCGAGGCCGAGATCGTTGGTCTCCGCACCCGCATCAACGAACTCCAGGACATCCTCTACGCCGACGAGCGCTTCGCCATGCTGGTCGTCCTCCAGGGCATCGACACGGCCGGCAAGGACAGCACCATCAACAGTGTCTTCAAGGAAGTTGGCCCCATCGGCTGCCAGGTGGCGAGCTTCAAGGTGCCGACCCCGGAGGAGCTCGCGCACGACTACCTCTGGCGCTACCGGCACAAGATGCCTGAGAAGGGCCACATCACCATCTTCAACCGCTCGTATTACGAGGCTGTGCTGGTGGAGCGGGTGAAGAACATCGTGCCGAAGGAGGTGTGGCAGCGGCGCTACCAGGACATCAACGAGCTCGAAGAGTACCTGGTGCGCAATGGCACCGTCGTCATGAAGTTCTTCATGGTCATCTCGAAGGACGAGCAGCGCGAGCGGCTGCAGGAGCGCATCGACAACCCGCGCAAGCAGTGGAAATTCCGCCTCGGCGACCTCGACGACCGGAAGCTCTGGGACGAGTACATCGAGGCGTTCGACGATGTTATCGAGCGCTGCAACACGAGAGTTGCCCCGTGGCACGTGGTGCCTGCCAATAAGAAGTGGTACCGGGATATCGTGGTGGCGAAGGCGCTGGTGGAGAAGCTGGAGTCGCTGGACCTGCGCTATCCACCGGCGGCGCCAGAAGTCCTGGGTCTGAAGGTGGAGTAGGCGCCCGGCGGGGCCTCACGAACAGACCTGCCCCGGTGGGCACGGAGTGGATACCGGGGAGGCCGTTTCCGCGGGCGGCGGGAGTGTGGGCACCAGCGTCGGCCCGCCGTCCGGGGTCGGACTTGGAGTCGGACTGGGCTCAACAATCCGTGTTGGTGTGGCTGTCGCCGTTGGAGTGGGTTCCACCATGCGAGTCGGTGTCGCCGTCGGAGCAGGGCTGAGCGTTTGCGTCGCAGTGGGCGTGGCTGCCGGCGTTGGCTCCGCGGGTTGCGTCGGGGTGTGGGTCGCGGTTGCCGCCGGCGGCCGGGGTGTTTCGCTGGCGCCCGCACCGCCGGCTGCCAAGGTCCCCTCCGTCGCGGAGCCCGGGACGGTCGCCGCGACTGGCGGCGTTTCGGATGGCCCGGCCGTCCCGGAGGCCCCGGATCCCCCGGCTCCTCCTGTTTCAGTCACCGGACTGGGGCTCGCCGGTCTCGGTGTCCCGGCGGCACCACCGGAATCTCCCCCTCCTCCGGTCAGCAACGTGACGGCCCCGGCAAGGATGGCTGCAGCTACAGCCGCTGCTGCAGCGACGCCCCACCAGGGGATGTGCGCCGCGGGCGGCGCCTGGCCTCGACCCGCCGGGAGCGGTCGCCCCGCGGGTGCGGTTTCCGCAGGCACAGCCGGCCACGGGAAGAATTTGCCGATCCGTCCCGGCCGCCCCTTGCCCTGCCGCCCCGCTTTCGTGGGGATTTCTTCCGGCACCAGCGCCAGCGGGTCTGCCACCGAGCCGTAGATACCGGGCCGCACCGGCTGCCCCGGGAGCCCGAGCGCGGGCGCCTGGCTCCCGCTTTCCAGCGCCCGCTCAATCGTGGAATCAAGCGCCCCGGTCCGCAGCTCGGCGAGGAACGCTCCCAGCGAGGCCCCTTCGACACAGAAAGCCGCCGACCGTCCGTCTCGCTCTGCCCGGAACACCGTGTGCCCCCAGGTCGCGAACTCCGGGCGGACGCGGAACGAGGGCCGCTGCACGCCTTCGACCGCCTCGCCGAACACCGAACGGCCAGGGCTGCGCCTTGCCGCTTGCGGCTCGGCCGCCTCCGGATTGTGGAGCGGTCCTTCGAGCGCGGCCCGCAGCATGGCCCGGCTCTCAGCGGGCCCAGTTCCGATCAGCTGGCGGCAAGCCACGCCAACCGCCGTTCGCGCCAGGTCTCCCAGCGAGGCGCTTCCCCCCGCCACCAGCGGGAATGCGTGGTTGCCGGCCGCTGCGTAGCTGTCGAACCCGAACGCTTCCGTGCGGTGGAGCCGGTATCCAAACCGCTCCTGGCCAGGTAACAGCCGCGCTGCGAGGCGGGGCGGGTGCTCCCCTGCTGCGCAGGCGCGGATGCTGCCGACAGCAAACAGGGCCGCGAGCCGCAACCGCTCGCCTGTGACGTACTCGCCGCAGAGTTCGAGCCGGCCCGGGCGCGGACGAACGTAGAGCCCAAGCGAGCCGGGTCCCTCGATGAGGCGCGCCAGGATCGGCCCGAAGGTCAGGGCGTAGAGCCGGGCGAGGTCCTCCGCGCGTTCAGCCGGGAAGGCGACGCTGATGTGGGTCGAATACCCGTTCAGGCGGTAGTCCGGTCCGAGGCCACGCTCAAGTTCCTGCTTCCCCCTGGCCGCCCACGCAACCGCTTCGTCGTCGAACCCGGCTGTTGTGGCTACCGGCGGAGAGGCAGTCTCCGCCTCCATCCCGTCGGCGGTCACGACCAGTCCCGACCGCAGACGGTACGCGTTCGCGTCCCCGGGGTCGAGCCGGAGCCCGTCCCACTCGATGGAGTGGATCAGCGCGCGAAAGTCCAGCTGGCGGCCGTCCGCTCCGAACACCTGGTACTCATGCTCTACCCCGATGAGCGCGCCAGCGGCGGGCTCCGGGGCTGGTGTCTCCCAGCTGCAAGGCCTCACCCGGGACGCAACGCTCCCCCTGTCAGCCATGAGCCCCATCGGTCTACCTCGTCCGCCCGGCTGTGAAAGGGCTAGTTGTCGATGACTCCGGGCTCGTCAACGGCCAGCCCTTCCGCGGCCCCGCCAGCCCGGTAGATGTTCGACTTTGAGGAGTTGAGGTTCGTCCGCTCATTAGCTCCACCCGGTTCGCCAGGGCCTGCTTCGGCCGACCGCTCGGAGGTGTTCGATTTCGAGCCCTTGACCTCCGTTGCATTGCCCGCGCTGGCGCTTTCTTCCGCAAGCCGGGCGACGTTGGACTTGGACGAATTGAGGTTGATCGCCCGCTGAACCCCCTCTTCGTCGATGGCGATGGCCCCGCCCTCGGCCGCGGTCCGTTGAAGGCCTTCCTCGCCGATGGCGATGGCGCCTCCGCTGGCTTCGCTCCGTGCTGCCGTGCTCAGTGTCTCCTTCTCTCCCATGGATCGGCCCTCCCTTCTGGAATGCCAGTTGCAGGGAGAAGGATACGCCGGCCGTGCAAGTGTTCTGATGGGGCGAAGCGCCCAGGACGGGCGGTGCCGTGGTGGGAGGGGTTGTCCGCAGCCCCTGACTCACCCGGTTGCGGGGATGCCTGTCGCGCACCTGCCGGCACATGGCCAGACCGGGGCATGTGCCCGGTCCGGCTTGCGCCGGTTTGCCGCCAGAGGGGTGCCTCCTGTCAACCTGCTGTCACCAGTGTCCACCCGTGCCATCCCGGCCGCCGTCAAAGGCGGGTACACTCGATCCATGGTTATCGTTGCGCATGCTGGCGGCCCCCCGGCGTTCTTCAAGCTCACCGCGGATTACGTGCCCACGGGCGATCAGCCGCAGGCGATCGAGAAGCTCGTCGAGGGCGTGAACCGCGGCGACCGCTACCAGACCCTCCTCGGGGTCACCGGATCGGGCAAGACGTTCACGATGGCGAACGTCATCCAGCGGACCGGCAGGCCGACGCTCGTACTGGCGCACAACAAGACGCTCGCGGCCCAGTTGTGCGCGGAGCTCAAGGAGTTCTTTCCGGAGAACGCGGTCGAGTACTTCGTGAGCTACTACGACTACTACCAGCCCGAGGCCTACATCCCGCGGACGGACACGTACATCGCGAAGGACGCGGACATCAACGAGGAGATCGACAAGCTCCGGCACGCGGCCACCCGTGCCCTGTTCCGTCGGCGCGATGTCATCATCGTAGCGAGCGTGAGCTGCATTTACGGCCTCGGCGAGCCAGCCCAATACCAGGAATTCGTGCTCTCGTTCAAGAAGGGCAAGCCATTCAGCCGCCAGGACGCGGTGCGGCGGATGGTTTCGATGCAGTACGAGCGGAACGACCAGAGCGTGGTGCGGGGGAAGTTCCGGGTCAGGGGCGATTCGCTCACCATCCTGCCCAGCTACGACGAGCTGGCCGTGCGCATCGACTTCTGGGGCGACGAAGTCGAGCGCATCGTGGAGCTCGACCCGCTCACCGGCGAGATCGTCGCCGAGCACGACGAGATCGACATCTACCCGGCGAAGCACTTCGTGACGACTGCGGACCGGATGGAGCAGGCCATCGCCGGCATCGAGAAAGAGCTGGAAGAGCAGCTTGAAGTGCTGAAACGGCAGGGGAAGATTCTCGAAGCTGCACGGTTGGAGGAGCGGACGCACTACGACATCGAGTCGTTGAGGGAGACCGGGTACTGCCCGGGCGTGGAGAACTACTCGCGCCACCTCCAGGCGAGGGAGCCGGGCTCGACGCCGTGGTGCCTGCTCGACTACTTCCCCGACGACTGGCTTCTTGTCGTCGACGAATCGCACATCACCCTGCCGCAGGTTCAGGGGCAATTCTTCGGCGACCGGGCGCGCAAGGAGACGCTGGTGGAGTTCGGGTTCCGGCTGCCCAGTGCGCTGGACAACCGCCCGCTGACGTTCGAGGAGTTTGACCAGCACATCAACCAGGCGATCTTCGTGAGCGCAACGCCAGGCGATTACGAGATCAAGCGATCGACGCAGGTGGTGGAGCAGGTGATCCGGCCGACGGGCTTGCTGGACCCGGAGATCGTGGTGAAGCCGACGAGGAACCAGGTCGACGACCTGATGGAAGAGATCCGCCGGGTGGTGGATAAGGGTCAGCGGGCGCTGGTGACCACGCTGACCAAGAAGATGGCGGAGGACCTGGCGGACTACCTGAAGGAGATGGGCATCAAGACCCACTACCTGCATGCGGAGGTGGAGACGCTGGACCGGGTGGAGATCCTGCGGGACCTGCGGCTGGGCGTGTACGACGTGGTGGTGGGGATCAACCTGCTGCGGGAGGGGCTGGACCTGCCGGAGGTTTCGCTGGTGTGCATCCTCGATGCCGACAAGGAAGGATACCTGCGTTCGAGCCGGTCGCTGGTCCAGACGATTGGCCGGGCGGCACGGCACATCGAAGGGCGCGTGGTGATGTACGCCGACCAGGTGACCCAGAGCATGCAGAACGCGATCGACGAGACGTACCGGCGGCGGCGCATCCAGGAGGAGTACAACCGCGAGCACGGCATCGAGGCGGCAAGCATCACGAAGGCGGTGCGGGACATCACCGACCACGTGAGGATGCAGGCCGCCGAAGAGAAGGCTGAGTACGACGCGGGCATCCCGGCTTCGATGCCAAAGGACGAGATCCTGCGGATGGTGAAGGAGCTGGAGACGCAGATGAAGGCGGCCGCGAAGAACCTGGAGTTCGAGAAGGCGGCGGCGTTGCGCGACCGGGTGGTGGAGTTGCGGCGGGAGCTCGTCGGTACCGATGCGGAGGAGCTGGCAGCGTTCGCGGCGGCGGCAGGGAGAAGCGGGCCGTTGCGGTTTGGGCGGAGCCAGGCTGGCGGGCGCGACCGGTCGCGGCGCTACCGGCGCTAACGCGGCCCTGCGCCCAGGGGTGACGGCCTGGACAATCCATGTCGCGATGACTGTCCTCCATTCGCGCTGGCGGGCCGCATGCGGCACCATCTGGCCATGCGCATCCTTGGTATCGACCCCGGCCTCAACATCACGGGCTACGGCATCGTCGAGGTTGAGCGGGATCGCTGCGTGTACATCCGCCACGGCGTGTTCCGCACCAAACCGGGAGACGCGAGGCTCGACCGGTTGCTCCAGTTGCGGGACCAGGTCCGGGCCATCGCCGCCGATTGCGGGGCAACCGCCGGGGCGATCGAGGCGGGTTTCGTGGGGCAGAACGTGCGCGCCGCGATGGCCCTGGGCGAGGCGCGAGCGGCCGCGCTGTTGGGGATGGCCGATGCGGGGCTGGAGGTGGCTGAGTATGCGCCGGCGCTGGTGAAGCAGACGGTGGCGGGCTACGGCCGCGGCGAGAAGGGCCAGGTCGCAGAGATGGTCCGCCTCCAGCTTGGACTGAAGGCCGCGCCGGCCCCGGCGGACGCAGCCGATGCGCTGGCGGTGGCGATCACGCACTGGGCCCACAGCCGGCTGGCAGCACGTTGACCGGAGTTTCGAACCGGACGGGTGGCGCGGTTTCGCAACGCTTTTGCAATACCCGCGCAGGTAAACACGGCACCGTTTCGACTTCCCATGAGGTACGGTGAGTGGGCCGAGTCCTTCCCACGGAAGGAACGGGGGACCCAACCGTTGGGGTGAATCCTTCCACGGAAGGAAGGCGACTTCCGACGCCTAACCCGTCAGCTAACCCCGCAGGCGTTCGGAGGGCAGTCGTCGGCCCTCCCATCAATCCGCTGGCCACGCTCCCGGGCGTGGCTTTCCCGGTCAAACGGAGGTTACGCATGACCGTCTACTCAGGAATGTTTGCCCCCACGCACGAGGGCAACCCGGTCGACCTGAAGGACCCGCTCGCCGAGGCGCGCGAGAAGCTGCGGCAGGCCGCCAGGCTCCCGTTCCACGCCCATCAGCCCCACGCGTGGCAGACCGCTTTCCGGCAGCTGGTCGCCGAGGCGCGGACCGACATCCGGCGTCACGTCTGGACGGCCTCGCTTCCAGACTCGCCACTGCACCTGGTCGAGAGCCAGGAGCCTCGCCTGCTTTCGAAGGTGGAGACCCAACGTGAGGAGCATGAGGCCTTTGCGGCGAAGGCCGACCAGCTGGTCGATGAGGCAAGCGCGCCGGGCGAGGTCGACATCTGGAAGATGATCGAGCTCGGCGAGAAGGCGATCCTTCTCGAGATGGCGCTGGCGCGCCACCACAACCGGCTCATGCAGCTGGTGTACGAGACGACGTTGCGGGACCTCGGCGAGTCCGGGTAGGCCGATCGCCCAGGTAGCACGTCAGCAGCGGGCCCTTGGTTGGGGCCCGCTTTGCGTGTCAGGCGAGATCGGCGGGCACCGGCTCCGTCGTTGTGCCGTCGCCGGGGCGGGCCTCACCGCGGGTCTTCCACAGGTAGCCCATGGGCAGGAGCCCCGCCGTGTTCGCGAGGGCGAGCACCGGGATCATCCTGTAGTGCTTCAGCCGGACGGCACGCCGGATGGCGAGCAGCTTCCAGGCGGTGTCCCAGACGAGGAGCGGCAGGACGGCTTTCGGTGGTTTGCGCTTGCTCATGGGCCAAGCCTATCGCATCGCCGGCAGGTCACGCGGGTTCGAACGCCACCTCGGGCCTTCCGTCATGGACCCCGTCGCCCGCCAGCGAGAGGTGCCAGGCGAGCCGCCACCCATGGTGCGCGGCCCGCGCGATCCAGACCATCGCGTCGAGTTGCTCGATCAGTTCCGGCGCGGGCCGTGGCCGTGGGGCCGGCCGCCTTGGCCGCCGCCGGAGCCGTGCCCGCCAGTCGCCGAGGTCGAGGGTGAAATGCTCCACTACCGATTCCTCTTCCTTGGGAAGCGCCGCCGCCTCGAGCAGCTCGCGGCGCCGTTGGATCCGCCAGGTCGTGAGCGCCTCCGCTACCGTCTCCGCCTGGGCGAGCGGCGGCTCTTTCCCGGCGCCCGCGCTCAGCCAGCCTTCGATCCCGGCCAGCATGTCCGCGAGCAGGATTGCCTCCCGGTCGACTTCCGCCAGCATCGCGCGCGGCGGAGGACGCTCAGCCAGCGCGATCAGCTGGTGGAGATGGTCCACCGCGTGCAGCAGCGCCAGGTACCGCCGGTGGTCCTGTCCCGTCGAGGATGGCTCGATCCGCGCGATGAAGTGGCGCAGGTCGTTGAGCGCGGCAGCGGCCTCGGCCAGCCTGTTGGTCCCGCCTGCGCCCCTCACCTGCGCTTCGATCTGCCCGAGTGTCACGAGGGCGATGCCCCCGGCGGTCCTTCGTGCCGCATCGATGCCGATGCTGGGGACTTCAGCCACTCGCGGATCGAGGTCAGCCGTGAGCACGGGACCGCGCTCTGGCACCACCCGCGCCACCAGCGCCGAGAAATGCCCGATGAACGGCAGCAGGAGCGCCACCCCGGCCAGGTTGAAGACCGTGTGGAATGCCGCCAGCGAGAGGGCCGGGTCGCCATCTTCAACTACTTCGGTCGCTGCCCACACGAACAGCGGAAGCGCCGCCAGCGCGATCACCGCGGTTAGCCCGTTGAACAGGGTGTGCGCCAACGCCGTGCGCCGCGCGGCTGTGGATGCGCCGAGCGCCGCAATCACCGCCGTGACCGTCGTCCCCAGGTTCTGCCCGATGACGAGCGCGGCGGCCTCGTTCATGTCGACGGCGCCGGCGTTCAGCGCCGTGAGAGTGGTCGCGATCGCAGCGCTCGATGACTGCATGAGCACGGTCATCAGCAGGCCCAGACCCACGAGCAGCAGGCGCCCCGTGAACGTCTCACCATGGAACGTGCCCGGGTCGATGTCGTTGGCGAGGTCCGCCATGCCCTCCTGGAGGAAGTCGATCCCCACGAAGATCAGCCCGAAGCCGGCGAGCGCGGTGCCCACCGCCGCCCGCGAACCCGACGTGAGCAGCATGAGCAGGGCGCCGACCCCGATGAACGGGAAGGCGATGGCCGACACGTCGGTCTTGAACCCCACCCCCGAGACCAGCCACCCGGTCGAGGTGGTCCCCACGTTCGCCCCGAAGATGACGCCGACCGCCTGGGGGAAGGTGAGCAGCCCCGCGCTCACGAAGCCGATTGTGGCCAGAGTGGTCGCACTGGATGACTGGACAAGCGCTGTCACCAGCGCGCCTGAACCGACCGCTGAAAACCGGTTTCGGGTGAACCGCGCCAGGATTCCGCGCAACGCGCCGCCGGCGGCTACTTTCAGGCCGTCCGTGAGCAGCGTCATCCCCACCAGGAAGACGCCGACACCGCCGAGAAGGGTAAGGACCATCCGGGCTCCTGCGCCATACCATACGCGACGGCGCGGAGCAGGGACCTGCGGCTACCGCAATTCGACGTTATCGAGCAGGCGGGTGTTTCCGAACTTCACGACGAGCGAGAGGAGGGCCGGACGAGTCACCAGGCCGTCAATCTCCTCGAGCGTGAGGTCGTCGGCAAGGGAGACGTACTCGATGGCAGCCAGCGGCTCGGTCTCGATGCGCGCGCGGACCGCCCCCCGTAGCGTCTCGGCGTCGCGGGTGCCGGCTTCCCAGAGCGTCCGGGTATGGTCCAGGGCCTGCTTCAGGATCGGCGCGGCTGCGCGCTGTTCCGGAGTGAGGTAGACGTTCCGCGAGCTCATGGCGAGGCCGTCCGGTTCGCGGACGATGTCGCAGGGGACGATCTCGACGCCGAGGTCGAGGTCGCGAGTCATCCGCTGGATGACGCGAAGCTGCTGCGCATCCTTACGCCCGAAGTAAGCGCGATCGGGGGAACTGGCGGTGAAGAGCTTAAGGACGACGGTGGTGACACCGCGGAAGTGGCCCGGCCGCGATGCACCTTCGAGGGGCCGGGTCACATCCTCGACGGTGACGTAGGTCTGGTAGCCGGGCGGGTACATCTCGGCGGCCGAAGGGAGGTAGACGGCGTCGACCCCGGCACCGCGGAGGAGGTTGAGGTCGCGCACTTCATCGCGCGGGTATTTCTCGAAGTCCTCGTTGGGGCCGAATTGTGTGGGATTGACGAAGATGGAGACGACGACATGAAGGTTCTCGCGGCGGGCGCGGTGGACGAGCTGGAGGTGGCCATCGTGGAGGTAGCCCATGGTGGGGACGAGACCAAGGCTCCCGGGGTGCGAAGCTCGCCAGCGGCGCATGGCTGCGGGGGTCGTGAGGATGGCCGGCGCCGGTTTGAGTGGTGGGTCGGGCGTGATCACGATGTAGTCCGAATCGGACGGTGCATGGGCCATCTGTTCTCCCGCCTCCTGCGGGGGAGCGGCGGCGCGGCTCGTGTGCGCCGCCGCCAGGGTGACACCTGGTGGTTAGCCGGCCTGGGCCAGTTCGGCCATGGTTGACTCGTCCATTTCGAAGCTGTGCTCGGCGGTCGGGAATGCCGCGGACTCGACTTCGCAGATGTAGGCGCGGACGGCTTCGCGGATGGTTTCGCCGACGACGGCATAGCGTTTCGCGTGGCGGAGCGTGCGCTGGTCGTCGTAGATGCCGAGAAGGTCGTGGAAGACCTGGACCTGGGCATCGCAGTGGGGGCCGGCGCCGATACCGATGGTCGGGATGGTGATGCGCTCGGTGACCATACGGGCGAGGGGTGCCGGGATGGTTTCGAGGACGATGGCGAAGGCGCCGGCCTCTTCGAGGGCGCGGGCATCGTTGAGGAGCTTGGCCGCAGCGGCGGGCGTCTTGCCCTGGACCTTGTGGCCGCCGAACTGGTTGACCGATTGGGGCGTGAGGCCAAGGTGGCCCATCACGGGGATGCCGGATTCGACCATGCGGCGGACGAGCGGCGCGACGTGGCTGCCACCTTCGAGTTTGACGGCCGTGGCGCCGCCTTCCTTCAGGAGGCGCCCGGCGTTGCGCATCGCCTCGTTCGGGTCGGCCTGGTAGCTCATGAACGGCATGTCGGCGACGACAATGGCCTTTTCGGTGGCGCGCACGACGGCGCGGGTGTGGTAGACGACATCGTCCATGGTCACGGGAACCGTGGAGTCGTAGCCGAGGACGACGCTGCCGAGGGAGTCGCCCACGAGGATGATGGGGATGCCGGCCTGTTCGACGAGGCGGGCGGAGGGGTAGTCGTAGGCGGTGATCATCGCGAAGCGATGGCCCTGTGCCTTCCATTCCTTGAGCTTGTGAATCGAGATGCGTCCCACTGTCCCATGCCCTCCGGTTTGCTAGTGGGCGGCGACCGCTTCTCGCGGGTTGTGGGAGAAGCCATCGCCGTGACTGGTGCGCTTGATGCGGTTGAAGGCATCGACATAGACCATGCGGGGCGCGAGTTCGCGCGCCTCGGCATCGGCCAGTTGCTGGTAGGCGATGATGATGACGATATCGCCGCGGTGGACCAGGTGGGCGGCGGCGCCATTGATGCAGACTTCGCCCGAGCCGCGTTCGCCCTTGATGGCGTAGGTCTCGAGGCGGGCGCCGTTGGTGACATCGACGACGTGGACTTTTTCGTACGGAAGGATCCCGGCCGCATCCATGAGGTCCGGGTCCAGGGTGATGGAGCCCTCGTAGTCGAGGTTTGCCTGGGTGACGGTGGCGCGGTGGATCTTGCCACTCATCATGGTTCGCACGACTGCTTCCCCCTCGACCCCCGGGACGGAACGAAAACCCCGCTCGGGAGGAGCGGGGCACACAAGGGGTGAACGGGGTGGGCGCCAATACGCCCGTGCCTGCTCAACGGCCTTGTCCGTACCGGCCACTCCGGGTCCAGGCGGACGACGTTTCGCGCGAGGGTTATCAAGCTCGCCTTCCCAAGGGATAGACGGCACCCTGATCGTAGACTTCCTGCGGAGGCTGTCAATCCGTTTCGTGCGCTCCAGGCGATGGGAAGGGTGTTTCCCTGGGGCGTGTGCGCTTATTCGACCGTCACGGTGCCGCGCATGGTATCGGGGTGGACGGAACAGCTGACGGCATACGCGCCGGCAACCGGGAAGGTGACGGTGTAAGCGCCCTCTTTCACGGGGATCCCGCTCGAATAGCCCAGCGCTTCGATCTCCACGTCGTGGTAGCTATCGCCCGACCATGCCCATGTGACGGAGCCGCCAGGGGCAATCGCGACCTTCGCGGGCGCCCAGAAGAAGCGGGCCGACCCGGTCACTCCGACCGTAGTGGTGGACGGGTTGTTGGGCGGGGGTGGGACCGTGGCCGTGACCGGGGGAGGGGGCTGGGTGGCGGGCGGCGGGGCAGTGGTCGCCACGTGGCTGATGGGCGTAGTGGCCGCGCTCGCCGGGGTGGGTGTTGCGAGCGCCGGGATGGTGGGGGTGGCGGTTGCAGGGGTCCCGGCCGGGGTCGTTTCGAGCGTTGCCGCGGGCGTGGTCGAGGGGGAGGCCGCGGACGTTGGCGTGCTGGTTGGACCGGGAGGTGCGGGGGTCTCGCCGGCTCCGCCACAGGCTGTCGTGGCAAGGGCGAGCGCAAAGATGAGAAGCAGGAAGACTCGGTGCATGGCGACGGTCCCTGGCAGCCACCGGCCGGCGCCGGCGGACTGCAATCGAAAAGGGGGAAACGGCGCATTCCGGCGCCGGATCCCCCCTCGGGTTGTTGTTGGCCGCGCTAACGGCGGGCGGCGTAGGCTGCGGCAGCGGTCGCGCCCATCGCGATGGCGATCATGCCGGCGATGAAGATGAGGCCGCTGGTGCCGGACTGCGAGGCTGGGGCGAGACTATCGCCGGTGTTGGGAGCGCCCGGGGCGCCCGAGGTGACGTTGATCTTGCCCATCATGCCCTGAGAGGCGTGGAGGACGCAGGCGTAGTTGTAGGCACCCGCCTTCGAGAAGGTGAAAGAAGCCTTCACGCCATCGGGGAATTCGAGGCCGAGCATCGGGCTGGCGATGAACCTCGTGCCATCGACCTTCACGCCGGGCGAGTAGTTGATGCCCGAGGTGAACGGGTCCCACGAGGCGAGCCCGGGCGGGGGCGGGCCCTGCAGGTCCACTCCGGGCGGGAGGAACGCGACATCGTGCGGGGTATGGACGTTGGAGACGAACTCCACTTCGTCGTTGATGCCAACGTTGAGGGTCGCCGGGAAGAACTGCATGACGTCGCCGCTCTGGATGTCGTTGCTGCTCGAGATCTGGAGGGTGTACTTCTTGCCACCGCCGGCCTTCGAGGAGACGGCGACGGGCTTCGCAGCGGCCGCGCCCGCGGCGGCCTTGAGCTCGGCGATCGACGAGGTGTAGGTGGCATTGCCGCGCGAGTCGATCGACGCCTGGTTGTCCTGCTCACCGATGCCGGGGCCCTGGACGTAGACCTTGCCGTTCATGAACGGGTGGATGAAGCAGAAGTAATCGTATGTGCCTTCCTTCGTGAACTGCACCGAGAACTCAGGTCCGTTCGGCCCGAACACGAGGCCGGAGTTGACGAAGCCGGTGCCGTCGTATTCGACGACAGCGTCACCGGGGTTGGTGGGCTCTTCAGGGTTGCCCTGGATGGCCCCGAAGGTGACGGAGTGCGGTTCGTCCCACGGGAACGACCAGGTGATCGTGTCGCCGGCCCGGACATACACGGACTGCGGCAGAAAGGTGTTGACCGAGTAACCGGTCTCGCCATCGCCGGCACGCACTTTCAGCGTGATGGCGGCAGCCTGGACGGAGTTCCCTGTCGCGGCGAAGACGGCCACCAACGCCAGGGCCAGGGCTGGCAAGGCCAGCAAGACTTTTCTCATGTTCCGGTGCTCCCTCCGGGGATTTAGGTTAAGACCCGTTTGCGACACTACTCCCGGGGATTGCCCGATTCAATGCCATTCGTGTGACGTTAATCACATTCACCGGCGAACTCCCCCGAAGGTCGCAGAGGCGCCCTGGCCGGCCATGACATGGGAGGATGCGACGGGCTCCTTTCAGGCGCGGAGCCACTCGGCGGCAGAGGGGATGCCCTTCAGCCCCGTAGCGCAAGTGACGCTGCGAAGGACCGCGTTTTCGATCGTGTGGGCCGTGAGTGTCCCAATGGAGAGCAGCTCGTGGGGCTGAACGGGAAGCGTTCCCATGGAGATGGCGAAGGCGATGTCGCCATCTCCACTGGTGTGCGCGGGCACAACCGCCCGGGCGAAGCCGTCGTGGGCGTGGGCGGCCAGGCGCTGGAGGTGGTGGGGCTCAAGGGCGGCGTTCGTGGCCACGCAGATGAGGGTGGTGTTCTGGAGCAGCGCATCCATTTGAGCGGTGCGGCGTTCGAGCGCTTCCGGGATGGGGAGGAACTGGCCCGGTTCGCCACGCGGCCCGGCGACGCACCCGCCGGTGGCCGGGTCGAACACCGAGCCGATGGCGTTGGTCACGGCGAGGGCACCGACGACGATGCCGCGAGGGCCCACGAGACTGGCCGTTCCGAGGCCCCCCTTGAGTGCATGCCCGGCGCCCATCAGCTTGGCGACGGTCGCCCCGGTGCCCGCGCCAACCGAGCCTTCGGCAACCGCTCCCCGGCGGGCCCGGACGGCGGCGAGGTAGCCTTCGTGAGCGCCCGGGTGAGCGGACGGGTTGCCGATGCCAAGGTCGTACAGCACGGCAGCCGTGACGACTGGGACCTTCCGGGCGGAGGTGGGGAAGCCGATGTCATGCTCGGCGCACCAGCGCATCACGCCGTCGGCGGCGGCCAGCCCGAACGCGCTGCCACCGGTGAAGACGACCGCGTGGCAGCGGCGGACCATGTTGGGCAGGGCGAGCACGTCGGTCTCGCGCGTGCCGGGTGCGCCACCGCGGGCATCGACGGCGGCGGCAGTGGCCTCGGGGCAGAGGATCACGGTGCAGCCAGTGGCGTTGCGGCGATCGGTGTAGTGCCCTACGCGGATGCCGGGGACATCGGTGATGGCGTTGCGCGGACCGCGGAGGAAGGCGGTCATCTCAGGCGTGGCGCCCGGCCGAGCGGCGCGCATTGACGTAGGACGTGAGGAAGCCGCGGGCGATGCCGCAGAGGTCGGCGGTGAGGTCGGCGAGGTTGGTGGCGTCGGATTCCGAGGCGCCGAAGCTCGAGGCGACGGGTTCACCGGCGGCGTCGACGCCCGCAAGCCAGCACTGGCCGGGCACTTTTCGCCGATCGAGCCCTGGAATGAGAAGCATGGGGTTGCCGGTTTCCGCGGCGGCGACGAGCCCCGTGAGTTCCGCCAGGCCTGGCTGGGCGCGGAGAGCGCGGGCATGCTCGAGGGCGTCGCCATCGAGCGAGAGCTCGCGGATCGTCTGTTCGGGCGTGAAGGTCGCGGCCTGGTGTACGAAGGTTCGCCAGTCCTGGACGCCAGGGAGCGGGCGGAGGAGCGACCGGGCGACCGGGTAGCGGCGGTCGGCGAGGGCGTTCCAGACGGCGACGAGACGGCGGCAGGCCTCGGCGAGCTCCTGGGCGATGAGGCCGGTGAGGATCGCGCGGTCGGCGAGCTCGGCGAAGACGAGCCGGCTGAGGGCAGCATCAGCGGCCATCTGGGGCTTGCGGACGGCGGACCTGGCATAGGCCTCGACGAATTCCAGCTCGCCCAGGTCCCCGGGATAGGTGGAGGATGTCACGGCCGGATTTTCGAGTGTTGCCGGGGGATTGTCGATCAGGCTGGCCACAACGCGGCACGGATGGCGGCTGCGATGGGCGAACTCCCGGCGGGCTGGCGGATGCCCTTTTCGATGCGGCTCGCGGTGAGCTTCAAGTGGGCAGTCGCGGCATCGTCACCGAGGCTTTCGATGAGCCTGCGTGGCAGTCCGAGGAGCTCGTGGATGCCCCAGAGGATGCCGAGCAGGTCGACCTGGTCGACGGTGCCGGGCGCCACCCAGCCGCGGGCGCGGCCGTAGGCGGCGGCAAGGGCGCGGCGGCCCGGCGCTTCGATGCCGGAGGTGAGGAGGAAGGCCGCCACGTCGAAGATCTGGGGGCCGTAGCCAGCGGCGGTGAAGCTGGTGAGCCAGGCCCGGCCGCTGGCGAGGAGCACGTTCGCGGCGGTGCAATCGCCATGGGCGAGGCCGAACGGGCTGACCAGCAGCGCCTCTCGCGCCCGGGCGAGCGGCTCACGGGCACGCTCCCGCTCAGCGGCGGTGAAGCCGAGGCGATGGAGTGGGATGTCATCCTCCGGGAAGAGGTCGGCGGGCGAGGCCCCCCAGTGGAGCCCTTCCTTCACCGGCAGCGAGTGAAAAGCGGCGAGGGCTTCCATGGCCGCCTCAGCGGCGCCGGGCGGGGGCACGAGCTGAAGGGCGGTGACGCCTTCGGGTTCGAGTTCGACGGTGGCATCGCCATCAACGAATCCGAGTAATCGCGGCATCTGCTCGAAGCCCACATTCGTAAGCGCTTCCATCATCGCGGCATGGTTCATCGCCTCATCGGGGTCGAGCGGGCGGCGGACGATCAGGCTGCGGGGGCCATCGGGCGTCTCAACCCGCCAGCGTTCGGGCGAGCCGGGGAGCTCACCCAGGGGCTCGACCTCGACGGGGGTATCGCCGGGCAGGCGAAGCATGGTGAGGACGGTAACCGGGTTAACGAGCATGAGCGGCCTTCCGGACGCGGCGCTTCGGCTGGCACCTGGGGCAAAAGTGGGTGGCCCGGCCGCCGACGATGGTGCGCTGGATTGGCGTCCCGCAGGCGTAGCAGGGTTTGCCGGTGCGGCGGAACACCTGGACGTACATGTGCTGCTGGCCAGGGTTGCCCTGGCCGTCGACGTAGTCTTTGAAGCTGGCGCCGCGGTTGGCGATGCCCCGTTCGAGCACGCTGCGGCTGGCATGGAAGAGGCGCTTTGCGGCCGCGGGCGAGAGGAGGCCGGCGGGCGTATCGGGGCGGATGCGCGCCTCGTAGAGGGCTTCATCGACGTAGATATTGCCCATCCCGGCGAAGCGCCGCTGGTCGAGCAGGACAGCCTTCACCGGGGCGGTGCGGTTCGCGAGCACGGCGCGGAAATGGCGCTCGGTAAGGCCGTTATCGATGGGCTCGGGGCCGAGCCGGGCGGTGGCTTCATCGACCGAGCCGTGGATGCGCCAGGTGCCGAACTTCCGGAGGTCACACCAGCGCAGGTCGTGGCCATCGTCGAGTTCGATGACGGCGCGCTGATAGGGCTCGGCGGGAGCGTTGCGTTCGCGCCAGACGAGCCGGCCAGTCATGCGGAGGTGGGCGATGAAGATACGGCCATCGTCGAGGTGGAAGAGGAGGTACTTGCCGCGGCGGCCCAGGGTGGTGATGGTGCGGCCAACAAGGTTCTCGCGGAGCGTCTCGATGGGGACCCGGGCGAGGAGGGCGATCGTCCCGGGGTCGACTTCGACCGCGGTGATGCGGCGGCCAGCGACCAGCGGCTCCAGATCGCGCCGGATCGTTTCAACCTCAGGGAGTTCAGGCACGCTTCAATTGTCGATTCGCGATTGTCGATTGTCGATTTGCACCGGGCCAACGGGACACCGGGCAGCAGGGCCAGCTTCCGGCACGAAGCGGCGCGTGGTTTACTTCGTTGCGTGGTCGTCAGCGCGCACCTGGGATTCCCGGCTCGGAGCTGCCGGTGATTACGCACCTGCAGGGGCGGCTTGCACGGGTCGACGTTGCGGGTCCGCTGGTCGAGGTCGAGGTTGGGGGCGTGACCTACGAGGTGCTGGTCCCGCTGGTGCTCTGGCCGGAGATACAGGCGATCGCGGGGGAGAGCGACCTGGCCGAGGGAGCGCGCCCGGAGATCGGGCTGCACATCTTCTATCACGCGACGGCGAACAACCCGGTGCCAGTGCTGGTCGGGTTCCTGCGGCGGGCGGAGCGCGACTTCTTCCGGAAGTTCACGACTGTTGAGGGGATCGGCCCGGCGAAGGCGGTCAAGGCGATGAACATCTCCGTGAGCACGATCGCGCGGGCCATCGAGCAGGAAGACCGGGCGGTACTGACCAGGCTGCCAGGCATCGGCGCACGCGGCGCCGACAAGATCATCGCCACGCTGCGGGGGAAGGTGGTCGCCGAGGCTGCACTGCATGATGGGGGCGTCTCGCAGCCCGTCGACGCCGCGAAGTTCGAACAGCGGCGGATTGTGGCCGATGCCGTGGAGGCCATCTCGGCGCTGGGGTACTCGCGGGCGGATGCGAAGCGGAGGGTAGAGGAGGCGATGGCTGCGGACAGCAGCCTGAACACGCTCGAAAGCATCATGATGGCGGTGCTGCGGGGGCTCGACACCAGGTAAACGCCGGCCGGGCAATTCGCCCGGAGGGGCCGGAACGGGCACCATGGTCCCCGTGACTGAAAGCCCTGAATCAAAGGATCACGAGGGAGAGGCGGCCCCACCGCCAGCCACCCCGGGCGACCTGCACGCGGGGGCGGTTTACGTGAAGAGGCCGCCCATCTGGAGCTACTTCCTGACGCCGATCGCGGTGGTGATCGGCTCGGGCATCATCGCCGGCGCCATCTGGTGGACCGACAACGACAGTGGCGACCCGCCGCCCGGCAGCGGGGACGATGGAGCGCCGGTGCTCGGGGCGGTAAGCACGGCCGAGCCAACCGCGGCACCATCGAGCGCTGGATTGCTCGACACGTTCAACGCCTATGCGCGGCAGGTCGGGCTGGACCAGGCGAAGTTTTCGCAATGCCTCGGCCAGCAGGAGAACATCTCGCTGATCAACGCGCAGCTGCAACGTGGCGCGAGCCTCGGCGTCACGGGGACGCCGACCTTCTTCATCAACAACAAGAAGCTCGTGGGCGCGCAGCCGGTGGCGATCCTGGAGGAGATCATCGAGGCGGAGCTGAAGGGGAGCCCGTCGACGCTCGATGGCTACAGCGACGGTATCAGGCAGCTGGCCGCGGCCAGCCCGCCGGGCTTCCAGATCATGGATTCGAAGCCCGATGTGAGCGACGCGGTCATCGAAGGGAGCCCGAATGCGAAGGTAATGATCGCCGAGTTCAGCGACTTTCAGTGCCCCTTTTGCAAGCGCTGGACGGAGTCATCGCTTGGTGCGGTCCGGAAGCGGCTGGGGGACGATGTGGCGATCGCGTTCCTCCACTTCCCGATCACCCAGATCCATCCCAATGCCGGGAATGCAAGCGTGGTGGCGATCTGTGCCGGCCAACAGGGGAAGTTCTGGGAGATGCACGACCTGCTTTTCGCGCGGCAGGCGGAGTGGTCGAACCTGCGCTGAGGGGTCAGCCTGCGGCGGCGCCTTCGAACCCCGCCGAATCGAGCCGGGCCAGGATGAAGTTCACGATGCGGCCGGTGCGGTCCATGCCCGCGCTGCAATGGACGAGCACCGGTTTGGGGAGCTTCAGGAACGCATCCCATGCCAGCTCATACTGGTCGGCCGTGAAGGGGTGGGTCTGCTGGTCGGCCGTGGGCAGATGGAAGACATCGAAGCCGGATGCGCGGTAGCGCTCGATGAGGCCTTCGGGCGTGGCTTTGCGATAGAGCCAGAGCTGGTCGTCGCCGATGAGGCACATCACCGAACGGATGCCGAACCGGCGCGCTTCCTCTATCCAGGCGTCGACGACGAGGTCGCGGACGGTGAGCTCAGGGCCGGGAGCGAACCCGGGGCGGGGGCTCGTGGCGATGAGGCCTTCAACAACCCAGTTCGGCATCGCACTTGGTAGTCTACCGCGAACCATCCGAAAGCCGGAGGGGCAACATGCCCGCGAACTACCAGCACCTTCTCATCGATATCGCGGACGGCATCGCAACGGTAACCATCAACCGGCCGGGCGTCCTCAACGCGACAAACGACGTCCTCCATGGCGAGCTGACGCGGGTATGGCGCGAGCTCGACAGCGACCCGGCGGTGCGCGTGATCGTCGTGACCGGGGCCGGCGAGCAGGCGTTTTCGGCAGGAGGCGACCTGAACGACATCGAGGCACGCGCCGCGCTGCCGGCGGAGGAGCGCTTCGAGGCAACGATGCGGGTGATGAAGGAGGCGGAAGCGATCGTCTACGAGATGGTGAACTGCGAGAAGGTCATCATCTCGGCGATTAATGGTGTGGCGGTGGGCGCCGGGCTGGCGGTCGCCTTGATGGCCGACATTTCGATTATCGCCGAGGAAGCCCGGCTGACTGACGGCCACGCACGGCTGGGCGTGGCCGCGGGGGACCATGCCGCGATGGTGTGGCCGCTGCTCTGCGGGATGGCGAAGGCGAAGTACTACCTGCTGACCTGCGACTTTATCGATGGGCGGGAGGCGGAACGCATCGGGCTGGTGAGCCGGGCCGTGCCGCGGGCCGAGCTGATGCCGGCGGCGATGGAGATCGCCCGGAAGCTGGCGGACGGCCCGCAGCAGGCGCTGCGGTTCACGAAGAAGTCGCTCAACCAGTGGTTGCGGCTCGGGGGGATTACTGCCTTTGACTACTCGCTGGCGCTGGAGATGCTGGGGTTCTTCAGCGGTGCGCCAGCAGAGGGGGCGCGAGCCATCCAGGAGCGGCGGCCGCCGCGATTCGGGTAGCGCACCCCCCGTTGCGCCGTCGCACCTTCGTCGCCTAGGATTGTTGACAGAGTCACTCCACTTTATCCCGGGTGGCTCGACGGAAGGATTCAGGCAGCTCCATGCGCGTTTCCACACGGAGCGATTATGGCCTCAGGGCCCTCATCGAACTCGCGGGCCACTACGGCCGGGGGCCGCTGCAGTCTTCCGAGATCGCACTGAGGCGGCATATCCCCGAGCAGTACCTGGACCAGCTCCTCACGGCCCTCCGCAAAGCCGGGTTCATCCGCTCGGTGCGCGGCCCGGCGGGTGGTCACGAGCTCGTGCGCGACCCCAACACCATCACAGTGCGGGAGGTCATTGAGGCGCTCGAAGGGAGCCTTTCGCCGGTCGCCTGGCTCGATGAGCCCGCGGAGATGACGGACCATCCGCACCAGTGCGGCCAGCGTGAGATCTGGGAGCGCATCCGGGAGGCGACGAGCGCCATTCTCGAGTCCTATACCATCGCCGACCTGCTGGAGCGCGAGCCCACGGCGGTCAGCGGGAGGTGGGTGATATGACCACTCCCACGACGCGGCCCCTCGTGGCCGATTCCGTGCTGGACCTGGTGGGAGCAACGCCGCTCGTCAAGTTGCGCCGGGTCATCCCGCAGGAGGCCGCGACTGTCCTGGGCAAGATGGAGAGCCTGAACCCCGGCGGCAGCGTGAAGGACCGCATCGCTCTCGCGATGGTGGAGGAGGCGGAGCGCACGGGGCGCCTCCAGCCTGGGTCGACGATCGTCGAACCAACCTCGGGGAACACCGGCATCGGGCTGGCGCTGGTGGCCGCGGTGAAGGGGTACCGGATCATCCTGACGATGCCGGAAGACATGTCGGTCGAGCGGCGGCGGCTGCTCGAGCGCTTCGGCGCCGAGCTGGTGCTGACGCCCGCGATCGAGGGGATGACCGGTGCTGTGTTCGCCGCCCAGGAGCTGTGCCGCGAACACCCTGACTACTTCATGCCGCAGCAGTTCGAAAACCCGGCCAACCCGGAGATCCACGAGCGCACCACGGGGCGCGAGATCCTTGAAGCAACAGGCGGCCAGGTCGACGCCTTCGTCGCCGGTGTGGGCACGGGGGGCACCATCACGGGCGTCGGCCACGTGCTCCGCGAGGCGCTTGGCGACCGCGTCCTGCTCGTCGCGGTCGAGCCTGCGCGTTCACCGGTGCTGAGCGGCGGGCGCGCGGGAATGCACGGCATCCAGGGCATCGGTGCGAGCTTCGTGCCGGGCGTACTCGACCGGGGCATCTACAACGAGATCATCCGTGTTGAAGACAAGGACGCGATCACCTGGAGCAAACGGCTGGCCCGCGAGGAAGGGATTCTGGCGGGCATTTCGGCCGGCGCGAACGTGTTTGCCGCGCGGAAGATTGCGGAGCGGCTGGGCGCGGGCAGGACGGTCGTGACCGTGATCTGTGATACGGGGGAACGTTACCTCAGTGTCAACATGTAAGTAGTCCGGCAATTGCCGCGCGGTGCCCGCGCGCGCTGTGCGTTTCGTTGTGCAACGATGGTCTGGCTGACCGCCGCCGAAGGAGGGCCCCTATATGTCAGTAAACGTCTACATTCCCACCCCGTTCCGCCACCTGGTGGGCAACCGGGCGAGCGTGCAGGCGAACGGCAACACCGTTTCGGACCTGCTGGACGACCTTGATTCCCAGTTCCCGGGGTTCAAGGCCCAGGTCGTTGATTCGAGCGGCGGCCGGGCGAGGCACATCAACATCTACGTGAACCAGGTGGAAATCGAGAACCTGGCGGGAGAATCGACCAGGCTGAAGGACGGCGATGAGGTCGCGGTGATCCCAGCGCTGGCGGGAGGGGCCGCCACGGCGCTGACGCCGGAGATGGTGGAGCGCTACAGCCGGCACCTGATCATGCCGCAGGTCGGCAGCTCGGGGCAGCGCAAGATCATCGAGGCAAGTGTGCTCATCATCGGCGCTGGCGGCCTGGGTTCGCCCGTTGCGCTGTACCTGGCGCTTGCGGGCATCGGCCGAATCGGCATCGTCGATTTCGACGTGGTCGACCGTTCGAATCTGCAGCGGCAGATCCTCCACCAGACGGCCGACATCGGAAAGCCGAAGGTGATCTCTGCGCGGGAGACGCTCCTGGCGCACAACCCGAACATCGAGGTGGTAGTCCACGAGACGCCGATCACGAGCGATAACGCGTTCGAGATCATCTCCCAGTACGACATCGTGGTGAACGGCGCCGACAACTTCGCGACGCGGTACCTGGTGAACGACGCGGCCTACCTGCTAAAGAAGCCGCTGGTCGATGGCTCGATCCTGATGTTCGACGGACAGGCGACAACGTATCTGCCGGGCAAGGGCTGTTACCGCTGCCTGTACCCTGCTCCGCCGCCGCCGGGCATGGTGCCCAGCTGTGCGGAGGCCGGGGTGTTGGGCGCCATGTGCGCGACCATCGGGAGCATCCAGGCGACCGAGGTGCTCAAGCTGGTACTCGGCGTCGGTGAGCCGCTTGTGAACCGGCTGCTCCTGTACGATGCACTCACGCTTGAGTTTCGCATCGTGAAGGTGCGCCGCGACCCGGATTGCCCGCTCTGCGGCGATAATCCGACGATCCACGAACTGATCGACTACGAACAGTTCTGCGGCGCCCCGATCCCCCACGCGGCGCACGCCTAGCACGCTTCTGAAATCGCCGGGGCGCGCGAGCCTGTGACGGCCAGTGTGCCCCCGCTCACCAGCGCAAGACACGAAAGAGAGAACAATGACGACGATGGCAGGTGCGACAATCCAGGTGCGGGTAACCGCCGTGCTCCAGAAGGTCACGGGCGGGCAGAAGACCGTCGAGGCGGCCGGTTCGACGGTGGCCGAGGTCTTCGACGACATCGAGACACGCTACCCGGGCTTCAAGGCACAGGTGTACGGTCCCGATGGAAAGCCCCACCGCTTCGTCAACATCTACCTGAACGATGAAGACATCCGCTACACGGGCGGTGTGGACACGGCGATCAAACCCGGCGACGTGCTGGACGTGTTGCCGGCGCTCGCGGGCGGCTGCTGACGGTCGCGGTCGCGCGGGCAGACGGCGGCGGGGGGAGTTCATGGCGCTCTATAGTTCAGTGCTGGACCTGATTGGCAACACGCCGATGGTGGAACTGCAGAAGTTTTCGCCCCGGCCGGGTGTGCACATCTACGCCAAGCTCGAAGGCCAGAACCCGACCGGCTCGGTGAAGGACCGGATCGCGAAGTACATGATCGAGGCGGGGGAGCGGAGCGGCGAACTGAAGCCGGGCGCGACGATCCTGGAGCCCACCTCGGGCAACACGGGCATCGGCCTCGCCATGATCGGCCGGGTGAAGGGCTACCACGTCGTCTGCGTAATGCCAGAGAGCGTGAGCGAAGAGCGGACGTACCTGCTCAAGGCGTACGGCGCCGAGATCATTTATACACCGGGCGAGCTCGGTTCGAACGGCTCGATCGCTCGTGCGAAGGAGATCGTGGCCGAGAACCCGGGCAAGTACTTCTTCCCCTACCAGTACGGGAACGAAGCGAACCCGCGGGCTCACTACGAGACCACCGGCCCGGAAATCCTGCGCGACCTGCCCCAGACCACGGTGTTTGTCGCCGGCCTGGGCACGGGCGGCACGCTCACCGGCACGGGCCGCTACCTGAAGGAGCACAGGCCGGGGGTGAAGGTGATCGCCGCCGCGCCCCACCCGGGAGACCTCGTGCAGGGGTTGCGCGCACTGGAGGACGGCTTCATCCCGCCGATCTTCGACGAGTCGGTGCTCGACGGGAAGATCGTGGTCGATAGCAAGAGCAGCTTCGCGATGTCGAAGGAGCTCACCCAGCGCGAGGGGCTGTTCGTGGGGATCAGCTGCGGCGCCGTGGTGCGGGCAGCAATCAAGGCGGCCGAACGGCTCGAGGGCGAGCAGCACATCGTCTGCCTGCTGGCAGATGGCGGCTGGAAGTACCTTTCCTCGAACCTGTGGACCACCGACTGGGAAGACCAGCCCGAGGATGTCGAGAGCAAGATCTGGTGGTGACGGCGCCATGGATGGGACAGGCCCTGCCATGACAGTGGTGGAGGACGTGCCCCACTTCTCGATTCTGCGGCGAATGACGGCCATGGCGGCGATGCGCTGCCCGCGCTGCTGCCGCGGTGCGGTCTATTCGGGGCCGCTGCGGATGCGGCGCGCCTGCGAGGAGTGCCACCTGCAATTCGAACGCGAGCCCGGCTACTTTACCGGCGCGATGTATGCGAGCTACTTCCTCGGCATCGTGACCACGCTGCCGGTGTGGCTCGGGATGCTGGTGGCCGGGACCGGGTTGGGACCGATCCTCGGTGTGGCCGTGGCCCTTGTGGCCTTGCTCATGCCGCTGTACTTCCACTACTCGCGGGTGATGTGGATGCACGTTGACGCCTACTTCAACCCGAAGACGTTCGCCAGCGACACGGGCAGCCACTCCGCGGCGTGAACGGACGCCGGTCCTATACTCGCCGGGTGCCACGGTTTGACTTCCGGCTGGCGAACACCGGGGACGGCCCCGCGGCAGCCGCGCTTTACGCCCACTGCGGCATGGCAAACGCGCCGCGCTCGGCGGGTGAGTTCGAGCTGATGACGCAGGCCGGGCACGCATTCCTGGTGGCCGAGACAGATGGCAGGCTGGCAGGCATCGTCCGGTTCCACGACGAAGAGGGCATCACGTGGTTCGACCTGCTGGCGGCAGCGGTGCCAGGCGCGGGGCGAGCGCTCATTGGCGCAGTGACGCGCGGGGCGCAGGACCGCGGCATCCGGCTTGCGCGGACCAGGGTGCCCGACCGCTGGCCACTGCCGGAGTACTTCGCCCGCCAGGGCTTCCTCGCCATCGGCCGCGAAGCCGATGCCGAAACCGGCGAGCCTCTGCTGCTGGTCGAGCGGCGGCTGCCGTTGCTCACGGTGCGCGAGCAGCGGAGGGCCGATGCCGCCGCTATCGGCGAGCTGACTGGTGAGGACCCATGGGTGTTCGAGCAGGGCGCGCGTCCCGGCTGGTTCGTGGCGGCCGACGGCGACCGGGTGGTGGGGGTGATCGCCTGCCGTGATGCGGGCGGCGGGCTGGCGCGGATCGACGAGCCGGTGCTTCGCGAGGAGTACCGGGGCCGCAAGCTAGAGGTCTGGATGGTCGAGCGCGCGGCACTGTATGCGGAGACAAACGGCTATCACACGGCTGAGCTGCCGGCGGCGCCATCGCTCGAGGGCCTTCGGAAGGACCTGGAGGATCGCTCCTGGTACCGGGAGGGCGAACGCTACATCCGCGCGTTCCGGGAGCCGCCCTCGCAGTTCGACGATGAAGACCGGGACTAGTGGCTGCCCTTGAAGCCGCGCTGGAGCCAGCCGGCGGCGGCGAGCTGCTGGGCTGAGCGGAGGCGCGCGAGCTCAGCGCGGAGCCAGTCGCGCTCGGCCTGCAAGTCCCTGATGTGGTCCTGGAGGGCGGCAACGAGGAGGTCAACCTCGCTCACCCGCGCCCGCGCCTCGGAGCGGAGACGGCGAATCTCCGCGGCGGCTTCGCTGCGAGCGTGTGGGGGCGCGGGGCTCATGGTGCGACGGGTGAGGCTGGTCACCGGCGGTCTCCGCCGGGAGGCAAGCCGGGCCGGGCTGCGAGCTGGGCTGGCGCCCACTGGCGGAGGAACTCGCGCTCCTGGCGCAGGTCCTGGAGGTTGCCGTGGAGCGCGGCGAGCACTTCTTCGAGCGTATCGAGGCGGCTCTTGCGGGCGGCCGAGGCGAGCTCAAGCTGCTGGAGGCGGCCATGGAGCCTCTGTTCGCGCTGGCGCGCCTTCGCGAGGCGCTTCCGCAGGCGGCGGTTTTCGCTTTCGGCAGCGATAACCGCGCGCACGAGCAGACCTGGCGCGAGCGTCGCCGCGGCCTCGGGGTTGGCGGCGATGGCGGCGGGGTCGACCTCCATCATGTCGCCCTGCGCGGCGCTGAGGGCATCAAGCACCTCCTGGAGCCGCTCGACATCGGACCTCACCTGGCGGACCAGGCGTTCGGCACGCGCATCGGAGCCGGCCATCTGCCCGCGCAAGGGGATGTTTGGGGCGGAACGGCCGAGGAGGCCTTCCGGGGAGGCGGCCGCACCGTCGAGGCTGACCGGACCGGCTGGCGGCGGGAACGGGATGGGCTCTGCCGGCGCGCCGTTTGCCGCAAGTTCGCTTTGCTGTTGACGGCGCAGTGGAAAGCGCACGCGGGGCCCCCGTTCACCAAACCTCTGCATGAATATACGCCCGCTGCGGCGAGAACTGCAGGGCAAAGTGTGAATTCGCCCCGGGGGACGCCGGATCGGCCCGCCGGTCCCCGCGATCCGGGTCCGCGCGGCCCTTTGCCATTTCTCCGGCCGTGCGTACCTTCTGAGCTGGCATGGTCACTTCAACCTCACCCCTGGACCACCTGGCTGAGGAGTATGCCGCCTGGTGGATCGACATCCTTGGCGAGCACAACCATATCGGCGGCGCTGACGCGACCCGCTGGCTGCTTGAGCGGGCGAAGCTGGGGCCGGGACGCCTGATGGTCGATTGCGGCGCGTTTGTCGGAGCCTCGGCGCGAACGGCGGCGCGCGCGACGGGTGCGCAGGCGGTGGCAGTCGACCTGAACCGCGATTTCCTGGAAACGGGCCGCGCGCTGGAGGGCGGGGACCTGGTGCACTGGGTGGCTGCCAACTCGCGGAGGCTGCCGTTTCGCGATGGGGTCTTCCACAGCGCATGGGTGCTCGATGCCGACATCTCGCTGCCCGAGCTGACCCGTGTCACGACTTCGGACGCGACGCTTTGCCTGTGCTGCGAGGTCCCGGTCGATGGACGGGGTGGGGTAGAGGCGTTCATCGGCGAGCTGGAGGAGTACGGGTGGCGGATGACGGCCCACCGCCAGATGAGCCTTGAAGCGACGAACACCTGGCGCGCGGCCGAGGCGGACCTGGTCCGGCGGCGGCCGTACTTCGAGGCGCGCTACGGCACGCGGCCCTACCTGGCCCAGCTCGACATGCTCGGGAATCTGGTCCAGAGCTACGAGCGGCTGGAGCAGGGTCACGGGCTGTTCGTCTTCGAGCGGCGGTAGCCGGGCAGCGGGAAGTGTGAACTGCGCCAGTGTGCGCGGGCGCCCTTTCGTCCGATAGTTAGCAGAAGAGCGACTCGAGGGGGAACGTATCCCTTCCGTGCTTCGGGGCGCCAGCGGCGTCATCCTGACCGCGGCTGTGGCGCTCGCCGGCGCCGCCGCCGGCGCGGTGATCCTGTTCACATCGAGCAAGGCCTCCGATGTCAACCTGACCACGGCGAGCCTGGTCCCCGCCGATGCGGGGATGCACATCGCCCTGAACACCGACCTTTCGTCCCGGGAGGGCGCCTAACGCACTGGCGGGGTACCCCGGGGCGGGATGAGCAGCACCCGCCCGAAGGCGGCGCGGCTTTCGATATAGGCGTGGGCCGCGGCGGCTTCGCTGAGCGGGAAGGTACGGTCGATCATGACCTTCAGGTCGCCGCGGGCGACATCTTCGATGAGCTGCTGAATGATGGGCCGGCAGCGTGCGGCGTTGTAGGTGAGCTCGGCCCCGAGGTAGACGCCCGTGACCGAGGCGTTCTTCTGGCCCAGGCCGCCCAGGTTCGGCACGTGGCCTTCGCGGCCCGCATTGCCAACCCAGCTGATGCGGCCACGGTAGGCGAGCGCGGCAACGCTGCCTTCGAGCGTCTTGCCGCCCACCGAATCGACGACCAGGTTCGCGCCGCGGCCGTCGGTGAGGTCGATCGTGCGGGCGACGAAGTCCTCGGTGCGATAGTTGATGCCGTGGTCGAGCCCGAAGGACTTCAGGCGTTCGAGCTTCTCGTCGCTTGAGGCCGTCGCCAGGACGGTGGCGCCGGCGCGCTTCGCGAGCTGGATGGCGGCCAGCCCGACGCCGCCACCGCCGGCCTGGACCAGCACGGTCTCGCCGGCCTGGAGGCGACCGAACTCGAAGAGGCAGTCGTGAGCTGTCCCGAACTCGATCGGGATGGAGGCGGCCACGCCGAGGTCCATGCCATCCGGGACCAGCCAGGTCGCCTCGGCCGGGACAGAAGCGAGCTCGGCGTGTGAACCGTGCGGCATGGTGGCAACTACCCGGTCGCCGGGCTTGCGGCTGGTGACGCGCTCGCCCACCTCCTTGATGATGCCGGCAGCCTGGTAGCCAACGATGTGGGGCCGGGTGGCCATGACGCCGCCCTGGCGGTGGAGGGTATCGCCTCCCTGGATGCCGATGGCCCGCACGTCGATGATGACGCCGGCCGGGTGGCACTTCGGATCGGGCACCTCTTCGTACTTGAAGACCGAGGGCGCGCCGGTTTCGTAATAGACAGCGGCTTTCACAGGTACCTCCCGGGGGTATTGGGAGATCGTACGCGACGGGCGGCGCGCACGCGCAACCCGGCCGTCATGGCAAGCCCGCCCCGGGCACGTCGACGCGCACCTGTTCGATCCAGCCGCGGGAGCGCCCTGCCTGGCGGTCGGCCTCGTCGCCCTCGGAGGTGCAAATGTAGAGGGTCCGGCGATCGGCGCCGCCGAGCATACAGGCATAGGCGCCCCGGCCTTCGCTCATGGGGACACGGGCAAGGACCTCGCCGCCCTCGCGGACGCGGAGGCACTCGGCCGTGGTGGGCGAGGCGACCCAGATGGCGCCCTCTTCGTCGAGGCAGATGCCATCGGGGGTGGCGCGCCCCAGGCCGGCCCAGGTCCGGCGGCCGGCAAGCGAGCCATCCTCCTCGATGTCGAAGGCGGTGAGGCAGCGGCCAAAGGTCTCGGCGACAACGAGCGTCCTGCCATCTGGCGTGATGACGGCGCCGTTGGGGAACGCCAGGTCTTCGGCGACAACGCACGCCTGGCCGTTGGGGTCGACACGGACGAGGGTGGTGGTCTTGAAGTCCTCACCACCTGCAAAGTCAAAACCGAAATTGCCGATGTAGGAGCGGCCGAACGTGTCGACCACCATGTCGTTGGCGTCGCCGCCAACGAAAGGCGAGATGCCGGCGACCTCGCGGAGACCAAGGTCGCGGTCGAGCACAAGGAGTCGGTGGTCGGCCATGGAGACGACGAGCAGGCGGCCATCCTGGAGGAAGCCGAGGCCGGAGGGCCTGTTTTCGACTTCGCAGATGATGGAGGTCTGGCCGGTGGGGTCCATGGCCAGCACGCGGCGGGCGTGCATATCGGAAAACCAGAGCCGGCCATCGTGCCAGCGGGGGCCTTCGGGGAATTTCAGGCCTTCGAGGACGACAGTGGGGGGAGGGTAGGGCATGGCAGGCGCGCTCCATCTGGTAGTGGCGCGATCTTACGCGAGGGCGGCGGGTGGCCGCCGGGCCTGCCGCCCGGGGCCGGGTGGGCCTCCCGCGTGGAGCGGCCACCTGCTAGGGTCGATCACAACGGAGGTACACATGACTGCGATTGAACAGCTGACATTCGGGCTGCGCCGGGAATCGGCGGCGGGATATGGCGAGACCATCGAGAGGGTGAAGGCAGCCCTCAAGGAGCAGGGCTTCGGCGTCCTGACCGAGATCGACGTGAAGGCGACCCTGAAGGCGAAGATCGGGGCGGATGTGCCGCCGTACATCATCCTGGGCGCGTGCAACCCGCCGCTGGCACACCGCGCCATCACGGCGAACCCCGAGGTGGGGATGCTCCTCCCCTGCAATGTGGTGGTCCGGGAGACGGAAGGCGGCAAGGTGGTCGTCGAAGCGATGGACCCCGTCGCCGCCATGAGCATCGTCCGGGACGAAGCGGTCAAGGCCGTGGCGGTTGAGGCTCGCGAGCGGCTGGAAAAGGCGCTGGCCGCGCTGTAGCTACTCGCCGCCGATCACCAGCGGGAGGTCCTGTTCCAGGACCTCCGTGTCAAGCGCGAGGGCGCCGTGGCGCGTCACGCGGACCGTCACGCGTTCCAGGCTCTGTTCGACGACCCGGTAGGCGGTCACGTCGAAACCGTCGCCCGCCTTGCGCGCCGAGGGCGGCATGATGACGGACCGGTACTTCCGCTCGAAGCGCCTGCGCGTTGCTGCCTCGGTTGGCTCCAGACCTGGCCGGAACGCCACGTCCTCCGGGGCCTTCACCACGTAGGAGAGCTTGCTCAGCGGCCGCGTCACCACCAGGAAGACCTCAGCGTAGGCCGCCGCCTCGGCCGCGGTCGTGATGTCCACGCCGCCATCGGCTGCAGCCATCGCGGTGAACGCGGCCGGGTCCTCGCTCAGCACAAACGCTGGCCCGTCCTCCGCGTAGGCGATGTAGTGGACGATCGGCGCGTGCGGCGCGAAGACGGTCACCATGTAGACCCGGTACCGGGAGAGTGCCGGGCAGTCGATACGCTCGATGTCCGTGGACTGCCGGTCGCGAATCGCCCGGGCGATGTCCTCCCGAAGGGGCGCGATGGCCGCCGCGATGTCCTCCCGCGTGATGGCCACCTAGAGGTCCTCTTTGGCCGGGGGCTTGTGCACCTTGTCCCACGCCTTGCCGTAGTACACGTCGTACGCCTCCTTGGTGTTCGACGTCACAAGCGTGCCATCCGTGAACGCGTCGCGGATACTCTGCCACCCGGCCTTCTCGGCCTCCTCAGCGGACTTCTTTGCATCCAGGGCCGCTTTCTTCGCCTTTTCGTAGCGCTCCTGCAACAGCGGAGAGGACTTCACGCCCTTCTGGTCATCCGCGCTCATTCCGGTCTTGGAGAGGATCGCGTTCACCGTGCTGGTGGTCTCCTCATCGAGCATCCCCTTCACGTACTCCGCCCGCCCGAGCTTGTTGATGTCGGCGGTCTTGTTCAGGTTCGAGGCTTCGGCGTGGTTCGCTTCGTGGACCAGCGTGAATGCCGCCTGCTCGACGGTCTTGGTCGCCAGGATCTTGATCTTTCCGGGGGCTGGCGGCTGGTACACCGAACCCGGGCCCGGGTACTTCAGGTCAACCGGCACCTTGTACTTGTCGAGGATCGCGAGCGCGGCCTTGCCCACGGGGCTCTTGTCCAGGATGGCCCGGACCTCCTCCATCTTCTTCGATTCAGGGGTCTTTTCGGCCCCTGAAGCCTTCGCCTTGTCCTCGCCTTCAGGCGAAAGGATGGTCGGTCCGTCGTGCCGCTGCACCTGTGGGGCCCTCAAAGGCAGCCCTGCTCGCGACGGTGCGCCCGGCCTGCGAAGCATCCGCTGGACAACCTGGTTCCCGGCGGTCCTCTGTAGCGCGGCAAGCCTGCTGAACGCCGGCGCTACGGCCTCGAGACCTTCGGGGGAGACCCGGTCGGGCGCCGGGGAGTGGCGCGAGGCGCTCGCCTCGCTGGAGGGGGTGTTCGAGGCCGTGGTCCGCGCGTGGCTCATGCCTGACCTTTCGCCGAAGCGCCGTGGCCGCGGATTGTAACAGAGTACGGGAGACCCTGAAGCAAATCCCCTCTCCCGCAGCTGCGGGAGAGGGGCCATGGGTGGTGAGGGCCAATCGTCAATCGAAATTCGTCAGTCCTCGTAGTACTCCACCCCGAGGTGCGTGATTTGCTCCTCGCCCATCATCCAGCGCAGCGTGTTCTTCAGCTTCGTCTGCTGGATGAAGAGGTCGTGTTCGGGATAGAGCTCGGGTGCGTGCTGCGGGCTCTTGAAGTAGAAGCTCAGCCACTCCTGGATGCCCTTCATTCCCGCCCGCTGGGCAAGGTCGAAGAACAACGCAAGGTCCAGCACCAGCGGGGCCGCCAGGATCGAGTCGCGGCAGAGGAAGTCGATCTTGATCTGCATCGGGTAGCCGAGCCACCCGAAGATGTCGATGTTGTCCCAGCCCTCCTTGTTGTCGCCCCGGGGCGGGTAGTAGTTGATCCGCACCTTGTGGTAGATGTCCCCGTAGAGTTCGGGGTAGAGGTCGGGCTGGAGGATGTACTCCAGCACCCCCAGCTTCGACTCCTCCTTGGTCTTGAAGCTCTCCGGGTCGTCCAGGACTTCGCCGTCGCGGTTGCCGAGGATATTGGTGGAGTACCACCCGGCTACACCCAGCATGCGCGCCTTCAGCATCGGCGAAATGACCGTTTTCAGAAGCGTCTGGCCCGTCTTGAAGTCCTTGCCGCCGATCGGCACGCCCTTGTCGTGGGCGAGCTTCACCAGCGCGGGGATATCAACGGTGAGGTTGGGCGCCCCGTTCGCGAAGGGCACGCCCTCCATCAGCGAGGCATAGCCGTAGATCATCGAGGGCGCGATCGACTCGTCGTTGCCCTCCATCGCTGCTTCGAACGCCTCGAGGTTCGTGTGCGCCGCCGTCTCTTCCATGAAGATTTCCGTCGAGGCGCACCAGACCATCACCAGCCGGTCGCAGCCGTTCTTCGCCTTGAAGTCGCGGATGTCCTTCCGGATCATCTCGGCGAGCTCCATCTTGTTCTTGCCCGTCTTCACGTTCGTCCCGTGGAGCCGCTTCACGTAGTACTGGTCGAAGACGGCCGGCATGGGCTTGATCGATTCGAGGAACGCCTGGTGCGGGATGAGGTGTTCGTGCTTGTCGAGCACGCCGGCCTTGAGGGCTGCCTCGAAGGCGTTATCCGGGATCGGGTCCCAGGCGCCGAAGACGAGGTCATTGAGCTCCGCCAGCGGCACGAACTCCTTGATGAGCGGGCTGCGTTTTTCGGTCCGCTTGCCCAGCCGGATGGTGCCCATCTGGGTGAGGGACCCGATCGGCCGGCCCGTCCCGCGGCGGGCATTTTCCACCCCCGCGATGAAGGTAGTGGCCACCGCGCCAAGGCCGACAAGGAGGACACCCAGCCTACCGCTGGCAGGCTTGATTTCCTTTGGAGCTGGCTGAACGAAATCCTTTGGTTCCAACACGACACCTCGTTGACGGGCCAGCGACATGAGCACCCCGTGCCATTGGGACGGGATGCGCCCGGTCTTTGCCCAGTGTTGGACGGTGCTCTGGCGCTTCCCGAGCAGGGCCGCGAGGGCGCTCTGGCCCCCGAACCGGCGAATGATGCGCTCGGCCGCGTTGAGCTGTTCCCCGTCCACGCCTGCAGAATAACGGAATTTTCGTTAGCAGGACAGTGGCTGGAGCCAGGCCGCGTTGCCGGCCTGCCATCACCAGCTGGTGGACGTCAGCAGGCGAATCCTGGCGACTCCGTCGGGCGTGGTGCGAACCACGGACCACGGCGGGTGCTCTTGCGCGGTATATTCCGCATTTGCGGGCAGGCTGGCGGGCCCCCTGCCGGGAGTGGCGAGCTACACCAGGTCTCGCGGATGGAGGGCGTCCATGGGCAATGCAGCAGTTCAAGGAGCGATCTGGGGCGCGCGCGCACGAGACTGGGCTGACATACAGGAACGTGTGGCCGTGCCGCTGTACCGTGCCGTCCTCGATAAGACCGCGGCCAGGCAAGGGACAACGGTCCTCGATATCGGGTGCGGGTCAGGCATCTTTTGCGAAATGGCCGCCCTGCGCGGCGCACGAGTGAGCGGGATTGATGCGGCAGAGCCTCTGCTGGCAATTGCCCGTGAACGCGTGGCCGGCGGAGATTTCCGGGCGGGTGAAATGGAGAGCCTGCCGTTTGGCGACCGGTCGTTTGACGTGGTAGCTGGCTTCAACTCGTTCCAGTTTGCTGCCAGCCCCGTGAACGCGCTCCGCGAGGCGTGCCGGGTGTCACTGACTGGAGCGGTAGTCATCGCCGTGTTCGGAAAGCGCGAAGACAGCGAGTCCGCTGCCTACATCGAGGCGTTGGGTTCACTGCTGCCCCCGCCGCCGCCAGGCGCCCCGGGCCCATTTGCGCTCTCAGCAGATGGGGCACTGGAAGCGCTCGCCACAGAAGCAGGAATGACTCCCGGACCGGTGGAGACGGTGGACTGCCCGTGGGAGTACCCCGACACACAAACCGCGTTACGCGGATTGCTTTCCTCCGGTCCGGCCATACGTGCGGTGGAACATGCTGGAGAAGCGACGGTACGCGAGGTCATCCTGGAGGTGATCTCGCCATTCAGGACGGTTTCGGGCGGGTATCGCCTCAAGAACACCTTCTGCTACCTGATCGCAACCGCCTGACCCATGGCGATTGGCGGAGCGGGCGCAACCGCCGAACCGCGCCGATCGGCCCGTTCGTGGGGACCTGTTCGGGCCTATCTGCGGGCCGACGTCCGCCATGATTGCACATACCCCCTCTGGGTATCACAGGAGACACGGAAATGGGAATCGCAACCTTCATGGCATCTACCGCGGGCCGCCTGGCTCGCATCGTCGCCGGGATCGTCCTGATCGCTATCGGCTTCATGGTGGGCGGCACTGCGGGATGGGTCATCGGGATTGTCGGCCTCGTGCCTATCGCGGCCGGCGCGCTGGATGTCTGCCTGATTGCGCCACTGTTCGGCGCGCCGTTCAAGGGCGCCGAGGTGCGCAGGCGCTAGCCGGGCGGGTTCCCAGGCCCGGCGCCGGCCTCACGCGCCCTCAGCTCCGCGGCCCTCGCCATGTTTCGCGGCATCCGCCCGAAAATCAGGTTGTGCGCCGGCGCCATCGCGTACCAGTACAGCAGCCCCCACACCCCGTTCGGGTGGAAGCGGGCTGTGGTGGTAAGTGCGGAGCGGCGGTCGTCGAGCGGCGTCACCTCGAACTCGAGCACCGCTGACCCCGGGAGCTTCATCTCCGCCACCAGCGTCAGCCGCCGCCCCGGCTCGACGGCGGCCACCCGCCAGAAGTCGATCGCGTCGCCCACGCGCACGTCGGCCTGGTGGCGGCGGCCCCTCCGCATCCCGACGCCGCCAATCGCCCGGTCCAGCAACGCCCGGACCCACCAGAGGAAGTTGGCGTAGTAGTAGCCGTTCTTGCCGCCGATACCCCGCACGATCTCCCAGAGTTCGCTGGCTGGCGCCTCAGCTACCACTTCCCGCGACTCGCCCTTCGAATAGAACGACACGTCCGGGTTGTATCCGCGAAACGCCAGCACTCCCTCGGCCCAGCGCGCCGGCAGCGGTTCGCTCCGCTCCCGTTCGAGCGCGCTGACCACCGCCTCTTCGTATGTGTGCAGCGGGATGGGAATGACGCTACGGATCGCCGAGTCGTCCATCAGCAGGTCGGTCTTCAGCCCGTCCACCAGGGGCCGCGCCACCGAAACCGGCACACTCGTCACCAGCGCCAGCCAGTACGAAGACAGGCGCGGCGTAAGCACCGGCACGTCGATCGCCCGGAACGGCCGCCTGGTGACCCGCGCATAGCCAGCCAGGAGATCCTTGTAGCGCAGCGTCTCAGGCCCTGCCACGTTGTAGGTCTGGCCGGCTGTCTCCGGGTGTGCCAGCAGCTGGACCAGGTATTCGAGCAGGTCGTCGAGCGCGATCGGCTGGGTCCGGCTCTGCACCCAGCGCGGCGTGACCATCACGGGGAGGTGGTTCACCAGGTCGCGCAGCACCTCGAAGCCTGCCGAGCCCGGCCCGACGATCAGACCCGCCCGCAGTTCGGTCACGGGCACCGGGCCTGCGCGGAGCATGTCGCCCGTTGCCAGCCTCGAAGCGAGGTGTTCTGAGGCCGCGCCCGGTGGCCTCGGCCCGCCCAGGTAGATGATCCGCTGCACGCCAGCCGCGGCCGCCGCCTCGCGGAAGTTGCGGGCCGCCTGCCTATCGCGTTCTGCGAATCCCGCGCCGCCGCCCATCGAGTGCACCAGGTAGTAGGCAACCTCAATCCCGGCGAGGGCCGCCGCCAGCGAGTCCGGCTTGAGCGCGTCGGCCGAAACCGTCTCCACCCGCTCCCAGCCCCGCGCCTCGAGGACCTCCGCCCGGCGCGCCGCCGCGCGGACGCGGTGGCCCTCTGCTGCCAGCCGCGGGACCAGGTGGCTGCCGATATATCCGCTCGCGCCGAGGACCAGGATGTTCATGCCCCTATCATGCGGCATCCGCGGACACTCGGCGGTGAGCTTAGAGGCCCAGCGCCTCGCGGAGCTCCGCCAGGTGGCCGATGACGCGGTCCGGCACGGCCGGCGCGTCATCCTTCAGCTCCAGCCGGTCGCGGTGGATCCAGGTGGCATGGATGCCCGCGCCCTGCGCCCCCCGGATGTCCGCATACAGGTTGTCACCCACGTGCCAGGCTTCGTCCGGGTTCGCGCCAACGCTCGCCAGGGCGTGCTGGAACACGCGCGCATCTGGCTTCCCGTGCCCGAACTCACCCTCGATGACGACCACGTCGACGCGCTCGGCGATGGGGAACCGCGCGAGCTTCCAGCGCTGCATCTCGGCGGGGCCGTTTGTCAGCAGGCCGAGCCGGAAGCCAGCATCGCGCAGACGGTCGAGCGTTTCGAGCGCGTCGCCGAACAGCTTCATGCGGTTCGACTGCTCTTCCCAGTAGCCCTGGGAGATGCGGGGCGCGAGCTGCGGGTTGAGCCCTTTCGCGGCGAGGGCCTGGTGTACGTTGTGGGTGCGGGCGTCGTGCAGGCGGGTGCGCCAGTGCTCCACCGCCGCCTCGTCCTTCCAGAATTCCATCATCTGGTGCCGGATGGCCGTGTTCAGGTCTTCCGGGTCGCAGCCGAGCTCGGGCGCGAACGCCTGGCAGACGGTTCGCCAGGCCTCAGCCACCCCGCCCGAGGTGTCGAGCAGCGTGTCGTCCATATCGAAGAAGATGGCGCGCGGGGTCACGCAACCATTGTGCGGGCGGGGGCTGCGGGGTGTCGAACGAAGGAGGCTACTACCGGCCGCTGGCGAGGATGGCCGCCTCCCATGCCTCCTTGGCGAACCCGTTGGTCTCAGGGGGCAGCTGGCGGCGGCTCCGGTGGCGTTCGCGGGCGGCATCATAGACGTCCGCGATGCGAAGGCCGATGGTGCTCCAGCGGAACCGCTCGACCGAGCGGCGGGCGGCGCGGCTGAAGTTTGCGCGCAGTTCCGGGTTTCCGAGCAAGACGTCCAGCTTCTCGGCGAATGGCTCGGGGCACCGCCAGGGGATGAGGTACCCGGTGACGCCGTCCGTCACCGTCGAGACCAGCCCGCCAACCCGGGAGGCAACGACGGGGGTGCCGCAGGCCATGGCCTCGACCGCGACGAGGCCGAAGCTCTCGTAGTAGCTCGGTACGACGCAGACGTCCGCCGCCGAGTAGTAGTCCGGGAGCGAGTCGTGGGCCACCGCGCCCTCGAAGCGGACATTTCCGGCGATACCAGCCGCCGCGGCCTGGGCCTGGAGCTCGGCCTTCAGTTCATGGGCGCGCTCATCGCCGCCCACGATGAGCAGGGTGACATCGCGGCGCTCGAGCTGGGCCACTGCGTCGACCAGGATTTCGACACCCTTGAGCTTTTCGAGGCGGCCCACCCAGAGCAGGACGGGCGCTTTGGGGTCGAGCCCGAGTTTCGCGCGCGAAACAGCGCAGTCGCGGGGCTGAAAGAGGTCGAGATCGACGCCGCAGGGGACGGTGTACATCTTTGCGGGGTCGGCGCCGTAGTAGCGGTCGAGCAGCAGGCGCTCGTGGTCGCTGGCGGTGACGATTGCGGTGGCCCGGCGGGCGATGGTGCGCTCGTGGCGGATGCGGAGCTTCGGTTCTTCCTCGCCGAAACGGGCGCGGTTCTTCACCTCGCCGAGGGTGTGGAACATGACGGCGTGGGGGAGGTCGAGCTGGCGGGCGAGGATGGTGCCGGCCCAGCCGCTCTGCCAGTAATGGCTGTGGATGAGGTCGTAGCCGCCGGGCTGCGCGTGGACAAACTGGCGCATGTTGCGGGCGAAATCGGGGAGGAACTCGATGATCTCTTCCTTCTCGATGGGGCGGGCGGGGCCGGCATCGATGCGGACCAGGCGGAGGTTCGGAGCCACATCCTCGACGCGGGGCAGGTCGCCATCTCGCCGTGTGAAGATATCAACCTGGTAGCCGAGGCGAGCGAGCTCGCGGGAGAGTTCGAGGACATAGACGTTCATGCCACCGGTTTCCCGGCCGCCGAGCGGGGCAAGCGGGCTGGTATGTGCCGATACCTGGGCGATGCGCATGAAGCTTCCGGTACCCCTTGAATCGCCGGCCCTGTGCCGGGACTTTCTATTGTGCGGCATCAGGAAACGGCTTGCGCGGCAAGCATGCTCTCGTGACGCGTCCGACCCGCTACCATATGCCCATGCAGTCCTTCCGCGTCGCGCTTTGCCAGGTCCGCGCCTTCGACATCGAGGACGCCGAGGAGAACCTCCAGAACATCCTCCGCTCGCTTGACGAAGCCGGTGCAGCCGGCGCCCGGCTCGTCGGGCTGCCGGAGTGCGCCTACCCCGCCTACTACCTCAAGGATGCCGACCCGTACGCCCGCCCGGGTGTCCGCCCCTTCGACGAGGTTGCCGCCCTCTTTGCGGAAAAGGCCCGCCGCTACGGCTACTGGCTCGCCGCCGGCATCGCCGTGCCCCACCCGTCCGGCCGCGTCACCAACAGCGGGCTCATCTTGGGCCCCGATGGCGAGCGCAGGGGCCAGTACGACAAGAGCTTCCTCTGGCACTTCGATAACAACTGGTTCGAGCGCGGGACCGAATTCCCCGTGTGGGATACCGGCTTCTGCCGCTTCGGGGTCCTCATCTGCGCCGATGGCCGCCAGCCCGAGGTCGCCCGTTCGCTCGCGGTCAACGGCGCCGAGGTCATCATGGACCTCACCGCCTGGGTCTCCTGGGGCCGCGAGGTGTCCGGGCTCACCACCACCCAGTGCGAGTACCTCATGCCCGCGCGTGCCTACGAGAACGGCGTCTGGGTCGCCGCCGCCGACAAGTGGGGGCCCGAAGCTGGCAGCATCATCTATGCCGGGCGCTCGTGCGTGATCGACCCCGCGGGCGTCACCCGCGTCTGCGCGCCAAGCGACCGCGACGCCGTGGTGGTGTACGACATCGAGCCCATGGAGGCCGCCACGCCGATCCCCCGGCGGCCAGCGCTGTACCGGCGGCTCACCGAGCCGACAGCTTCGCTGCTGGTGACGAAGTTGCTGGAAGAGCCGCTCATCCCTTCCCGGGAGAACCGGCGCGTGGCCGTGGCGCCCTCCCCGGCGGAATACGACGCCGATGCGATCGCGGCTCTCTACCGCGAGCTTCGCGCGCAGGACGCTGACCTTGTGGTCTTTGGCGGCATGTCGGGCCCGGAAGGCTGGCAGGGGTCGCTTCCGGTAATCGAGGCCGCCGTGAAGGAAGCCGGGGGCGCCGCCGTGTTCGCCGTCGCCACAACGGGCTGCTCCGCTCACCAGTCCGTGGTTCTCGTCACGCCCGGAGCGACGGTTGAGCACGCAGCCACCCACGGGCGCGGCATCCAGCTCGGCGAGACGCCCTCCCCGGTGATCCCTACCCCCGCAGGCAACGTCGGCCTGCTCTGCGGTGACGAGGGGTTCGTGCCGGAGGTGGCGCGCGTGCTCATGCTCTCGGGCGCCGACATCCTGGCATGGCCGCTCTTCGCCCCCGACGCCATGACCGAACGCATCGCCCGCGCCCGCAGCGACGAGAACCGGGTCTATGCAGCGGTAGCGTGGCCCGGCGGCGCGGAGATTGTGTCGCCGGCGGGCGCGCCGCTCACCATCTCGCCAGCGGGCACGGGGGTGGCGATGGCGGCCCAGGTGAATCGCGCCCTCTCGCGCTGGAAGGACATGGCGCCGGGCACCAACGCGCTCACAGACCGGGTGCCGGAAGCCTACCGGGCACTGGCGCAGTAGGGCTCAGGCACCGGGCGAGCCGTCATGGCGGCCCGGGCACGGGGTTGGCGCAGCCAGCGGGCAGCCTCCGCATGCCGCCGGCGGGATCAGAACAGGCTCACGGTCGGGTTCTTGCCCGCGAGCAGGTCATCGAAGCGCTGCTTGATGGCGGCGTGGATGTATTCCTGCGCGGGGATGATGTAGAAGCGGTCGTTGAGGATGGCATCGAGCACCTCGTTGGCGACATCCTCCGGGGCTATCCCGTTGCGGATAAACTGCTCGACCATGGCGCGGCCTTGCTGCTGCTGGGGCGTGGCCCTGCTGCGATCGTTCGGTGGGCCGAACTCGGGCGGCCGGTTGCGCTCGGCCTCGAGGATCTGGGTCCTGACCCAGCCCGGGCAGAGCACCGAGGCGGAAAGCTTTGCATCGATGGCGCGGAACTGCTTGTAGAGCCCCTCGGTGAGGCAGACGACCGCGTGCTTTGAGACGCTGTACGGGTCGGCGCCGGTGAGCAGCCCGGCGACTGAGGCGGTGTTGACGATATGGCCCTCTTCGCCATTGGCGAGCATGCGAGGCACGAACGCGCGGACGCCGTGGAGGACGCCCATGAAGTTCACGCCGAACACCCACTCCCAGTCACGCAGGGGCGCTTCCCAGATGGGCAGACCCGAGCCGCCGGCAACGCCGGCGTTGTTGCAGAGCACGTGCACGTTCCCGAAGGTTGAAAACGCGGTGTCGGCCAGCTTCTGGATGTCGCTTTCCTGGAGCACATTGGTACGGACCGCGAGCACCCGGGCGCCCTTCGCCCGGATGGCGGCCTCGGCCATCGCCAGCGGCTCGCTCTCAATATCGGCGAGCACCACGTTCATGCCCTCATCCGCGAAGCGGTTGGCGAACGCCAGCCCCATCCCGCTGGCCGCGCCGGTAACGACCGCAACTTTGCCTGCAAGGTCCTTCATCGTTGGAGAATCCTCCGTCCTGAGATCTCTGGGGAGGGACTCTACACGATGAGGCAGGGGCGCGGTGGCCGCTGGCGTTCGGCGGCTGGCTCCTCCCCCTACGGCGCGGGGGCGGTAGCATAGCCCATCCGCGCGGACAGCGCCGACACGCCGCGCAGCCAGAGGAGCACCCCTTGACCACTACCGAACGGACCGACGAAGTCCTTTACGACGTGCAGGGCCACGTTGCCACCATCACCCTGAACCGGCCCGACCGCAGCAACGCCATCTCGGGCCGCATGCTGGAGCAGCTCGCGGACCGGCTGATGGAGGCCGATGCCGACCGCGAGGTCCGCGCGATCGTCCTCACGGGGGCGGGGCGGGCGTTCTGCGCCGGGCTCGATATCAAGGATGCGGTGGCGGGCACGGGCATCGGCGGCGGGGGCGCCTCATCGGGCCGCGGCACCCACTTCAACACGCGCAACCATCCGACGATCGTGATGTTCGAGATGGACACCCCGGTCATCGGGGCGATCAATGGCGGGGCGGCCGGCTTCGGGCTCGACATCGCGCTGGGGTGCGACCTTCGCATCGTGGCCGAGGACGCGAAGATTGCGACCGGGTTCGCGAAGCGGGGCGTGGTGCCGGAAAGCGGTGGGACCTGGTACCTGCCACGCCTGCTGGGCTGGGCGAAGGCCGCGGAGGTCGGGTTCCTCGGCCGCAACCTCACGGGCGCCGAGGCCGCCGCGATGGGCCTCATGAACCGCGCGGTCCCTGCCGGCCAGGTCTTGAGTGAAGCGCAGGCGTGGGCTGAGGAGATCGCCGCGAACGCCCCGCTCGCGGTCCAGGCGATGAAGCGCCTGTTCCGTCATGGGCTGACCGAGGATTTTCCGAGCCACGTCCACCACGTGCTGCTGCAGACCATGCTGCTGTTCCAAAGCGAGGACTTCCGCGAGGGCATCACCAGCTTCGCCGAGCGGCGGGAGCCGAACTTCAAGGGGCGGTAAGGGGGCGGAGGGCCGAACCCGGGGTTTGCTGGCGGAGAGGGTGGGATTCGAACCCACGAGGGACTTGCACCCCTACACGCTTTCCAGGCGTGCCTGATCGGCCACTCCAGCACCTCTCCGCGGCCCGGACACCCATGATACCAGCCCGCCCCGCTCGCGCCGCTCGCGCCCTCCTACATCCGCCGGTGCTTCGTCTTGCGGTCGAAGCGCTCCCAGCCCTCATCCATCGCCTGGCGGGCACTCTCGCGGCCAGCTTCGAGCATGTCGCGGGCGGTATCGGCGATGCCGAGTGCGATGGCCTTCGCCCAGCCCACGAGCGGGTTCTCCTCGAGGTCGCGCCAATCCCGGCGCTGCTTCGGCTCGCCTTCCGGAGACCCTGGCGCGTCGTGCCAGGCACCCGGTTCGTCACGTGGGCTGGTGCCGTGCCCGGGCGATGTCATTTTCGGCCCCTCCTTCGCCGCCTCATGATGCGGTCGGGGAGATGGGTCACCGCCGAGAGGCCCGTGCGCACGCCCTTCACCACCGCATAGGTGCGGATGATGGGCGACGCGACGGTCTCGCCAGCAAACTCGGTGGTCCCGCGCACGTTATCGAGTGACTGGCGGAGCGAATCGAGGGCAGGCGCCGCATTCTCGCGCACGACCTTGCGGGTGACCCCGACGAGGAGGATGAGCGCGACGACGAGCGCGACCGAGAGGAGGCCAGCGAGCATCCAGAACATGGCGGTAAAGATGATGACGATGTCGCGCCACTCGCTCCAGCTGTCGGGTGCGGCCCAGGCGTCGGGCACAGCCTTATCCGGGACGATATCGGCCCCGAAGTAGCCATCGGCGATGCCGCCGATGACGAGGTAGAGGAGGAAGATCAGGATTGCCGCCGAGATGACGGTCATCACGAAGCGCATGCCAGGAAACCCTCCAAGGCTCCAGCGATGATAGGTCGCATCGCGCCCCTGAGTAAAACCGGGCGCGGGAACCGAAGTCGTGGCAGCGCCCAGGAGCATGAGTGGTTGGGAGCGTGCCACCCTATTAGGGTAAATGCGGATAACGCACACGGAAGGCGGGGGTTCACAATGGGCCCATCCCCCGGGGCCGATTGAGCCCGGAGCTTTCATGTGCGTGTACCCGGAGTCCCCATGGAGCTTTCCACCCCGGGAGGCGCGGCCCGTGGGGCAGAGGAGACTCGGCCGTTGGCTGCGAAGATCCTGGTAGTGGACGATGATGACCCGGTCCGGGTGATGCTGGCGCGTCTGCTGCGCACGCAGGGGTATGACGTCTTGCAGGCGGCGCACGCGGCCGAGGCGCGGGCCCTCCTCGAAAAGAGCCGCCCAGACCTGGTGATCAGCGACATTGTGATGCCAGGGGAATCGGGGATCGAACTGCGGCGGGGAATTTTGGAGCGCTGGCCGGGCCTGCCGGTCATCCTGATCAGCGGTTATAGCGCCGAGGGCCCAGCGGAGTTCGCGGCGCGAACTCCAGACACGATTTTTGTGCAGAAGCCTTTCGCGGCCGATCAATTCCTGGCGCTGGTGGAGCAGACGCTGGCGAGCGCTGCGGGCCAATCCTGAACGCGGCCGGCGCAATGCGCCGAACGGACCGCGGCGATGGCCCGAACGGTCCTCGCGAGGTCTGCCCGGACAGGCCATCATCATCCCAGCTTTCGATCTGGGGGTGATGCATGTCTTCCCTGATTCGCAGGAATCCGTTCGACGAGCTGGCCAGCTTCTGGCCACGCGATCTGTTCGCGCGCTTCGGCGGTTCTCCGCTCGCGATGGAGTGGAGCCCCCGTTGCGATGTGACCGAGAGCGACGACGCCATCGTTGTCCACGCCGAGCTTCCGGGCGTCGATGCGAAGGACATGGATGTGAGCATCCACGAGGGCGTGCTCACGGTCCGCGGCGAAAAGCGGTCGGAGCGCAAGGAGGAAGAAAAGGGGCGGAGCTACAGCGAGCGCTTCTTCGGTTCGTTCGAGCGCAGGATCGCCCTGCCGGCAACGGTGGACGAGGACAAGATCGAGGCGAAGCTGAAAGATGGCGTGCTGGAAGTCCGGCTGCCGAAGACCGCGCCGGCTCCGCCGCCGGAGGCGCGCAAAGTCGAGATCAAGACGGGCTGAGGCCGGCCGGCGGCAGGTCCCTCATGGTTGGGCTGGTATGGGAGGCGCCGCATGAATGCGCTCGCTGATCGGATCGGAGATTTCCGCGGATGGGTAGTTGACCTGGCCACGAGGCGCGTCGTGCGGCGCGGTCCGGGCGACTGCCGGGTCGCGCAAGCGGCGGTTGTGCCGGGGGGCTATGCTGGAAGCGTCCGGAATGGCGGAAGCGGAGGAGATGGCACGATGTCGCTGAAAGACCTCAACCCGATCGAGGACGTGAAGGGCGCGAAGAAGCTCATTGAGGAAGCAAGGCCCTTGAAAGCCCTCAAAGAGGCGCTCATCGAAGGCGCAGAGTTCCTGGACCCCGCACATGCCGACCCGCGGGCGGTGGCGCCCGAACCTGACACGTATTCGGAGGTGGCGGAGCCGGATGGGCGCGTGGAGGACGAGCGCGCCTCGGAGGAGTTCACCGGCTAGCAAGCGAGCGTTGCCCGTACCCCCTCAGCAGGCCTCGCGGAGGAGCTTCGCCGCGAGGCCTGCCCTGTAACTGGCGCTGGCGAAGCGGCGGAGCGCGCCAGCCCCTTCTGCAAAAAACTGCTCCACCGCGCGATTGCCTTTGATGAACCGTTCACGAAACGCCCAGGTGTTGTGCAGTTGCGACTGCCACCACCACTCGACGCAGGCTTCAACCGTCGGCGCATCGAGCCGGTGTTCCGAGCGGTACCCGGCCAGGAAGGCCGAGAGCAGCGGCTCATCGAGCAGGAGTGCAAACGTGAGCGCGCGGAGGACTTCGAAGGCCGGGGCGCACATGCAGAAACGCTCCCAATCGACCACTGCGAGCGCGTTGCCGGCGGCATCGACCATGAGGTTGCGCTCGTGGAGGTCGCCATGGCAGGGCTGCAGCGGGATGGAGGCGAAATCTGAAGATGGCAGTGCCGCGCCACCCTCGAGCAGGGCCAGCTGTTCGCGTACCCAGCCCTGCACGCGCAACTGGTCTTCGCCCGGCGCGGGATAGTAGCGAATGAGGTCGTCGATGCGGCTGAGCTCGGCGATCGACTTGCCGGTGTCCCAGCTGAGTTCGGAGTTGGAGTGGAGGTCAGCCGGGGGCCACCCGGCCAGGATGCGGTGGACGCGGCCGTTCATTGCGCCCAGGAGGTGCGCTTCGCTGGTGGTCATGGTGCCGCGCAGGAGGCTGCGGCCATCGAGCCAGGGGAACACGGACCAGTGTCTCCCGTCCAGGCGAAAGACGGTGCGCCCGGAACCATCGGCGACAGGCGGCGCGACGGGGATGCCGCGCTCGCGCGCCCAGCGCATGACCGCATGTTCGCGTTCGATTCGGTCAGGGGTGCGCGACGGCGCATAGCAGCGCACGAACGATGAACGATGGCCCGGCCGCGGTATCGACGCGGTAGTTGGCGTTGAGCACCGATTGCTCGATGGGCCGGGGCTCGCCCGGCCTGTCCCAGCCGAGCAGGCTGGCCAGGGTGGCAATCGCCCGGCGTTGGTTGGCGGGGATCCCGGGTGGTGGGGCCGGTGACATCACCAGCGGCCAGCCCGGGGGCGGCTGCCTTCGCGGAGCTCCTCCAGCCGGCGGCGGGTGCCCGGCGAAAGGCCATCGGGGAGGGCATCGAGCGGGAACCAGGCGGCGCGGGCGATCTCGTTGTTCGCCGGGGCCATCCGCCAGTCGAAATCGCGCGAGACGAAGATGACCACATGGTCGCTCTTATCCTCGCCGAAGGAGGTGAAAATGCCGAGCAGTTCGAGGTCGCGGAGGGTTACGCCAGCTTCTTCTTCGGCCTCGCGGCGGATGCAATCCTCCAGGGATTCGCCCTTATCAACGCCCCCGCCGGGGAGAAACCAGCCAGGACGATAGGTGTGCTGGATGAGGAGCACCTGGTGATCGCGCAGGAGGATGATGCGGGCGCCGAGCGTGATGGGATGGAAGAGACGCCAGCGCAGACGCTCACCCTCCCAGGCGAGGCGCCGGAAGAGCTTGCCAACTTCGAGCCAGGCGCGCCGGACCACAGGCTCAGACTACCGTGCCGCGGGGAGAGCGGCGACCGGTGCGCCGAACGCTGCTAACGGACGACTCCGGCGGCGCGAAGCTGCTCAACCTGGGCGGGTGTAAGCCCTGCTTCGGCCAGGACTTCGTCGTTGTGCTCGCCGAGCATGGGGCTGGGGGCGGCTGCCTTCAGCGGGGTTTCCGACATCTGGAATGCCGGGCCGACCATCTTGAGGGGGCCCAGGAGCGGATGCTCGAGCTCGACCTGGAGCCCGTTGGCGAGCGTTTGGGGGTGGTTGAAGAGTTCTTCGATGAAGTACAGGGGGCCGGCGGGCACCCCGTGCTTTTCGAAGCGCTCGAGCCACTCGCCGGTGGTCTTCGTGCGGAAGAGTGCCTCGGCTTCCTTCACGAAGAGGGGGCCGCGTTCCTGCCAGCCTTCGGGGTTGGGTTCGAAGGAACCATCGGGCTTAAACCGCGGGTCCTTCAGGCCGGTAGCGGCCAGCACTTTGAGCCGGAGCGACATGCTCAGCGCCCCCACGGCGATGAAGCCATCCCTGGTCTGGTAGACGCGGTAATAGACGTTGCCCGCGGCGGCCGGGCGGTACTTTTTCTGGACAGCGACCTGCTCCATGAAGGATTTCATCCCGGCGCGCGCCTGCTTGAATTCCTCGAGCATGGGCGGGATGACTTCGTTGTCGAAGGCGTCGATCCAGGTGAACTGGCTGGTTTGCATCGCGATAGCCGTGCCCATCAGGGTGCAATCGATGCGCTGGCCTTTGCCAGTCCTTTCGCGGGCGAAGAGGGCGGCGCAGATGGCATTGGACATCTGGATGCCAGTCGCATAGTCGGCGATGGCGGGATAGACGTAGGCGGGAACGTCGCCTTCGAGCTTGGCCTCGCCGGCCATGAGGCCGGTCAGCGCCTGGACGACGATGTCGTAGCCGCCGCGGCGGGCAAGCGGCCCCTGGCGGCCAAAGGCGGTATTTTCGCAATAGATGATGCGGGGGTTGATGGCGCTCAGCGTGGGGTAGTCGATCTTCAGCTGCTCGGCGACGCCGGGGCGGTAGTTGATGATGACGACATCGGCACCCTTCACCAGGGTGTGAATCACCTCCTGAGCCTCGGGCCGTGTCATATCCATGGCGACGCCGCGCTTGCCGCGGTTGAGGCTGGCGTAGGTGCGCGATTCCTTCGGGACCAGCTCGACCGAGAGCCGCCATGGCTCGCCCTCGATTGGCTCGAACTTGGTGACGTGCGCGCCCATGTCGGCCAGGTGCATACCGCAGAATGGTCCCGCGATGATTTGCGAGAACTCGAGGACTTTCACCCCGGCAAGTGGACCATAATTCATGAACCTATCCCCTCCGGCGCCTCATTCTAACGTGTACGTAAGGGTGCGCCAGTTGGGGCGAAGCGGGTTCGGATGCGAACCGTTCAGGCTGTCGCCGGGGTGATCACTGCCCCGGCTGCGCGGACCGGGGTGCCGAGTGACTTGCGCGTTCGCTCAAAGTTCATGGTCCAGAACTTGCGTCCGATGCGGGCGAAGAGCTCCTTCTCTTCCGTCTCGAGGGCCGCCATGAAGGTTGTCAGGGTCTCGATGTAGATCCGGGCGCCGCGTTCGAGGAGCTCGGCACCGGCTTCGGTCATCTCCACGGAGACGAGGCGCCTGTCGTTGGTGGCGCGCGTCCGCACGACATAGCCACCCTCTTCGAGCTTGTTGATGGCACTGGTGACGGCAGGCCGGCTCAGCCAGAGGGTTTGGGCGAGGAGCCTCGGTTCGCTCCGGCGGACAAGGGCGAGCACCCAGAGGATACGCCAGGATTCGTAGCTCAACCCGAGAGGGCGGAGCGCTTCGCCGAAGCCGCTGTAGAGGATCTGGCCGGCGGAGATGGCGTTGTAGCTGGCCCAGAAGTCGACCAGGTTCGCGCCACGGGCCTCGAGCCACTGCGCGGCCTTGCGTTCCGTAGCGGTGAGTTCGGGGGTCTCGATCATCGGCGGTTTCTCGCAGCTGCCAGCAGGTGTTTCAGGGGTGGAAGCCGGCGGGGCGCGGTGAGGCGCCTCGCAAGGCCGCAGGCCGCCTCAGGGGCCGGCGTCAGGAATGCGATGGGACGACGAGCACCGTGCGGGAGGTGCTGTGGATGACGCGGTCGGTGGTGCTGCCGAGGGCGATGCGCCTGGCGAGCCCTTTTCCGGTGGAGGTCAGGACGATGAGCCCGGCATCGTTCTGGTCGGCCGCCTCGAGGACGGCAGTGGCGGCATCGCCCTGCATGAGGACGTACTTTTCGCCGGGGCGTGCGGTGGCCACGAGGTACTCGCGCGCGGCGGCTTCGAGGGTGGCGCCGAGGTCGGCCGGGTAGTAGGAGAACTCGATTCCCGCGGGAGGTGGGAGGCTAAAGGCACGCACCAGGACGATCGGGACATTGGCTGACTGGGCGAGCTGCCGGGCCATGGCCAGGCCGCGCTCGGCCTCGGGCGAGCCATCGAGGCCGACAACGATGGCCTTCCCGGGAACGGGTGTGGCCGGCTTGCCGGTGCCGGGCTCGACCAAGACCGGGGTCGTCGCGCCGCGGATGACTTTGTCGGCGACGCTCCCGACGATCATGGCGCGGAAGCCGCCGCGGCCGTGGGTGGCGATGACGATGGCCGATGCGCCTTCGGCTTCCTTGAGGATTTCTTCTGCGGCTGAACCGGCGACAACATCGCAGGTGGTTTCGCCGAGCCCATGGGCGGCGGCGAGTTCCTTCGTGTAGTTGCGGAAGGTCTCGGCGGCTTTGCCCCGTTCGGCAGCGGGCACATCGGTATCCACGACGTGGACGAAGCGGATGGGCGCGCCGGTGATGCGCGAGAGCCAGGCTGCATCCGGGAGAGCGTTCTCGGCGAGCTTGGAGCCATCGAGCGGCACCAGGATGGGGCGTTGGTCAGCCATCGGGGGAACCTCATTCGCTGCGGTGTTTGCGCAAGCATGAACCATGTTCGCGAACGGTGCGAGCGTTTCGTTGGCAGCTATAGAAAACGTTGGCTCCATGCTCTTGCGAAATCTGTCACAATCCAGTGCGGACGGCCCGGAGATCGGGGCCACCCGGTCCTCTGCTCAAGGTATTTGCCTGCGAAGATTGGCCCCAGATCGTCAATCGCACTTCACGGCAGGAGGCCGAACGTAACGTGTCCCAACCCCACTCATCCGAACTGCCAACGATCCAGGAGGTGAAACTCGACCGGCGCGGCTTCTTGCGGAAAGCCGGTGTCGTGGGCGCTGCCTTACCCGTGGCGGGCGGCATGCTCGCCGCAGCCTGCTACGAAGACCCATCGGGGGCAAAGCTCGAATCGCCGGGTGTCGCTCCCGCCAACGTCCAGCCAAACCCCAACCCTGCCACCCAGCCGGGGAACACGGAGACCGTGGCGGAGGAGTGGAAGAAGATCGACGCGGACCACCAGGCCGGGGTCGTCAACTTCCTGAAGAACCAGAAACAGGCGCTCACCGCGGGCCGCGGCAATCTCCCGCTCGAACCTCGCATCGAAAACGGGGTCAAGGTCTGGGACCTGACCGTAGACGAGATCGACTGGGAGGTTGCGCCTGGCCAGGTGGAAAAGGCCCGGGGGTACAACAAGATGATCCCGGGGCCTGTCCTCCGCGGCACCGTTGGCGACCGCGTGCGCATCAACGTGAAGAACAACCTGGAGCACAGCACCGCGGTCCACTGGCACGGGATTTATGTGCCCAACAACCAGGATGGCGTGCCGTTCGTAACCCAGGACCCGATCCAGCCAGGGCAGACTTACACCTACGAGTTCACGCTGCGGAACTCGGGATCGCATATGTACCACTCGCACCACGACTCGGCCGACCAGGTGAACCGGGGGCTTCTGGGCGCGTTCATCATCGAGCCGGCGGATAAGTCGACCTATCCGAAGTATGACCGCGAAGTGATCCTGATCCTCAACGACTCGCTGCTCGGCTTCACGGTCAATGGCAAGGGGTTTCCCGCAACCGACGCCATCGTGGCGAAGAAGGGCGAACGACTGCTCGTGCGCTGGATGAATGAAGGGATGATGTACCACCCGATGCACCTGCACGGGATGGCCATGGAAGTGTTTCAGCGGGACGGCTACCCGGTGGTGCCGCCCTACAAGTGCGACAACATCGATGTGCCGCCCGGCAGCCGCATGGACTGCATCATCGAGTGTTTCGAGGCCGGGCTGTGGGCGTTCCACTGCCACGTGCTGAGCCATGCCGAGAACAAGTCCGGGTTTTTCGGGCTGGTCACGGTGCTGGCGGTCGAGGATGAGAATTTCAAGGTGGCGGATATCCTGAGCCGGGTCGAGGCGCTGGACGTCCCGGATGCGCGCCTGCGCGTCTCGGCGGCGGGGGCGGCCGGCGCACAGGACATCAAGACCAGCGCGAAGGGCAAGGGCGCGTTCACGCTCTGGTGTGAGAGCCAGGCCTAGGAACTACATTTCCCGGGCCGCGAGGGGCCGGCGTCCGGAGGCGCTGGCCCTTCCTGGCTCCTGGCGAGGCCGGAACAACCTCAAACGGCCTCGAGGAGGATGGCATCGCCCTGGCCGGTGCCCGAGCAGATGGCCCCGATGGCGTACTTGCCGCCAGTCTCCTGGAGCTGGTAGGCGAGGGTAAGGACGAGGCGGGCGCCGCTGGCGCCGATGGGGTGGCCCATAGCCACCGACCCGCCGTGGCGGTTGACCCGTGCCGGGTCCCAGCCGAGCTCCTGTCCACAGATGAGGGGCACGCAGGCGAATGCCTCGTTGACTTCGATGGCCGCCATGTCGTCGATAGAGAGGCCAGTCGTGGTGAGGATCTTGCGGATGGCGTGGGCGGACGATACCGGGAACTCACGCGGGAGGCCCGCTGATTCGGACCAGGCGGCGATGCGGGCGAGCGGCTTGACGCCCAGGCTGGCAGCCTCGCGCTCGGAGGCGATGAGCAGCATCGCCGCGCCATCATTGACGCCGGGGGCGTTGCCCGCCGTGATCGCCCTGGTGCCGTAGACCGTGTTGATCCGCGCGAGCCGCTCGACCGTGGAGTTGGGCCGGGGGCTTTCGTCCCTGGCCAGGGCGACGTGATTGGGGTCGCGGCGGTTGGGGACGGGTGTGATTTCGCGTTCGAAGTAGCCCGACTCCTGGGCGGCGCCCCAGCGGCGCTGGCTGAGGACCGACCACTCGTCCATCTCCTCTCGGGAGACCTCACGCTGGGCGGCCATGTCATCGGCCTGGTTGGCCATGTGGACATCGTCGAAGGCGCACCAGAGGCCATCGAAGACCATGCCATCGACCAGGGTCTTGTTGCCCATGCGGGCGCCCCAGCGGGTGTGGTTGTCGTAGTAGGGGACATTGCTCATCGATTCCATGCCACCGGCGAGCACCAGGCTGTTCTCGCCGGAGCGGATGAGCCCCGCGGCGAGGGTGACGGCACGCATGCCGCTGCCGCACACCTTGTTGATGAGCGTACTCGGCGTCGCGGGCGGAAGGCCGCCGGCAATGAGTGCCTGGCGGCTGGGGAGCTGTCCTGCGCCCGCCTGGAGCACCTGGCCGAGGATCACGTTGTCGATGGCGGCGGGGTCGACCGGATTGCGTTCGAGGAGGCGGCGGATGAGGAGGGCGCCGAGGTCGGAGGCGCGATGCTCCTTGAGGGCCCCGCCGAATTTGCCCCATGGGGTTCGGGTGGCATCGATGATGAGGGCATCACTCACGCCCACGAGCGTAGCGGATTGCCCCCCGGGGGTACAGGAATGCTCACTTCAACGCGTAGACGTCGTAGGTCACCTGGTTCGCGCCGGCCTTTCCGATGCCGACGGCCTGGACGTTGTTGAGCCAGGCGTAGCGCTCGTCGCCGGTCTCGAAGAGCGGGCTGGTGCGAATCTGCAGGCCATCGGGGGTACGCGTACCGATGCCGGTATAGGTCACCAGGATATCTGCGCCATCGTGGGTACGGAGAAGGGCGCGGACATCGAGCTTGATACTTCCATCGGCACGGGCGGTGACCCAGTCGCCGCCGGAATTATCGACGGTGCCACGGAGGCGGGGGCCTTCGAACGTGCCGCCCGTGACGACCACGACCACCCGGCTGCCCTGGGGCCCGTTGGCGATGACCGAAGGGTCGGGCCGCAGCGTGGCGTGCATGGTGAAGAGGTATTCGACCGGGATGGCTGTTTCACCCATGGCACGGACTGTACTCCGCTGCTTGCGGCCCGGCGAGAGCGAATTTCGCGGGGCATTAACGGATAGGAACGGGGCACCTATACTGGCCGGGCCCGGCGCGCGGATCAGAGCGGCCGGACGGGTAACTGGAGGTCTCCCAGCATGAAGAAGTTCCTGGGCATCTTTGCCATCCTGGGCGCGCTGATTGGCGCCGTGATGTTCTGGCGGCGCAGCCAGGACGATGACGAATTCCTCGACGAGGAGCTCGACTAGCCTGGCCACCCCGGGAGAAAGCCCCGGCATGACCCCGGTAATCACCGGTTATGGCGCCGTCACGACCTCCGGGACGGGCGTCGAGGCGTTTTGGGCGGGCCTCGTGGCGGGGAGGCCGGCCGGGGCGACGTGGTCGCCTGACGATGCCGGGCCGCCGTTTTTCGCGGCGGCCATTGGCGATGAGTACCGGCCCAACCGCAACATCCCGCGGAACCTGGTGCACTTCCTGGACCGGGGGTCGCTCATTGCGCTCGACGCGGCGCTCCAGGCCGTCGACTCGGCGGGGCTGGGCGCCGGGTCCGGCGATTCGCGGCGGATAGCGGTGGCCGATGGCCTGCCCTACCGGGCGCCCGGGCAGGCCGCCATCTTCGTCCCGTACGGGCACCTGGTGGCACGGGCGCTTGGCGTGCGCGGGCCAGCCATTTCGCTGGCCGGGGCCGAGGCGAGCGGGGCGCTGGCCGTCGCGGCGGCTGCGCGCATGATCGCGCGGGGCGACGCCGACATGGTCGTGGCGGGCGCGGCACAGGGGTTGCAGCGGCCGTTGCTCGAACATCTCCCGAGCCAGGGCGCTTGCGGCGCTCCGGCAAGGCCATTCGACATGGCCCATTCCGGCTTCGTGCCCGCCGAGGGCGCCGCCTACCTGGTGCTCGAATCGGAGCGGCACGCGGCAGAGCGTGGGGCGGCAGTAGTGGCGCGCATCGCGGGAATTGGCGAGGTGTTCGATTCGGCCGCCGAACCGCTCGCCCTGAGCGATGCCACCGAGGCCGGGAGGACCATGCAGGCAGCCCTGGGCGACGCGGGGTACCTCCAGAACCAGGTCGACCTGTTCGTGGCGGGCGCCGATGGCCGGCTGGCCTACGACTTCGCCGATGGCTACGGCGCGCTCCGCACTTTCGGCAGGCATGCGTATTTCGCCGGGGTAACGACGATCGCCGGGGGCGTGGGGCAGACGCTTGCGGCGAGCGGGCCGTTGTCGCTTGTCGCCGCGCTCGAAGCGATACGCCGGCAAGAAGTGTTCCCCATCGCCGGGCTCGAGACGCCCGAGAAGGACCTGGAGCTTGCCTACGTGAAAACGGCCCGCGCAGAGCGGGTCGACTGTGTGCTGGTGAGCGCGATGGGTGTGGGCGGGACGAACGTGGCATTCCTCCTGGCGCGCTGACCGGGCGCAGTGGCGGATGGCGCCGGGCATGCGCCCCGCCAGGGTCAGCGCGACACCCGGCGCCGCGCTAGCGCACGCCGACCCCTTCGAGCACGACAACCCCGGAGGACACGAGGCGGTCGAGTTCAGCGGCCATTCCCACTTCGGCGAGGATACTGGCGGCATCGGCGCCTGGCCTTGGAGCCGGACGCCCGGGAACCGGGGGTGTGCGACTGAGCCGCGGCGATGGCCCGTTGGTGGTAAGCGGGCCAAAGCCGTCGTGGTCCCGGGTGATGGCGAGGCCGTGCTCGCGTACCCACGGGTCGTCCCGAAGCACCGCGGGGTCATCGATGATGACGTGGGCGCCGAGGCCCGCGGCCTGCAGTTTGGCGACCCACTCGCCGGCCGGCGCCTCTCTGAACGCCAGCTCGAGTGCACCTTCGATGCCCGGCAGCGGCAGGTCGCGAAACTCGGGCACGCGGCGGAGGTCGCGCTCAGTACACGCGAGGAAGAGCCAGCCGTCGCTCGCCTCGTAGGCGCGGTAGAGGGGCCCTTCGCCGACGACGTCCTGGCCGCGCGGTTCATCCCACTTCTTGCCGGCGAAATCGATCAGGTAGCGTGACTGGAGCATGGTGGCGGTGTAGGCGAGGGCGGTATCGACGTGCTGGCCCTCGCCCGTGCGGCGCCGGTGGAGCAGCGCCAGGGCCACGCCGTAGGCGCCCATGAAACCCGTGCCATAGTCGTTGACGGCGAATGGGGCGAGGGTGGGGCGGCCGTCCCCACCGAAGCGCGCCTGCATGCCGGTGGCGGCCTGGGCGATCTGCTCGTGGCCCGGGCGCCCGGCCCACGGACCAACCCGTCCGTAGGTGTTCAGCGAGGCGTAGACGATGCCTGGCTTTCGCCTGCTTACGTCTTCGTAGCCGATGCCGAGCCGCTCTGCGACGCCTTTGCGGAAGTTCTGGACGACAACATCGGCCTGGTCGACCAGCTTCCAGAAGATGTCGAGGCCTTCCGGGGATTTCAGGTCGAGCAGGATGCTGCGCTTTCCGCGGTTGATGTCGTTGTGGAAGGCGATCGCAGGGCGATGGGGGCTATCGATCCGGATGACGTCGGCCCCGAATTCGGCCAGGGTGCGGCCACAGGTTGGCCCCGCGAGGATGATGCACAGGTCGAGCACCCTGACGCCTTCGAGGGCAGAGAGCACCGCCTGGCGCACAGCCGGGCGGGGCGACGGCGGGGGAACCGCGGCGAGGACCGCGGCGCGGTGCTGGTCCGGCAGGGGCCGGGGGCGCTGGATGGCGCCGGGCGTCTTCGAGAGGTGGAGGTTGATGCCGGGGCCGCGAAAGCTCCCGAGGATGGGGTCCTGCGACTCGACGATGATCTGCGATGCAAGGGCGTGCTCGTTCGCCATCCACTCGGCGCTGGTGCGGCAGATGGAGCCTTCGGTGCCGATCGATTCGCAGAATGCCTCCCACTCGGCTGCGGTCCGGGTTTTGAACAGCGCCTCGCTGCGTTGAGCGATCTCCTGCGGGGTGAAGTGTTCGACCGATCCCGGCAAGAGGTCTTCGATGCCGGCGGCCCGGAGGAAATCCTGGGCGCGCTTGTTGCCGGAGTGGTACATGAACCAGCGGCCATCCTTGCACTGGAACTGCCGGGTGATGCCGAGCATGCGGGCGATGTTCAGGTCGCCGCCGGTGATGGCATCGCCACCGATGCGGTAACCGATCGCGGCGAAGGTGGCATCGAACAGCGGGACTTCGATCACCTGGCCGAGACCGTCGCGCTCGCGGGCATGCAAGGCCATGGCGATGCTGGTGGCGGCGAGGAAGGCTGCGTACGAGGAGCTGAACGGGAGCGGGGTGTAGACGGGACGGCCCGTCCTGGGGTTGGCACGGTACGTGGCCGTCGCGGCCGCGACCACGCCTTCCCATCCTGGCAGGGCGGCGCGCGGGTCGTCGCTGGCGAACCCGGGGATGGAGCAGTAGATGAGGCGGGGGTTCGCGGCCGTCATGGCCACGGGGCCGAGCCCGAGCCGCTCCATGACGCCGGGACGGAAGTTTTCGATGACGACATCGGCGCCGAGCACCAGGCGCCGGGCGATGTCGTGGTCGCCGGGGGCCTTCAGGTCGAGCACGAGGGCGCGCTTGCCGCGGTTCCAGGTCGCGTTGGCGGGCGAATCGAAGCGAGGGCCGCCGGGCGGGTCGACACGGACAACGTCGGCGCCGTGATCGGCAAGGAACATGGCGGCCATGGGTCCGGCGATGTACTGGCCGAAGTCGATGACGCGCAGGCCTTCGAGCGCTCCGGGCATGGCAATTCCCCCGTACAGGATGTTGGCGCGAATCCTACGCGGCCCGGGGAGTGGAGCGCGACGCCGGGGAATTGCGCAGCCAGTTGATCCGTACGTTTCCGGTAGGGTCACCGGGCGGTACGATGCTGTGGTGCCTGTAGAGATCACCTACCTCGGCCGCACCTGCTTCCGGCTCAAGGGCCGCGACGGGATCGTCATCACCGACCCGTGTCCGCCGGAGAGCGGCTTTGCCATTGGTAAGCAAGCGGCGGATATCGTGACCTTGAGCCGGCGGGATGACCCTGGCTACAGCTACACACAGGCGATCACCGGCAAGCCCATGGTGCTGGATGCGCCGGGGGAGTACGACATCGGTGGGATCCTGGTGACGGGGATCGCGACGAAGCGGACCGATGGGACCCGGAACGTGGTGTTCATCTGCGAGATAGATGGCATCCGCATCGGCCACCTGGGCCTCCCGGCGGCAATCGCCTACGAGGAGCTGAAGGATGTCGACGTGCTGTTGCTGCCGGTCGGCGGTGGGAACTCGCTGCAGCCGAACCAGGCGGCCGACATCATGACGCGGATTGAGCCGCGCATCGCCATCCCGATGAACTACAAGGCGGGCGGAGAGACGCTCGACCTGGAGCCGCTGGAGAAGTTTCTGAAGGAGACCGGCTCGAGGCCGGAGCCGCAGCCGCGGCTGACGGTGAGCCGGAGCAACCTGCCCGCCGACCTGACCGTGATGGTCCTCGAGCCGAAACTCGTCGGCTAATGCGACACAAACAGAACGCCCCTCTTGCGAGGGGCGTTCCGCCGTGGGAAGCGGCAGTGGAATCAGCGGGAAGCGGCGGCATCGAAAGCGCGCCTGAGCAGGGCGTGCAGGGCTGCGAGCTGTGCGCCGGTATCGACGTCGGGCATGATGAATTTGATCACGCGCGCGCCCCAGTAGAAGCCGTAAAAGGCCTCGGCGATCGCATCGAGGTCGATGCCCTCGGGAGCGGGACCAAACTGGCGTTCCATGAGGAAGACGATGCCGGCGCGGACCTTCTCGAACTCCTCTTTGAACTCGCGCCGGGCCTCGAGGTTGCCTTCGCGGACGGCGATGAGCGCGCGTTCGAAGAAGAGCTGGGTATCGGTGCAGCATTCGGGGGAGTTGAGCTCGGCGAAGGTAAGCCGGGAGAGCTCCTCGAAGGGGAGCCCGGTGCTGGCGGGGTCTTTCCAGGCGTGCTTGACGGACTCATTCGAGACGTCCATGCAGCCGCGGGCGAGCTCTTCCTTGTTATCGAAGTACCGGTAGATGGCGCCGGGTGAGATGCCGGCCTCGGCCGCGATTTCCGCCATCGTCGCGGCGGCGATGCCCTTCTGGGAAAAGAGCCTGGTCGCCGCCGCCAGGATGCTCTGGCGGCGCGCTTCGAGGTGCGCATCGGATACTCGGGCCATCTGCGTCAATTCGCCCTGGGAGAGAGTGCGGGCAGGACCTGCAGTCTACCGCGGGCGGCCTTGAGCGCGCGCTCGAGGCGTTCGACCCGGACGATCTGGCTCCAGGCCATCCGCTGGTTGATCTGGGTCTCGAGGGCCTGCAGCTCTTGCATCCGAGCGTTTACGAGTTCGGGCAACATTGGTCTTCCTCCTGTGAATGACTAAACGTTCATTCACTGAATGAATAGTCGTTCACTTTAGCCGCCCTGTCAAGCCCCCGACAGTAACAGTTGTGTGAAGTTCCCGACACGACGGTCCGGGTGGCGCCGCATTGGCGCGGGATCTCCTGTCGATGCCACACTGGAACGGTGAGACGCTGCGCCGGCCGCTGGATCCCGGGGCTTGCCGGGGCCGTTGGCCTGGCGCTCATGCTGGGGGCGCTCCGTGGCGGACCGGATGCGACCGCTACCGGCACCACCTTGGCCATCCACGAAGTCCGCATGTCGCTGGCGGTGCCATCGGGCGGGGGGTACGAATTCGCAGAGATTTCGATGTTCGTGCTCGACGATGGCTCCGCGCCGATGGATGAGCGTATCGCCGCGGGCCGGGCAGCGATGCTGGCGCGGTTCCCGGGCGCGGTGGAACTCGACCCGGCGGAGGTGAGGGCGCAGTTCAAGCTTTTCGGGATCCGTTGGCCGCAGCCGTTCGCGAACTGGCTGTACAACCCCGAAGGCGGGCCGGTGTCCATGCCGGCGGAGACAGCGCTGGCGGCGATCCTCGCCGGGGCCGATGGCTGGACAAACGCGGGAGGCACGGCATGGCGCTTCGATTACCTGGGCACCACGACGACGGCTCCGGGCTGTAACGGGGTGCCAGAGGCGATCCCACGCGACGGGCTCAACGTGGTTGGCTGGGGGCACATCGCCGGGGGCTACCTCGGGTACGCGTGCTGGTGGCGGGGAGCAAGCCTGGTCGAAGGCACACCCTACTTCGAGGCCATCGAGTTCGACGTTATTTTCGAGCCCCTATTCCCTTACACCAGCACGTCGCTGCGGGCGCTCGCGCTGCATGAGTTCGGCCACGCCCTGGGGCTGGACCACACCGAGGCGCGCTGCCCGGGCCAGGCGATGTGCCCGGGCGAGGACGCGATGATCTACATCACGCCACGTCCCGATGACCTGAACGGCCTGGTCGCGCTGTACGGGCTGGCGCCCACGCCGGCGGCAAGCGCCACGCCCATACCCACGGGCACCGCGCCAGGGCATCAGCGCCGGGCGGTGCTCCCGGTCGTGGCGCGCGACTGACGCGCAGGGTTGACGCGGCTACACTGCCTCCACTTAACGACAGGAGCAGCGCCCCCATGTGCTTTGCCCACGATGCACTCCCGCCCCGGCCGCCGCTGGCCGGCGGCGCCATCGACACCGAGGACCTGGTGCTGGAATCGGCCGACGGTACGCGGTTTGCCGCGTTCGCCGCGCGTGCCGCCAGCCCAACGGGCGCGGGCATCGTCGTGCTGCCCGACATCCGCGGCCTCTTCCCGTTCTACGAAGAGCTGGCCATGCGCTTTGCCGAGCAGGGCATTAATGCTGTCGCCATCGACTATTTCGGGCGGACCGCCGGGGTGGCGAAGCGCGATGCCGACTTCCCCTGGATGGAACACGTGCCGCAGACGAAGCAGGACCAGATCGCCCAGGATGTTGGGGCAGCGGTGGCGTTCCTGCGCTCGCCAGCGGGCGGCAGCTGCCGTTCGATCTTCACCGTGGGGTTTTGTTTCGGCGGTTCGAATTCGTGGAACCAGGCTTCCTACGGCCATGGGCTCAAGGGTGTGATCGGATTCTATGGGCGGCCCGGGCCGAGCCGCGATGGCAAGCCGGGGCCGCAGGGGCGCGTGGCTCAGTTCGAGTGCCCGGTGCTCGCGCTCATGGGCGGCGCCGACCAGGGCATACCGGTGAGCGACGTCGAAGCGTTCCGCGAGGCGATGAACGCCGCCGGGGTGAAGAACGAGGTCGTCGTCTACGAGGGTGCGCCGCATTCGTTTTTCGACCGCGCCTTCGAGCAGTATGCGAAGGAAAGCGAGGACGCCTGGCGGCGGATGCTGGCCTTCATCGAGGCCAACCGCTAGTTCAGGGCAGCGAGGACCACATCGCGGGCGATGGGACCGGCTTCGATGGAGCCCGACTGCCCTTCGTCGAGGACGACCGCCGCGAGGGCGCGCGGCGCGGTCGCCGGCGACATCGCGACGAAGAGGACGTGCTGCTGGCTCCCTGCATCCTCGGCTGTGCCCGACTTCCCGGCGAAGTCGGTGTAGCCGGCCAGTGCGAACGCGGCCGAGGCGGTCCCCCGGGCGCCGGTCACGAGCCGCAGGCCGAGCTTGAGGTGGTCGGACTGCTCTGGCGTGAGCGGGATCGCGCCCCGGGACTCGACCATGGCATCGGTCAGCACCCGCGGCGTGCGCAGCTCACCGGACACCAGGGAGCTATAGGCGTTGGCCAGCTGCAGGGGGGTGATGAGCAGGTCACCCTGGCCGATGCCAAGGTTCACTTCGTCGCCCGGGAACCAGGCGAGGCCGGTGGCGGCACGTTTCCACGCGGCATCGGGCACCTGGCCGTCTTCTTCGGCGAGTCCCACGATTCCCGTGGGGGCCCCGAACCCGAAGGCCCGGGCCATCTGGGAAAGCGCCCCATCGGTGTCGTTGTAAAGCTTAAGGGCGATCTCATAGAAGACCGGGTTGCACGACCGCATGAGCGCCTCGGCGATGGTGAGCAGGCCCTGCGCGCCTTCCCAGTTGCGGCGTGGCGGGTCGATCCCATACCAGATGGCGCCACACTCCAGGCGGTCGGCGGGGGTGTATCCGCCGTAGGCAAGGCCGGCGGCGCCGGTGACGAGCTTGAAGGTGGAGCCGGCGGAATACAGGCCTGTGGTAGCGCGGTTGGCGAGGGGGCCACCAGCGGCGGCGGTGATGGCTGCGAGCGCCGCCGCATCGTTTCGTTCAAAGGCGTCGGGATCGAAGCTCGGCGAGCTGTTGAGGGCAAGGATGTCGTTCGTAGCGGGATCGATGACGACGACAGCCCCGGCGCGCGAGCCGAGGCGCTGGTAGGCTGCGCGGAGGGTATCGGCATCGAGCGTGGTGTGGACGTCGCGGCCGGGCGAGTAGGGGCGGGAGACGTAGGTCCGGAGGACGGCACCATCGGGCCCGACCAGGTTCAGCTCGGCTCCGATGGTGCCGGCGAGGACCTGCTCCTGCGAAGCTTCGAGGCCGGTGGCCCCCAGGCGGTCTCCCGCGCGGAGGCCCGTGCCGCGGCGCGCTTCGAGCTCTTCGGCGGTGTATTCGCGGGTGTAGCCGACGACGTGCGCGGCGGCCGGCCCGAGGGGATGGACGCGCATCGATTCGAAATAGAGGATGACCCCCGGGATGGGCCGCAGCCTGGCGCTCGCTTCGTCGACCTTTTCATCCGGGACGGGGCCAACGCGAACGCGGTGGGTTGCCCCGCCGGGGGCATCGAAGGCGGCATCGACCTGCTCCCTGGTGAATCCGAACTCGACGAGCGCGGCGGTGAGGGCGGCGCGATCGCGCACCAGGCTGCGGTTGAGGCCGAGCATCCGGATATCGCGGGTGACGGCGAGTTCGACGCCGTTGCGGTCGTAGATGGCGCCGCGGGTGGGCCGCTGGATGGTGCTCTTGAATTCGCGGCCATCGACCATGTCGGGGTGGATAGCGGAGGGTTGCCAATCGACGACCCAGCCGCCGGGGGCGCGGGAGAGGTTAAGCGTTGTGGAGTATTCGAGGTCGCCGAAATAGGCTGTAGAAGCGCGCACTGCCAGCCGCGCCCGGCCCTCTTCGACCGATTCGACGGTTGCGTTGAGAGAGACGAGCGTGATCTCGGTGGAGAAGTGGCGGTAGGCGGCATCGAAGAGCTCGGGGGGATAGGCCCGCTGGGCGGCTGCCGAGAGGAGCAGGTAGAGGGCATTGGTATCGCCGTTGGACCACGCGCCGGCAAATTCGGCGGCGGTGGCGCCGGGAGAACCGGACGCCGTGCTGGTGCCGGGTTCATCATGGGAGGTTCCGCCGCCGGCGTTCATGGCGCAGCGCGCACCAGCAACCAGCGCTCCACCGAGGAGCCCCACGACCACCGCTAACAGGAACACCGCCCGTATGGCCATGCGCCACCGACCCCGGAGCTCCCCCGCCTTCGCGATTGTAACAGCGCTCGTGTTCGCGTTGGGTTTGCTTGCCGCCGCGTGCGGAGGGGATAGCGGCGGGGAGGCCCGGGATGGCACTGCAGGCGGCGCGGGCGGGCCTGGCCCGGAGGTGGTGCGCCCCGCCCCCGAAGGGGGCCCGCGGACGGTGCGGCTTGGACTGAGCTCGTTGCCTCCGGAGCTAACGAGCGACGCCTACATCCAGGCGTTCGCAACGGCCGCCCAGTACGCCGACACCGTGCTCATCCAGCGCAACCCGCCGTGGAGCGATTTCCTCCCGGGGGGGCAGGTCTCGCGCGAGACGGCGGACACCACCCGCCTGGAGACCGAGTTGCTGAAGCAGTACCGGGACCTGGAACTGATTTTTGCGATCGACCCGACCGATGGGGTGGTCCAGCGGAGCCGGCTGGCAAACCTGCCGGCCGGGGTCGATGCGCAGAAGGGCTTCCTCGACCCCGGCATCCGCAACGCGTTCGTGGCGTATGCGGCGTATGTGGCGAAGAACTACCGGCCCGCCTACCTGGCTATCGGGGTCGAAATCAACATGACCTACGAGCGCGCACCGGAACAGTTCGAGGCGTTCGCGACGCTGTACGACGAGGCGTACGCCATCGTGAAAGGGAACAGCCCGGGCACGAAGGTGTTCCCCACGTTCCAGATGGAGGACCTGGAGGGCACGTTCGGCGAGGTCCACCCGCCGCGCTGGGAGCTGATCGAGCGCTTCCGCGACAGGATGGACGTGCTGGCGATCAGCACCTACCCGTTCCTCGGCGATGTCCGCAGCGCTGCCGAGGTGCGGGCCGACTACTATGCGCAGCTGCGCGAGCACTGGGACGGCGAGATCATCATCTCCGAGACGGGGTACCCCTCCGCGCCGGTGGAGGGCCGGCTCGTGGTGGGGACAGAGGCCGACCAGAACGCCTACCTGAAGCGCCTGCTCGAAGAGGCGAATACGCTCGGGTTCAGCCATGTGGTGTGGTTCGCGGCGCTGGACCCGGCCTTCGCGAGAACCGGCGCCACATCGGTATTCAAGGACATCGGGCTGCGGCGCAGCGATGGTTCGAACAAGCAGGCGTGGACGACCTGGGAGGAGTGGGCACGGCGGCCGATCGCCGAATGATCGCCGAATGGACGGTTGTTATGTCGCAAAAGGCGGTTCCCCGGCCGCTCCGGCATCGGGAGTGAGCGTCTCCGCGAGCTGGAGGCGCTCCAGGATCTCGCGGCGGGTCACGAGTCCGATCATCCGGCCTTCTTCGAGCACGGGGACCTGGTTCAGGCGCTTTTCGCCGAGCAGCACCAGGACTTCGACGGCTGGCGTGGTGGCGAGGGCGGTGATGACGCGATCGCGCGGGGTCATGGCGGCCTGGGCGGGGGTGTTGCGCCACTCGCTGCGCGGCACGCGGCGCACATCGGTGACGGTGAGGATGCCGAGGACTGCGCCGCCGTTGGCGACCATCACCGCGCGTTCGCCCTGACCCACCATGAAGTCATCGACTATCACCTGGAGTGGAACACCAGGGGTCACGCTGGGGAAATCGGTACGCATGACATCCCGGGCGGTGAGGTGTTTGAGGACGCCCTCGAGCTGGAGGTTTGCCGCTTCGCCGCGGGCGGCGCCGAGGAGGAACCAGCCGATGAGCATGAACCAGAGCCCGTTGAAGAGGAGTCCACTCAAGAGCAGCAGGAAACCCCCCGCGATGAGGGCGTAACCGAACATCTCTCCGACTCCGGAGGCGACGCGGGTGGCACGGCGGAAGCTGCCGGTGCGCTTCCAGGCGATGGAGCGCAGGACCCGCCCGCCATCGAGCGGAAAGCCCGGGAGGATGTTGAAAACCGCCAGGAGCGTGTTCACGAACGCGAGATAGTAGAAGGTGGCCTCGATCTGCTCATTGACTCCGCGGAAGGCGAGGCCGGCGAGACCGGTGACCACCGCGATCAGGAGGCTGGTGGCGGGGCCCGCAGCCGCGATCTGGAACTCCTCGCCGGCCGATGATGGCTGGCGGCCGAGGTGCGAAACGCCGCCGAAGATGAACAGCGTGATACGCGGAACTTCGAGCCCACGCCGTTTGGCGACCAGGGCATGCGCCAGCTCGTGGATGAGCACGGTGATGAACAGGAGGACCGCTGCGCTGATGCCGACGGACCAGTAGGCAAGCTGGCTCCAGTCCTCGTACTGGTCCGGGAAGAACCCGGCGGAGAGCGAGTAGGCAACGAAGGCGAGGATCAGGAGCCACGAGGGATGGATCTCGATATCGATGCCGAAAAGTCTGGCGACGCGGAAGGAACTGCCGAACACTCCTCTACGCTACTGGCCGGGAGGGCGCGCGCCAAGTAGCCCGGATGCGACAAAGGTGTCGCGAAGGTGCGGGACGCCTCGCGGTACTGGCGGTGGTGCTCATCCGGGAGCAACTCAGGGTAGCGTGGGGCCTCCCCGGCAAGAGCGGAGAGGCCCTGGACGAACGGAAGGGACGGCGGCCTATTCGACGATCAGCAGGCCGCTCATGTTGTGGCCCGGGATGGCGCAATCGTACACATAGCGGCCAGCCTTTTCGGGCTTGAACATGATGAAGGCGCTTTCGGCGCCAGGGACGGTGGCGTGGATGCCGAGAGCGTCGATATCGAACGTGTGGTCGTAGCGATCGGCATTGAGTACGCGCCATTGCACGACTTCGCCGGCCTTCACGCGCATCTCCTGCTGGAGGAACTGGTCGTTGCCCATGGCAATCGCGACCGGGAGGCTTTCGACCGCCTCATCGCTGACGCGGGCGACCACGCCGTGCTTCGGCGTGAAGGCGACCAGCGCGCCACCCACGACGAGACTCGTGACGATGGTGAGCGCTGGCAGTGCCCAGCGCGGCATGGTCCGATCGGCCGGCGCGCGGCGGTAGTTCTGGAACGTGGCGCCAATCCCGGCAGCGATGGTCACCAGGTAAGCGGCCGGGAGTACGAGCACGTTGAGCGTGAAGGGGCGGGCGACATCGTACTCGTTGAGGTGCCAGCTGAAGATGAACGGGAACTCGAAAGCGAAGCCCGCGAGAGCGATGAGGACGGTGGGTATGGAGGCCCAGCGCTTGCCCGTGAGCGGCAGGAGCGCGACCGACCAGGCGATCGGGACGATCGCCATGTCGGGGCTGATTTCGCCGATGAGTACCGTGAAGAGATAGATGTAGCCCAGCGCTACGACGGTGAGCCCCATCGCGGCCACCGCCGCGAGGGGGGTAAACCGGCCCACCAGCGGCCGGCTGCCGACGGCCATGAAGGCCCCGGATGCAGTCATGTTCGTTTCCTCCCTGCGTTCCGGCTGCTGCGCGGATTGACCCGGAACGCCATAACCACCGTAAAGAACAGGAGCGTCCGGGAATGGCTCGCAGTTCACACAGCGGCTCCTACTTAAGTCGGAACGGCGGAGGAGGACGGTCTTAGAACAGGATTTCGTAGGCCTGGCGCAGCGCCGTTACGCTGCTCCTGAGCGGCCCAAACGAGAAGGAGTCGCCAGGGACGGTCCGGCCCAGGCGCATGATCGGCACGCCGAGCTCGTTCGCCAGGTTATGCAGGCGGGCAGCTCCGCCGCCCTGGCGGAAGGTGTCGCTGGCGATGCTCACGACGATGCGGCCCTGGGCTTCGCCGAAGAAGGCGGCATCGAGGCGGCCCGCGAGCTGCACCTCGCCTTCGAATCCCTGGTCGCCGAGGATGGCGCACTCTGCGAGAGCGACGGCGAGCCCGCCATCGGAGCAGTCGTGTGCGCTCAGCAGCAGTCCCTCAGCGTGGGCGCGGAGCACGAGCTGCTGGAGCCGCTTTTCGGCGGCCAGGTCGACCACCGGCATGCCAGCGACCACCCCGTGGAGCGCTTCGAGGTATTCGCTGGCGCCGAGGGTGGCGGCCGGCTGTTCGAGGCCCGCACCGAGGAGGAAGGCCTGGCAATCCGGCCCCTGGAACCCGGCGCGCAGGTGGCGGCTCACGTCATCGAGGATGCCGAGCATACCGACGACGGGCGTGGGGTAGACCGGGCGGCCGGCCGTTTCGTTGTAGAGGCTGACGTTCCCGCTGACGACGGGCGTATCGAACTGGAGGCAGGCCTCGGCGATGCCGCGGACAGCGTGTTCGAGGGTGTAATAGACGTCGAGTTTCTCCGGGTTGCCGAAGTTCAGGCAATCGGTCACCGCTACCGGGGTGGCGCCTGTGCAGACGACGTTGCGAGCGGCCTCTGCGACGGCAATAGCTCCGCCGGCGTACGGGTCGAGGTAGCAGTAGCGGCCGTTGCAGTCGGTGGTGACGGCGATGCCCCGGCCGGTGCCGGGGACGCGGAGCACGGCTGCATCGCCCCCCGGCGGGACGACGGTGTTGTTGAGGACCTGGTGGTCGTACTGGCGGAAGACGCCGCGCTTCGAGGCGATGTTGGGCCGCGACAGCAGCTTGAGCAGCACACCGGCCGCCTCACCCGGTGCGATATCGGGGAGGCGTCCCGGGTCGAAGGCGTTGAGGGCCATGAGCTCGGCCGGGCGGGTGCCCTGGCGACGGTACTGCGGCGGGTCGGTCGCGATATTGACCGGGACGCGGGCGACCTCGAGGCCGTGCTCCCGGACGACCACCTCGTTTCCATCGGTAACAACACCGATCGGCTCGCAGTGGAGCTCCCAATGCTGAAAGAGCGCGGTCACATCGGCGACGTGTTCGCGCCTGGCGATGACCAGCATGCGCTCCTGGCTCTCGCTGAGCATGACTTCGTAGGGCGTCATGCCCTGTTCGCGCCGGGGGACGTTTTCGATATCGAGAATGGCTCCCGAGCCGCCCCTGGCGCAGCACTCGACGACGGAGCTGGTCAGTCCGGCTGCCCCCAGGTCCTGCAAGCCGACAACCCATTCGCCGTGTTCCGAGGCGAGCTCGTAGCAGGCCTCCATCAGAAGCTTTTCCATGAAGGGGTTGCCGACCTGGACGGCGGGGCGCATCTCCTCGAAGCGGGCCTCGGGGTCGGTGCGGCTGGCGAGGCCGCTGGCGCCGTGGATGCCATCGCGGCCGGTATCGGATCCGACCAGGAGGAGGACGTTGCCGGCGCCACGGGCGCGGGCGCTGAGGAGCTTCGCGGTTTCGGCGATGCCGACGCACATGGCGTTGACCAGTGGGTTGCCATTGTAGGCGGGGCTGAAGTAGACCTCGCCTCCGACGGTGGGGATGCCGAGGCAATTGCCGTAGCCGCCGATGCCGCCAACCACCCCCTCGAACAGGTAGCGGTTCTGGGGGTCATCGAGCGGGCCAAAGCGGAGCGAATCGAGGATTGCGATGGGGTAGGCGCCCATCGCGAAGATATCGCGCACAATCCCGCCGACGCCCGTAGCCGCACCCTGGTACGGCTCGATGGCGGACGGGTGATTGTGGGATTCAACCTTCATGACCACGCAGAGGCCGTTCCCGATGTCGATGGCGCCGGCGTTTTCAGCGCCAACGGCGGTCAGTATGCGGTCGCCAGTGGAGGGGAACAGCCTGAGCAGGGGCTTACTGTTCTTGTAGCCGCAGTGCTCGCTCCAGAGTGAGCCGAACATGCCGAGCTCAACTTCGTTCGGTTCGCGGCCGAGGCGCTGGACCAGGAGGTCGTATTCATCGCGGCGGAGGGCAACGGCGTCGAGGGCGGCCTGGTCGACTGGCATGGCGATAGCGTAACGTGGCCCGCGCTAAGGCGTGAGGCGGACGTTGCTCAGCGGAGCTCGTACCGGGCCCCGGCCCCGGCAAAGCCGCCGGCGAAGCGCAGCTCCAGCGGCTCGGCATCGGCCGGGAGCACGAAGACTGCCCGGACCGTGGTGCGGTCCCCGTCGTCGATGAGCGCCGGCGCGGACCTGTTGCCGACGGTGAGGATCTCGGCGGGATCGCGGCCGGTTTCCCTTCCGTCCTGTCCCTCGAACGCATAGCGCAGGCTGGCGGAGCCGGCGGGGACATCTACGCGGCGGCCTGAACGGTTCCAGACCTCCCATTCGAAGACCACGATGCGCTCATGGCGCGCGGGCGCCAGGACGAGCACCAGATCCTCGCCAGGGTCGTAGGCCGCCTCGAGGCTGAACATGACGGGGCCATCGCCAAGGGCGGGCTCGAACACAATCGTGGGCCCGGGCTGCCCGCGCACCAGGAGGTCGTAGGACACGCGCTCGCTGTGGACGCCGCCGCCGAGGGAGGCGGTGGCGGCAATGAGGGCCACCCACCCGGCGGCGAGGAGCCAGCCGCCGATGCCGGAGGAGACAGTGGCGGCGTTGCTTGCGGGTCCAGCATCGGCGGCAAGGGCATAGGGCGGGAAACGGTCATTAAATGAAACGAGGTAGCCAACCGTCCGGTAGTACCAGCGGCTGACCCCGGAGGAGAACTGGAACATGCCGCGCGGATAGTTACCGGTGAAGAGGATGGCAAACCAGGCGAGCACGGTGACCACGAAGACGGCCATCGCGAGGAACTGGAGGACGATGTAGTGGGGCAGCAGGAGGATGGACTTCCAGAACAGCACGCGCCAGCGGCTGAGGTAGCCGGACGGTGGGTCGTCGAAGTCCAGCGAGACGGGGCTGGCCTCGCGTGAGAGGCTGGGAAACCGGTCGGTGAGGAGCGCGCCGTAGCACCATGCGCGTGCGGTGTAGTCGAGCGAACCGGCGAGTCCGCGAAACAGCCATATCGGGTACTTGCGCCGCCAGAACACGGCCATCCAGCCGAACGCGACGCCGAACCAGATGAAGTACTGGAGGAGCCACAGGATGAGCGCGACGGGAACGAGCAGGAACAGGCGGAAGAGGGTGCTCACCCGGCTCATGCGCTCCGGGTAGAGCACGTCGAACGACATGGGGTAACGGGGTGGCGGGGGCGGCGGGAGGCCGCCGCCGGGGCCCTCGGGTGGGTTGGTCAACGTGGTTCCTCCGCCAGTTGGGCGCAGCGTGGACCGGCATCGACCGCCGGCCCATGCCGAGGATGCCGCTGGCGCGCCCGGCTCAGTTGAGACTGAACGGCGGGTACTGGTCGGTCAGCAGCGCTGCGTAGGCGTAGTAGCGCATCTGCCAGCGCAGGAAGCCGGCGACGAAGCCGTGCATGCCCTGGGGCACCGAGCCGGTGAAGAGTGCCGCGAACCAGGCGATGAAGATGACGACCTGGGCCGCGATCTGGAGGAAGTAGAGGATGACGTAGTGGGGGATGATCATGATGCCGCGGAAGAAGACGGTGAGGCGGTTGCGGCCTTCGGCCTGGGCCTCGCCGCCAAAGCGGACCGGGTAGGAGGCATCGGGCCCCATGGCGAACGGCGGATACTTGCCCGTGAGCAAGTACATGTAGCCGTTCGCACGGGCTATCCAGTGGAACGTGTTGGTGACGAACCCGGACATGCCGGCCGGATAGGTGCCGGTGAAGAGGATGATGAACCAGGCGGCGAAGGTGATGAGGACGGCGACAAGCCCGAGCAGGGCGATGATGATGGCGTGCGGTATGACAAGGATGATGCGGAAGAACACCGTCAGCCTGCTTTGCGGGGCTGCGGGATCGACCTCGAGCGTGAACGGGTACGCGGGGGCCATGCTCACGAATGGTTCTCCTCGGCCGGCCATCTCTGGTTGTGGCCCGCGCCTTTCCGGGCTCTGCCTCCGGATGGTGGATTTGTACGCCCGCCTACACACTTTTGTAAAGATTTCGACGGTAAACGGGCAGAGTGTGACGAAAGCTCTTCAGCCCAGGCAGCCCATTTCGCGGGCGATGATGTGCTTTTGGATTTCGCTGGTGCCTTCCGCGATAGTGAGGGCACGGACATCGCGGTAGTAGCGGGACACCGGGGCTTCATCCATGTAACCCATTCCGCCGAAAATCTGCACGGCGTGGTCGGCCGCGCGCTTGGCCATCTCCGTGCAATAGAGCTTGGCCATGGATGCTTCCTTCGTGAACGGCAGGCGCTCCATGTGCAGGCGGGCCGCCTTGTCCCGCAGCATGCGGCCCGCTTCCAGTTCGACGGCGGTATCGACGAGCATCCCCTGGACGTACTGGAACTGTGCGATGGGGCGCTTGAATGCAACGCGTGCTCTGGCGTGGGCGAGGGCAAGGTCGAGACATTCGGCTGCAACGCCCACGCCGTTTGAGGCGATGTAGACGCGCGTCAGCGCGAATCCGCTGCCGACGACGGCCGCGCGGCCCGACCCGCGCCCGCCAAGCAGATGGTCCGCCGGGAGGCGGCAGCCATCGAACGAGAGTTCGCGGGTATCGGCGGAGCGCAGCCCCATCTTCCGGAGCGGCGGGCTGATGTGATACCCGGGCGTACCTTTCGGGACGAGGAAGAGCGCGAAGCCCTCGTCGGTGCGGCAAAGGGGTGTGACGAAGCCGCAGTTCTCCATGCCGGCATTGCTGATGTAGATCTTGGCGCCATCGATCACCCACTCGTCGCCGTGGGCGACCGCGCGGGTGCGGATGGCCGCGGTGTCGGACCCGGCGTCGGGTTCGGTGATGGCGCCCGCGCCGACCATCTCGCCCCGGACCACAGGTCTAACGTATTCCTCGACCCACGACTCCCGTCCGTCGCCGGCGGAGCGGAGGAGAGTCTGCCCGCCCTGGATGCCGACCCAGAGGGTCAGGCCCAGCGAGACGTCGACGCGGCTGATTTCCTCGATTGCGAGGCAGAAGGCGAGGGTATCGGCATCGCTCCCTCCGACCGCTAGAGGGTAGAGCATGCCGGTGATGCCCAGGTCGCCGAGGCGGCGGTAGAGGGCGTAATCGAAGGTGGAGGTGCGGTCCCGCTCCTCGGCGCCGGGTGCGATCTCCTTGCGGGCGAACTCGCGCATCATACGCTGGACCTGGAGCTGGGCGTCGTTGTAGCCGTTCGGGTCCATACTCCCTCCGTCATCGCCGTTTTGGGGGAGTGTACCGGGCGCGGGGAATGCGGCGGATCAGGAAGAGAAGGCGGCGGCTGCGCTACGGATGACCGACTCCCAGATGCGGTTGCCGTCGGAGCCGCCGACGAGCTGTTCACCGGCGCGCTCGGGGTGGGGCATCATGCCGAGGACATTGCCGCGAGCGTTGATGATGCCGGCGATGTTGTGAGCGCTTCCGTTGGGATTGGCCGCGGGTGTGATTTCGCCGGCGGCATCGCAGTAGCGGAAGACGATACGGCCGCGGAGCTCGAGCTCATTTAGCGTCTGGTCATCGGCGTAGTAGTTACCCTCGCCGTGGCTGATGGGGACGCGGAGGACGGTGCCCTCGGGGATGGCATCGGCCCAGGGGGTCGAGCCGCCCTCGCGGCGGAGGTGCACCCACTCGCAGCGGAACTGGAGGCTCTGGTTGCGGATGAGCGCACCGGGGAGGAGGTGGCTCTCGCAGAGCACCTGGAAGCCGTTGCAGATGCCGATGACCGGTTTGCCGGCCTCGGCGAAGCTCACCACCGCCTCCATCACGGGAGAAAAGCGGGCGATTGCGCCGCAGCGGAGATAATCGCCGTAGGAGAAACCCCCAGGCAGGACGACCGCGTCGTAACCGGAGAGGTCCGTCTCCCGGTGCCAGAGGATATCGGCCTGCTGTTCGAGGACATTGTGCAGCACGTGGTAGGTGTCGCGGTCGCTCCAGGTCCCGGGGAAGCGGATGATGGCAAAGCGCATGGAGGAATTGTCGAACGGCCGCGCGCGGCTGTCGAACCGCTGCTACGGGCGCCCGGGCGAGACGGGTGTTTCGCCGCGGGCGAGGGCGGCGATTTCATCGGAGGTGGGTTCGGGGTACTGCACGCGCGGGTGGTAGATGGCGCGCAGGGTGGCCTTGAAGCTCGCCGCGACGGCCTGGAGCTCCCGCATGGTGATGTCGCATTCATCGAGCTGGCCCTCAGAGAGCCGCTCCGCGAAGACGCCGTCGATGAGCTGTTCGATGGTTGGCGCTCCCTCGTCGCGCCGGGCGCGGACCACCGCCTCGCAGGAATCGGCGAGCATGACGATGGCGGCCTCTTTCGTCTGGGGGCGTGGCCCTTCGTAGCGGAAGGCAGCGGCATCGACCGGGGCGCCTTCGTGGGCGGCGCGCCGGTAGAAGTAAGTGACAAGGCGCGTGCCGTGGTGCTGTGGGATGAAATCGCGCACCAACGGGGGGAGGCGGTAGCGCTTCGCCAGCTCCATGCCGTTGGTGACGTGGGCGCGGATGACGGCGGCGCTCTCATGCGGCGCCATGCCCTCGTGCGGGCTGGGCGAACCATCGAGCATGTTTTCGATGTAGTAGCCAGGCATCAGGAGCTTGCCGATGTCGTGGTAGTAGGCGCCGACCCGGACCACGAGGGCATCGGCGCCTACCTGGGCCGCCGCTCTTTCAGCAAGGGCGCCGACCAGCATGCTGTGGTGATAGGTACCGGGGGCTTCATCCTGCAAGCGGCGGAGGAGCGGATGCTCGGACTGGGCGAGCTCGAGCAACTGGAGGCGGGTGGTCACGCCGAAGACCATCGAGAGCATGATGAACACGCCCACGGCGAGGAGGGCCGCCCCCGCTCCATGGAGCCCGGCGGCGAGCCCGATCCATGCCAGTTCGACGTTGGCGCGCTGGGCCCCGATGAGCCAGAACACCACCATCACCCCCCCGGTTGCGGCGGCGACGGCGACGGCGGAGAGCGCGTAGCGGCTCAGCCGGCCGGCGCCGTGGAGGACGGCGGCGCCCGCCAGGCCGCCAGCGGCGTACGTCATGCCCAGCTCAAGTGACTGGAGAGAGCCGACGTAGGAGGTCCCGGCAATCTGGGGGGCGGTACCTCCGACGAAGGCGGCGAAAAGCCCGACCGCTACCGCGACCAGCGCGGCAAAGGAAAGGTCGGCGAACGAGGCGGCAATCATGGCTGAGGCGGCCACCGGCAGGGCGAACGCGTAGAAGTGGCCCCCGGTATCGGGCATCAGGAGCGGCAGCATGACGCGGGCGCCGAGGAGGACGGCGCCGATGCCCAGGGTCACCACGGCCATTCGGCGGCGCGCGGGGGCCTCGAACGGCTGGAAGAGGTAGCTGTATGCGCCGAGCAAGATGCCGAAGCCGGCGGCGATGATGCTGCCCCCGGCCACGCCGTAGAGGTCGATACCGTCATCGACAACCCCGCTGGCGTGGAGCGCTTCGATGTCCTGGGCGGTGATGGGCTGGCCTTCGGTGACGATGACCTGGCCTTTCGCGATGGTGCGGACGACGGGCTGTACTGCGGCGATGGCGGCTGCGCGCCGGGCCTCGGTCGCGGCCACATCGACCTGGAAGTTCGGGACGACGAAGGCGCGGAGCACTTCCTTCATCGCGGTCTGCTCAGCCTGGGAGGCCGGCGCCTTGCCGGGCTGAGCGAGATATTCGGCAATCGCGGCATCGAGGAGGTCAGTCTTGATGGGCGATGACATGAGGTCGGTGAGTGCGGCCACGGTGCGCGCCTGGAAGGCGTCGAAGGTGGGGGCGTCGATCGCCTGGAGGGCGGAACGCCCTGCGCTGGCGACGGGTTTCGGTGTTGAAAGGTTGGCCACCTGGTCGGTTTTTTGCTGGGCGGTGAGATCGGTTCGGCTGATGATGGCCCGCACCTGGCTGAGGTAGCGGTCGAGGCGCTGTGCCTGCTGGTCGCGGATGCTGGAATCGACCGGGAGGGCCACTTCTTCGACGGCTGCGGCAGCTTCCCGCCTGGCGGCCTCCGTGAGGGCTGCGGATTCGAACTGGGCGTCGCGGGCGGCCTCGAACGTGGCCGGTGCAATATCCCCTTCCTGCAGCTCGCCATCGAACTGGAAGAGAGGCGCCACTATCACGACGGATATCGCGAAGAGCACCAGGCCAAAGGCCACGGCGGTGATGCGTGAGACGGCGGGAGCGGGCTTGCGGCGGATCATGGCTGCAGCCGCAGGATACCAGAGCGAGCGTTCGTCGCCGGGAAGGCTCAGAACACAGTCCCTTCGCCGAGCAGATCGTTCAGGGCGGTGAGCCGGTTGATGACGAGGAACCCAGAGCGATCGCGGACTGGCTGGTTGCGCTGCAGGAGGACGCCGCGCATTCCCGCATTGCGGGCGCCGGGGATGTCGGTCGCCGGCGAATCGCCGACGAAGATGGCCTCGTGTGGTTCGGCACCCAGGTCGGCAAGCGCCCGCCGGAAGGGGGCCGCGTTCGGTTTGGCGAGCCCGACATCGGCGGAGGAGACGAAGCTATCGACGTAGCCGGCCAGACCGAGCTCGTTGAGCTTTACCTGGAAGTAGTGGCACGGGAAGATCGCATTGCTGACGACTCCGACGCGGTATCCGCGATACTTGAGGGAGCCCAAGAGCGCGCGGGCATCGTCGTAGACCTCCTGGTAGCGGGTGCCCTGGTCGAAGAAGAGCCTGGCACAGGCTTCGACGTCGTTCGTGCCCGAAGGCCAGCCGAGCCAGGTGAGTGCCTCGCCGACCACGCGCCCGATGGTGGGGCAGGTCTCCGTCTCGCCCGGGAGGTAGGGCGGAAGGACGGCGTGGAAGGCGCGGGCGAAGTCGCCACTCCGGGCATCGATGCCCAGGTTCCTGCGGGCGTAGTCGTCGACGGCGGAGGCGGCCACGTCGAGCGCCCCGGGGTCGCTGGTGACGAGGGTGCCGTCCCAATCGAAGAGCACGGCGTTGATGACCATGTCAGCCGCCGAGGTGCCTCCGCACCACTTCGTTGATAGCGCGGCCATCGGCCCGGCCCGCGAACTGCCTGGTGAGCACGGGCATGACCTTGCCGATATCGCGTGGGCCGCTGGCGCCGGTTTCGGCGATGACCTTGACCACGGCGGCCTCGATTTCTTCCGGTGTAGCCTGGTCGGGGAGGTAGCATTCGAGGATCTTCGCCTCGGCGCTCTCGCGTTCCACGAGGTCCATGCGGTTGCCCTTGTGGAACTCGATGATGCTTTCGCGCCGCTGCTTCACCTGCTTCTGGATGACGGTGGTGACGGCGGCGTCGTCGAGCGCCTTGCCCTGTTCGATTTCGGTATTCTTGATGGCGGCGATGAGGAGCCGGAGGGCGGACTTGCGGACCTCATCGCGCTGGCGCATCGCGTCAGCGAGGTCGGCCTGGATTCGTTCTTTGAGGGTTGCCATGGTGAGCTCCCGGAAAGCCGCGGGCCCGGCATGCTGGCCGGGCCCGCGAGGTTGTTCGGTTGATGCCCGGGCTAGCGCCTGCTGGCTGCGCGGGCTTCGCTGCGGAGCTGCTTCTTGCGGAGCTTCCGCAGGCGGGCGGCTTCCTTCTTCTTGCGCTTCACGCTCGGCTTTTCGTAATGCTCCCGGCGCCGCGCCTCGGCCAAAATGCCGTCCTGCTGGACGCGCTTGTTGAAGCGCTTGAGCGCGGCCTCGAAAGCCTCACCATCGCCGACGATGACTTCTGCCAAGAGGGACTATCACCTCGCCTTCTTGCGAAACGGAGTGCCCGGGATGGGCCGCAGGAGATCCACGATAACACCCGGGCGGGCTAGACGGAATCTACGGTGTGCCATTCGGGAGCGCCAGCCTCGCGCAGGCGGCGGTCCAGGCGCTCCAGGTGGTACTCGACCCAGATGGCCGGGCGCTCGCTCTGGATGCCCGGGGCATCGTGATTGAAGCGGTCCTGGCGCTTGCGGAGCGACCGGGCGATCTCTTCGTAGCGGCGGCGCAGGCGCTCGATAGGGAGGCGATACGCGTCCCACTCGCCGGTCCGGGCGGCGGCGGCGCAGAGCGCGGCATGTTCGGCATCCAGGCGGTCGAGGCGCTCCCGGTCGCGCTCGATATCGCGAGCCACGTTGAGCCATTCCGGGAGCATGCCGCCGTTTTGGAGGATTCGGAACCCGAGCCAGTTCTCTTTGGCCAGGCCATCCCCATCGCTGAAATGGAACGGCTTGCCTGCCCCGGGCAAGTTATCGAAGAGGCCGGCCGCCATCGCGTCCCGGATCTGCGATTCGACCGCCTTTTCGAGGCTCACGGGGGCATTGTCCACGATGGCCGGCGGGGCTGTCGATGAGCATGCGCGAGGCGGGCATTGCTGCCCGCCCCGGATCGCGCCTGCGAACGGGAATGCTAGTCGGCCGAGGGAAGCACCTTCGGCTGGAGGAGCTCCATGGGGCGGCCGTCGACATTGAGGGCGCAGGGCCCGGGCTTGACGACGAGGACCTCGATGCCGGTCTGATCGTCCTTGTATCGCTTGCCCAGCTGGACGGTCTCCATGCCATCGGTGTTCACGGTGACTGAGGCGTCTTCGGCACCACGCATCTGCATCGGCGCATCGCCGCAGCGCAGCTCGCCGGGGCCACCCTTGGTCACGATGAATTCTGCCACGCCGCCGGGCACGACGTACCGCTTGCCAGTTTGTGCTGCTGCCATCCCTAACCTCTTCTTGCTGAGCCCCGGCCCACCGCCGGGGCGGGGATTATGTGCGGGATCCTACGGATGCTCCCCGAGCCGGTCAAACAAAAGGGGGCCGGTGAGGCCCCCTCCCGTGAGACTGCGAGCGCCGCCGGGCTATTCGACCCAGACCCAGCCTTTCATGGCGGGATGGTAGTCGCAGGTGATGAGGAACTTCCCGGGCTCGTTGAAGGTGATAGTGCGCTTGTCGCCCGCGGCGGGGCCGATATCGGGCTTGTCGGCCTTGCCGTTGATGGTGATGGTGTGGAGGCCGGCGACGTTTTCGAACACGATGCCGGTGCCCTTCGCGACCTTCACGGCCCCGAGGTTAGGCTCGCTGCGCACGCCATCGGCTTCAATGGTCCAGTCGTATTCGGGCACCGTCTGGGTCGCGAAGATGGTAACGACCTTCGAGATCTCCGTGGGTTCGGCCGGCTCAGCTGCGGGGGTAGCGGTGCCAACGCCCGGGAGGGTATCGAACACGCTCTGCGGGACGGCCCACTGCACGCAGGCCGTGCCGTTGTTCTTCTGATCGGGCGGGGCCGAGCCCCAGGAATCCTCGGGGATCTTCAGGGATGTACCGATGGCGACGACGTCGTCGGCCTTGATGCCGTTGGCCTCGGCGAGCATGCTGGCCGTGGTATTCGCGAGGGTCAGCGCGACATCGCTAAGGCTCTGTCCCTTGACCACGTAGCCGTCGATCCTGGGGAGCTTCAGCTCGGTGACTTCTTTCGGGATCTCGGCGCCGGGTTCGAGGCTGCCCAGGGCATTGCGGTTCTCCGCGATGAGGGCGGCTTCGGTGATTCCGTGCCGCTCGGCAACGGCGGCAACGGTATCGCCGGCCGAAACCCGGTAGATGGCGCCAGCGGGGAGGGCGAGCTTCTCGCCGGGGAAGAGGCCGGCGCGCGGCTGGCCATCGGCGGAGAGCAGCTCCATGGTCGCGACGCCGCGCTTCACCGAGAAGGTGTAGTGGAGCTGGTTGAGGTCGGCGATGATGGCGGCGCCCACGAAGTGGGCTTCGGCGATCTTCGTGATGGTCTCGTTGTCCTTGTAGACCTTGTAGGTGTAGCCATTGGGGAGGGCGCGGTTCGGGGGCATCTTGAGGCTGATGCCCTGCTTCAGCGTGCCTTCGACGGGAAGGTTGTTGAGCGCCGCAAGCTCGGCGGGGCCGATGCCGTGGGCGCGCGCGATAAGGGAGAGCGTATCGCCCCCGACGACGGCGGTGCTGTGGTGGTTGAGGTTGTGGGCGAAGTGCTCGGCCTCGGTCCAGCCGAAGTTCGTCGGGTTCCCGAAGGCATCTTCTTCGGTCGCTGGGGCGGTGATGAGGTCGACCAGGTGCTCGATCTGGATGGCATTGAGCGCGCCGCCGTTCTTGTCGAGCCAGGCGGGCATGAGGGTGCCCGCGCGCCCGCACTGCAGGGTGCGCCGGACGAGGTCGCGGTTTTGCTTCAGGAGGAGCGGGTCCTGGTCCTGGAGGTCGGCCCGGTTGAGGGCGGGGCCGACGCCGCCTTCGCCCTTATTCCCGTGGCAGGTTCGGCAGTTGTTGGCAAACAGCAGGGCACCGCGTTCGATGGACTGGTCCCTGGTCCATGCTTCCTGGTCGGGCGCCCGGATGGGGAGGTCAATGGCGGTGTAAGCCGCGCAACCGCCCACGAAAATGAACATCAGGGCGACGATGAGGACGATTTGCTTCTGGGTGTTCAATCGATCCTCCGCCTAGCCGTTGTAGGGGACCGCGCGAAGCGGGTTATCGGTGCCGCCGCTGGTCACGGCGCCGGTGTTCACGTCGATGGAACCGTTGCTGTTGACGGTGAGGGCCATGGTATCCATGGGGCGAGGCGCGGGGCCGAAGACGCGGATACCCGCGCGGGAATAGGTGGAGCCATGGCAAGGACAGCGGAACCAGCCGATGACGCCCGGGAAGTTCACCTCAGCGCCATTGAAGCCGGGGAGCCACGGCACGCTGCACCCCAGGTGCGGGCACTTCCAGTAGAGGGCGAGAAGCCCGCCGGTGCCGCCGACGCCGAGGACATCGCCTTCGGGGCCATCGAGGTTGACGAGCCAGAACTTGCCTTCGCTGATGCGCACCGGCTCGGCGCCGGGGAGGGGAACGCGGTTCGCGGCGACGTTCACGGTGCCGCCGAAGCCGCTGGGTTTGCGGAGGTTGAAGAAGCCGAGGAAGCCGGCGGTCATCGCCCCGACGGAGAGGGTGAGGCCGGCGAAGACGCTCACGCGGAGGAAGGACCGGCGAGCGAGCTTGCGAGCTTCGGACTGGCGGGCTCGCTCGATGCGCCCCGAGCGTGGCGCGGCGGATTGTTCAGCTGCCATTTTCGGTTTCTACTCCTGCCCCGGAATGCCTTCGCTAACTTTCAGCTCCCACGGGAATACGAGCTCCTGGCCCTGTCCCCGGAATGCCGTGCCGGTCAGCGTCAGCACGCCGTAGGAAGCGACGAATCCACCGAAGAGGGCGAGCAGGGCATCGCGGCGGCTGACCACCAGGCCCATGCGCCACATGGTGTAAATCATCATGCTCGGCAGGCCCACGATGACAGCGATGGGGATCGCCTGTTCGACCAGCCAGCCGGGGAAATCCAGGTGCTGGAAGGTGGTAGGCCCGCCCGACCCGGTGCCATCGAGAATGCGGAGGTTGAATGGCAGGTAGGTGATCTCCCTCGACCATTCGGGCCAGGGGAGCTGCGACTGGATGGAGCGGACGTTTTCGAGGAAGCGGAGGCTATCGCCACCGGAAAGCTGGAACCAGTCATTCAGGAAGAAGGCGATCTTGCCGGAGTCCCAGAGGATGAGCAGCCAGGTGCCGAAAAAGCCGATGGCGCTTGAAATGACGGTGATCTTCACCGCGCCCTCGGTGCCGAACCAGACGCCCTGGCCTTCGTTATCGCGGTCGAAGTAGGGGAAGGCGGCGAGCATGATGAGCCAGATGGTGGGGATGATGATGCCCGCCATGGCCGCGTTCATGTGGAGGAGGAGCTCCTGCAGGTTGAGCAGGTACCATGGGGCCTTCGATGGGTTCGGCGTGACATCCGCGTTGGCCTGGTCGAGCAATGGCGCGTTCATGACCACCGAGAGGAAGAAGAGGGTGACCGTGAAGAGCATCGCGGCGATGAACTCGATGAAGACCAGGTCCGGCCAGACGAGCACTTCCTCGTCGCGGGCGCGTGCCTGCGGGCGGGCGACTGGTCGGGCGACTACTGCGGTTGCCATGCTGCGTTCGTCCTGCGTGAAGTTCGTGGCCTAGAGCGGCCGGGCCAGGCCACCATCGCGGCGGATACGCCAGAAGTGGACGGCCATGAAGATGGCGGCCAGCAGCGGCAGGCCGATGACGTGGAGCGTGTAGAAGCGGATGAGCGACTGGGGGCCGACTTCGAATCCGCCGAGCATCCAGAAGCGCGTCTTCGGGCCGAGGACGGGCGCCGAACCGGCGATGTTCGAACCGACCGTGATTGCCCAGAAGGCGAGCTGGTCCCACGGGAGCAGGTAACCGGTGAAGCTGAGGAGGAAGGTGAGCACCAGGAGGATGACACCCACGACCCAGTTGAACTCGCGCGGGGGTTTATAGGCGCCGGTGTAGAAGACCCGCATCATGTGGAGGAAGACCAGGATGACCATGGCGTGGGCCATCCAGCGGTGCATGTTGCGCATGAGCTGGCCGAACTGGACGGTGGTCGTGATGTTCTGCATGTCGAGGTAGGCGCGCTCGACGCTGGGGACGTAGTAGAACATCAGGAGGATGCCGGTGACGGTGAGCCCCAGGAACATGAAGAACGAGAGGCCACCGAGGCAGTAGGTGTGCGTGATTTTGACGTGCGTCCGGTGGATACGCGTCGGGTGAAGGTGAAGGAACACGTTGGTCGCAACGATGAGCATCTGATTGCGGGGCGTGTTGGGGTAGCCCGTGCGGAAGATGGACTTCCACACGTAATTGTGGAACATCTTGTCGTAAATCTTGTCCGCGAGTGACGGTTTCGCCGGTGCTTCAACGGCCATGGTTCACACTACCTCTGCCACCACTGGCCAAAGAGCACCAGCAGGGCCAGGGTCGCAACAATGGTGATAGAGACAAAGACGAGTTCCAGCGTCTCGGCAAAGTCGTGCGGAAGATTAGCGAATTCCAACCGACCGGCCTCCCCCTCGTTCGTTCCCGCGGGCGCGGTGCCCCGGGGCCAGCGGACTTTGTGAATCTCGTAGCAAGGCGTGTTATACCATCGGCCCTACCCGCGATCAAACCTCGGGAGGCCCGGTTTACCGCTCCCTGCACGACGATTCGCCATCAGGCGCGGGGAGGTTCAGCCGCGCTGGCGGGCCCGCTGGCGGCGGAACCGCATGCGGGCGAGGCCGCGGATGTCCTCGATCGCGGTGCTGATGATCTTGACCTTGGTGTCGCGGTCTTCGACCCAGCGCACGGGCAGCTCGCAGATTCTGAGCTTCGCCTGGTGGGCGAGGATGAGCATTTCCGTATCGAAGAACCACATGCGGTTTTCGATGGAGGGCACGACGGTCTCGACCGCCTTGCGGCTGAGGGCCTTGAAACCGCACTGGGCATCGGAGATGCGGAGGCGGGGGAAGGTGAGCCGGATGAGTGCGACGTAGCCGCGGCTGGTGATTTCGCGTTTGAGCTGCCGGTCGGTCCTGGCGCCCCGGGCGAGTCGTGAGCCGATGGCCACATCGCAGCCGCGGTCGGCCACCATCGCGATAAGCTCCGGGAGGTGGCGGATATCGGTGCTGAGGTCCACATCCATGTAGGAGACGACGTCGGCATCGCTTGAAAGCCAGGCCTCGCGCAGTGCGAGACCCCGCCCCTTCACCTCGAGGACCAGGGCCCGGACGCGCGGGTCACGCGCTTCGAGCGAGCGGGCAAGCTCCGTGGTGCCATCGTTCGAGCCGTTGTCGGCGATGACGATTCGCCAATCGTACTGCGGGTTCTGGTCGAACAGTGCGAGGGTGGTCGTGACGCTCTGTTCGAGCACCTTCACTTCGTTGTAAACGGGGATGACCACATCGACGCGGGGGCGAGGCCGGTCGCTCATGGCTGGCATTGTCGGCCCGGGGGCCAGAACGCGCTATTGGGTGGCAGCGGGAGGCGCAACGAAAACGCCCACCGGGCCGCGGCGGGCGTGTGTCTCATCACATTCCGGGCTGGATGGTCAGGCGTTGGCCTGGCTGGCGCGGGCGGCGAGGCGGCGCTTCAGGCGGTCGGCCTTGCCAGTGTGGATCGCCCCCATCTTGGCGGCGCGGTCGAGGGCGGAGTAGGCGCCACTGAGGGCGGCCTTGATGGCTTCGGCATCGCCGGAGGCGACGGCCTCGCGGACCTTGCGGATTGATGTGCGCGCGAGGGAGCGGCGGGCGCGGTTGCGGTCGCGTTCACGAAGGGACTGGTGCCACCGCTTGATTGCGGACTTATGGTGAGCCATGCGTATCTCTAACCCGGAGGTGGAATGTGAGTGTCGAAGAGCTAGCGTATCGCGGCCGGGGTGCACGGGCAATGCGGGCCGGGACGACCGGCCCCCGGGGGAGGTGCGTGGAGGGTTGGGCGCGGAACGAGTAGCCTAGGCCGCATCTTCCGGGGCGAGGACGTCCATGCCACTCAGAATCGGCCTCATCGGCGCCGGCGCGAATACACGCCAGATGCACATCCCGGGCTTCCGCAAGCAGGCCGGGGTTGAAGTCGTGGGCGTGGTGAACCGGAGCCGGGAAAGCTCGGAGCGGGTCGCCAGCGAGTTCGGCATCCCGCGGGTGTTCGATTCTCCCGAAGTACTTTGTGCTGACCCGGGGATCGACGCGGTATGCATCGGCACGTGGCCGTACAAGCATCGCGACTACACGATCATGGCACTCGAGGCCGGCAAGCACGTGCTTTGCGAGGCGCGGATGGCGATGGACCTGGCGCAGGCGCGGGAGATGCTCGCGGCGAGCGAGCGCCACCCGGAGCTGGTGGCCCAGCTGGTACCTGCGCCGTTCGATTTCCGCCTCGGCCCCACCATCGCGCGGCTGATCGAGGAAGGCGAGCTGGGGACCATCCGCGAAGTCGTGGTGAACGCGCTCAACGGCTCGGGGCTCGACCCGAGGACGCCGCTGCACTGGCGGCAGCGGGCCGAGTATTCGGGCAAGAACGTGATGATGTTCGGCATCTACGTGGAGATCATCCACCGCTGGCTGGGGGATCATGCGCTGATCCAGGCCGCGGGCGAGATCGTCATCCCCGAGCGGCCCGACCCGGAGACGGGCCGGCGGGGCAAGGTCACGGTGCCGGACATCTACGTGGTGACGTCCCGGATGGCGAACGGGGCGCGCATCACCTACCACTTCAGTTCGATGGCGGCCTCGGCGGAAGGGAACGGGATCTCCATCTTCGGCTCGACGGCGACGCTGCGCTGGAAGATGGGCGACACGGCCGAGCTTATACCGCACGGGGAGCCGCCACGGCCCATCGAGCCGGACCCGGGCACCGACCGCGGCTGGCGGGTGGAAGAAGACTTCGTGAACTCGATCACCACGGGCGCGCCGGTGCGGCTGACGAGCTTCGAGGACGGTGTGCGCTACATGGCGGTGGTCGACCGGGCATACGAGGCGTGGCTTTCGACGACAGAGCAGGGGATCTAGCCGGCTCCTACGCCAGGCACCGGAGCGGCCGGTTGCCGTTGTAGATGAGCATCTCCCGGAACATCTGCACGTAGTCGAGCGGGGCGCCCAGCGGCTCGCCGCGCAGCTCTGAGTAGACCCGGTGGAGGTTCGGTACGAGACGCTCGCGATCGTGGAGAGCGGCGAAGCGGCCGAGGTCGAGGCTGGCCGCAAGTTCGAGTGGCGGCGTGCCCTTTTCGAAGCCGGAGCGGGCGGACTGCTGCACCCAGAGCAGGTAGCTGCGCACACCGGCAATGACCCCTGGCCCGCAGATCTCACCGTGGCCGGGGACGATGGTCTCGGCCCCAAGCGCCTCGATGCGGTCGAGCGCGGTAAGCCAGCCCGCCACCGAACCTCCGAGCGCGAAGGGTGTGCCGCCATTGAAGATGATGTCGCCGGAGAAGAGGAGCTGGCGCTCGGGGATCCAGGCGACGATGTCGTTGGTGGTGTGGGCCGGGCCGACGAAGATGAGCTCGATACGAAGGTCGTCCACGTACACCGCCAGCCGGTCTTCGAAGGTGACCGTCGGGGGTGTGATGGGGCAGTCTCCGAAATCGACCATCGGGAAGAGGGCGTACGAGCCGTGGCCGGCGGCAATGATCTCGCGGCGGCAGCGTTCGCTGGCGATGATGGCGCTGGCGGGGGCGAACATGAAGTTGCCGTGGGTGTGGTCGCCGTGGCTGTGCGTATTGATGAGCGCGCTGACCGGGTGCTGCGTGACCTCGCGGATGGCGGCATGGAAAGCGCGGGCGCGCGCCTCGGTGCCGGTGGTATCGATGACGGTGGCGGAGCGGCTGCCCACTACGGCGCCAGCATTGTTCAGGAACCAGCTGCCATCCATCTGGATGTAGGCGTAGATGCCGGGGGAGACCTCCTCGACGCGCGGCGGGGGGACTTCGGCATGGGCGGGAACGGCCTGGCTCGACATGCGGCTGCACCTCACGTTCGGGTTGCGCGGAGTGTAGGGCATGGCACGGCAGCCGTGCGGGGGCACAGGTGGAGCGCTGGTATCGTCCGCGCCACGGTGCGCGACGCAGTGGTGGCATTCGGGGCGCGACGCTTTTTCGGCATGCTCTTGCGGGGCGAGCCCCGTGGCTGCTCTACCGGTGGCGGACGCGGTAGCGAGGAACGTGCGGCGGCGCGTGCGCGGTTGGCGCGCGGACCCCAGTATGTAGAGCGTGCGGGTCTTTCTCATCATCCTCGGCGCACTTGCGATGCTGTCCGGGTTCGGCTGCGCCGTCAGCGGATTCGGCACGTACCTGGCGGTCGATTCCGATGGCTACATCAGCAGCAAACCGGGAGAGCTTTCGACGGCAACCTCCGCGTTGGTCGCGCAGACGCTGGAGCTCGAGGATCGCAGCGACGACCCGGGCTTTCGTGAAGGCAAGGTACGGATTCGCGTGCGCGCCGAGCGCCTGGACGGTGGCGAGGTATTCATCGGCGTGGGGAGCGAGGACGCGGTGGGCGAATTCCTGCTCGGCACGGGTTACGCGCACATGACCGGGATCGAGTTCGACCCGCTTTCGTTCGACGAGAACATCGTGCCCGGAAGCCAGCCGGCGCGGCCCCCTGAAGACCTCCCGGCATGGATCGCGTCGGTCTCGGGGCCGGGGAAACAAGAGCTCAACTGGCGCGTGCGACGGGGGGAGAACGCCTTCGTGATCATGAACGCGGACGGCTCGCAGGGGGTGGCCGTCCGGGCGGAGCTTGCCGTGAAGTTCCCCTACGTGTGCGGCTTCGGCATCGCTTTCATGGTGATTGGCACGCTGGTGTTCGTCCTTGGCATCTTCCTGGTGGTGCTTCCACTCCGATCCCGCGGAACCGCCGCCGTGGACGCCGGGCCGGACGGTGACGAGGAAGCGGCCGGCTGAGCGCGCTGCCGGCGCCGGATGGTGCAGTTCGCTGATGTCCCGGTGCCTGGGCCAGGTCAGGGGATGATGACCTGATCCGGTTTGCAGGACCACGGGCCCCATGCGGAGTTGCCGGAGCCGGCATCGGAGGCGAACGCAAAGAGCGCCACCCGCAGGTTCGTAACGGGGTCGGACCAGAGGGCGAGGTCGGTTCCTGTGGCTTCGAACCAGAACGGGATGAGCTGCATGAGGCCGTAGGTGCCGTAGCCCACCGCGTCGGGGCGGAACCGGCTTTCGCACCAGGCAACGCGGGCAACCTGGTCGAGGCGGTCGGCCGGCCAGCCGGCGACAGCGGCGGCGGCCACGATTTCAGCGTAGGACAGCACACCCGCGGGCACCGCTGGAGGAGGAGCCGGGGCAACCACCGCGGCGGGCGCGGGCTGTTCGGCCGGTGCGGGCGGCGCGGTCGGCGGGGTTTCGTGCACGGCTGCGGCCCCAAGCCCGGGAGCCGGGGCGGGGGCCGGGGCAACCTCGTTCTCAGCTTCGCGGGTGGTCGCCGCGACCGCGGGAGCCTGCGTGGCCCCGGCCGCCGCGGTGGGATGGAGGGGCACCGTGACCATCACAGACTCGGCCGGTGTATCCGCGGTGGCGGACGGGACCAGCACCGTAGAGACCTCGGCCGGGGCGGCACTGGCCGGCACCAGGGACCACGACCGGATCTGCGGCGCCGAGACCGATGCCGTGCCTCCCGAGAGGAGGTGCGCCGCGAGGAAGAACGAGAGGGAGAGCATGATGACTTCGGCCGGGCGCACAAACCAGCGCTGGGACGGACGGGCCGGCTCGTCCCAGCGGGGGCGACGGTACCCGGCAAATGCGGGTTGTTCGTATGCCTCGGCCACAACCTGTGCGCAGGCCGGCTCGAACTCCGCTTCGGCCGCCGGCAGGGGCACGCGAATCAGCCGGCCCGCGGCCAGGACGATGGCGACGCCATAGTCCAACCAGCCGGCAAGCCAGCTCGTGGCGCGCAGCGACCCCTTCAGGAGTCGAGCCGTCACGCGGCGGTCGCCTCGCGTGAGGTAATCCTCATAAGCAGTTGGGCCTGCGTGCCAGGACGCAAACCGGCCGATGGCCGGCGGCAAGCAAGCCAGTCACCCCGCCAAAGAGTGGCCGTAAGGGTCGCACATTGCGATTGCTAAGGGCAATCGTTCGATCACCAACGATTTGTGATGCCGGAGCACCGATAGCGACCGCGAATCACCCGGAAGAGCGGGCCCCGGGTGCCCAAGGGCCGCGCCGTCTAAGATGGGTGCCGTACCACTTCCGCAGGACGAACGATGCAACTCACCGACACCCTGACGAACAGCCGGAAAGAGCTCCTGCCGGCCCTGGCCGAAGATGGCGTGGTGCGCATGTACGTCTGTGGAGTGACGCCGTATTCGGAATCGCACGTGGGCCACGCGCTGCACGCGATCGTATTCGACGTGCTCCGGCGCTACCTGGATTGGCGCGGCATCCCGGTGAAACACGTCCAGAATTTCACCGACATCGACGATAAGCTCATCGACCGGGCGCAGCGCCTGGGAATCGAGATGAGCGAGCTCGCCGAACAGAACATCAACGATTACCTCGCCCAGCTCAAGGCGATGAACGTGCAGCCGGCGCACGTCTACCCGCGCGTGACCGAGACGGTCCCCCAGATCATCCGATTCGTCGAGGGACTCATCGCGAAGGGGTTTGCCTACGCCTCCGGGGGCGACGTGTACTACCGGGTGAGGGCGTTTGGTGGCGAACGTTACGGCGCGCTTTCGCGGCGTGACATCGACGACCTGCGCAGCGGCGCGCGGGTGGACCCGACGGAGCTGAAGGACGATCCGCTCGATTTCGCGCTGTGGAAGGGCGCGAAGCCGGGCGAGCCGAGCTGGGATAGCCCGTGGGGGCCCGGCCGGCCGGGTTGGCACATCGAGTGCTCGGCGATGGCGCTGGAGAACCTGGGGGAGCAGATCGACATCCATGGGGGCGGCGCGGACCTGATCTTCCCGCACCACACCAACGAGATCGCGCAGACCGAGGCGTACACGGGCAAGGCGCCGTTCGCCCGCATCTGGATGCATAACGCGCTGCTCCAGCTGGGCAGCGAGAAGATGTCAAAATCCATCGGAAACCTGGTGACCATCAAGGAAGCGCTGGAGAAGTACGGGCCGGATGCGCTGCGGCTGTTCGTCATCACGAGCCACTACCGCAGCCCGGTGACGTATACGGAGGAAGCCCTCGATGCCGCGAAAGCAGGGGCTGAGCGGCTCCGGAATGCGGCGTGGGTTCCTGTCTCCCTTCCAGCTGGCGTCACAGCAACCCCTGATGCCGGTGAACACTTTCGGACGCGATTCATCGCCGCAATGGAAGATGATCTCAATACCCCTCGAGCACTTGCTGAAGTGTACACGCTCGCCCGACGGATAAACATTGCTGCGACCAACCACCCGGAGGATGTACCCCATGCGCAGCAGCTCCTCCGGGAGCTCTGCGGCGTACTTGGGCTGACGCTGCAGTCACCGGCCAGGCCAGCGCAGGAGGCGGCGCCGTTCATCGAGCTGCTCATCAAGCTGCGTTCCGAGCTTCGCGCGGCGAAACAGTGGGCCCTTGCCGACCAGGTGCGCGACGGGCTGACCGCGCTGGGGGTGGAAATTAAGGACGGGCCCGAGGGCACGACCTGGTCGCTCAAGTAGGCCGGGGGCCGTTGGCGCGCAGGGTGCTCGCGCCATGCCCATGCTTACCGCGCGTTGCCGAAAGCGGGCTTTCCGGTCCGGTATACTGGGAGGCAGGAGGTATCCAGCTCTCGAACCATGAACTTCATCAAGACCACCGTGCTGCTGGCGACCCTCACGGGCCTCCTCGTGGCCGTGGGGGGCCTTGTCGGAGGCACCGGCGGGGCCGCGATCTTCCTGGTCTTCGCCGGGATCATGAACTTCGCTGCCTACTGGTTCAGCGATAAATTCGCGCTGCGGATGGCAGGCGCGAGGGAGATCCAGGAGCGCGACGACCCGCACCTGTTCGCCATGGTGCGCGAGGTGGCCGAGCTTTCGAGGATGCCGATGCCGCGCGTCTACATTATCGAAAACGAGTCGCCCAACGCCTTCGCCACCGGGCGGAACCCGCAGCACGCCGTCGTGGCCGTGACCACCGGCATCCGGCGGCTGCTGACCGACCGCGAGCTTCGCGGCGTGCTCGGCCACGAAATGGGGCACGTGAAGAACCGCGACATCCTCACGAGCTCGATCGTCGCGACTGTGGCCGGCGCGATCTCGATGATCGCCCAGGTACTCATGTGGTCGAGCCTCTTCGGTGGCCGCGACCGGGACCAGAACCCGTTGGTCGCCCTCGTTGTCATCCTCATCGCGCCGATCGCGGCCACCCTGCTCCAGCTCGGCATCAGCCGCCAGCGGGAGTACGCGGCCGACAAGACGGGGGCGGAGGAGACCCGCGACCCCGAGGCGTTGGCGAGCGCCCTCGAAAAGCTCCAGCGCGGGGTGCAGGTGCGCCCGATGCAGGAGACACCGGCCCAGGAAGCCGTCTCGGCGCTGTACATCGTGAAGCCGTTCCGGGGAGGGGGCGGCATGGCCAACCTGTTCAGCACACACCCGCCGCTGGAAGAGCGCATCGAGCGGCTGCGGAAGATGCGCGTCTAGCGAACAGGTTCCCAACGAGGCGCGGAGGGGCGGAGATCTCTTTCAGAGACCAGTGCCCTCCGCGTCTTTGTGTTGAGTCGTTGGAGGCTGGCTACGGGCGCTGAAGTTGTTCGATGCGCTCGTCGCTGATCCAAGCACCGTGGAATCCATAGGGCACGCGCTGCGGCAGGGGTACGCGGGCGACCGGACCTGATTCCATGTTTCGCGCGTCGATCACCACGAACTCGCTCCCGCCGGTGTTCCCATCGTAGACATAGGTCACGACCCAGCCGTCGTCCTCGGCGGTGCCCGCGGGGTCGGGCACGAACACACCCTCGCCGCCGAAACGGCTCTTGCCGTGGTAGTGGACAACGTTGCGGCCGGTGTGCAGGTCGTACTTGATGATGGCGTCAGCCTCGGGCATGCCGGAGCCCGTCCCGAAGCGGGCCGTATAGCCGTAGCGCGCCGCATAGCCGACCAGGTTGTCGTTGACGCGTGGGAAGTCGCTCGTCTGGTCGTCAAGCGGCTCCTCGCGCATGGCGCCGGTGTTCATGTTGAAGCGCCAGCGGTGGAGGGTCTGCTGGGCATCTTCGCGAATGAGCCTGCGGTCGTCAGGCGTCGGGGCGACGGTCGAGTCGAGTGAGCCGAGGTCGACGTGCGACATGCGGCAGGCGTCGAGCACCACCTCTTCGCCGTCCTCGAAGGCGTTGAGGGTGTGGAAGACGTAGCAGGCCGGCGTTTCGAACCAGCGCACCTCGGTGCCCTGCCCGTGGCGCGGCAGTAGCCCGAAGCGGGCAGGCTGGTCGCGGTCGAAGTAGAGCGGGCTCTCGCCCTGCATGGCACGCTGCATGTCGAAGACGAGCGGCAGGTCCATGAAGATGGAATAGCGCTCGGTAATGGCGAAATCGTGCATCATCACGCCTCGCGGGAGGTCAATGGGTGTCGTGAGCACGATCTCACCCTCGGGCGAGACCACGGAGTACTGCAGGTAGGGAACCCGGGCGCCGCCTCTGGCCGGATCGAAGCCCATCATGTTGTAGCCGAAGAAGAGCATCTCGCCGGTGCGCTCATCGACCTTGGGGTGGGCGGTAAAGGCGTGGAGGAGCTTGCCGTTGTAGTTGTACGTGCCCCTGGTTTCGAGCCCGGGCAGCTTGATCCAGTGGGGGTCGCCTGCTTCCCAGAGGGTCATGAGGCGGCCATCATGCCAGACGAGCGCGGTATTGCCGGTGTTGCCGCGACCGGGGCCGTTCGGGTTGTCGAATTCCGGTGCGCCAAGCCCGCTACCCCAGAGCGCCTTGCCGGCGGCCTTCTCGCGGCGGTAGGCCTCGGTCTGCACGTACCGGTTGCGGTAGCTGACTTTGCCGTCCTTGATGCGGACGCCGTGGAGCATGCCATCGCCACCGAACCAGTGATAGCCCTTGATGACGTCGAACTGGGGATTCGGGCCGGTGCGGACGAACATGCCCTCGAGCCCGGCCGGGATCTCGCCGATGACCCGCAAGTCTTCGGCCTCAACTTCCTCGCGGACAGGGGCGAAGTTCCCTTCGAGGAACGGACTGGTGACCTTCTCTTCCGCCATAACCATGGGGGCACGAACTCCTGACCGGGATAGGACGAAAGTAGACCACATCTCCCGGTGCGATGTCAGCGGCGGAGCAGGGCGATGTGCGCGCTCTCTTCCAGCGCGGTGATCCAGTGGAGCGCTTCCCAGAGGGTGGCGCCACGAGCGTAGGCCCCGTGGCCGCGCAAGAGCACCACAACGCTCTTCTGCAGGGCCGCCGCGATCTGTTCGACCTGCCCCCACCCCTGGTCGATGATAGGGACCTCCTTGAGATGGAGCTGCCCCTCGAAATCCGGCGGGACGAACGGGCCGGGATCGAAGCTCACGGCGACGCCGTGATGGGGGTGGGCATGAACCACCGCACCGGCCCCGGTAAGGGCGTAGATGGTGGAGTGCAACAGGGTGTCGCTCGACGGTGGCGGGCCCTCGTGGGTGCCATCGGGGTGGACGAAGGCGATGTGGCGTTCGCGGAGCCGGCCGAGCATGGTCCCCGTGCCGGTAATCCACATGCCGTTGCCACTGCGGACGCTGAGGTTGCCGCCATGGCTGCTCACCATGCCGAGCAGGTAGAGGTCGCGCCCCACTTCGTGAAACGTTGCGAGAAGCTCCTGGGGGATGGTCGCCATGCGCTGAGCTTACGAAACGGCCGCCGCCGGGTGCCAGAGGCGGCGGCCGCGTAGAATCGGCCTACTTCTCTGTTCGGGGTTGGGAAAATGTCACTTGCCGGGCGCGTTGCGCTGGTTACTGGAGGCGGCCGCGGCATCGGCCGGGCGATCTCGCTGGCCCTGGCCGAAGATGGCGCCGCCATCGCTGTCAACTACCGGCGGGATGAGGAGGCAGCGAAGGAGACCGTCGCGGAGATCCTGAAGGCTGGCGGCACGGCGAAGACGTACGGGGCCTCGGTGGACGACTGGGAGCAGGACCGGGCGATGGTCGAGCAGGTGCTGGCGGACTTCGGCCACATCGACATCCTTATCAACAATGCCGGCATCGCCAGCCGGGGACTGAGCGTCGCCGACACGGACCCGGCGGAGATGGAGCGCGTGGTGCGAACGCACGCGTTTGGCCCGCACTATCTTTCGAAACTGGTATTGCCGAGCATGCGGACGCGCCCGCGCGGCGACATTATCATGATCTCGAGCGTGGCGGCCAAGGGCCTCGGGCCGAACGGCGCGCCCTACAACATGGGCAAGGCCGCGATGGAAGCGTTGGCCATGACCCTGTTTAAGGAGGAGCGCCGGCATAACATCCGGGTCAACGTCGTGCGTCCCGGGCTGACAGAAACCGAAATGGGGACACGCCTCGCCCGGGCCACGCAGGGGGTCCAGAGCATGCGGGACATCGACAAGCGGTCGCCGTTCGGGCGCGTTGCCCAGCCCGAAGACGTGGCCAACGTGGTGCGCTACCTGGTCAGCGATCGCGCGTTCTATCTCACGGGCCAGACTATCGAGGTCGATGGCGGCGGAATGGCCGCCCTCCCGAACCTGTAACGGTTGAGGGACCGGGTGCAGGCCGGCGCTCCCCCGGCGCGGACCTACCTCTCGTACTTCGTGAGCACGAGGCAGCTGTTCTGCCCCCCGAACCCGAAGGAGTTCTTCAGGGCCACGCGGACGTTGGCTCTGCGGGCGACGTTGGGGACATAGTCGAGATCGCAGGCCGGGT
>CAZYLL010000002.1:0-296117 GCA_964648195.1 uncultured Anaerolineaceae bacterium | reverse complement strand
GGGACGCGGTGAACAGCGCGCTCGGCTCGCCAACGCCGGAGCCCTGAGCTTTCGGGCGCGTGTTGGTCAGGTCAGCCCCAACCGCACGAACTGGTCGCCCGGCGCCTCTGGGACAAGGAGATGGAGCACGACCTGGCAGCGAGGCAGCGCGCGAAGGCCTGCGGTGAGTCGATCCCCCAACGATCAACTGACGGACGAACTTGGGATCCAGCGGAGCGCGCGAAGTTCAGGGTCCGATTCGAGAGCCATGCCGAGCGGCAAGTGCGCCGGCTCCCGCCTTCCGTGCGTGAGCCAGTGATCCGGGCCTACGCGCTCGCTGACGATCCCCGCCCGCCCGGCGTCCGCAAAACGCGCGGATTCGAAAGCCAGTACCGTATCCGCGTCGGAAATTACCGGGTCAGTTACGAAATCTACGACAACGTGCTCCTCGTGCTCGCCATGCAGGCCGGTATCCGCCGCGAAGTCTACCGAAGTCTACTGAGACGGCCAGCTCGATCCATGCCACGGTAACCAGAGGTTGTCGGCCGGCCTGAACTTCAGGAGGAGACCGCGCCGCCAGGTATTTCCCGGGGCTTAACCATTCGACTCCATGATGTGGCCGCCGACGCCGCGTTCTAGGCGGCCCGGCAAAGGGACGAAGGAGTTCACACGATGAGTATGGTTTCTACCTGGAGGGGGAGGGGTGTCCTCGCGGCAATCCTCGCAATGGCCGCACTGGGGCTCGCCCTGGTGCTCGCATCACCCCGGCCGACCTCGGCCCAGGCGGCGCCTTCGGCGACCGTCAAGCAGATCACGCTTTCCGGCGCCGAGGAAGTGCCGGCGGTAACGGCCAACGCGATCGGGTACTTCTCCGGCACGCTGACCGAGGGGAAGTTCGAGTTCGACTTGAGCGCGGTCGGGCCCGAACTGACGATGGCCCACATCCACGCGGGGGCCAAAGGTTCGAATGGACCGGTGGTCGCGTTCCTGTTCGGGCCGGCGGAACCGGCGGTCGGGGCGCTCCACCCAACCGGGACCATCACCCAGGCCAATCTTGTTGGCCCATTGGCCGGGAACTGGAAGGGCTTCGCCGACGCAATGGCCAGGGGTGAGCTCTACGTCAACGTCCACTCCAAGGCCAACCCTGCCGGAGTCATTCGCGGGCAAATCCCCGCCACCTCGATCGCGCCAAAGCCCCCTGCCACGGGGAACTCGGCAAGTTCCGAGGGGCCGATGGGGTACACGCGGGGCGCCGGCGTGCTGCTCCTCGCGCTCGCGGCCGGGACGCTTGCCCTGTCGCTCGCAAAGCGCCGGGCCTAACGGCGCCCATCCTGGGAAGCATCATGCCGGCTCGCCCGGATGAAGACTGACACTCGCGTGGCCGGCGTCTTGAGCGGGGGGCTCGCGTTGGTGCTGCTGGCCGCGTCCTGTGGCGGCGGCCGGGCTCCCGCGGCGGCGTCCCCGGCGGTTCCGTCCGAGAACCCGGCTGCGACCGTGACGCCAGCCGGGGCCGCGACAGCGACAACCGCCGCCGCTGCCTCCTCCACACCGGCCCCGCAACCCACCCCGGCCGAGGCATCGACCGCCGCTTCATCTCCTCCATCGGCACGGCCAACAGGCGTGGCCACGCCAGCGCCCCTCTCCACACCGCTTCCACGGGCGTCCGCCGTCAGCGTGACAGTCCGGGCCGCCAACCTGGCCTTCGATGTATCCACCATCCGGGTACCCGATGGAGCCACGGTCACCGCGACGCTCCAGAACGATGACGAAGGCGTAGAGCACAACCTGAGCTTCAGCCTGGCCGGGCTCGCTCACGGCGAGACTTGCAAGGGTCGCTGCATGCGGACGCAGACCTTCACCGCCTCCGGCGCGGGGTCGTACTACTTCCTGTGCACCCTCCACGACATGGTGGGCACCTTCATCGTCGAGCCTTGAGCATCAGCCGCGAGAGACTGCTACCGCGCCCACAAACAGCGCCGGCACGGTAGTATCCCTCCCGCCATGCCAAAGGAATCGAAACCACGAATGGGCTTCCAGCAACTCATCGGGCTCGACATCTACGAGCGGGCCGATGGCCAGAGCCGCGCCCGGATCGCGGTCTCACCCGACCACATGAACCCGCATGGCGTCGTCCATGGCGGCGTCCTGTATTCGATGGCGGACACCGGCATGGGCGCCGCCCTCTACACCCGCCTCGAAGAAGACGAGTCGTGCGCCACCATCGAGCTGAAGATGGTCTACATCGCCGGCGTCCGCGATGGCACGCTCGAATGCGAGACACGGGTGCTCAGCAAGGGCAAGCGCGTCGCATTCCTCGAATCAGAGGTCCGCAACGGCGACCGCCTGGTCGCGAAAGCGCTCGGCACGTTCGCCATTTTCCCACTGCGGGGCTGACAGCACCGTCCGATCCGCGATGCGCCTGAGCGCCCCCCGGGCTATGCTGGCTGCACATATCCCCCGCGCCGCGACGGCCATGTCGCGCGGACGCAAAGAAGAGTTCCTCCCGCATGACCGAACCCGCACAGGATTCGGCGGAGAAGGCCGTTGCCTTCCTCCTCCGCGAGCTCGACCTCCAGCCTGCTGACTACGACCACTTCCGCGGCGAACCCGGACAGGAAGAGGGCCGCCTCTTCGGTGGGCTCGTCCTCGCCCAGTCCGTGATCGCCGCCGGGCGCACCGTCAGCTTCGGCTCCATCCACTCGCTCCACGCCTACTTCCTTCGAGCCGGCGAGCCCAGGGAGCCGATCGACTACACGGTCGAGCGGATTCGCGAGGGCCGGAACTTCCTCACCCGGCGGGTCACCGCAGTCCAGGCCGGCCACACCATCTTCGAGGCCTCGGTGAGCTTCGTCGCCCCGGAAGAGGGCATCTCCCACCAGGCGCCCATGCCCGCAGCGCCGGAACCGGAAGCGTGCGAATCGTGGTGGGCCTCCATCGCCATGCCGCGGATGGCCGAACAGCTCCCGCCCGGCATGGCCGATCGCATGCGCCGTCGAACGAACCACCCCATCGACCTGCGCGCGGCGGCACGCCCCACCCGGGAACGGGACGGCGATGGCCGCCTCCCGGCGCGCATGGTCTGGGGCCGGATGATGGCCCCCCTCCCGGAAGACCCGCTCATCCACGCCGCGGCGATGGTCTACCTGAGCGATAGCGGCCTCGTGGCCACGGTCGCCCACCATTACGGCATCTGGCAGCCGGGCGGCGCCTCGGCCAGCCTCGACCACGCGATGTGGTTCCATCGCCCGCCGCGCTTCGACGACTGGATTCTCTACGCGAGCGAGAGCCCGGCCGCTCACGCGGCCCGCGGCCTGATGTTTGCGGGCAAGTACAACCGCGAGGGCGTGCGCGTTGCCAGCGTGGCCCAGGAGGGCCTCTTCCGCCGCCCGCCCCAGCCCTGAGGGGCGGACAGCGGATTGGCCGGCCGGCACCTCTACCCCCGGCCCCTCGGCCGTTGGAAGGCTTGACGGTCTCTGGCACCCTGTATCCGCGATTGCGCGGGCGCATCGCGGAGGTGCCATGCCAGAGAGCGACATGAACTGGCCCCCAATCCGGAAAACGCCGGAGATGCTGCGGCTGCCGCCCAACCTGACCGACTACGCCGCAGCTGCGGCCACGTTCAGCTGGGATGCCGCCCGCCGCGAGATCCTCGGCCCCGGAGGCAACATCAACATCGCCTACCTCGCCGTCGACCGCCATGTCGAAGCTGGCCGGGGCGACCACATCGCCATCCGCTGGCTCGGCCGCAAGGGCGAGCGCCGCGAGCTCTCGTACTACGACCTGAAGGCGGATAGCGATCGCTTCGCGAACGTGCTCCGCGATTTCGGCGTGGGACCCGGCGACACCGTCTTCGCGCTCTCGGAACGGCTGCCGGAGCTCTACGCCGCCGCGCTCGGCACGCTCAAGAACCGCAGCGTGTTCTGCCCGCTCTTTTCCGCCTTCGGCCCCGAGCCCATCCACCAGCGCATGACGATCGGCCGGGGGAAGGTGCTCATCACCACGCCAGCGCTCTACCGGCGTAAGGTCGCGCAGATCCGCGAGTCGCTCCCCGACCTCGAAGCCGTATTCTTCATCGGCGAGCCCGGTGAGCCCGTCGAGGGCGCCTACCCCTTCCAGGCCGCGCTCACCATCGCCAGCGACCAGTTCACCATCTCCGAAACATCCGCCGAGGACCTGGCCCTCCTCCACTTCACCAGCGGCACCACCGGAAAGCCCAAGGGCGCCATGCACGTCCACGAGGCGGTGGTCGCCCACTGGGTCACCGGCAAGATCGCGCTCGATTTCCACGATTCCGACATCTTCTGGTGCACCGCCGACCCCGGCTGGGTGACTGGCACCTCCTACGGCATCATCTCCCCGCTCACCCACGGGCTTACCATGGTGGTCGACCAGGCCGATTTCGACGCGGCCCGCTGGTATTCGATCCTCCAAGACGAACGCGTGACGGTCTGGTATACCGCGCCGACCGCCATCCGGATGCTGATGAAGGCCGGGCCCGGGCTGCCCCGCGGGTACGACCTCTCGGCCCTCCGGTTTATCGGGAGCGTGGGCGAGCCGCTGAACCCCGAGGGCGTGGCCTGGGGCGCGGAGGTGCTCGGCCTGCCCATCCACGACAACTGGTGGCAGACCGAGACGGGCGGGATCATGATCGCGAACTACGCCAGCATGGATATCCGGCCCGGCTCCATGGGCAAACCGTTGCCCGGCATCGAGGCGGCCATCGTCCGCCACGAGGACGATACCGTGCGCGTGGTCGATACCCCCGGCGAAGAGGGCGAGCTGGCCCTCCGCCCCGGCTGGCCCTCCATGTTCCGAGGCTACCTCGGCGAGGAAGAGCGTTACCAGAAGTGCTTCCGTGGCGGCTGGTACCTCACCGGAGACCTCGCCCGCGTCGACGAAGACGGCTACTTCTGGTTTGTTGGCCGCGCCGATGACGTGATCAAGTCGGCGGGCCACCTGATCGGCCCGTTCGAAGTCGAAAGCGCCATCATGGAGCACCCGGCCGTGGCCGAGGCCGGGGTCATCGGCAAGCCGGACCCGGTAGCGGGCGAGATCGTGAAGGCGTTCGTCGCGCTCAAGCCCGGCTTCGAACCATCGGAAGATCTGCGGCTCGATATCCTCGGGTTCGCCCGCAAACGATTGGGGACAGCCGTCGCGCCGAAGGAGATCGCCTTCGCAGACGACCTGCCCCGGACGCGAAGCGGCAAGATCATGCGGCGCCTGCTCAAGGCGCGCGAACTGGGGCTGCCCGAGGGCGACCTTTCGACGCTGGAGGGACCGGCATGAGCTTCGACCCCGCGCGCCAGGTGCATCTTCTGCGCGAGATGCTCCGCATTCGCCGCTTCGAGGAACGCTGCGTCGAGCTCTACAGCGCGACGAAGATCCGGGGCTTCCTCCACCTCTACATTGGGGAAGAGGCCAGCGCTGTCGGTGTCATGCAGGCGCTCGGACCCGATGATGCTGTGGTCGCGACGTACCGCGAGCATGGCCACGCCCTCGCCCGCGGCATCCCGGCCCGGGCCCTCATGGCCGAGATGTTCGGCAAGGTCGAGGGCGTCTCACGCGGGCGCGGGGGCTCGATGCACATCTTCGATGCGGCCACCCGGTTCTACGGCGGCAACGCCATTGTCGGCGGCGGGCTGCCCCTGGCGGCCGGGCTCGCCCTGGGCGACAAGATGCAGGGCAGGCCACGGGTGACCGCCTGCTTCTTCGGCGAGGGCGCGATGGCCGAGGGCGAGTTCCACGAATCGATGAACCTGGCCGCGCTATGGGACCTGCCCGTCCTGTTCTGCTGCGAAAACAACCTCTACGCGATGGGCACCGCCCTGAAGCGCTCCCACGCTGAGACCAACCTGGCCGTCCGTGCAGCCAGCTACGAGATGCCCGCCTGGACGGTCGATGGCATGGACGTGAACGCCGTGGAGGATGCTGCCCGCCGCGCAGTCGCCTCCGTCCGCGCCGGCGGCGGCCCGTGCTTCCTCGAAATCCAGACCTACCGCTTCCGCGCCCACTCCATGTACGACCCCGAGCTCTACCGCTCGAAGGACGAGGTCGAACGCTGGAAGCAGCGCGACCCCATCGTCACCCTGCGGGCCGCGCTGAGGGATGCCGGCATCCTCGATGATGCCGCCTTCGAGCGGATGGACGCCGAGGTGGTGGAAGAGGTCGATGACGCCGTGGCGTTCGCGGAGGCTGGCACGCTCGAACCGCTCTCCGGCCTCGAACGATGGGTGTACTCGGAGGTGGCCACGCCATGACGACGGCCGTGAGGACGACCTACCGCGAGGCGGTCCGTGCAGCCATCCGCGAGGCGATGCAGCGCGACCCCCGCGTCTTCCTGATGGGCGAGGACGTGGGCGAGTACGGGGGGTGCTTCGCTGTGAGCAAGGGGCTCCTGGCCGAGTTCGGCCCCGAGCGGGTCCGCGATACGCCCCTTTCCGAATCGGCGTTCACCGGCGCGGGCATTGGCGCCGCCATGAACGGCATGCGCCCCATCGTCGAGGTGATGACCTGCAACTTCAGCCTGCTCGCCCTCGACCAGATCCTGAACAACGCGGCCACCATCCTCCACATGTCCGGCGGGCAGTTCAATGTGCCCCTCGTCATCCGCATGGCCACGGGCGGCGGCCGGCAGCTGGCGGCGCAACACTCCCACAGCCTCGAGGGCTGGTACGCCCACATCCCCGGCATCAAGGTCCTCACGCCCGGCACCCTGGAGGATGCGCGGGGCATGCTATGGACCGCGCTCGAAGACCCCGACCCGGTGCTGATCTTCGAAAATGCGCTGCTCTACAACATGGAGGGCGAGCTGGCGGCCGACGCGGGCGCGGTCGAGATCGCCCACGCGAAGCTCCTCCGCCCGGGCGGAGATGTCTCCCTCATCACCTATGGCGGCTCCGTGCCGAAAACGCTGGAGGCTGCGGCTGCGCTCGAATCGCAGGGCGTCGCGGCCGAAGTGCTCGACCTCCGCACCCTCCGCCCGCTCGATACGGAGAGCATCATCGCCTCGGTCCGGCGCGCGCACCGCGTGGTCATCGTCGATGAGGGCTGGAAGAGCGGCGGCATCTCCGCCGAGATCATGGCCCGCATCATGGAGCAGGCCTTCTACGAACTCGATGCCCCGGTCGAGCGCGTCTGCACGGCCGAAGTCCCGCTGCCATACGCGAAGCACCTGGAGGATGCTGCCCTCCCCGGTGTCCCTCGCATCGTCGAGGCAGCGTTGAAGGTGTTGGGCAGCAATGGCTGAGTTCCTGATGCCCTCGCTCGGCGCCGACATGACCGAGGGGACAGTCACCCGCTGGCTCGTCAAGCCGGGCGACCAGGTGCGTCGCGGCGATATCGTCGTCGAGATCGAGACCGACAAGGCCGATATGGAGGTGGAGGTCTTCGAGAGCGGCACCATCGAGCGCATCCTTGTCCCCGAAGGCGAACGCGTGCCCGTCGGCACCCCCCTGGCGGTGATTGCGGCCGCGGCGCCCACCGGGGAATCAGCCGCCCCCGCGGCGCCCCCTGCCGCCGCACCGCAGCCACATGCCCCCGCCCCAACCCCCGGGGCCGCCCCCGTCCGCGCGACGCCGACGGCAAAGGTCCTCGCGCGCGAGCTGGGCATCGACCTTGCGGCCATCCCCGGCACGGGCGTTGGCGCGGTGGTCACCCGCGCGGATGTCGAGCATGCCGCGGCGCGCCGCGCCCCAACCCCACCACCGCCCACTGCGCCCGCGCCGCCGCCACGCCGGCTGCTGGTGTCGCCGCGCGCGCGCCGGATCGCCCGGGAGCGAGGCATCGACCTCGCCACCGTGAAGGGCACCGGGCCGGGAGGTTCCATCACGGCGGCCGACCTTGACCGCCTGGCGCCCCCGGCGCCCCCGCCGGCTGCCCCGGCTGCCCCTCCGGCGCCACCTCCGGGGGCGCCCGCGCGCGTCCAGAGCCGGAAGCCCATCTCCGCGCTGATGGAGCGTTCCAACCGGGAGATCCCGCACTATTACCTGGGGCTCGATATCGATATGTCCCGCGCCATGGCCTGGTTGCGCGAAGAGAACCGCCGTCGGCCGGTCAGGGACCGCATCCTCTACAGCGCGCTCCTGCTGAAGGCCACCGCCCTGGCGGCGCACGACGTGCCCGAGGTCAATGGCTACTACACAGAACGCGGCTTCGAGCCCTCGACGACGGTGAACCTGGGCGTGGCCATCTCCCTGCGCGGGGGCGGCCTGGTCGCGCCGGCCATCCTCGATGCGAGCAACAAGCCGCTAGGCGACCTCATGCGAGAACTTTCCGGCCTGGTGCAGCGCGCCCGCGCCGGCCGGCTTCGCGCCTCCGAAATGGCGTCGAGCAGCCTCACGGTCACCAACCTCGGGGAGCTCGGGGTGGACTTCGTCTACGGCGTCATCTACCCGCCGCAGGTCGCGCTCGTGGGCTTCGGCCGGGTGGTGGAAAAGCCGTGGGCCGAAGGTGGCATGCTGGGCGTCCGCCCGGCCATCACCGCCACGCTCGCCGCCGACCACCGCGTGAGCGACGGCCATCGCGGCGGCATCTTCCTGGCCACCATCAACCGCCTCCTCCAGGAACCGGAGCACCTATGAACGCAGAACAGGCCCGCGAAACCGTCTTCACCGTCCTGCGCCAGATCGCGCCGGAGGCCGACATCGAGGAACTCGAGCCGGATGTGGAGTTCCGCGAGCAGCTCGATATCGACTCGATGGACTTCCTGAACTTCATCATCGGTATCCACGAACGCACCGGGATCGACGTGCCGGAGGAGGATTACCCCCGGCTCAGCTCGCTCGAAGGCTGCATCGCCTACCTGGTACAGGCGAGCGGGGGGTAGGTCCCGGGCAGGTTGCCTCATGCAACGCGGGCCGAACCGGGGTACACTGCCCGGCCATGACCGAGGAAGCGCTACCCCACGCCCTTGCCGCCTCGCCCGCTGCCACCGGGGATGCGGCGATCTCCCGCAACCCGTTCACTGTTGCCGGCTACCGTGTCTGGTGGCTTGCCTCGGTGGTCGCTGGCACCGGCGTCGGCATCCAGGCCGTCACCGTGCCGCTTTTCATCCGCGACCGGGTGAGCGAAGACCAGCGTGCGGCCGCCATCGCCGCCGCCCTCATCTGCCAGACGCTCCCGGGCGCCGCCCTCGCCCTCTTCGGCGGCGTCATCGCCGACCGTGTGGAACGCCGCCGCATCCTGGTGCGGACCTACGCCGTGGCGGCGGCGGTCTCGCTCGTGTATGTCGCCCTCGCCGGCTTCGAGGCGAGCTTCATCTGGCCGGTCTTCTTCCTCGCGGCGATCGTGGGCAGCGCGGGCGCATTCACGAACCCCGCCCGCCAGAGCATGATGCCGCAGATCCTCCCTGTCTCCCAGATCCAGAACGGGGCGATCTGGGGGACGATGGCGTTCATGGCCACGCTCCAGTTCGGGGGCCCGAGCCTGGGTGGCGTGCTCTCCGATGAATTCGGGCTGACGCTCGCGTTTGCCGCCGAGGTGTTGATGCTGGCCGTTGCCGCCTTCCTGTTCGGCCGGATCGCCACCGATGCGCCCACCCCCACCGGCCGCAGCGTCCGGCACGATCTCGTCGAGGGCATCCGCTACGTCCGCCGGAACAGCTCGCTGCTCGGCATCCTCGCGCTGGGCACCATCCCGGGGGTGTTCCTGATGGGCCCCTTCGCGGTCACGGTCGTCCTGATGGTTGAAGATGTGTTCGAGGCATCGGACAAGTTCGTCGGACTCCTCTGGGGTTGCCTTGGCGGCGGCATCGTGTTTGGTTCGTTCCTGATGAGCATGTTCCGCACGCGCCACCGCGGGCGGCTGCTCTCGGGGTCGGTACTCTTCGGCGGCAGCCTCTGGGCGCTGTACGGCCTCAGCTCTTCGCTGCCCCTTTCGATGGCGCTGGCGTTTGTGGCAGGCATCGTGGGGCCGGCCATCTTCATCAACTTCGCCGTAGCGCTCCTCCAGGAGAACACGGAACGCCAGATGATGGGCCGCGTGATGAGCATGTACGGCCTCTCGTTCAGCGCCAGCATCCCGGTCGGCTACGCCCAGGCGGGCATCCAGGCGAGCCTCTGGGGCCCGCAGGTCACCCTCGTTTCGAGCGCAGCCGTCGCGACGGTCATCGGGCTGTTCGCCTTCCTCTTCCTGCGCCCGGTCAACCGTCTGCCCTGAGCGGCGTGCCTACTTGAGCGCCGAAGGCGCCATCTCTCGCATCGCCTTCAGCGTCAGATCTCGCCGTACCGCCGGGTCCGGGTTCACGCTGAACCAGTTGAGGAACGCGGTGTCCACGCCCGCATCGAGGTAGCGCTGCACGTGTGCATTCCGCTCCTCGGCGGTCCCGTGGACGATGAGGTCGCTCACCACCCGGTCCGGGATGGCGGCTACTGCCCCCTTCCGGTCGCCGCTCTCCCAGGCGTCCCACATCCCCTTGAGCGCCTCACTCCGGCCGAGCCACTCGTGAAACGACCGGTACACAGGCACGTTCAGGTAGGCGTTGATGAGCCGCCGCCGGCCAAGGTCGGCATCGGGCGTTGGCGGGTCGATGTTCACCATCAACCGCGCGGTGATTTCGATGCCTTCCGGGTCGCGGCCCGCGGCGCGCGCGGCCTCCCGCACAACGGCCACCGATTTCCTGCAGTCCTCGGCCGAGAGCCAGTTGATAATCGCGCCATCGGCGACCTCGCCGGCGACCTTCAACATCCCTTCGCGCAGAGCCGCCACGTGGATGGGTATCGGCTGTTCGACTGGCCTCGAAAGCCGGAACCCGTCGACGTGGAACGTCTGGCCGTAGAACACCACCCGCTCACCCGCCAGGGCCTGCCGCAGGAACTGCACCATCTCGCGCACGCGGGTCGCCGGTTTGTTGAAATTGCCGCTGTTCCATTGCTCGACGATCGGTTGCGAACCCGAACCGATGCCAAGGTTGAAGCGCCCGGGCGCCACCTCCGCGATGCTGGCCGCGCACTGGGCCAGCGTGGCCGGCCCGCGCGTGTAGACGTTGGCGATGGCGGTACCGAGCCGCATCACGGTGGCGCCGCCAATCACCGCCAGCGGCGTGAAGCAGTCGGTGCCATCGACCTCGAACGACCACGCATCCGGGTAGCCGAGCCGCTCCGCCTCCTTCGCAAGCTCGGCATGCTCGGCCAGCGAAAACGCCTCGAACGGGACGGAGAGGGCAATCCGTTTGCGCATGGCCTACTCCCCCATCAGCCGGTGCATGCGGTCGACCAGCACCGGCACGTACCATTCGAACTCGGCGCTCGCTGGGTTCGATGCCTTCTTTTCGAGGTAGTGCATGTAGAGCCCCTCGAGGATGATCGCCAGCTTGTACACCGCCAGCACATGGTAGAAGGCGAAGTGTTTCATCGAGCGGCCGCTCTTCCGCTCGTACAGCGCAGCCATCTCGTCCACCCCTGGGAAGCCTTCAAGCTCGGTGACCCGCGGGCCTTCATTGAGCCGCTTTGTCTCCGGTGGGTCGCCCGGATCGCCCCAGTTCGAAAGCAGCCAGCCCAGGTCGGCCAACGGGTCGCCGATGGTGGCCATCTCCCAGTCGAAAATGGCGATGAGGCGTGGCGCGTCGTGCGCGTACATCACGTTGTCGAGCTTGTAGTCGCCGTGGACGATGCTCACGGCCTCCGTCGGCGGGATCCGCTTGCGCAGCCAGCCGGTCACCGCGTCGAGGCCGGGCAGCGGGCGCGTACGTGGCTGCGTCAGTTCCCATTGCTTGCTCCACCGGCTCACCTGGCGCTCCAGGTAGGTATCGCCCTTGCCGGAGATGCCGGCCGCCTCAAAGTCGACGGCGTGGAGCTCGACCAGGGCATCGATCATCTCCTCGGCCACCTTCGCGCGGCCGGCCGGGTGGTCGTAGGCCGGGGGCATCTCCGCCCGGATGACCGTGCCCTCCACCCGCTCCATCAGGTAGAACGGCGCGCCGATGACGCTCGCATCCTCGCAGACGGCGATGGGCCGGGGCACGCGCGCCTTGCCGTGGAGCGCCGAGATGTAGCGGTATTCGCGCACCACGTCGTGGGCTGTTGGCAGCAGCGGGCCGCGGGGCGGGCGGCGCAGGACCCAGCGCTCGGCCCCGCGCGAGACGTAGAACGTCTCGTTCGAGAAGCCGGCGACGTGCTTCTGGACGTCGATGGGGCCGGGCTCGCCCGGGACGTTTTCGTTGACGAAGCGTTCCAGCGCGGGAACGTCGATGAGCTGTTCGAGTGCGGGTTCGGTCACGGCGGTTACCTCGTGGGCAGGCGGACCCGGCCCGGCCGGGCGCCAGCGGCAATGGTGAGTGCCTGAGTCTTGCCCGCGCTCGCAGTCGCGTCAACACGGGGCGCGCGGCTGGCATGCGGCGGGCGGCTCCATGCCCGGACTTCTGGTAAGCTGCCCATCACTCGTAGATTCCCCCGGAGTATGTTGTGATCGCCCTGACCGATGAGATGAAGGCTGCCTTCGAGACAGCCCTGGCCGATGGCGCGCCCGTGCTCGTGGCTTCCGCCAGCAAGGACGGCATGCCCGATATCGCCTTCAAGGGCAGCGCCATGATCTTCGATAGCGAGCACGTCGCCTTCTGGGAGCGCGCGCTCGGCACCACCTTCCGCAACTTCCAGGAAAACCCCGGCGCCTGTGTCCTTTACCGGAACCCGAAGACGCGCACGGCCTGGAAGATGTTTGGCCAGGCCACGGTGCACACCACAGGTGAGATCCGCCAGCAGGTGATGGACCGCACCATCCAGCTCGAGCTGGACCGCGACCCCGAGCGCAAGGGCGCCGCCATCCTCATCCGCATCGACCGCGTATTGCAGGCGGGGCAAGTGATCATGGAGCGCTGAGGCGCCTCAGGCGGGCAGCGCCTCGCCCCGGCGGATGATGCGGAAGGCAACGATTGCCAGCGTGATCACGGTCGCCGGGACCACGAACCCGAGCATGATGGCGCTATACGGCCCCAGGGCATCGTGGCTCGAAGCATCGAGCAGCAGGTAGACCGTGTAGGCGAAGTAGTAGGCCAGGAAGAGCCCGCCCTCCCAGCGGTTGATCCGCCCCCCGACGAAGATCGGCATGCACAGGATCGCCGCCGCCAGCATCACGGGAATGTCGAACCGCAGGGCGGCATCGGCCACGGCCACGCCGCCATCGGCCACGAGCGCCGTAAGCCCCAGGACCGCCAGGATGTTGAAGAGGTTGCTGCCCACCACGTTGCCGACGGCGATGTCGCGCTCGCCGCGGATGCTCGCCATCACCGAGGTGGCCACCTCGGGCAGCGACGTCCCGGCGGCAACGATCGTGAGGCCGATGACGAGCTCGCTCACCCCCAGCAGTTCCGCGAACTCGATCGCCCCATCGACGAACCACGCGGAACCGAGCACGAGCACCCCAACCCCCACAGCGACAAGTGCGAGATCGAGCACCACTCCCCCGCGCGACCGGCCGTACTCGTACTCCTGCTCGTATTCGGCGGCCACCTCGCGGTTCTCCCTGCGGCTCTTCCGGATCGCCCAGGCCGTGTAGGCCACGATCCCCGCAACCAGGACCCCGCCCTCCGCCGTGCTCACCTTCCCCCCGAGGGCGAAGAGGAACAGCACGGTGCTGGCCCCGATCATCAGCGGCACGTCGAGCCGAATCAGCTGCTGGGCGACGACGAGCGGCGTCACCAGGGCCGAGACGCCCAGGATGAAGAGCACGTTCATGATGTTGCTCCCCACCACGTTCCCGACCGCGACATCGGCGTCGCCCGTCAGCGCCGAGGCGAAGCTCACCGCAAGCTCGGGAGCGCTCGTGCCGAACGCCACCACCGTGAGCCCGACGACGAGCGGCGAAATCCCCAGGGATACGGCGATCCGGGCCGCGCCGCGGACGAGCGACTCGGCCCCGAGCGGCAGCAGCGCCGCGCCCGCGGCGAACAGGATGATGGTCAGTGGGTCCATACGACGAACGAAGTCATTGTCGTGTGTCGGGCCGCCGGGACACAACGCGCTTGCTTGCTTGCGGGCTGCAGGCAGGGCCACCGGGGGAAGACACGCCGGTGCCTCCGGCTCCTGACAGCCCTTGCGCGGGGGTGCACACTCGTGCGTGCGAGGCCCTATGTCCGACCCACTCGCCACACCGCCCATGCACGCCGCTGCCAGCCTCGATGCGAGCGCCGGCTACTTCGCCCACGATGCCGATATCGGCGTGGTGGGGCGCGGCGCGACCGTCGAGGAGGCGTTTGTGAATTGCGCCCGGGCCGTGTTCGCCATTTCCGCCGACCCTTCTGCCATCCGCCCGAACGAGCGCCTCGACATCTCCTTCGAGGAAGAGGACCTGGAATTGGCGCTGGTGACGTGGCTCAACCTGTTGCTGCCCGAAGCCCGCTGCCGGGGGCTCGCCCTGGGGCGGTTTGCCCTCGAGCGCGATGGGCAACGGTGGCACGGCGCCGCCTGGGGCGAGCGCTGGCGTCCGGGAATCGAACGCGGCGTGGAGGTGAAGGGCGCCACCCTCACCATGCTCTCCGTCCGCCAGGCCGATGGCGCCTGGGAAGCCCGCTGCGTCGTGGATGTGTGAGATGAACATCAACCAGCTCCACCAGGACACCCCCTACCGCTGGACCCTGGCACCCGGCAAGGACGAGCACCGCGCGCCGGTGGTGCTCTATGCCAGCCGCGGTTTGCTCGAAGGGATGGACGACAAGGTCCTCGAACAGGCCCTCAATGTGGCGCGGTTGCCCGGCATCGTCGGCGCCTCGCTGACCATGCCCGATGCCCACTGGGGCTACGGCTTCCCGATCGGCGGCGTCGCCGCGTTCGATGCCGAACAGGGCGGCATCGTCTCGGCTGGCGGCGTCGGGTTCGATATCTCCTGCGGCATCCGCTGTCTGCGAACCAACCTCACCGGGGAGGAGCTCGCGCCCCGGGCCCGCGAACTCGCCGATACCCTCTTCCGGCGCATCCCGGCTGGCGTCGGCGAGGAAGGCGCGTTGCGGCTTTCGATGAGCGAGCTGGATGAGATGCTGGCCGGGGGCGCTGCATGGGCGGTGGCGCAGGGCTTCGGCAGCGCCGGGGACCTGGAGTTCATCGAGGAGCACGGCACCATGCGCGGTGCCGTCCCCGCCTACGTTTCAGACCTCGCCAAGCGCCGGCAGCATGGCGAGATGGGGACCCTCGGCTCGGGCAACCATTACCTGGAGGTCCAGGTGGTCGAGCGCATCTTCGATGCCGCAGCCGCGGAAGCGTTCGGCCTGCGCCAGGGCCAGGTCGTGGTCTCCATCCACTGTGGCTCCCGCGGGCTCGGGCACCAGATCGGCACCGAGTTCCTGGTTTCCATGGCGAAGGCCGCCGCGGCCGCCGGCATCCACCTGCCCGACCGTGAGCTCGCCTGTGCGCCGATCCGCTCCGAGATCGGCCAGCGCTACCTGGGCGCGATGCGCGCGGGCATCAACTGTGCCCTCGCGAACCGCCAGGTCCTCACCCACCTTGCCCGCGAATCGTTCGCCGAGGTTTTCCCCGGGTCTCGCCTCGAGACGCTTTACGACGTCTCGCACAACACCTGCAAGGCGGAGACGCATGTGGTGGACGGCCGCAAGCGGGAGCTCTACGTGCACCGGAAGGGCGCCACGCGGGCGTTCGGGCCGGGCCACCCCGAGGTGCCGCCACCGTACCGCGCGGTGGGCCAGCCGGTGATCATCGGCGGGAGCATGGGCACCGGGTCGTACATCCTGTGCGGGACCACGGAAAGCGAGCAGGCGGCCTTCTCCTCGGCCTCCCACGGCGCGGGCCGCTCGATGAGCCGCCACCAGGCGCTGAAGCAGTGGAGCGGCCGTCAGCTCGTCGATGAGCTGGCCTCCCGCGGCATCCTCATCCGCACGCGCTCGATGCGGGGCGCAGCCGAAGAGGCCCCGGGCGCCTACAAGGACGTGGACGATGTGGCCGAGGCCACCGAGAGGGCGGGCCTCGCCCGGCGCGTGGCGCTCGTCCGGCCGAAGGTGTGCGTCAAGGGGTAGGCGGCCTGGCCGGGCGCGTGGCCGGCCTGCGGCTGCGCCGGAGGTCGGGCGGCGGGGGAGGGTACTCCTGCCCGTTATCCTCGCCCACGCGGCACGGCCCGCACCGCCCGAGCGTGCGCGAGAGCTCCGACTGGAGCGTGCCACCGCAGGTCTCGCAGATCGTTTTCATCGCAGCCCAGTGTAGCGGGCAGGCCGGGATCAGGCCGCGGCTGGCCTGTGCTCGTCCGCTCCTTCAGCGGTGTGGACGGTCTGCGGGGCAAGGCGCTGGAAGAGCAAGAGGATAAGCTGGCGCTCCACCCCGGCCGGGAGCTCGCCGAACTCGGCGCCGATGCGGAAACCACCGGCGCCGTCGGGCTGGCAGAGGGTGATGGTCGCCCTGGCAGTGATCGCCTCGCCGGTTGGCGGGTGGAGCACAAGGCTGACGTGGCTCCCGCGTGCGTACCAGCGGGGCGAGCGCCAGCCTGCGCCGGTGGTCGAAAGGTCCAGCGTCTCGGTCTTGAGCTCGCGCGGGCCCTGTTTCACCACCAGGGGGACACGGACCGGGAAGCGGTAGACCTGGCGGCGATGGTGCCGCCGGAGGACCGACCGGGCGAGCAGCCCGATGATGCCCGCGTTGAAGCCTGCCCAGCCGATGGTCACGAACAGGGAGACCCCGGTGAGCGCCCAGGCGGCGCCGAAGAACCATGAGGCCAGGCCCCAGGCGGCCGCCGCCGCACAGAGCCCGCCCACGGCCAGCTGGGTCCGAAGGTGGCGCAGCACGGCCCAGCGGCTCTCATCGCCGCTGGCCGACTTGGGAGTCACCTTGAACTTGAGCTTCCGGGGGAAGAACAGGAGGGTAATCGCCCGCAGCATGATTTCGATCTTCAGCACATGGAAGCGCTCCGCGCGCAGGTACGGGTTCGTGCCGCCGGTGAGGAGGCGGGTCGCCAGCACGCCCAGCAGGTAGTACGGCAGGAAGCGGAAGAGGAAGTTCCAGCCCATGTTGGTCATCGGCAGCACGCCGCTGATGAGCACAACCGGCGGGGTCGCCAGGTAGATGGCCTTCGGGATGTATTCGATGACGTAGGCCACGCTCGTGAAGTAGGCGACGCGCTGGCGCCAGTCGAGCCCCCGCCTGAGGAGAGGGTTGTCCTTCCGCAGCAACTCCATGGCGCCCTGCGCCCAGCGCAGCCGCTGTACCAGGAAGGGCTCCAGGTCGTCGGGAGCGATGCCCACCGCGAGCTCGCGGTCGTGGTAGACCGATTTCCAGCCCGCCGCGTGCATGAGCACGGCCGTGTGCATGTCCTCGGTGACGGTGAGCGTGTTGACACCGCCCACCTGCTCAAGCGCTGCCCGCCGGAGGATGGCGCTCGACCCGCACCAGAAGGCCGCGTTCATCCGGTCCTTCCCGGGCATGATCATGTCGTAGAAGATGGATTGCTCGTGCCACGGCTTGCCCTGGAAGCGCGCGTTCCGGCTGTGCTGGAACGAATCGAGGTTGTAGTAGGCCTGGGGAGACTGGACCAGCGCCACCGCGGGGTCGTTGAAATACCCCAGGAGTTCGACCAGGAAGTTCTCGAAGGGCGCGTGGTCGGCATCGAAGATGGCGATGAACTCGCCGCTGGTCCGGGGCAGGGCGGCATTGATGTTGCCGGCCTTGGCCCCGCGGTTGTCCGGGCGCGTCAGGTATTCCGCGCCAACTTCGGCGCAAAACCGCCTCACCTCGTCGCGCCGCCCATCGTCGAGCACGTAGGTGCGGTGCGGGTAGCGCATGGCGAGGGCCGCCAGCACGGTAGGCTTCAGCACCGCGAGCGGCTCGTTGTAGGTGGGAATGAAAACGTCGACCGTCCACCCCGGGGCAGGTGGGGGTGCATGGCGCCTCACACTTGCCCACAGGTTGAACGCGAAGAGCCCGAAGAAGAAGAACCCGAGGTAGTCGGCCAAGAGCAGTGGCAGTGAAAGCCACGGTGCCTCCCAGTTCACCGTGTGGAACGTGCGCCACCAGAGGTACCAGGCGCCGAACAACAGGTAGGCCGCCGTCACGGCCTGCGCGCGGCGCGAGCGCAGGACCTCGGTACGAATGCCGGTGGCCTCGGTTCGAATCAGCCCGGTCACGCCCTCGTTGTCGGCAGGGCGACTGGCGCTCTTCAGCGGCTGCCCGGCGCGCATGGACAGCGCACCGCCCGGCGCCCAAGATCGTTGCATTCGTTTCCGGGATCACTGGAGGATTTGCACATGCCATCGATCAATAAGAACGGCATCCTCGCCGGCAAGGTCGCCGTCGTCACCGGCGCGTCGCGCGGCATCGGCGAGGCCATCGCGATCCGCTACGCGATGGAAGGCGCGAAGGTCGTCGTCTCGGCCCGCACCGTCGAGGAGGGCGACCACATCCTGCCCGGCAGCATCAACAGCGTCGTCAAGCGCATCCGCGATGCCGGCGGCGAAGCCCTCGCCGTCCGCTGCGACCTCTCCGAGGCCGCCGACCGTGAAGCGCTCATCAAGCAGGCCGTCGATGCGTTCGGCCCCGTCGATATCCTGGTGAACAACGCCGCGATCACCTACTTCATCCCGGTCGACAACTTCCCGGAGAAGCGGATGAAGCTGATGTTCGAGGTACAGGTGTTCGGGCCGTTCCACCTCGCCCAGCTCGTTCTCCCCTCGATGCGCGAGCGCAAGTCCGGCTGGATCCTGAACATCTCCTCGCACGCTGCGCTCCACCCGCAGCTTCGCGCGCCGGGCCGGGGCGGCACCGTCTATGGCATGTGCAAGGCCGCACTGGAGCGTTTCACCACCGGCCTCGCTTCCGAAACGAGCATGGACAACATCGGCGTGAACGTCATCTCTCCCGGCCTGGTCGCCACCCCCGGCGTCCTCCACCACGGCCTCATCAACGAGGCGAACAAGGACATGGCGACGCCGGTCGAGCACATGGCCGAGGCCTGTCTGCATCTCGTCCACGGTGACCCGTCGGTGAACTCCGGCCGCATCACCTACGCGGCCGATGTGCTCAGGGAGTTCAACCTCACCCCGGCGGAACTGCTCGCCTGAGCCGCCGCCGCCAGCCAGGGCCGACAGAAGCCGGTAGGATTGGCCGACCACTCCCCGGGGGAATGCATGAACCCTGCTGACCTCTTCGACCTGACCGGCAAGGTGGCCCTGGTTACCGGCGGCAGCCGGGGCCTGGGCCGCGAAATGGTGCTGGCCTTTGCCCACTGCGGCGCCGATGTCATCATCGCCAGCCGCAAGCTCGACGCCTGCGAGGAGCTGGCGGCGGCCGTCCGCGCCGAAACGGGCCGCCGCGCCCTGCCGGTCGCCTGCCACGTTGGCGAATGGGACCAGGTCGAGCAGCTCGCAGAACGCGCCTACGCTGAATTCGGCAGGGTCGACATCCTGGTGAACAACGCCGGCATGTCGCCCATCTACGACCGCGTGGTCAACGTCACCGAGGCGCTCTACGACAAGGTGCTCGACGTGAACCTCAAGGGTCCCTTCCGGCTGACCTCCATCGTCGGAACCCGGATGGCCGAGGGCGATGGCGGCTCGATCATCATGGTCTCGAGCACCGCCTCGCAGAACCCCGGCCCCAACGTCATTCCCTACGCCGCGGCGAAGGCCGGGCTGAACGCCATGACCGTCGGCTTCGCCCGCGCCTTCGCGCCAAAGGTGCGGGTGAACTGCATCATCCCCGGGCCGTTCATGACCGATATCTCGAAGGCCTGGGACCTCGAAGCGTTCAACCGCCGCGCCGCCTCCACCATCCTCCTGCAGCGTGGCGGCCAGCCAAACGAGATCGTCGGCGCGGCGCTCTACTTCGCCTCGGCCGCCTCGAGCTTCACCACCGCCAGCCACCTCGTCGTCTCCGGCGGGAGTTACGGCGCGGAATAATCACCATCCCCATCGCCCCCGCCACGGGGGGCCCAGACCCACAGAGGTGCATCATGGCAGTCGACTTCGAAATCCCGGCGGAAGCCAAGGCGATCCGCGAAACGGTCCGCAAGTTCGTGCAGGAGGAGTGTGTCCCGGCAGAGAAGGAACTGGCCGCCGGCCGCCCCTACAAGGAGGTCCTCGGCGAACTCCGCGCAAAGGCCCGCTCCCAGGGGCTCTGGTGCCCGTTCGTGCCGAAGGAGTATGGCGGCATGGGCCTCGGCCCGCTGGCGAACGCTCTCGTCCAGATGGAGCTGGGCGAGAGCTACCTGGGCGCCCTCGCCCTGAACACCCAGGGCCCCGACGACGCCACGATGCTCACGATCCTGACCCATGGCACGCCCTACCAGAAAGAGAAGTTCCTCAAGCCGCTGCTCAATGGCGAAAAGCGCGTTTGCTACTCGATGACCGAGCGGGCCGCCGGCGCCGATGCCACCGGCATGCAGACCCGCGCCATCCGCGACGGCGACAACTGGGTGTTGAACGGCGAGAAGTGGTTCAGCAGCGCCGCCAGCGTGGCCGACATCGCTGTGGTCATGGCGAAGACGAACCCCGACGCGCCGCGCCACAAGCAGTTCAGCACCTTCATCGTCGAACTGCCCAACCCCGGCTACCAGATCGTCCGGGACATCCCGACGATGGCTATCGAAGGCCCCCTCAGCCACGTGCTCGGCGGGGGCCACTCGGAGATCAAGATCCAGGAGCTGGTGGTCCCCCACGAAAACCTGCTCGGCGGCGAGGGCGAAGGCTTCAACATGGGGCAGCACCGGCTCGCCTACGGCCGCCTCCGCCACGGCATGCACAACGTCGCGATGGCCCAGCGGGCGCTCGACATGGCCACCCAGCACGTCATCGAACGCTCCACCTTCGGCCAGCCGCTCTCCCAGCGCCAGGGCGTCCAGTGGATGCTGGCGGATTGCGCCAGCGAGCTCTACATCGCCCGCCTGATGCTCATGCACATCGCCTACAAGGCCGAAAAAGGGATGGACCTGCGCCAGGAAAACGGCATCGCCAAGGTCTTCCTCGCGAACATGGTGCACAAGGTGGTCGATACGGCCATTCAGCTGCACGGCGCGCTGGGCTACAGCCTCGATACGCCCCTGGCGCGCTGGTATACGAGCATCCGCTCGCAGCGCCTGGTCGACGGCCCCGACGAGGTGCACCGCTGGACCACCGGCCGGAACGTGATCAAGGCGTTCCAGCAGCATGGGACCACTGCCAGCGCCTGCGGCGGGGAGCTGCTGTAGGGAGGTGTTTCCCGCGGCCCCGCCCGGAGCCCGGCAGCGCCGCCGGGCACCCCTACGTCCGCAGTGTGAGCCCACCGTCGATGACCAGCCCGTGCCCGGTGACGAAGCCCCCGTCCTCCGAGGCGAGGAACAGGATCCCCCGCGCGATGTCGATCCCCTGGCCAAGCCGCTTCAGCGGCGACTTGCGCTCCCACACCTGGCGGATGTGGTCCTCGTCGAAGTTCTGCCGGGTCATGCCGGTGTAGATGGCCCCGGGGAGGATGTAGTTCGCCGTGATCCCGAACTTCCCCAGCTCCAGCGCGAGCGTGCGCGTGAGCCCGGCCACGCCCGCCTTCGACGCGGCGTAGGCAGAGAGCCCGTAGTCGGTGCGTTCCGCCATCACCGAGGCGACGTTGATGATCCGCCCGCGCCCGGATTCGCGCAGGGCCGGGATCGCCGCCTGGCAAAGGAGGAACATGCCCCGGAGGTTCACCGCGAACACACGGTCCCACTCCGCCAGTGGCAACACTTCGGCCAGTGCGTTCGAACCGGTGCCGGCGTTGTTCACCAGGATGTCCAGCCGGCCGAAGCGCTCGATGGCGGCAGCGACGATCTTCTTGCCGGCCGTTTCGCCCGCGATGTTGGCCTCGAACGCGACGATGCCGGGCTGCCCGGCGTGCACTTCCGCAAGCTTCGTGCCCGGCAGGTCCACCGCGAGCACCTGCGCGCCCTCGTTCGCGAAGAGCCCGGCAGTTGCCGCCCCAATACCCGATGCGGCCCCGGTCACGATCGCGCGCACGCCTTCCAGTCTCATGTTCGAGCCCCCTGCCAACAGCGTGAGCGGACTATAGCCGACCCCGCTCGCCGGGGCCTCTGCGACATGACGGCAGCCGTGGCGTGGGCCAGAATCCCCCCACAAATCGGGACTGAGGAGGGCGAACGCATGGCCGGAGGTGGCGACTACCTGTTCTCGGGGCTGAAAGTCCTGGATGTGGGCACCTGGATTGCGGGCCCGGTGGCCACCACCATCCTGGGCGACTTTGGCGCCTCGGTGATCAAGGTCGAGACGCCCGGCGCGGGCGACCCCTACCGCGCGCTCGCGAACGGACCGCTCAGCCCGCGCGCCCCGATGAACTACATGTGGCTCGCCGACGGCCGCAACAAGCGCTCCATTACGCTCAACCTCAAGCTGCCAGAGGCGCGCGAAATCCTCATGCGACTGGTGCGGGACTGCGACGTCTACGTCACGAACCAGCCATTCGCCACGCGCCGCGCCTTCGGTCTGACCTACGAAGACCTGGCGCCGCTCAACGATCGGATGATCTACGCCTCGCTCACCGCCTATGGGGAAGAAGGTCCGGACGCGGAGCTCGAGGGCTTCGACGGCGTCGCCTGGTGGGCCCGCACCGGCCTGATGGACCTGGTGCGATCACCCGGCGCCATCCCCGGGATGTCGACTCCCGGCATGGGCGACCATCCGACCGCCATCGCGGTCTACGCGATGATCGTCACGGCGCTCCTGAACCGCGAGCGCACGGGCAAGGGCACCCGCGTGCACACCAGCCTGCTGGCGAATGGAGTGTGGGCCAACCTCTGCTACGCGCAGGCGGCCATGGTCGAAGCCGAGTTCCCCGGCCGCGACGCTGCCCGGCCCCTCACCAGCCCCAACCGCGTGTTGTTCGAGACCAGCGACGGACGCCTGCTGCAGCTCTACATGGTGCGCACGCATGCCGAGCTCGACGCGCTGCTGATCGCCGCCGGGCGCGAAGACCTGCTGGCCGACCCGCGCTTCGGCGACCACGAGGCCCGGCCCGCACATGCCCCCGCGCTGGTCGAGGAGCTCAAGGCCACCTTCATCCAGCGGACTGCCGCCGAATGGATGCGCACGTTCCGCGCGGCGGGTGTGCCGGTCACGCTGGTGGCGCACGTCCAGGACCTTCGCCACGACCCGCAGGTCCACGCGAACCGGATGGCCGTGCCCCCGGCCGACCCGGCCATCCCGGCGTCACTCATCGTGAACCACCCGCTGAACATCGACGCCCTGGACCGCGTTGGCCCCACCCGCGCGCCCGAGGCCGGCGAGCACACGGATGACGTGCTCCGCGAGCTCGGCTACAGCGAGACGGAAATCGCGGGACTGCGCGAGCGGGGAGCGCTCTGATTGCGTCCGGTTTCCTCCAAAATCCTGCAGCATGCATACTGAGGCGCGCAGACTTGGGGCTTTCCCTCATGGCCGCCCTCATCATCGCTGCCGAGTATTCCGTTTGAGCGACAAACTGCGACCGGGGACACCTGTCATGGCCATGACGCTCCGGCGGACCACCGCGCTCATTGTCGCCACCGCGTTCGTGTGCACCGCCGTTGGCGTCTACGGGTTCTCCACACTCGTCACCGGTCAATCGTTCTCGGACCTCGAACGGTCGTACGCGGAGCGGGATATCGAACGGGCCCGCAACGCCATCGCCAGCGAAATCGCGCAGCTGGACACGACCGTCGAAGACTGGGCCTCGCGGGATGCAACCTGGGAGTACATGCGCGACCGCAACCGCGCGTACGAGGAAGAGAACCTTGGCCTCGATACGCTCGAAACCCTCGACCTTCATTTCCTGGTGCTGATCGGTCTCGATGGACGGCCGGTGACCACGCGGGGTGTGGATCCCGGCGCCGGGACGCCGCTGGCGCCACCCCCGGACCTCCTCCGGGAACTGGCGGTGCCCCCGGGCCTCCCGGGTCACGAAGCCGAGTCGTATAGGCGCTCCGGCATCGTGGTCCTCGAAAGCGGTCCGCTGATGTTCGCCCTCCGGCCGGTGCTGACCAGCGAGGACCTGGGCCCCGCGCACGGGTACCTGCTGATGGGCCGTTACCTCGATGCCCGCGCTCTCGAAAGGCTTTCCGCGCAGACGCTGCTGGAGCTTTCGGTTGCCACCCGTGAGGCCGGGGAAGGCACAGACCTCTCGATCCAGGAGATCGACGGCGACACGCTGGTTGCCGCTGGCGTACTGCAAACCGAGAACCACCAGGGCACGTTGCGCATCGAAGCGCGTATCGATCGCGCCATCGCCCGCGAGGCGGCACGAGTCAGCCGCTGGATGCTGATGGTGGCCGCCGGCGTCACCCTGGTGATGGGCATCGCCATCTTCTGGCTGCTCGAACGGCTGGTGGTACGGCGCCTGCGCCGCCTGAGCACCGAGCTGGGCACCATCGGCGGCTCGGGCACGCTCGGCGGGCGCGTTGCCGCCGAGGGGAGCGACGAAGTTGGCCGCCTTGCCGCGGATATCAACCGCATGCTCGATTCGCTCCAGCAATCGGCGGGCCGGTACCAGGCGCTCGTCGGCTCGACCCCCGATGCCATCTACCTCGTCCGCGACGGGGTGATTACGTTCGCGAACCCCGCTGGCCTCGAGTTCGCGGGCGCCGCGGACCAGGCCGAGCTCGCCGGCCGCCCGGTAGAGGCGCTCGTTGCCCAGCGTGACCGCCACCTTCTCCGCAATGCACTCGCTGGCGGCGCCGACGGCGCCATCCCACGGTTCGAGGTCACCTTCGCCGGGCCGGGCCGCCGCCGGGTCGACCTCGCCTTTGTCCCGGCCGGGAGCGATGGACTCTGGCAGGTCAGCGGCCGCGATGTCACGGAGCTGCGCGAGCGCGAGGGCCGCGAACGCGCCTTCGAACGGCGGATGCAGGAGGCTCAGCGGCTGGAGAGCCTGGGCCTGTTCGCCGGGGGGATCGCCCACGACTTCAACAACATCCTCCTGGCGGTCGCCGGGCATGCCGCCCTTGCCAAGTTGGAACTCGGCCCCGATTCCCCGGCAGCCGAATCGATCGCCGAGATCGAAACAGCAGCCTTCCGGGCGGCCGACCTGACGCGCCAGCTCCTGGCCTACGCCGGCAGCGGCCAGCTCATGATCCGCCAGGTCGATGTCGCCGAGCTGGTGCGCGATACGGTGAAGCTCGTCCGCCGCGTCTCGGGCAGTTTCGTCGTCGTGGAGGTCGATGCCTCCGAAGAGCCGGTGCTCATCGAGGGCGACGATGTCCAGCTCCGCCAGGTGGTGATGAACCTGGTGACGAACGCCTACGACGCCCTGGGAGACAGCCCCGGCCACATGCGCGTGAGCAGCGGCGCACGGTTCTTCGATGCCTCCGAGCTCTCGCTGGTGCGCAGCGGCGCCATCCTCTCGCCCGGCCGTTACGCCTTCATCAGCGTCTCCGATGACGGGCCCGGGATCCCGCCGGAGAGCCTGGGACGCGTCTTCGAGCCGTTCTATTCGACGAAGGGCGCGGGCCGCGGGCTGGGCCTGGCTGCCGTCATTGGCATCGTCAATGCGCACCGCGGCGCCATCATCGTCGAATCCGGCGAAGAAGGGACGACCTTCACCGTCCTCTTCCCGGTCGCTTCCGGTGTGCCCGCGGCGGCCCCGGCCCGGCTCACTTCGTAGCCCCGCCGCCCGCGGCGGAAGCGGGCACCAGGTGGATATCGGCCGGGTCGATCTCTACATTGAAGAGGCGCCGTTCGGGGATGCCCAGCACCTCGTAGGGCCGCGCCGCGATCTCCACCTCGATGCGCGGGCCGGGGCCTTCGGGCTGCATCTGGAGCACGTGACTCGAGCCGTAGGCGAACTCCGCCACGATGGCGGCGGGCAGCGTATTCCGCCGCGATGCCGATGCCTGCATATCCCGCCGCAGGTTCACGCGCTCGGCCCGCACCATGACGTCCACCGGTTCGCCCGGGGCAACAGCCCGGCCGGCCGGGAGTGCGCGCAGCATTGCCCCCTGCACATCGACGGTCAGGGAGTCGCCATCGAACCCGGCGACCACGCCCTCCCAGATGTTCGCCACCCCGGTGAGCTCGCCGACGCGGCGCGAGGCGGGCCGCCGGAAGACCTCCTCGCGCGGGCCGAGCTGCAGCACCCGGCCCCCATCGAACACGGCGACCCGGTCGGCCAGGAAGTGGGCCTCCCGCAGGTCGTGCGTCACGAACAGGATGGTGAGCCCCAGCTCGGAGCGCAGCCGCAGGAGCTCGCGCCTCATCGCGTTCCGCAGAGAGTCATCGAGCGCGCTGAACGGCTCGTCGAGGAGCAGCAGGCGCGACCGGCGGGCGAGGGCGCGGGCGAGGGCGACTCGCTGCTGCTGGCCGCCACTGAGCGAGCGTGGCTTGCGCCGTTCGAACCCCTGCATCCCCAGCAGCGCGAGCAATTCGGCGGCCCGCTTGGCGCGTTCCGCACGGGGAAGGTCGCGGATGCCGAACTCGATATTCGCCTGCACATCGAGGTGCGGCAACAGGGTGTTCCCCTGGGTGACCAGCCCTACCGAACGGTGGTGCGCCTGAATGTCGAGGTTGGACGAGGAGTCGAACAGAACCCGATCCCCAAACACGATTCGCCCGTTATCGGGGCGGCTGAGGCCCGCGATGCACTTCAGTGTCTGGCTCTTTCCAGAACCGGAGTGCCCGTAGAGCACGGTGATGCCCGGGCCGGTCGACAATTCGACGTCGAGGGCGAACGTACCAAGGCGACGCTGGACCTGGAGAGAGAGAACGCCTTCCATCACCGACTATCCTTGCCCCGGGCGCCGGCCAAGCACGAGGGCCAGGGCCGTCAGTATCACCACCCCCATCACAACCGTCAGGAGCGCGAGGGTGTGTGCGAGCGAGGTGTTCCCCGCCTGGGTCGCGTCGTAGATGGCGGCGGGGACGGTCTGGGTCTCGCCCGGGATATTCGCGGCGACGATGACGGTAGCGCCAAACTCGCCGATGCTGCGCGCGAAGGCGATGAGCGCCGCTGCCACCAGCGACGGCCAGGCAAGCGGGATGGCCACCTGCCAGAACACCCGGGCGCGTCCGGCCATCGTGGCCGAGACATCGAGGAGTTCCGGGTCGATTTGCTCGAAGCCCGCCTGGGCCGTGCGCACGAACAGGGGAATCGAGACGATGGCGGCCGCGATCGCCGCCCCCTGCCAGGTGAAGACCAGGCGGATGCCCAGGTCGTCGATGAGGAACCGGCCGAACGCGCTCTGGCGGCCGAGGCCGTAGAGGACGTAGTAGCCGACTGCCGTCGGTGGGAGCACGAGCGGGAGCATGGCGGCGGAAGAGAGCATCCCCGCCAGCGCCGGCCGCGCGCGCGAAATGGCCCAGGAGAGGGGCGTGCCAATCGCGATGCACAGCAGCGTCGCGAGGACCGCGATCTGGCCGGAGATGCGAAAGGTGCTCCAGTCGACTTCGCCAAAGCTCACCGTGGCACTTCCTCGAAGCCGTACTCCCGCAACGCCCGCTGGCCATCCGGGTCGAGCAGGTACTGGAGCAGGCACCGGCCCGTCAGTTCGGCCCCGGAGCCCTTGATGACCGCCCCGCCCTGTTCGATGGGCTCGTGGAGCGAAGCATCGACCAGGGTGTGGGAAGCCAGTGAACCCTTGATCACCAGCGCCAGGGCGACGATCGCCGCGTCGGCGTTGCCGGTTTCGACATAATCGGTGGCCTGGCGGATGTTCTCGGCGAGGACGAGCTTGCCCTCGACGCTTTCGTACACGCCCGCCGATTCGAGCGCTTGCCTGGCCGCCCGGCCGTACGGCGCATGGGCCGGGTTCGCAATCGCGATGCGGCGAATGCCGGTCCTGCGGAGGTCATCGAGTCCCGTGGCAGGCTCGATCCCCGCGCGGGTGGCCAGCACGATTCGGCCGACCCCGTACGACGCAACACCGTTCGGGACGACGAGTCCCTTCGCGGCGAGCTCCCGCGGATACTGGATATCGGCCGAGAGGAAGAGGCCGAAGTCCGCGCCAGCCTCGACCTGGCTCTTGAGCTGGCCCGATGAGCCGAACACGAACGTCGTCGCTGTATGGCAGTGGGAATCGAGCTGCGGCTGGATGGCGTTGATGAGCGACCGCAGGTCGGCCGCAGCCGCGACTTTGATCGCGCCCGCCTGCCGTTCCTCCGCCACGCCGGCGCCGCTGCCGCAGGCGGCTGCCAGGGCGACCGTGAGGAGCGCAGCGACGATCGCCGCCAGCGGGCCGGCACGGAAGGTGGCCTGTGGCCGCTTCACCGGCGGGCCTCCTGGGCCTCGAGTTCCGCGGCGTAGCCCCGGAGCCAGGCAAGCGTCGCTTCGGCGGCGGTGCGCTTCGACCGCGCCACCAGGCGCTGGAACCTGCCCGCGCGCGGCACGGCATCGAGCCCGGCAAGGTACCGTTCGCAGGCCCCCACCTGGTCGCGCAGCAGCCGGGCGTGCGCTTCGGCGTCCATCCGTTCGAGGAAGAACAGCTTCACCAGGAGGTCGAGCCGAACTTCGCGCATGCGTTCAACGGGCTGCCGCAGCCATCCCTCGATGAGGTCGCGCCCGGCCGGTGTGAGCTCGAACCGCTTGCGTGGGGGCCGGTTGCCGACACGCTCCTCGGTCCATGTGACCAGGCCGCGCGCCTCCACGTTGCGCAGGTACGTGTAAAGCGTGCTTTGTTCCACCGGGCAGACGTCGGCCAGCCCTTCCTCCTCGATGAAGGCGGTCATTTCGTACCCGTGCATCGGCCGCAGCACGAGCACGGCGAGGACGGCGTATTCGCCGGGGAGGAGGGGGCGTGCAGCCATGTGCTGGCAAGGTACCCGCGGGCCGGATACCTGGCAACCAACTATTCGGACACGAATCACCGGCAAATCGCTCGCCATGCCGCCAGCGTTCCACCACAATGCGCGGTATGGAACTGTACGACGTCATGGACACCACGTTCGCCGCCCGCGAATTCACCGCGGACCCCGTACCCGACGAGGTGCTCGCCCGAATCTTCGCCCATGCCCGCTTCGCGCCAAGCGGAGGCAACCGCCAGGGATGGCACGTCATCGTGGTGCGCGACCAGGCGACGAAGGACGCCATCGCCGAGTGCGCCAGGCCAGCCGCGCGCCGTTACGCCGCCCAGGTGGCCCTCGGCGAGAACCCCTGGAACACGGTTGTCCCCACAAAGGCAACGCCGGAGATGATCGCCGCGACTCCGGTGCCGGCCACGCTCACCGAGCCCTACCGGCGTGCCCCGGTTGTGCTCGTGGTGTGCGTCGACCTCCGCGTGGTCGCCTCAATCGACCAGTACCTCCCTCGGACGGCGGTGGCGAGCGGCGCCTCGATCTACCCGCTCGCCTGGAACATCCTGCTTGCCGCGCGGAACGAGGGCCTCGGCGGGACGCTCACGACCATGCCGATCGCGGAGGAGCCCGCCCTGCGCGAACTCCTCCACCTGCCCGAATCCGTTGCTATCTGCACCATCATCCCGCTGGGGAGGCCGGTTCGGCAGCTGACGAAGCTCAAGCGGAAGCCGGTCTCGAGCTTCGTCACCCGCGAACGCTGGGACGGCGCGCCGTTCGGCGACTAAGCGTTAGCGCGCCCCGCCGAACTGGCTGCCCGGGATTGGCGCCGGAATCACCCCTTCGGCGGAGGGACTGCGCCGCGCGGTTGACCGTTGCGGGCAGGCCATGGATACTCAGCCCAACTCCTGAAATTAGGTGTACCTAATGTACTGGCATAGTAGCAACTTCCTCCACGGCTTTCGCCTGGGCCTGGCAGCACTGGTGGTCGCCGGGGGCGCCGTGCTGGCGGCGGCCTGCTCCGGTGCAGGCGATGACCCCGCGACGCCAGCGGCGCAGGCTGACCCCGAAGCGGAGGCCCATCCCACCGTCGACCCCAATGCCACCCCCACGCCCGACCCCGGCCCGGCGGATACCACCGTCAGGGTCGAACTCCACGAGTGGTCTGTCGCGCCCGGCAAGAAAGAGGTGCCGGCGGGGGTCATCCAGTTCATCGCCGATAACACCGGCAAGGAGACGCACGAGCTGGTGATCCTCAAGGATGGCGAGGAACTGGGGGAGATCGAGGGGCTTGCGGCGGGGCACGTCCAGGCGCTGCGCATCAGGCTCGAACCGGGGAAGTACGAGCTGGCCTGCCTGATTGTCGAGACCGAGCCCAATGGCACGAAGGAAGATCACTACAAGCTCGGTATGCACACGCCGTTCGATGTGAAGTGACCTCAGGCGCCCGGGGAGAGCAGCTCCGCGGTATCTCCGGGCCGCACCACGCCACCGCTGAGCACGCGTGCGTATACCCGGCTGAAGCCCGGAAAGAGGTTCTGGTGCATCCGGTTGAAGTCGCCACCCTTGAACCAGCGGGCGTTGGTCTTGCAGGGCGTGGTGTAGCGCGTCACTTCCACCAGCACATCGCTTCCCAGCCGCAACCTGCTGCCCGGGACCACCAGGTCCCAGTCGATGCCGCGGAGGGTGATGTTTTCGCCGGTGCACCCCGCGGCGATGGGGTGGCCCTCGGCGGCCATCGCCGCGATGCGCTCGATGGCGAACAGGCAGAGGGCGCGCTCCGGGCCGCCATGGATATCCGGGCTGTCGTGCCCATCGCCTTCGATGCCCAGCTCCGTCACCCGGCCCTCGGCGATGGGCAGCTTCGGCACGCCCCCGGGCGAAATGCTGACCTGTTCAATCGTCCCGCGCTGGTTCATGGCCTGAGACTACCAGTTCGGCCCGCCAGGCACGATCAGCGCGAGTCCAGGAGGTCGAGCAGCCGGGCGGTGCTGGCAGCGACTTCCTCGACGGCTGCCGCAAAGGCCGCCTCGTTGCGCTTCGCCGGCACGCGGTAGCCGCTCACCTTGCGGACGTACTGGAGGGCGGCCGCGCGGATGTCGTCCTCCGTGCTTGGTGGCTCCGCGTTGCGCAGCTTCTTGATGCTCCGGCACATACGCGTGACTCCTATCCGCGCGGGAGGCCCAGGCCACGGGTCGCGATGATGTTCCGCTGTACCTCGCTCGTCCCGCCCCCGATCGTCGCCGCAACCGAGTGCAGCTGGAAGCGCCCGATGCGGCCCATCAGCAGTTCCCGGGGCGATTGGCCGCGCGAGGTTACCTGTCCCGCCATCCCGGCAACATGGAAGGCGACAGCGGCCATGCGCTGCTCCAGCTCGCTGGCGAAGAGCTTGACGATGCTCGCCTCGTAGTTCGGCTGGGTTCCGCGTGCCTGCATCGAGACTACCCGCAGGCTCAGGTTCCGCGCGACTTCGATCTCGATGAGCAGGTCGACCAGCCGGTGGCGGTTGGCTGGCAGCCCGGCGAGACCCGCCTCCCGGGCGCAGGCGATCACCTCCCCGAGGATCGCCCGGTATTCGACGCACAGGTCGACCAGGCTGCGCTCGAAGTCCAGTGTCGTCGCCGCGACGTACCAGCCGCGGTTCTCTTCGCCCACCATGTTCGCCGCCGGCACGCGCACCGATTCGAAGAACACCTGGTTGAACCCGCTGTTGCCGGCCATGTTGATGATCGGCGAGAGCGAGATCCCCGGGGTCTTCATGTCGAGCAGGAAGTACGACAGGCCCCGGTGTTTCGGCGCGGAGGGGTCCGTACGCGCGAGCAGGATCATCCAATCGGCGATGTGGGCGCCGCTCGTCCAGATCTTCTGGCCATCGACCACGTAGTCATCACCATCGCGAACCGCCCGCGTCTGCACGCTTGCCAGGTCGGACCCGGCGCCCGGTTCACTGAATCCCTGGCACCACCGTTCGCGCCCGCTCAGGATCGGCTCGATGAAGCGCTCCTTCATCCACTCGGCGCCGAATTGCATGAGCGTGGGCGCCACCCAGCCGATGCCAACCCCGCCGAAGCGGGGCGCGCGGGCCCGCGCCATCTCTTCCTTGAGGATGAACTGCTGCATCACCGGGAGCTCGGCGCCGCCGTAGCGCCGTGGCCAGGCGGGGGCAACCCAGCCGCGCGATTGCAGCCGTTCGCGCCAGGTGGCCAGCGCCGCCTTGTCGCGTTCGTGGCCGCTCGAAAGCTGGCCCCATTCGCCTTCGCCGGCATCCCCGCGCAGCGCTGGCGGGAGGTTCTCGCCGATCCATTCCCGCACGCTCGCGCGGAACTCGGCCTCCCCGGGGGAATCGCGGAAATCCATTGCGCTCGAAAGCATACGTTTCCCGCCGGGCGTGGTCATGCCCCTGCACAAGCGGCTGCAGCTTTCCGATACCCACTACGCATGGTGCGGAGGACCGCGGTGAGACCCGAGCGAATCGACTTCCTGTCGCTGCTTTCCGACCCGGATATGCTCCAGCTGATGCTGGTCGCCTGTCCCGATGGGATCATCGCCACCGATGCCAGCGGCCGGGTGACACTCTACACCGGGGCGGCCGAGGCGATCTTTGGATTCGACCCCATCCAGGTGCTGGACCAGCACTACTCCATGCTGTTCGCCGAAGGCGAGTCGCAGGCGCTCCTCGATCAGCAGCTCGCCGAGCATGGGAAGGTCGTGGATATCGAGGTGCCTGGCCGCCACCGGGATGGCAGCCGGTTTTTCGCTGCCGTCTCGGCCGCCGTCATCCGCGATCGCTACGGCCTGGTCGCCGGGAAGGTGATGTACATCCGCGACCACACGGCGATCCGGGGCATCGAGGATGCCCTGCGGAACCGCAACGCTCAGCTCAACCAGCTGGTCACCCGGCTCGACCACATGGCCCGCCACGACCAGATGACCATGCTCCTCAACCGTGGCTCGGCGGTCGAAGCTGCCGAGGACGCGCTCCTTGCTTCCGGGCTCGAGCACGTGGCCATGGGCGTTGCCCTGCTCGACCTCGACCACTTCAAGGCCGTGAACGACAGTTACGGGCACCTGGTGGGCGACCTGGTGCTGGCCCGCGTCGCCGCGGTGCTCAAGAAAGCGACGCGCCAGGGCGACATTGTCGGGCGATTCGGGGGCGAGGAGTTCGTCGCTTTCCTTCCCGGGGCCGGGCTCGACGCCGTGACGCGGTTCGCCGAGCGGGTCCGCTCCGCGCTCGAAAGCAGCCGCATCCAGGTGGATGACGACATCTCGCTGACGATGACGGTATCCGCCGGGGTGGCCGCCATCCCCTCGTGTGCCGATAGCCTGAACGAGGCCCTGCGCGTCGCCGATGACCGCCTCTACGCGGCGAAGCGGGCCGGCCGCAACCGAGTCGTTTCAACCGATGCCACAACGCGCAGGAGCGCAGCATGACCGCCGATTCCACCAGCCTCAGCCTCGATGCGCGCAACCGCCTGCGGTCCATCGTGAACCGGACGACCGACCTCGCGCCGCTGAAATCGGTCGCCACCCGGGCGATCCAGCTCGCCGAGGACGAGCGCTCCGCCGCGATGGACCTGGCGACCGTCATCAGCTCCGACCAGGCGCTGACCTCGAAGCTCCTGAAGCTTTCGAACTCGGCCTACTACGGCTATGCGCGGCGCATCTCGAATGTCCGCGAGGCCGTCATCCTCCTGGGGATGCGCACGGTGCGCTCGGTTGCCATCTCCTCCACGATCATCGATGCCTTCAAGCTGCCCGAGCTCGATTCGGATGGCTTCGACCAGGACCTCTTCTGGGCGCACAGCGTGAGCGTGGGCATCGTCGCGGAGATCGTCGCGCGCGAGACGCGCGTCGCCCGGCCCGAGGATGCCTTCACTGCCGGCGTCCTCCACGACGTCGGCAAGCTGGCGATGGTGCTGTGCGAACCCGAGTCGTTCGCGGAAGTCATCGACCTGGTGAACCGGGAGGACATGCGCTACCGCGAGGCCGAGCTCGCCGTTTTCGGCATCGGCCACGAGCATGTGGGCGCCCGCCTCGCCGAACGCTGGAAGTTCCCGGAGCCGCTCGTCGCGGCGATTCGCGACCACCACCCGCCGAAGGGCGTGCACGCCATCGAGACGATGAGCGATGTGGTGGCCGCCGCCAACCTCGCCTGCAACCGCGAGGGCCTGGCCTGTGGTTTCGATTACACGCGGGATGAGACGCGGAAGGCCGTGCAGGCCCTTCCCCCTGCGGTGGATACCGCCATCAATCGTGTCCATGGCGGTATCGCCACGCTCGAGGAGAAGGCCCGCGCGTTCCTCCTCCACGTCACCTCCCGTGCGCCGCGCTGGTACGCGCTCCACCACGGCGAGCTCGAGGAAGACGCCCCCGGCGACGGCCGTGAGGCCGGTGCGGCCTGATGGAATGGCGGCCCGCTGCCGATGTTCTTCGTGAGGACGATGTATGAACAGCACCCCGGATGCGGCCCTCGCGCCCGAGCAGCCCTCCGATGAGCGGCGGCGTCACGTCATCCGGCTCGCGGTCCTGGCGGGCTGGGGGCTGGTGCTCGCCATCGTCGTCGCCGAGGCGTTCCGCAACCCCTCCCCGTCCCGGGTCATTGTGGCGGCAGCCCTCTCCGCCCTGTTCATCCTGGTGAACGGCCACCTGCTGCTCATGCGCTGGTTGGGCCACCGCAACTGGCGGCGGCTCTCCGCGAAGCTCTACGGCTCTTCCTACCTCTCCGAACTCCACAACCTGCCGAACCGCAACTACGTGCTCGCCGAGCTGCGCCGCGAAATGCCGCGCGCCCGCGCCACCAACAGCCCCTTCGTGCTCATCCAGCTCTCGCTCGAAAACCTCGATGAAGTGCGCCAGCGCCGTGGCGATGATTTCGCCGAGCGCTCGATCAACGCCCTCGTCGAAACGCTCAAGCGGCTCACGCGGAGCTCCGACTTCCTCGCCCACCTCGGCGGCGCTCGCTTCTGCGTCATGCTCGTCGATTGCACCCTCGAGCAGTCGTACATCTACCTGAAACGCGTCCCCGGCGTGGTCTCCGTGAGCGATGGCCACAACATGCTCGATGTGCCGGTCACTGCGCGCGTCCACCAGTACGACATGGAGGCGCTCTACGCGACGGATGTGCTGCGCGACCTGGAGGAGACGAAGCCGCTCCGCCGCCGCGAACCTCCCCGCATGGACTCGCTCGCGGCCTGACCCTCCCGGCTATTCGCCGACGGCTACCGCCTCGATGCGGAAGGTGTGCGTGCCCTCGTTGTCCTCGTACCACCAGAAGCCTTCTTCGGGGCTCACGATGTGGTTGCCTGCCAGCTCGTGTATCTTGCGCTGCGCCTGGCGGGCATTCGCGAAACGCCCCACCAGCTCCCAGGTGCTGCGCGCCTCGTCTCTGATTGCCACCAGCCGCCAGAGTTCGTAGGTCAGTTTCATCACACCCCCCCACGGCTGCGGTCACTTGCCCAGGACGATGGCGGCCGCCACCAGCAGGCCCGCGGCGATAGCCGCGCCGAGCGCCAGCGCCACGAGCTGGCGGGCCCCCTGCATTCCGCCATCGCCGGCGACCGGCCGCAGGAACTCCCCGCCGCCGAGCCCGGCGATGATGTCACGCGCCCGCAGCGCGTCGGCCTCGGCCACGATCACCGGGTAGCTCGCGAGCCCCGGCGTCGATGCCCCGCCGAGCGCGGCGCCGGCGCCCTGCTCGAAGCTCCCCGCCCGGATGCCGGCGGCCCGCAGCTCGGCCAGCCAGATCTCCGCGGTCACCGGGTCCGGTGCGTCCGCGATGGGGACGGTCACCATTCGTACGCCGCTGCGTCGCCCACGCGATGGAGCTTCAGGAAGTTCGTCGTACCCTGCGCGCGCACCGGCAGGCTGGCCACCACGACCACCTCGTCGCCTTCGGCGACCTGCCGCCCGCGGAGGAGCGAATCATCCACAACGTGCAGGAGCTGCTCCGAGGTCGTCACCGTCTCGCTGAGAATCGGGACCACGCCACGCGCGAGCGCCAGCCGCCGGCAGACCGCCTCCGAAGGGCTGATGCCGAACACCGGCGCGCGCGGGTGCACCTTGCTCAGGAGCATCGCCGTGTACCCGCTCTTGGTGAAACAGGCGACCCCGCGCATGTTCGGGTCCGATGCCACGATGCTGCGAGCGGCCAGGGCCACGACGTACGAATGGTCGTCCGTTTCCGGCGGGCCGTAGCCCATGCTCTCCGCCTCGGCCAGCGCCTCCTCGGCCCGGACGATGATCCGGTCCATCATCGCCACCGATTCCACCGGGTAGCGACCGACGGCCGTTTCGCCGCTCAGCATCAGCGCGTCGGAGAGGTCCCACACGGCATTCGCCACGTCCGAGGCTTCGGCGCGCGTCGGCCGCGGAGCGTCGATCATCGACTCCAGCATCTGCGTGGCAGTGATCACCGGGATCATGTTCCGCGCGGCCGAGGCGATGATGCGGCGCTGCTGCACCGGCACATCCTCCGGCGCCAGCTCCACCCCCAGGTCGCCCCGCGCCACCATGGCGCCATCGGCCTCGCCGAGGATGTCGTCCAGGTGTTCGACCGCCATTCGCCGCTCGATCTTCGCGATGATTGGCGTATCGGAGCCGAGCGACTCGATGAACTCGCGCGTCTGCACCACGTCATCCGCATCGCGGACGAAGCTCAGGCCGAAGTAGTCGACCGATGCCTCAATTCCCACGCGGATCGCTTCTCGGTCGCGATCGGTGAGCGCGGGCGCCGAGAGGTTCGTCGCCGGGAAGCTCACGCCCTTGTGCGGTCCGAGCGGCCCGCCCACCAACACGCGGCAATCGAGCCCCTCGGGCGAAGAGCGCAGCACCTCGAGCTCAATGTGGCCATCATCGAGCAGCACGCGCTCGCCGGCGCGCACGTCCTCGGTCAGCCGGGGGTATTCGACGGTGAGCAGCTCTTCGGTGCCCGCGACCGGGTAATTGACGAGCCGGATCTCGTGCCCCGGCGCCAGCTCCAGCACCCGCGTGAACTCGGTTTCGCCGGTGCGCAGCTTCGGGCCGGCCAGGTCCATGAGCACGGCCACATGACGGCCCACCTCGGCCGCCACCTCGCGCACCATGGCTGCCGCCTTCGCGTGGCCTTCAAGCGTGCCGTGGCTCGTGTTGAGCCGGGCGACATCCATGCCAGCGCGGATCATGGCGGCGATCGTCTCGCGCGCGGACGATGCCGGCCCGAGCGTGGCCACGATCTTCGTTCGTCTCACCCGGGGCAGTGTAGCAAGCGCGGGTGAACGCCCGGGAACGCCTGTACCGTTACACTTCCCCTGTGCCCGCGCGAGATGGCCGGCTGAAGGCGCGCGAGTTCCTCTTCTATACCGAGGACCTCGCCCTGGCCGCGCTCGGCGACGGCGGCCCCCGGCCCGAACGAAAGGTGATGTGGACCATCCTCCAGTTCCACTGGGGCCAGCCCGCGGCGCACATCGAGCTCCAGCCCCAGGTGTCGCGCCGCGTGGTGGAGCTGGGCCTCCACTTCGAGGGTCCCGCTGAGTGGAACGAGGCGCTCGCCTGCCGCGTGGCCGCGCACGCGCCCGAACTGATGGCTGCCCTGGGCGAGGGCTGGGAGCTGGAGGAGTGGACCGCCTCGTGGCGCCGCCTCCACCGCACCTATCCGTTTGAGGACCACCTGACCACTGCTCTCGGCCGCGAGGTGGCCGGGGGGCTCGCGACGGCCCTTCGGGTGCTTCGCCCGTTCGCCATCGCCGGGGCGCCGCCTTCGCGCCCGCCGGCCCGCGCCACGCCCCGCGCCGGCGGGCGGCGACGTGCCGCCCGCCGCTAGCGAATCGCGCCCAGCTCCATCAACTCTCCTGCGAGGGCGCGTCCCAGCCCTGCGGCTGTCTCCGCCGGCCCGGCCATCTTCGAGCGAATGATCCGCCCTTCGACGGCGATCAGCGCGTTGAGCTTGAGCGTGGTGCCGAACTGCGTGGCATGGGCCGCCGCGGGGAAGCTGCACCCCCCGTCGATCGTCGCGAGGAACGCACGCTCGGCGGTGACGGCCGCCCGGATGTCCGGGTCGTCGATTGCATCGAGCACGTGGCGCGTCGCCGCGTCAGCGGCCCGGCACTCGACGGCGAGCGCGCCCTGGGCGGGCGCCGGCAACATCTCCTCGAACCCGAACACGTGGCCCGCGCGGCCCTCGATGCCGAGCCTGCGCAGCCCTGCCAGCGCCAGCACGGCTGCATCGAACTCTCCCGCATCGATCCTGGCCACCCGCGTTTCGACGTTTCCCCGGATGGCGCGGACCTCCAGGTCGGGCCGGACTTCGCGCACCTGGGCCTCGCGGCGGGGCGAACTGGTGCCGACCACGGCGCCGGGCGGCAGGCCGAGCAAGCCGCCCGGGTGCCGGCTCACCAGCGCGTCGCGCGGGTCTTCGCGCAGCGGCACCGCGGCGATGATCAGCCCCTCCGGCCGCCTGGTTGGCAGGTCCTTGTAGCTGTGGACTGCGACGTCGATGTCGCCCGCGGAGAGCGCCTCCTGGATGGCGGTCGTGAACCAGCCCGTGCCCTCGCCCGAACTGAGCGGTGTCGACTGGTCGCGGTCGCCGGCTGTTGCGATCGTGACCACCTCGATCGCGAGCTCCGGGTGCGCGGCCCGCAGCCGATCGGCGACCAGGCCCGTCTGCGTGAGTGCGAGCTTACTCCCCCGGGTCCCGATCCTGAGGGTGCTCATGCCCGGGCGACCTCGCGGAGCGCCTCGTGGGCGGCGACCACCGTGGCGTCGATCTCCGCTTCGGTGTGCGCCGCCGAGATGAACCAGGTTTCGAATTGCGATGGCGGCAGCATGATGCCCCGTTCCAGCATAGCGCCGTGGAAGCGCGAGAAGGCGGCTGTGTCGCACGCGCGCGCCCCGGCGTAGTCCCGCGGGGCCTGGTCGCGGAAGAACAGCGTCACCATCGACCCCCGGCGCACGACCGAGGCCTGCACCCCGGCGCGACGGATGGCAGCCCGGAGCCCGTTTTCGAGATGCCGCCCGAGCTCATCCAACCGCCGGTAAGCGGCGCCATCCGCCAGGACATCTAGCATCGCTGCGCCCGCGGCCATCACCAGCGGATTCCCGCTGAGCGTGCCTGCCTGGTACACCGGCCCGCTCGGTGCGAGCAGATCCATGAGCTCCCTCCGCCCCCCGAGCGCCCCCACCGGCAGCCCGCCGCCGATGATCTTCCCCAGGCAGTCGATGTCCGCCCCGGGCAGGGCGCCGCTCAGCCCGTACTGGAGGCGGAACCCCGTGATCACCTCGTCGGCGATGAGCAGCGCGCCGTGCTCGCGGGGGATGCGCTGCAGCGCCTCGAGAAACTCTGGCGCAGGCTCGACCAGGCCCATGTTGCCTGCGATCGGCTCGACAATCACCGCCGCGGTGTCGTCCGGGTGCTGGCGGAACCACGCTTCGAGCGCGCCGGAGTCGTTGTACGGCAGTACCGCCGTGAGCGCCGCGATGGCGCCCGGCACTCCCGCCGAATCGCTCAGCCCAAGCGTCGCGACGCCGCTCCCGGCCTTCACCAGCAGGCCATCGCTGTGGCCGTGGTAGCAGCCGTCGAATTTGACCACGATGTCACGGCCCGTTGCCGCCCGGGCCAGCCGGATGGCGGTCATTGTCGCCTCGGTCCCGGAGTTCACGAACCGGACCCGCTCGAGGCCTGTCGCGGCGGTGATGCGCTCGCCCAGGGCGACCTCGCCCGGGGTGAGTGCGCCGAAGGCGGTCCCCTCGCCCGCGGCCAGCCGGACGGCCTCGACTATCCGCGGGTCGGCATGCCCGAGGATGAGCGGCCCGAAGGCCGCGACGTAGTCGATGTAGCGCCGGCCCTCCGCGTCGTACACATGCGCCCCGTGTCCGCGCGCGATCGGTACGGGATTCCCCCCGACCGAACGGAACGAGCGGACCGGGCTGTTCACGCCTCCCGGGAACAGCCCGGCGGCGGCCGAGCGCACCTGGACGTTATCCATGCGGGGTTGTCTTCTCCTTTGGTTGCAGGCGGCGCGCCGCCAGGTAGGCTTCGCGCAGTTCGTTCCCGGGCGTTTCAAACCCTGCGAAGGCCACCGAAGGGTCGGGGGCGGCCTGCCCCGGGGGGTCATCTTCCCAGAGCGCGGCTTCGCGGCACAGGGCAACCAGCACGCTGCACGGCTCCGGGCACGGGATCCCGGTGTCGCCGCAGGGCTCACCGCGCCACACGGGCGCGCGTACGCACTGCCCGCAGAGCAGGCCGGCGGCCAGCGCCCGGCCCTCCCCCGGGAGCTGGTGCGCGCCGGCATACCGCCCGGTCTGGCGCGCCAGCACCTCGTCCAGCGGGACTACCCGCAGGCTGCCCGCAGCGAACTGGCGCATGTGCGTCAGCGCGAGGGGGTACACCGCCTCTATCGCAAGGTCGAGCGGCAAGGACGGCCCGGTCTCCACTTCCCAGCCGGGCGGGAGGGTGCGCGCCCCCGAGAGCGGCCGGTAACGCCCCCGCGCGTCGGTCCGGGTGTGGCGCCGGAGCGCGCCTTCGTCCGCTGGCAGTCTCTCGCGCGGGAGCCCCGGCCCGCGAACCACGGTGCGCCCGCCCTCCTGAACGATGGTGAGCTCGCCGAGCCGGTCCGGGATGCCGCTCACCGCGCGGCCTCGCCTGCAAGCTCCAGGATGACCTGGGCCATCCGCGGATGAGTGCCTACCGGCGCGGTGTAGCGCACGATGCGCCCGTGCCGCCGCGTCTCGGCCCCGTCGAGCGCCAGGTCCTCGGGGATCGTCTGCCCAACATGCCACCCATCGGCGATGAACAGCGGCACGACAACCACGGTTGGCGCGTCCAGGATGTCGAGCAGTTGGAGCATGTTCGGTTCCTGGTCCAGGAACACGGCCTCGACCTGGGCGAAGAGCCCGCGCTCGCGTACGAGCCCGGCCACCCGGTAGATGTTCTTCTCCGATTCGGAGTCGCGGCGCGTACCGTGACCCAGCACGGCGACGGCGTCGTTTCGGCCAGCGCCGGCCTCGGCTGCGCGTTCGATGACGACGGAGGCCAGGGCCGGGTGGGCGCCCACGGGCGGCGTGTAGCGGATGAGCCGGGGGCCGCGCCGGGTCTCGGCGCCTTCCAGGCCCATCTCCCGGGGCACCACCGTCCGCGTGAAGTATCCCGCCGACATGAACATCGGCACGACGGTGACAACCCCGGCGTCGCAGCCGTCGAGCGCTCGCGAGAGCGAGGGTTCCTCTTTCCAGAACGCCACCCGCACCTCGTCGAACCGCCCGGTGGCGCGCAGCCGGGCGGCGTTCGCCCACACCGGCTCGCTGGAGTTGCCATTCAGATGCGAGCCATGGCCCGCGAGCACCAGCGCGCTACCCACCGCCTCCACCCCCTTCGCGGTCGCGCCGGGATTCGCGCGCTGCGCGGGCGGCCGTCACCATCTCCGCCCAGCCGGGGCCGAGCGCGGCTGCGATACGGTCGCGCAGCTCTTTCGCCAGCGCCGGGTCGGCGCCACCGGTCGAGACCGCGACCTGCAGGTCGCCGTCGCGCAGGGTCGCCGGGGTAAAAGCCGTGCTCTCGGGCCGGGCGTCGGCTACCACCACGGGGATGCCCAGGGCCCGCGCGGTGTCGCCGGCGGCGCGGTTCACGTCGCGCTGGTTGGTGCAGGCGACGACGAGTGCCCAGCGCGGTTGAGCGCTGCTGATGTCGGCCGGCGCGAACTCTCGCTGGAGGCAGGTGACGCCAGGAAGGGCAAGGATGGCCGGGTTGATCCCGGGGGCGATGACGGTCACGGCGAACCCACCGCGGGCCAGGTTCTGGGCCCGCCGGAGCGCCACCGTGCCGCCGCCCACCACCAGCACCGGCCCCGCCGAGGGAAGCAGCTCGATCATGACGCTCACCGCAGCGCCTCCACCACGGCGGCCACCAGCCCGGGCAGCGTCGCCCCGGACGCCCGGGCATCGACACGCCCGAACGCCGCCTGCACCGCCACGGCCGATTGCTCGCCGATAGCGACCAGGCGGGCCGCCGGCTGCGGCCGGAGATCGCCCAGCGCATCGGCGAGGAATCGTGCGGAAGACGCGCTCGCGAATGTGATAGCGTCCGCCCGGGCTACGCGCTCCCGGAGCTGATCGTCCAGTGGTACGGGATGGGTCTCGTATACGACCACGGCCTCGATGTGGGCGCCGCGCGCCCGCAGGCCATCGGCAAGCCGGTCCCCGGCGAGCGAACCCTGGGGCAGCAGCACGCGCGCGCCGGTCACGCGCGGCAGTTCGCGCGCCAGGCACTCGCCCGTCGCCTGCGATGGGGTGAAGTCTGCCACGACGCCGTGGCGTTCGAGCGCAGCCGCTGTGGCATCGCCCACCGCCGCCACGCGGGTCGTGCCGAGCGCCCGCGCGTCGCGCCCGGCCCGCCGGAGCGCAGCGAAGAAGGCCTCGACGCCGTTCTGGCTGGTGAAGGCGATCCAGTCCCAGCGCGATGCGACCCGCTCATCGGTCACCAGGTCCTCTTCGCGGAACCGCACGCGCAGCACGGGCGCCTCGATGACGCTGGCGCCGAGCGCTTCGAGCATGGTCCGCAGCTGGCTCGCCTGTGCCCGCGCCCGGGTCACCACGATGGACTTCCCGGCGAGCGGCCCCGGCACGTACCAGCCAATCTCGCCTGCCAGCGCCGCGACCGGCCCGATGACGGTGATGAGCGGCGTGGGCAGCCCCGCAGCCGCGACCTCGGCGGCGATCGTCGCGAGCGTTGCCACCACGACCCGCTGGGCCGGCATGGTCCCGTTCGAAATCGAAGCTGCAGGCGTCGATGGCTCGCGCCCCGCGGCGATGAGCCGCTCGCTGATCTCCGGCAAGCCTGCCGCACCCATCAGGACCACCAGCGTATCGACCCGGGCGAGCGCATCCCAGCCGGCCTCCACGCCAGCCCCTTCACGACCGGTCACGACCGCGAAGTTGGTCGCCATCCCCCGGTGCGTGACCGGGATGCCGGCGTAAGCCGGCACGGCGACCGCGGAAGTCACTCCCGGGATGACCGTGTAGGGGATGCCGGCGGCCGCGAGCGCGAGCGCTTCCTCGCCGCCGCGCCCGAAAACGAACGGGTCGCCGCCCTTGAGCCGCACGACCCGGCGGCCTGCGCTCCCGTGGTGCACGAGCAGGGCCGTGATCTCGTCCTGGCTTGCCGTGTGGTCGCCCGCGCGTTTGCCCACCGGGATGAGCCGGGCGGCCGCGTCGCAGAGGTCGAGCAGGGCCGGCGAGGCGAGCGCGTCGTAGAGCACGACTTCGGCCCGCCGCAATGCCTCAGCCCCGGCGAGCGTTAGCAGCCCGGGGTCACCCGGGCCGGCGCCGACGAGCCAGACATGGCCGTGCGAATCGGTCATTGGCGTCAATTGTGGCACGGCATGAGCCCGCGGGCGCTAGCCGATCTCCTGCAGGATGGTAGCGATATCGGCTTTCGCGCAGGTGAACATGGGCGTATCGCGCTGGGTATAGAGGCTCGCCCCGGTGTGCCGCAGGCGGCCGACAAGGTCGACGAACTCCTGCGGGTAATCCGAATCGAACGCCACCACGAACTCCTGGTCGTCGATGCCATAGCTGTAGCTCGTATTGAGCCGCACACCCTTGAACGGAGACGAGGCGTGGATGTGCTCATCCATCATCCCCTGGCGGGCATGGGGCGTGAGCGCGTACCAGGCCCGCGTCTTCACGAACGGGTACACGAACAGGTACTTGCCCTCGCCCGGCAACAGCTCCACGCCGTGGCCCGACCCTTCGATGCGGTTGACATACTGCGAGCGCTTCTGCAGCGAAAGGAAGCTGTGCGCTGTGGAGAGGTAGCCGCCGAGTGTGGTCGCATTCAGGCTGGCCTGCATCGCGCGGAAACATGCCGGGTCGTTCGCGATGCGCCACAACATGAAGTCGCAATCGGCCCGCAGGCCCACGAGTGAGTACGTCCTGAGAATGAGCTCGTTGCGGCCGGACCACTGCTCTACCACGGTTTGGAACTCCGCCTTCGCCGCCTCCTTCTCGGCTGCAGGGAGCCGCCGGAACGCCGGGTCGAGCTTGAAGAACGCAAAGTTCAGAAACTGGCGGGCGGCGCGGTCCGGTTCCTTGCCCGTCACCTGGCCGCTCGGGTCGAGGTCGACCATCGGGCCGCGGCGGGCGGGTGGTTGCGCCGGGCCAGGCGGGTTCGTGCTGTGCTGCGTCATCAGTTACCTCCCGCGGCGGCTACCTGCCGCATGCCGAAGTCATCGTGGTAGAGCGCCTGCACACGCTCGTATTCCGTGCTGCCCAGGGGCCGTGCCTCCGCATACCCGGCGAACTCCTCCAGTCCGGCGCGGTCGTAGATGTTGGGGATGACGCTGGCCACGGACGGCTCGCGCAGGATGAACTGGATGGCCGCCTGGCCGAGCGTCCGGCCTTCGGCGAGGAAGGAGAGCTGCTCTGCCTTCGCCAGGGCCTCTTCCCACTGCTGGCGCTTTTCGGGCGTGTTGATGCGCCAGCGCCGGTGGTCGCCCTCGGGGAACTCGGTCGAGCGCGATGCCGTACCGTCGAGCAGGCCCGAGGCGTGGGGGACCCGAACGAGCACCGAAATCCCGCGTTCGCGCGCGTGCGGGAAGATCCCCGCGCCAATCTCCTGCTCCAGGAGGTTGTAGATCACCTGCGGCGGCATCCCCAGCCGCACGGCCTCGATGCCCTCGTCGCGCTGGCGGAGATCGAACGCCGGGCCGAGCGCGACGCCGTACGCCCGGATCAGTCCTTCGCTTTTCGCCTTCTCGAGCTCGGCCAGCAAGTCGGCGCGCTGGATGGCGTCGATGCGCGGATTGTGGAGCTGGTAGTAGTCGATCCACCCGGTCCCCAGGCGGCGCAGAGAGGCCTCGAGCGCCCTGCGCATGTACGCCGGCGACCAGTCCTGCGGGCGCTCGCGCTGGTTCGGGCGAGGGTCGTGGTTGGTGATGTCGTAGCCGAACTTTGTCGCAATGACGACCTGGTCGCGCACGTTGCCAAGCGCTTCAGCGAGGATGGTCTCCGCCTCGCCGTTGCCGTAGGTATCGCCGGTGTCGAAGAAGGTGATACCCAGGTCGAACGCCCGGCGGAGCAGGGCGATGCCCTCCGCCCGGTCGTGCACGCCCCACCAGGTCGTCCCCACGGTCCACACGCCGAACCCGACCGTTGAGACGGTCAGCGGCGTGCCGCGCAATTCACGATATTCCACTGGATTCCTCCTCCCGCATGGCCTCCGGGTCGATGCCGTTGGCGATGCACCATTCGCGGTAGGCCGCCGGGGCGACCTCCGACGGCTTGATTTCGCTGCGCCCACCCCAGAAGACGTTCGTATACGTCACCTCGACGCCCGCCTCCGCGAGGTGCGCGTCGATCGCTGCCTTGTGAGCGAGCACCGTGTCCTTCTCCATGCCGTGGGCGACCGCCATCACGTTCACGTTGCGGAACTCTGGCCCGCCTTCGCGCCAGTAGGCATGGGTGATGACGTGGTGGCGGCCCACCTCCCGGCCCGCCGCGATCTCCTGCCCGGGCGGCACGGCCCAGTGGAAGAGCGCGTTGTAGCGGGTGGCCCGCTCACCGCCCGCGGTGGGCTTCACGTGCTCCAGGAAGGTGGAGAACCTGCCGATGACACCGCGGTCGGCCAGTCCCCGGGCCACCTCGCAGAAGCCGTCAAGCGTCTCGCTGGCGGCCCGGGCGCGGTCCTGCCAGGGGTTTGGCCGAATCTCGGCCACTTCGAACTCGCGCTTCAACTCGGTGAGGACGCGCCATTCGCGCTCGCTCAACTCTGCCACCGCCGGGTACTGCACTTCGGCCGGCGCATCGGCGCGTGCCCCGGGCTCGAGGCCTCGCCGCCGCACGTGCCCCACGCCCAGCGCGAACAGGGCCCGCGCCCGCATCAAGCGGTGCGCCGTGGCGCCGATCCGCCGGGCGAGGAAGTCCGCGTGTTTCTTGAGCGAGTAACCCTGCGGCACCTTGAGCGTGGTCCAGAGGCGGTACTCCGCTCCCGCGCTCCCGGGCTCGCCCGAACGGATGACCACGTGGCCCGAGAAGGGGTCGTTCTCGAACAGGTCTTCGAATGCCTCCTGCAGCCGCTCCGGAGGCACCTTCCAGGCGGCCAGCGCCCCCTCCGCCAGGTTCGTAGCCAGGAGCGTCTGCCGGACCCGGCGAATCGTGCCGGCCTCGAGCATCGCCGCAATCCGCTCGCACACCTCTTCCACCGGCAATGCGCATTGCCCGGCGATGACGGCGAAAGGGTCCTGGTGGAAGCCGGCGATACGGTCTTCCGAGATAGCGAGAATAGCGGCGTTGACCGGGTCGCTCATGGTCGCGGGGATGACGGTGGTCATGGGGCGCCCTCCGTCGTGGTGAACAGGTCGGCGAGCCGCTCCCCGAGTTCCGTATCTCCCATTGCGCGCAGCCGCTCCGAGGGCAGGTGGAAGATCTGGTTCACCAGGCCCCGGGTGATGGACTCGATCGCCTCGTGTGAGAGGCCGGGGTGGAGACGGGCAATCCGCTCGGCCTCGCGCTGACGTACCCGTTCGACTTCGCTGCGGATCCGCCCGATGGGCGTGTCCGACCGTTCCCCGGCCATCGCGAGGCGGGCCGCCAGGATTTCGCGGAGCCGCCCTCGCAGCCTGGCGCGATGCCTGGCCTCCGCAGGGTTGTCGCCCTGGGCCGCGAGGATATCGGCCAGGCGGACAACACGGGAGACCTGCCGGCAGATGTTCGGTGGCGTGCCGAGGTCGATGTATGCCCGGGCGGCTGGCAGGTCGCGCCCGTGCAGTTCCGGGGCATTCGAGCCCAGGCAGGCCACGGCCACGTCGAACGGCCCGGCGCCTGCCATGGCGGCCAGGTCGAACCAGTGATCCGCCCCGAACCTCGCAGGCGGGTTGACCGGGCGCCGCGAGGCGATCGCCACCGTCCGGAAGCCCAGGTCGCGGGCCCGCCGGGCCACCAGCGCCCCGGCGGCGCCAGCGCCAATCACCAGGACATCGCCGCGCGAGGGTAGCCCCGCCAGGGGCAGCGCGTGGTCGAGCAGGTGCCCCGTGGTCGCATCGAATCCTGCCTCGGCGCGGAGCTGCCGGGCTGCGGCGATCGCCACATCGACAACAAGGCGCCGCCCCCCGTGGATTGTTTCGAGGCCGGCGCGCACCTGGCCGAGGACCTGCGCCTCGCCCAACACCGCCGATTCGAGGCCGGCGGCGACCGCCGCCAGGTGAAGCACCGCATCGAAGCCCTGCAGCCGGCGGTCGGCCTGGCAGGTGCAGCCCGGTCCCCACGTGTACGCCTCGACCCGCTGGCACGTCTCGACGACCGCGGCGGCCGGGTGGGCGCTGATGGCGAGGGCGCGCACACCGCCGGCCTCAGAGCGTTCGAAGGTGGCGAGGTTCCACGCACACAGAGAGAAACCGTGCAAATCTTCTGAAACTAACAATAGGGCACCGTAAAATGATGGACTTATCCGGTATGCACGGTATGAGGCCACACGAACGCCATTCGTGCAATTCTGATCAAAGCTGTCAGCGCGCCGCCAGCGGTGAACGTTTTGGCAGCAGCCCTCCGCCCGCCCGTGCCGCTATACTCAACGGGTGAGCAGCGAGGTTCCGGCGGGAATCAAGTACGAGAACGTCAGCCGCTTCTTCGCCGGGAATGTCCCCGGCGGCGATGCGCCGCTTACGTTCTCCCTCATCAGCGGTGGGCGTTCGAACCTCACCTACCGGGTCGACTCGGGTTCAGCCACCTGGGTCCTCCGGCGGCCACCGCTCGGCCACGTGCTCCCGACCGCGCACGACATGGCGCGCGAGTTCCGGGTGTTGAGCGCCCTTGCAAGGGTGGACTTCCCCGCGCCCAGGCCCATCGCCCTCTGCGAAGACCCGGCGGTGAACGACTACCCGTTCTACGTGATGGATTACCGCGAAGGCGTGATCATCGCCGAGGAGCTGCCCGAAGGCTACGCGAGCACGATCGAGGAGCGCCGCGCGCTCAGCCGGGCACTGGTCGAGACGCTCGTCGAGCTCCACGCGATCGACTACGAGGCGGTCGGGCTCGCCGGCTTCGGCCGGCCTGAGGGATACCTCGAACGCCAGGTGCGCCGCTGGTCGGAACAGTGGGCGCGTTCCGAAACCCGCCCGCTTCCCGCCATCCAGGAGCTCATGCGGCGCCTGAAGAACGCCATCCCGGATTCGCCGCCGCCCACCATCGTCCACGGCGACTACCGTCTCGGGAACATGATGCTCGCCCCGGGCGACCCGGGCCGGGTGGTCGCGGTGCTCGATTGGGAGATGGCTACGCTGGGCGACCCGCTCTCGGACCTCGGCTACACGCTCGGCTACTGGGGCGAGGTCACCGACCCGCCGCGCTACATCGCCGCGCGCGCGACGGCGGCCGCGACTGCGCACCCCGGCTTCCTCACGCGCTCCGAGCTGGTGGCTGAATACGGCAGGCTGAGCGGCCGCGATGTCTCGCGGATCGAGTTCTACGAGGTGCTCGCCTACTACAAACTCGCCGTGATCGTGGAGGGCATCCACGCGCGCTACCTCGCCGGCGAAACGGTGGGCGAAGGGTTCGAGGGCTACGGCGAGCGCTGCGAGCTGCTCGTCGAGGCAGCCCTCGAAATTGCCGACCACGCCGACGACCCGCGGCTGCGCGGCCACGCCTGAGCGTCCATCGGCGTCACCTGCCGGGACGGTTAGCCGCGAGGCAGGCCCAGCCCCCGCGTGGCGATGATGTTGCGCTGCACCTCGCTGGTCCCGGCAGCGATGGTGCCCGGCACAGTCCGCATGTAGGCCCGGCCGAACGCTCCCCGCAGCGGCGCCCCGGGGTCGTTCGCATCGATACGCTGGGAGTTGAGCCCGATGACCTTCATCCCGAAGTTGGCGATACGCTGGCCGAGCTCGCTGCCAAAGGCCTTGGACATCGACGCTTCGTAGTTGGGGATCTTCCCGCGGCTCTGCATCCACACCACCTGGTAGCTCAGCAGGCGGCTGACTTCGACCTCGATGCGCAGGTTGGCGAGCCCGTTCCGTACACCGGCGTCGTCGATCAGGCGCCCCCGTGGGCCGCGCGTGTCTTTCGCAAAGGCGGTCAGCTCCTCTACCTGGCGCCGGCCCGCGGCCGACCAGTTGACGCCGGAGCGTTCGAAGTCGAGGAGCGTGGTAGCCACATACCAGCCGCGGTTCTCTTCGCCCAGCATGTTCGAAGCGGGCACCCGCACGTCTTCGAAGAACACCTCGTTGAACTCGTGGTCGCCGAGCATGTTGATGAGCGGCCGGACGGTAATCCCCGCGCTCTTCGCATCGATGAGGAAATACGAGATACCGCGGTGCTTCGGCGCATCGGGGTTTGTGCGCGTGAGCACGTGGAACCAGTCGGCGTGGTGGGCGCCCGAGGTCCAGATCTTCTGGCCGTTGATGATGAAGTCATCGCCATCGCGGACCGCGCGGGTCTGGAGGGAAGCCAGGTCGGAGCCGGAGCCCGGCTCGCTGAAGCCCTGGCCCCAGTGCACCTCGCCGGAGGCGATCTTCGGCAGGTGCTCGCGCTTCTGTTCCTCGGTGCCGTGCACCATCAGGCAGGGCCCCACCATGCTGATGCCCTGGCCGCCGCCGCCCGGCGCCCCCGCGTAGGCGCTTTCCTCGCGGAAGATGAGCTGCTCCATGTGGCTGGCCCCGAGCCCGCCATACTCCTTCGGCCAGGCCATCGTCAGCCAGCCGTTGCGCGCCAGCCGCTTTTCGTATTCGCGCTCCGCCGCGTTCGTCACGTCGTCGCCCGGGCGGGCCATTGGTGGCGGGGGCGTCCAGTTCTCCTTGATGAACTGCTGCACCCGCTGCCGGAACGCTTCTTGATCGGGAGAGAATTCGAACTCCACTGCCAGCCTCCATTCGATGCGGGGAGTATGACAGGGAACGCAGGGCCCATGCACCTGCCGCGGGGAAAAGGTGGGGGCCGGCGTGTCGAGGCGCCGGCCCCCGTCGAGAATCATTCGGGCGGTTCTGCGGGTTCGCGTCTTCGGCTGCGGACGAAGCGCTCGGCCCGTGCAAGATCCATCCCGCCACCGATCTCGCGACTTAGTACGTGCAAGAAAAGAGCGCGTTACGCGCGCGCGACAATAACGCGACAATTTCGGTGGTTACCCCGGCAATCCCGGCTCCGGGGCCTCAGTGCTGCACAGCGTGGCCACCATCCAGGTTGATCGACTGGCCGGTGAACCATGCCCCCTGGTCGCTGCAGAGGTACATCACCGCCCAGGCGATCTCCTCGCCACGGCCCATCCGCCGCAACGCGATCCGGGCGGTCGCCTGGTCCCACGCCGGCGTCCCCCGGATGTCGTCGATCCGAACGGTATCCACCAGTCCCGGGCAGATCGCGTTGACGCGGATGCCGAACTGGCCAACCTCTTGCGCCATCGAGGCCGTGAGCGCCTGGATGCCGGCTTTGCTGGCTGCATAGGCTGACGTGTTCGGCGGCAGCAGCTTCCCGGCGATCGACGAGATGTTCACGATGCTCCCGCCGTGCCCTGCGTCGATCAGGTGTTGCCCGAAGAACTTTGACATGAGGAACGTGCCTCGCAGGTTCACCCGGATGACGGTGTCCCAGGCGTCGATCGGCATGTCCACCACCGGCACGCGGTCCCGGCCCCGCGCCGCCCCCGCGTTGTTGACAACGAAGTCGACCCGGCCGAACTTCGCGAGCGTCCGGTCGAGCAGCGCCCGCACCTCCTTCTCGTCGCTTACATCCGACACGACCGGGAGCGCGGACCCGCCGAATGCCTCGATCTCGCCGGCAACCGAGTCGATGTCGCGCCAGCCCGCCGCCTTCTCGTCGTCCGGGTACTGCTGCGGCGGGCGGCCCGTGCCGGTGAGCACGACCTTGCAGCCGGCGCGCGCCATTTCGACGGCAATCGGCCGCCCGATGCTGCGCATGCGCCCGGCGCCCGTAACGACGGCGACCTTGCCTTCGAGGCCGGTGAGTGTCAGTGGTTCCATGCTGCCCCCAGGTGAGTGAGTACCTGGAGCAAGAGCCTACAGGTCAGCGGCGCCGGGCGCGTGGGCCGGGGTCCGCTAGAGCGCAGCTTCAGCCGGCCCGAAACCGCCACCGTGCCGGGTGAGGGCCGCCGCCGCGACCTCGATGGTCATCGCCCGGCAGGGGTTCGGCGCGCCCTCGCTGTGGCCGAGCACCACGATTTCGCCACGTACCTTCGAGGGACTGACCTGGAGCACCCCCAGCGTGCCGAGCCGCGTCGAAAGGTGGTGCGGCAGGATCGGGCTGCCCGGGTTGATCAGCAGCACGTCCTCGCGAAACTCCAGGCGCTCGACGTGGGTGTCGCCGCCGATGAGGATGTCGACCCGTTCACCATCGAGCGACGATCGGAGGATTTGCTCGATCGGCCGCGACTCCGGCCGGAGTTCGTGTGCCATCCCGATGCGCCAGCCGTGGATGTCCAGCAGCTGCTTCCGGGCCATGCGCGCGTCGTCGAAGAGGTCGTTGTTGCCCTCGGCGATGAGCACCGGCGCGAACTGGGCGCACCAATCGACGGCCGACGGCGCGGTGACGTCCCCGGCGTGCAGGATCAGGTCGACGCCCTGGAGGACTTCGGCGATTTGCGGGCCGAGTTCATCGAGCGAGCGTACGAGCGAGGGGAGGTGGGTGTCGGCGATTAGCCCGATCCGCATCGGAGTACGCTATCCTTGCGCGGCTGAGCGGACAAGCCGTGTCCCACGTCCAACGCGCGAGAGCGAGGCCAGGGCGGGCCCTGCAACCGCGTGCGGCGGCCGGCACGGCGAACGCTGAGGAGGAACGGTTCATGAGTCAGGCTCGCCAGGCGGCCATCGCCGGCATCCACGAATACCCCCTGCGCGTCGCGCCGGGCGTCTCCGCCATGCAGATCAAAGCCGCTTCGCTGAAGGCCGCCCTCGACGACGCCGGCCTCAAGTGGAGCGATGTCGACGGCCTCTACGATGCCGGCGACGGCGAAGGCGGCGGCGGGCTCGGTCTCGCGGCATACCTCGGCCTAAAGCCCCGCGTCATCGATACCACCCAGGTCGGCGGGTCGTCCTACGAATTCCACGCTGCCCATGCCCTGCGCGATATCGCCGCTGGCCGCGTCAAGGTCGCCGTCACCACCTATGGCTCCACCGCCGCCTCCAGCCGGATGGCCATCGGCACGGGCGGGCGTTTCGGCGGCGCTTCGTGGCAGACCAACATGGAAGCGCCCTACGGCTCCACCCTCATCAGCAACTACGCCATGGTGAAGCAGCGGCACATGTACCAGTACGGCACCACCAACGAGCAGCTTGCCGAGATCTCGGTCGCCACCCGCAAGCACGCCATGCGCAACCCCGAGGCCGTCAGGGCAATGACCGACCTCCAGTTCGTGAAGGTCGACAACATCACCGTGGCCGACGTGCTCGAATCGCGCATGGTGGCCTCACCCCTGCGGCTCCTCGAATGCTGCATGGTCTCGGACGGCGGCGGGGCGGCCGTGTTCGTCTCGCCCGAAGTCGCGCGCGACATCAAGAAGAAGCCCGTCTGGATCATCGGGACCGGCGAGGCCACGAAGTACCGCGAAAACGGCGGCGATATCACCATCAGCGCGGCCGCCCAGAGTGGCCCGGCCGCTTTCGCCCAGGCAGGCGTCACCCCGGATGAGATTGACATCGCGATGATCTACGACTCGTTCACCATCACCGTCGCGGTCTGCCTCGAAGACCTGGGCTTCTGCAAGAAGGGCGAAGCGGGCCAGTTCGTCGGCGATGGCCACGTGGCGTTCGACCGGCCGGGCCTCACCCTGAACACCGATGGCGGCGGCCTCTCATCGAACCACCCGGGCATGCGCGGGCTCTTCCTCCTGCTGGAAGCCACCCGCCAGCTCCGCGGCGAATCCACCTCGCAAGTGCCCGGCGCAAAGCTGGCTGTCGCCCACGGGAATGGTGGCCTCCTCGGCGCCACCCACACGGGCGGCACCGTCATCCTCGCCGCCGACTAGGCCAAGGCACAGAAAGGAGCCCGAAGATGCCGAATCGACCGCAACCGCACTTCCCCGAGCCGGATACGAAGCACTATTGGGACGGCGTGAAGGAAGGCGAGCTTCGCTACCAGACCTGCAACGACTGCAACGTCGTCAACTTCTACCCCACGGCCCACTGCCAGAAGTGCGGCGGCCGCAACCTCACCTGGAAGGTCTCGAAGGGCGAGGGCACCGTCTACACCTTCTCGGTGGTGATGCAGAACCGCATCCCGGGATTCCAGGAGCTCGGCGCCTACGCCGTCGCCTACGTCGACCTCGATGAAGGCTTCCGCATGCTCACGAACGTGCTCGTCGATGGCGACCCAACGGCGCAGGTCAAGATCGACCAGCGCGTGCGGGTCGAGTTCGAGAAACAGGACAGCGGCGACTACCCGATCCCGGTGTTCCGCCCAATCTGACCGGCCGAAACATACCGGGCGCGCCTACGGGCACGCCCGGTGCCCTGGTAGCCGACTCCCGGTGTCAGACGTGTGGGGTGGCGCCTTTCGAGGCTCCAGGGGATCTTGCCCCGGGGGTGAGCTAGGCAGGCGACGGGCTGGTCGAGTCCACGAAGAACCGCCGCCTCGCCCAGAGGGCCACGTACACCAGGGCTACCAGCACCGGCACTTCGATAAGCGGACCGACCACCCCCGCAAGGGCCTGGCCCGATGTCACGCCGAATGTCCCGATGGCGACGGCGATCGCAAGCTCGAAATTGTTGCCGGCGGCCGTGAAGGCGAGCGTCGCCGTGCGCGGGTAGTCGAGCCCCTGGGCGCGGCCCCACACGAACGAAACCGTCCACATCACCGCGAAATACGCCAGCAAGGGGACCGTGATCCGGGCCACGTCGAGCGGCTGCGAGGTGATGGCGTCGCCCTGGATCGCGAACAGCACCACGATCGTGAACAACAGGCTATAGAGCGCCCACGGCCCGATGCGGGGGAGGAATTGCTGCTCGTACCAGGCGTCGCCCTTCTTTCGCCGGCCGATGATGCTCGTGAGGGCGCCCAGCACGAGCGGGACGCCGAGGAAGATGAGGACGGACTTCGCAATGTCCCACAGCACGAAGTCGACCGCCGTCTCTTCGAGCCCCAGCCAGCCGGGCAGCGTCTCGAGGTAGAAGTAGCCGAGCAGCGCATAGGCGGCCACCTGGAAGACCGAGTTGAGCACCACCAGGACCGCCCCGGCCTCCGTGTCGCCGCAGGCCAGCGAGTTCCAGATCAGGACCATCGCGATGCAGCGGGCGAGCCCCACCAGGATGATGCCGGTGCGGAACTCCGGCAGATCCGGCAGAAACACCCACGCCAGCGTGAACATCAGCGCTGGCCCGATGAGCCAGTTCAGCACGAGCGAGGAGGCCACCATCGGCTTGTCCGCGGTCACTTCGCGCAGGCGGTCGTAGCGCACCTTCGCCAGGACCGGGTACATCATCCCCAGCAGGCCGATGGCGATGGGTAACGACGTCTGGTCGATCTTCACCCTGTCGAGCTGGTCGTTCAGGTCGGGGAAGAGGCGGCCCAGGGCCAGGCCAACAGCCATCGCAAGGCCAATCCAGGCGGGAAGAAAACGGTCGAGCGTCGAGAGCTGGCGGAGAACCGAACTCTCAAATCCGCTTGCGGTTGCTGTGTTCTGCAAAGGGTCGTCCTTTCCTGGTTCGCCGCGAGGGTCGCATCGGCGTGTTAACTATCCGTTGGCACTCCCCGGCGGGCAGTTCACGGCGGCGGAAGCCAGCGCGAAGTGCGCCCGGGGATCGCGTGCTGCGACCCTGAACTGCCGCTCGAACCGCCCCGGGAACGGGTGCGCCAGGTGTCTCCCGGCCGGCCGGCAGCGATGCGCAGAGGTCTGACTCGCTCAGCGCTGCGAGGGCCTCGAACTCGGCCTGGCCGCGCTGTTCGCTCTCCTGGTCGACCTTGCACGGCTGGATAGACCCGCCCCGCGCATGGTGCTGCCGGGTGTGGACAATCCCCCTCGCGGCGACAGGAGGCGCTGTGCTCGCTGCCTTCAGCTGCAAAGTGACGGGGTTGGTACCCTCGGTAGGACTCGAACCCACAACCTTCTGATCCGAAGTCAGATGCTCTATCCGTTGAGCTACGAGGGCACTCCACCCGAAGGGTAGCAGATGAGCCGCCCATCCCTCGAATCCGCCGGGACTCAGGAGCCGGGGCGTTCGCCCGGGCGCACCAGCCCGCACTCATAGGCGAACACCACCGCCTGCACCCGGTCGCGCAGGTCCAGCTTGTCCAGGACGTGCGCGACGTGCGTCTTCACGGTCGTCTCGCTCACCACCAGCGTTTCGGCGATTTCGGCGTTCGAAAGCCCACGCGCCAGCAGCTCCAGCACTTCGCGTTCCCGCGTGGTCAGCTCCTCGATGGTTTGCGGTGGAGCCTTTGCGGACCCGCGCCCCACGTAGGTCTCGATCAGCCGCTGCGTGACCGACGGCGCCAGCAGTGCCTCGCCAGACGCCACTCCGCGGATGCCCGCGACCAACCGCTCGGGGGGCACGTCCTTCAAGAGGAACCCGCTCGCCCCCGCCCGCAACGCCTCGAAGACGTACTCGTCCATATCGAACGTGGTCAGCATCACCACTTTCGACCGCACACCGCTCTCGACAATCCGGCGCGCCGCAGCGATCCCGTCCAGGTTCGGCATGCGCACGTCCATCAGGACCACGTCGGGCCTCAGGCGGTTCGCGGCTTCTACTGCCTCGAGGCCATCGCCTGCCTCACCCACCACCTCGAAGCCCGGTTCGGCATCCAGGATCATCTTGAAGCCCGCGCGCACCAGCGCCTGGTCGTCGACCACCAGCACCCGGATGGCGTTCATGGCTGCACCGGGAGGCGGGCACGCAGACGGTAGCCGCCTTCCTTACGGGGGCCTGCCTCGAACTCACCGCCGTAGATCGCAACGCGCTCGCGCATGCCGATGAGCCCGTGGCCGCCTTCGTGCGAGACCGCGGCCCCCCTGCCGTCGTCGCACACCTCGACTTCGAGGCCGCCGCCGTTGTAACGCAACGTCACCTCCGTATGGCTGGCGTGAGCGTGTTTGCGCGCATTGGTCAGCCCCTCCTGTACCAGGCGGTAGGCCGTGAGGTCGATGCCAGGTGGAAGTGGCACCGGCTCGCCCTCCACGCGCAGGTCGACCGCCAGCCCGAGCTCGCGCGCCTGGGCCACGAGCTTTGGGACCTGCCCCAGGCCGGGCTGGGGCTCGAGCCCGGGACCACCCTCGCCCGGCCGGAGGATGCCCACCAGGCGCCGCATCTCGGCGAGGGCCTCGCGCCCGGTCTGCTCCACCGCGAGGAGCGCCTCCCGCTCCTTGTCCTGTCCGGGCGTCAACATTCGCCGCACGGCCGAGGCCTGGATGGTCATGACGCTGACGCTGTGGCCGAGCACGTCGTGGAGTTCGCGCGCGATGCGGGACCGCTCCTCGGCGATCGCCGATCGCGTCGCCTCCTCGCGGTCCCGCGTCAGGAGCGCCGCGCGCAATTCGGCCGCATCGGCCCGGGCCGCGCGCTGCTGGAGTGCCAGGCCGCCGACCCACGCCATCGCGAAGAGCGCCGGCATAAAGACATAACTCCCGGGATCGTCGTCCGGAGTGTTGTACACCACCATCGCGGCCCCTCCCAGCACCACGAGGAGTCCCGCGCGCGCCTTCGTTGCATCGGCCAGGTTGCCCAGCAGGAACGCTGCCACCAGGCCTGCCAGCGAGGCGCTCACGCTGAACACCACCAGCCGGCCATCGATAAACGAAAGCGCCGCCGCCAGCACCCAGACCAGGGCCGGCGCGGCGAAAGGCAAGGGCCGCCGCGCGGCCAGTGCGAGCACCATAACCGCGGCTGCCGGCACGCCAAACCACGGGCTCACCGTCGGGGCTCCCTCGGCCCCGCGGCGCAGCGCCACCTCGAGCCCGACATCGGCCGCCGCGAGCGCCGCGCCCGCCTCCAGCCAGTACCCCCGCACCATCCTCTCGATCCAGCGCATGGGTCGAGACTATGACATCCCCGTCCGGGAAGCGTCATCCTCCCGGACGAGAGACCAATCATCCCCGGGGCCGAGCGCAAATCGATACCAGTGGCGACGAAGCGGGCGCTGCCATGCGCCACCGTGGAGGCATCACCTCCAGGAGGATGGCGATGAAGAACGCATCTGATTCGCACCGGCCAGGCAAGGCCACTCATCCCGGCGCCAGTCACACAGGAGCGCCCTTCACCGGCAGGCTGGCTCGATCCGCCGCGCTCCATCCCTGGCGCATGCTTGGCGCGTGGGCCGTGCTCCTCGTGGCGGCCTATTTCGCCGCCGGCACCATGAGCCTCGACGCCAGCCCTTCCACCACGGGCACCGAGGCGACCCGCGCACGCGACCTGATCGATCAGCGTCTGCGCCAGGAGACTCCCCCCGAGGAATTCGTGGTCGTCGAATCGCCGCATGCGGTAGCCAGCGAGCCAGCGTTCGCGGCCTTTGTCGATGACCTGGTGCTCAACCTGCGCGCCCTCGAGGAGGTCGAAGCCGTAGCCAGCTATCGCGACGGCGCCGAAGCGCTCGTGTCGCGCGATGGCCACACGGTCCTCATCCCGGTCACCCTTACAGGCGATATCTCCGACGCGGCGGTTTCCGCCGGGCCACTGGTTGCAGCGGTCCAGCGGGCCGACGGCCGCGATGGCTTCCGTGTTACCACGGTCGGCTTCGGCAGCGTGGAAGGTGAGATGTCAACGCTGCTCGAGGAGACGCTCGCACAGGGCGAGCTCATCGGGATCGGTGTGGCGCTCGTCATCCTGCTCATCGTCTTCGGCGCAGCCGTGGCCGCGGGGCTGCCCATCCTCCTGGCCCTGCTCTCGATCTTCGTTGCCGCCGGCGCCACGGCGCTTGTGAGCAACACGATGGAGATGTCGAACTTCGTGGTCTTCATCATCACGATGATTGGGCTGGCTGTGGGCATCGATTATTCGCTGTTCATCGTCCACCGGTTCCGCGAAGAGCGAATCGCCGGGCTCCCGAAGGTCGATGCCGTCGTCGCCGCCGGTTCGACCGCCAGCCGAACGGTCCTCTTCTCTGGCATGGCCGTCGCCATCGCCCTCTCCGGCATGTTCATCATGCCTGACGCGACCTTCCGCAGCTTCGCCGTGGGCGCGATGCTCGTGGTCGCCACCACGGTGCTCGCTTCGCTCACGCTGTTGCCCGCGATCCTGGGGCTGCTGGGCGACCGCGTGAATTGGTTGAGCCTCCCCTTCGCCTCGCGGCGGCTCCGCACTGCCAGTGGCCGTGGTCTTTCGGACCGCATCGCGGAGGCAGTCACCGCCCGGCCAGTGGTGAGCGTCGCGGTGAGCGGCACGCTCCTGGTGGCGGCCGCCCTGCCGGTGTTCCGCATGGACCTCGGCAGCGTGGGCATCAGCTCCCTGCCCGGGGACAGCGAAACGCGCCACGCCTTCGATGTCGTCAACGCCGAGTTTTCCAGTGGCGTGCTCACCGCCGACGTGGTCATCGATTCGCCGCACCCCGGCTCGCCGGCAGTCCAGGATGCGCTTGCCCGGCTCGCGGCCAGCCTCGAAGCCGACCCCTTCTTCGGCGAGCAGGTGCTCGAGACGAACGCCGGCGGCGACCTCGTCTTGCTCAGCGTCGCCATGCCCGGCGATTTCTCCAGCGATGCTTCCGGCCAGGCGCTCGAACGCCTGCGCCGCGAGTACATCCCGGCGGCCTTCGCGGGCGTCGAGGCACGCGTCCTGGTCGGCGGGCCCACCGCCGAGGCGGCGGACGCGGTTGAGGCGCAGCGCGACCACCTGCCACTCGTGTTCGCGGCCGTCCTGGGCTCGAGCTTCCTGCTCCTGCTGCTGGTCTTCCGGTCGGTTGTGGTGCCGCTCAAGGCCGTGGCTCTGAACATGCTCTCGGTGGGCGCGGCCTATGGCATCATCGTGCTGGTCTTCCAGGAGGGTGCCGGAGGGAGCCTGCTCGGCCTGCGCGAGGCGCCGGTCATCGAGTCGTGGCTGCCGCTCTTCCTGTTTGCGATCCTCTTCGGACTCTCGATGGACTACCACGTGTTCCTGCTCAGCCGCATTAAGGAACACTACGACCGGACGCGCGACAACACGGCATCGGTGGCGCACGGCCTGCGGACCACTGCCGGGATCATCACCGGCGCCGCGCTCATCATGGTGGTGGTGTTCGCGGGTATGGCTTCGGGCGAACTGGTGGTCTTCCAGCAGGTTGGCTTCGGCCTCGCCGTCGCCGTCATCCTCGACGCCACCATCATCCGGATGGTGCTGGTCCCTGCGAGCATGGAGCTCTTCGGCGATTGGAACTGGTACTTCCCGCGCTGGCTCGAATGGCTCCCGAAGGTTCACGTCGAAGGCGGCGCGGCGCCTGGTTGTGCCCCCGCGGTCGAAGTCCCGGCGCCCGCCGTCACCTGATCCAGGCGTTCTCCTCGCCCCTGGCGCGGCCGGTCACCTGTTGGCCGGCCGCGCCGCCGTCTCCCCTCCCGGCCCGGCCAGGAGTTCGCGCAATCGCCCGGCGGTGGCCTCGTCGTGGCCCAGGGGAAGCCTCAACAGTTCGTTCGAAAGTCGGCGGTAGAGCTCACGCAGTTCGGGGTCGCGTTCCAGTGCCTCCAGGTGGCGAGCCATCGTGGCAATATCACCCCGGGCGACCGGCCCGGTGAGCGCCGCGGCCAGGTCCATCCGCGCGACATTATTCGCGGCGGCCACAAGGAGCGGCGCGAGCGCCTCCCGGCCCGGTTCCGCGGGCAGCCCGGCCAGCGCCCAGAGCCTGGTGGCCGCGCTCGCCAGGGCGATGACGTGGTTCGAGGCGACCACGGCGGCGGCGTGGTACACCGCACGGTCGACGCCATCGAGCCGGAACGGCCGCGCCCCGAGGTCCCGGGCCAGCTGTTCGAGCCATGAGCCGGCCGGTTCGGCCCCTTCCACGCCGCAGAAGATGCCCTCGAAGCGGGCGGGCTCTGGGGTGCGCGAAGGGAACGTCTGGAGCGGATGGAAGCACGCTGCCACCGCACCAGCGGCGCTTGCCGCCGCGAGTTCGCCCGGGCCGAGGGCCCCGCTGCAGTGCACCACCACCTGGCCCTGGCGCCAGCCCAGCCCTTCCGCAACCCGGCGGATCGCGCCGTCGGGCACGGCAAGGAAGACCACGTCGCACCCGGCAGCGACATCGCGCGGGTCAGCGCTTGCTGCCACTTCGGAGCCGAGCGCAGCAGCGAGCGACCGCGCGGATTCGATGCGGGCGCTGGCGATGGCGCTCACCGGGTAGCCCGCCCGGAGGAGCGCGGCCGCGAGCGCGGCTGCCAGCCTCCCGGCGCCGATCAACCCGATGGCCCGTGGCTCGAACGTACTCACGGCGGTAGCAACGCACGGCTGGCGGTGGCCCGTCAATCTCCCCCGCTGTGTGACAGCCCTCACGTTCGCGCGCCCGCCGCTTCGCCCTTCGGACGGTGAATTGCCGACGTTGGGCCGTAAACTGGCGCTGGGCCCGCGTGGATGCTACGCGACCGAAGGGGTGGGCAACCGGGGACCATGGCTGAGATCCGGCTCGATCGCGTGACCCGTACGTTTGGAGCGGTTGTCGCCGTTGAATCTGTGAGCCTGCAGATCGAGGACCGCGAGTTCCTCGTCCTCCTCGGGCCATCCGGCTGCGGCAAGTCGACCGTGTTGCGGCTGATCGCCGGGCTCGAACGCCCCAGCGCCGGCACCGTCTACATCGCGGGCCGCGATGTGACCGGGGTCGCCCCCAAAGACCGGGACCTGGCGATGGTCTTCCAGAGCTACGCGCTCTATCCCCACATGTCCGTGTTCGACAACATCGCCTTTGGCATCCGGCGCCGGGACCTGAGCCGCCACGAGCTGAAGGAGGCCGTGACCGCCACGGCCCGCCGCCTGGGCATCGATGGCCTGCTCGACCGGCGGCCCGGACAGCTTTCCGGGGGCCAGCGCCAGCGAGTCGCGCTCGCCCGGGCGATCGTCCGCCGGCCGGTCGCCTTCCTGATGGACGAACCTCTTTCGAACCTCGATGCCAAGCTGCGCGTCCAAACGCGCCGCGAACTCGCCCGCCTCCACGAAGATCTCCAGACCACCACCGTCTACGTCACGCACGACCAGGTCGAGGCGATGACGCTCGGACAGCGCGTCGCGATCATCGCCGCAGGGCGGCTCCAGCAGGTCGGCCGGCCGCAGGAGGTGTACGACCGCCCGGCGAACCTGTTCGTCGCGGGGTTCATCGGCAGCCCTCCAATGAACATCGTCCCGATCGAGCGCACGGCCACGGGGTTCCAATCGGCCGGCGGCGAGATCCGGCTTCATGGTGCTCACGTGCCGCCGGGCGCGCCCGGGACGCTCGCCCTCGGCTTCCGGCCCGAGGCGCTTCACATCGGTGTGCCCGAAGGCCCGGCCGCCCTCGCCTTTAGCGCGCCGCTGCAGGTCGCCGAGCACCTCGGGGCGCAGGTCAACCTGGAGTGCGCCGCGGGCGAGACGAGCTTCGTCGCCGTCGCCCCGGGCCATGTCAGGGCCACTCCCGGCGAATCCATCCCGTTCTGGTGTGCCCCCGGCGACCTGCACTTCTTCGATACACGTACCGGGGAGCGCATCCCGTGAAGCGCCTCGTGGACCGCCTCTCCGCCAGGTACGAATCCTCGCCGGGCGAATGGCTGCTCGCCCTGGCGCTCATCGCGCCCGCAGCCATCGTCTTTGCTGTCTTCCAGTTCTATCCGCTGGGGCGAGCTGCCTATCTGAGCCTCCACGAAACCAGCCCCTTCGGTGGCGGCGATATCTACGTCGGCCTCGACCAGTGGCGCCGCGTGCTCGACGACGACGACTTCCGCAAGAGCCTCTGGGTGACCGCGAAGTTCGTCCTCATCGTCGTTCCCCTGGGCATCGTGCTCGGACTCTTCCTCGCGCTTCTCGCGAACCAGCGCGTGCGCGGTATCGTCGTCTTCCGGACGATTTTCAGCTCCACGCTGGCGAGTTCCGTGGCCATCGCCGCGGTCACCTGGACGCTCCTCCTGAACCCCCAGAACGGCATTTTCAACTGGCTCATCCGCGAGGCCGGGGGCACTCCCATTTCGTGGCTCAAGGACCCGCGATGGGCGCTTTTCGCCGTTGGCCTCACCTCGGTCTGGATCGGCATCGGCTTTACCACCATCGTCCTGTTGGCCGCCCTCCAGGGCCTCCCCGAAGAGCTCTACGAGAGCGCCCAGATGGATGGCGCGGGCCGCCTGCGGATCTTCTTCCGCATCACGCTGCCGTTGCTCTCGCCATCGCTCCTCTTCGTCGCGGTCGTCTCCACCATTTCGGCGCTGCAGACCTTCGGCCAGATCGATGTCCTCACGCGCGGCGGTCCCCTGGGCGAAACCCGCGTGATGGTCTACGCGATCTACGAGGATGCCTTCCGCTTCCGCGACGTTGGCGGCGCGAGCGTCCAGTCGCTGTTGCTCTTCGCGATCATCGCCATGCTGACTGCCCTCCAGTTCTGGGCTGTCCGCGGGAGGGTCTACTACCGGTGACTGGCCGCGCCTTCCGTCTGCTTGGCACCTACGGCCTGCTGCTCTTCGGCTCGGCGATCGTCCTTGGGCCGGTCTACCTGGCGGTCATCAACGCGCTGCTTCCCTCCGGGGAAGTCGCCTCCTACCCGCCGAATGTGCTCCCAAAAGGCTTTGGCATCGGCAGCTTCGGCGATGCCTGGGACACCGTGCCCATGGGGCGGTACCTGGTCAACAGCTTCATCATGGCCACCGGGATCACCGTGCTGCAGGTGGCCACTTCGGTGCTGGCCGGCTATGCCCTGGCCTGCATGCGCTTCCCCGGCCGGACGTTCATCTTCGCCCTCTTCATTGGCTCGCTCATGGTCCCCTGGGAGGTCTCGATCGTGCCCAACTTCCAGACGGTCCGGTCGTTTGGCTGGCTCGATAGCTACCAGGGGCTGATCGTGCCCTTCGCCGCGACCGGGCTCGGCATCTTCCTCCTCCGCCAGCAGTTCATGACCATCCCCTCCGAGCTGCGCGATGCCGCCGCCATGGATGGCTATGGCCACCTGCGCTTCCTCTGGGCCGTGGGCATCCCGCTCGCCCGCCCGGCGATCGGTTCGCTGGCCGTGTTCTCGTTCCTCTCGGCCTGGAACCAGTATCTCTGGCCGCTCCTCGTTACCAATAACGATGACTACCGCACCGTCCAAATCGGCCTGGCACTCTTGAGCCGCGGCGAAATCGACCGCGTGAACGTCGTCATGGCAGGCACGATCATCGCGCTCCTGCCCACGCTCATCCTGCTGCTCGTCTTCCAGCGGCAGCTCGTCCGAGGTCTGACCGCAGGCGCGGTCAAAGGTTAGGAGGCACCCATGCGCCGGCTCGCTTTGTTCGTCCCCGCCCTTCTCGCTGCCCTTGCCCTGTTCCTGCTTCCAGCCTGCGGCGACGACGACAACGGCGGGGAGACCCCCGGGCCCGGCACCCCCGCGGCCACGCCCACCTCCGTGCCCGCCCGCCCGCCGTTCGATATCACCAGCCCGGTGACGATTGACTTCTGGCATTCGATGACCGCCTCCAACGCGACGGCGCTCGAGGCGCTGGTGAAGGAGTTCGACGCGGCCGAGCCGAACATCTCCGTGAACCTGGTGTTCCAGGGCTCCTACACCGACTCGTTCAACAAGCTGGTTGCGCTCGGCATCAACGCCCCCGATGCGCCCGCGCTCGTCCAGCTCGAAGACGTGCTCACCCAGACGATGGTCGACAGCAAGAAGACGGTGCCCATCCAGGAGTTCGTGAACCGCGACAAGTTCGACATCTCGGCATTCCTGCCCCAGGTGCGGGACTACTACACCCTTAATGGCTCGCTGGTCTCGATGCCGTTCAACGTGTCCAACCCGATCATGTTCTACGACGCGAAGACGTGGCGCGCCGCCGGCCTCGACCCGGCGAAGCCCCCGAAGGACTTCGATGAGCTCGCGAGGGCATGCGAAGCGCTCATGATCAAAGAGGGCAACCGCATCAAGCGTCACTGCCTGGCCATGGACATCTCGTCGTGGTACTTCGAGCAATGGCTCGCCAAGCAGGATGCGCTCCTTGTGAACAATGGCAACGGCCGCGATGGCCGCGCCACCGAGGCGGTGTTCAACTCGCCCGAAGGGCTGCGCGTGTTCAAGTGGTGGGCCGAGGGCGTGAAGAGCGGCCTCATCCTCAATGTTGGCATCAACCCCGCGGGTCCGGACGCGCTGCTCTCGCTGGTGAACCCCGATGGCGGCGCCGCCATCGCCATCCAGAGCTCCGCCAACCTGCGCTCCGTCGTCGATTTCCTCGAATCGAACCCGAGCCTCGGGCTGGAGCTCGCGGCCGGTGCGCTCCCCGCGCCCACGCCGGGCGGCCGGGGTCTCGTCATCGGTGGCGCGTCGCTCTGGATTCCCGCTACCGGCCAGACCGCGAAGGAAGAAGCGGCCTGGCGGCTGGCGAAGTTCCTGGTCAACACCGAATCGCAGGCGAAGTGGCACGCCGGGAGCGGGTACTTCCCTCTGCGCGCCGATAGCATCCAGACGCCAACGGTGCAGGAGCTGTACAGGAGCTACCCGCAGTTCCGCGTGCTCGCCGCCGAGCTCGAGACGACGCCGAACACCCGGGCCACCCAGGGCGCACTGATGGGACCCTCCCAGCAGGTGCGCGCCGCCATCGCGACGGCCATAGAGGAGATGGTGCTCGGACGGTCCACGCCCGAGCAGGCGCTCGAAAAGGCCGCGCGCGAGGCCACGAACGAGCTCGAACGGTACAACCGGGTGGTCGCGCGGTAGGAGCCTCGACCGGTGCTCCCGGCCGCGGGCGCCCGGTTCACACGCGGGCGGGTGGCCGCCCCGGGTCCCGGCTCAGCGGCAGGCCGCCGGGCCTTCGAGGAGGCCCGTGAGCGTGCGCCGGATCACGCCGGCGATAGCCTCCGGGCCCAGGCCGCGCGCCGATAGCAGGTCGTACAGCTCGAACGAGCAGGCGGCATCGGCGGCCGCCAGGACTTCGGCCCGGGTCCCGGGCTCCAGGGCGTCGAGCTCGGGTGCAAACTGGAGTTCGACCTGGAGCGCGTAGAGCTGGCGGCTCTGTTCGAGCTGCTCCGCGATGACCGGGTGGAACGGAGCCCGCAGGCGGGCCACACGGGCAGCCGGCCCGAGCGCACCAAACAATGCAACCCGCTGCGCGGCAATCCGCCCGATCCGGCCAGCGAGCGGGCCCTCGCCCACCTGCGGGATCTCGACCAGGTGCCAGACGCGCTCTTGCTGCCGCTCGAAGGCCGTGCGGTCCAGGTCGTCGCGGTCATCGAAGTAGCGGAAGACGGAGCGGCGCGAGACGCCGGAGCGCTCGGCGACGAGGTCGGCGCCGGGGCGCAGGTTGCCCTCGGCGTAGAGGTCGAGCAGGGCATCGACGACGGCCAGGCGGTTGCGCTCGCGGGAAGCGCGGCGCCCATCGATCCGCCCCGGGGCCGGTGGTTGGGCCTCACTCACCGCCGCATTGTTCGCCCCGGTGGGCAACCCCGCAAGAGCATTTGGCACCGGCAGTGTCACCAACGCCTCTGCTACGAGCCGGCTTCGCGGACTGCCTGGCGCTCCCGCGGCGGGATGAGCACGCGCGCAGCCGGTATCGCCTCGCCCTCTCCCAGGAGCCGCCCTTCGCGCATGTGGATCACCCGGTCGGCGCAGGCGGCGACGGTTGGGTCGTGGGTGACGAGGAGAATGGTGAGATGGCGCTCGCGGCGGAGACGGTCGAAGAGGTCCATCACGCTCTCGGCGGAGGCGGCATCGAGCGACCCGGTCGGCTCATCGGCGAGGAGGATGGAGGGGCCGTTGGCGAGCGCGCGGGCGATGGCCACCCGCTGGCGCTCGCCGCCCGAAAGCTCGGGTGGCCGGAGCCCGGTGCGGGCGGCGAGGCCCACGCTCTCGAGCAGTTCGTGCGCGCGGCGGGCGCCTTCGCGCCGGCTCACACGGGTTGGCACCATGGCGACCTGCACGTTCTGGAGCGCGCTCAGGTTCGGGAGCAGGTTGTGCAGCTGGAACACGAGGCCGACTTCGTGGCTGCGATAGTGGTCGAGGTTTCCATAAGAACGGAGGTTGCGGCCGTTGACGAAGATGTCGCCCGAGGTGGGCTCATCGAGCGCGGCGAGGAGATGGAGGAGGGTGGACTTGCCGGAGCCGGATGGCCCCGTAAGGGCAACCCACTCGCCCGCGCCAATCTGGAAACTGACATCGTCGACCGCGCGGATGTTGGACTCGGTGAACACCTTGCTGAGGTGGCGGGTGTCGATGGCGGGCACGGCCGCAGGCTCACTCATGCCGGATCGCCGTGAGTGGCCGGAGCAGCGCGGCGCGGAGGGCCGGGTAGAGCGCGCCGATAATGGCCATGCCGAAGGTTATCGAAAGGGTGCGGCCGAACACATCCGAACTGTACGACGGGGTGAACACCCCGCGCAGCGTCGGCACATCCTGGAGGAACTGGACCACAAGGAACCCGAGGGCCACGCCCACCATGGCGCCCGCCATCGTCACCATGAACGCCTCGGAGAGCACGTAGACGAGGATCCGCTGACGCGACCACCCGACTGAGCGGAGCACGCCGAATTCGCGGGTTCGCTCGAACACCGAGAGGCTCATCATGTTCAGCACATTAGCCGCACCAATCACGAGCGCAAGGGCGGAGACCCCCGTGTTCGCCGCTCGCAACAGCTCCAGGTTGCGGTCCACCTGCCCGAAATCCGATTCGGTGCGGATGGTCGCCAGCTGGGGCAGCGCCGCCTCAATGCGCGCCCGCACCGCCTCGATCTGCGACTGGTCCTTCACCTGTACGAAGGCCAGGGTGATCGTCCCGGGTTTTCGCAGCTGCGCCTGGAGCGGGACGAGCGGCAGCATCGAGGCGGCATCGCCGAAAACCTGGCCGGTGCTGTAGATGCCCACGATGGTGTACACGCTGTCCTGGAACTGGATCGTGTCGCCGATGGTCTTGTCGAGGTCGCGCGCGGCGCGGTACCCCAGGATCAATTCATCCGGGGCGTCGGCAGCGTAGAGCCGTCCCGCGATGAGGTTCACCCCGAACGGCTCCGTATCCTCGGGCTTCATCCCGATGCGAAGGAAGAACGGGCGGTCGGCATCCAGGTAGACGGGCTCGACCAGGACCCCCACCGCGCTCTTGACCTCCGGGTCCGCCTGGATGATCGCCAGGTCCTTCTCATCGATGGAGCTATTGAGGACGTCGCTCACGTTCTTCTCGGCGATGCTGAAATCCGCCTTGCCGGTCTGGAGGATGGAGATCGCGGTCTGGCGGAGGCTGTGAGTGAGGATGCCCATCGCGACCACCGTCATGATGGTGACGGCGATGGTCAGGCCCGTGAGCACGGTCCGCATCTTGCGGGTGTAGACGTTTTCGAAGATGAGCTGGACGAAGAACACAGGTATCCCCATTCGTGCCCCGTGGGCTCGCGATCAGCGCCGCAACGTATGGACTCCGTCGGTGCCCGCGCTCGAGGTCAGCGTCAGGCCAAGCGGGAGATCGCGGACGTTGTTACGGTCGATCACCTGGTTCACAACGGCGGTCCCGAGCCAGGGCGGGAGGTTCCCGGCCTTGAGCTCGTCGACCACGATGCGGTTCTGACCGCCGCTGACATCGAGATAGCCGCGGACCACGATGGAGACATCGCGCCCGAGCACGGTGACCTTTCCCTTCGCCTCGGCCAGGCCATCGGGGCAGAAGTAGACCTGGAGGTCCTTGATGGGCACATCGCGCTCTTCCAGGTAAGCAACGCCGCGGGAGGTGGCCTCCGGCTCCGTGACGGCCATGGCTGCTCCCGGACCGGCCGCCCTGAAGTCATCCCACTTGGCCTGGAGCGAATCGACGGCAGCCTGGCTCACCTCCGAGCGGCGGGTGACACAGGCCGCGGGGTCTCCGGTGGCGATGAGGATGCCAATGAGGATGACGAGCCCGCCCGCAAGCCCGGCGAGCGTGACCAGGATGCGCGTGATCCAGGTGAGGACGGAGGTCCCCCCCTGGATGGCGCCCGGGAGGCCTGCCCCGGGGACGGGGGTTGGGAACGGAGGGGCAACGCCGGCAGGTGGCGGCACGGGTTGTGCCGGGAGAGGTGGGGCCGGAGGGGCGCCCGGCGCGGCCCCTGCGGGTGGCGTTCCGCCGGTCACCGGGCCGGCAGGTGCACCCGGAGGTGCGCCCGAAGGTGTGCCGAGCGGGCTCGAGGTTGGTGTCCAGGCGCCGGCCGGAGGCGCACCCACAGGCGTGGCGCCCGCGGGTGGTGGCGTTCCGCCGGTCACCGGGCCGGCAGGTGCACCCGGAGGTGCGCCCGAAGGTGTGCCGAGCGGGCTCGAGGTTGGTGTCCAGCCCTGGCCCGGGGGAGTGGGCATGCCGCCCGGGGGCGTGGCTGGTGGCGCTCCCGCGGGTGGAGGCGCAGCCCCGGCCGGTGGCGGAGTGGCCGCCGGGGGAGGTGGGGCTGGCGGTGGCGCCGCGCCCGCACCAGGTACCGCGGGGCCCGCGCCCGGCGCCGCGCCTGCACCGGGGACGGCCTGGACAGCAGCGCCCGCACCCGGCACCGCCTGGCCAGCAGCGCCTGCACCGGGCACGGCCTGGCCCGCAGCGCCCGCACCCGGCAGGGCCTGGCCCGCTGCGCCCGCACCGGGCATCGCGCCCGCGCCGCTGACCGCCGGCCCGGCGGCCCCGGCTCCCGAAACGGCTTCGGCGGCCCCGGCGGCCCCGGCTCCTGTCGCCGCGCTTCCCGTCGCGCCGGCGCCTGCGACGCCGCCGGCCGCGCCTGCAGCGCCCGCCCCTGCCGCGGCGCCCGGTGCTGCCCCCGCTCCACCAACGGCGCCCGAAGCGGCGCCCGCCCCGGTTACGCCTCCCGCAGCCCCGCCGCCACCACCGAGCTGGGAAGCAGCAATGCCCGCCCCGGCGGCGCCCCCGGCCAGCCCGCCGCCGAGCGGTAGCGCGCCTGCCCGCTTTTTCCGCTCTTCTTCAAGCGAATTTCCGCAGCGCTCGCAGAACCGCGCCCCGGGCGCGTTCGCGGTGCCGCAGGCCGGGCAGGTGAGCGCCCCACCGGCCGTCTCGGCCTCGCCTCCAAGCCGCGCCCCGCAGGAGGAACACTTCGTGGCGTTCGCGTCCGGTTCGATCGCTCCACAGGATGGGCATCGGACCTCCATTGCTCTTCCTCCCGGTGGCATCTCGCATGCGAGCCGTGCGAGTGTAGCGCCAAGCATCCGCTTGTCGAGGATGGCGAGGAACGGCCAACTGGCCCCCGCCCGCGGGGCCGGGCTGTCTTCGTTCCCGGTTGCCCGAGGTTCTACAATCCCCCGCGATGAGCGAACCATCCGACCCGCGCCTTCTTACCCAGGTCAAGCAGTACCGGTTCGTCCGCGAGCTCGGGCGCGGCGGGATGGGGACGGTCTACGAGGCGGTGGATAGCCGCGACGGCGGCCGCGTGGCGGTCAAACTGCTCCATCCCTGGCTTGCCGCCGAGGACACGTCGTTCCGCGACCGGTTCGAACGCGAAGCGCACATCGCGGCGCTGCTCCGCTCGCCCTATTCGGTCCGCCTGCTCGATTTCGGCGTGGCCGATGGCACCTACTTCCTGGTGATGGAGTTCGTCGAGGGGACCACGGTCGGCAAGGAGATCGAGGAGAAGGGGCCGATGGAGCCGGTCCGAGCCCTGCGGATCGCGATCGACGTGGCGCGTGCGCTCGAAGAGGCCGCCGCCCGGGGCGTGGTCCATCGCGATATCAAGCCCGACAACATCCTGCTGACCGGCGACGGCCGGGTGAAGGTGACCGATTTCGGCATCGCGCGGCAGGAAGGTGGCACCGGCCTCACCTCGGCCGGGCGGTTCGTGGGGACTGCCGAGTACGCGGCGCCAGAGCAGGCCGTGGGCGAGGCCGACCACCGTTCGGATATCTACTCCCTCGGCGCCACGCTCTACTGCATGCTGGCCGGGCACCCGCCATTCCAGGCGGCCTCCGTGTGGGACCTCCTGCGGGCGCACCAGACGGCACCGCTTTCCATGGAGCCGCTTTCGCACCTGCCCGACTCGATCAACAACCCGATCCGCCGGTGCCTCGAGAAGGACCCTCGCGACCGGTACCAGAGCGCGTCGGAGCTGGCGGGGGCGCTCGAGCGGGCGCTCGCTGCGCTGCTGCACACCACCCAATCGCCGCGTCCGGCCACCCCACCGCCGCCACCGGCCGCACCGGGCCCGGCGCCCGCACAGCCAAACGCTGCGGCGCCCACGCGCGTGGGCGAACCCCTGAGAGATCCTGATGTTGCGGCGACCCGTGTTGGCGCGGCGCCACCTCCAGGCGCCGCGCCGACCGTGGTTGGCCAGGCGCCGCCACCGCCCCCTGGCCCGGCGTCCTTCGCGATGAGCGCTGCGCCAACGGGTTCGCCAGCGGCGGGCGTGTCGGCGTTCGAGCTCACCATCTCGAACCCCACGCCAGCGCCAGCGCGCCTCGCGCTCGCCGTCAACGACCCGTCAGGAGTGCTGCACGTCTCCGTGCCAACGCCCTTGACCCTCAAGGGTAGCGAGGTCCTCCGGGTCCCGGTGGAGGTCCGGCAAGTCGCGCCTGCACCGCCCGGCGAGAGGCTCCTCGAATTCCAGGTCACGGCTCACCGCGAAGACGGGAGCCGCGCCGGTTTCGTCAACCTGAGGGTGACGCCCGCAGCGGCTGGCGGCGGTGGACGCGGGGCGGCGAAGAGCAAAGGCGGCCCATCGATGTGGTGGTTCGCCGCCGGTGGCATCGCGCTCGCTGCCGCGATTGGCATGGGCGTGGTCGCGCTCCAGGGTGGCGGGGAGAAAACCGCTCCCGCAACACCCACCGGGGCCGTGAGCGCCACCGTCGAGCCGGGCACGCCGGGGGTCACCGCCACGCCAGCGACTACCCCGACGGCCGGCCAGCCAACGGCGGCGCCGACTCAGCCGCCCACGGCCATTCCCACCGCGGGCGCCGGGTCGATCCAGGTGCTCGATCGCTGGGACTATGCCTTCAGGATCACGTCCAACAACTGCCCGTTCGGGGCCGCCGTTGGCGACCGTTACGCGGTCTCGTTCCGGTTCGAGCCTGCCACCGGCACCAGCAAGGTGATCAACGACGGCGACCGTGTCCGTGTGACGGCCGTGCAAGACCGGGATATCGACCTGGGGGTGTTCACCTTCCGGTTCGTCGATTGGAAGTTCACGTACCCGGTGGTTGCCTCGGGCGGCCAGCGCGGTACGGCGACGCTGACGACGACCTTTGCCGACTCGCGGACCATCGCGAAGTCGTCGCTGGTGGAGGACTACCCCTCGCCCGGGTGCACCATCACGGGCGCACCGTTCGGGAACTGAGGGGACCATGCGATTGCGCCGCGACATTTCTGCCCGGTTTCCGCACGGCAAGGTTTCCCGGGTAATGACATTCGACCAGCATCATCCCGAGGCAGGTAACCATGCCAGCGCTCGTTGTTAACGAAGGGGGCGGCGAGCGCGTCTTCCCGCTCGCCGGGAGCGTGGTCATCGGCCGGGCGGCCGATGTCGATATCCAGCTCCAGCATCCGCGTGTCTCCCGCCACCACGCCACCCTCGTGCCCACCCCTGATGGCTGGATGTTCATGGACCTGGGCAGCGCGAACGGGTCGAAGGTGAACGGACGCGAGGCCGAACCGCGGGTACCGGTGCGCGTGCGCGCAGGCGATGTCATTTCGCTGGCCGAAGTTGAGGCGCGGATGAGCGATGAGCCGGCAGCCCCGAAGCAGGAGGCCCATCCGGGGGTCACGCGCATCGCCGGGCCTCCGCCGGCGCCCGCAGGGCCCCACGCGACGGTGATGGCCGCGTTCGCGCCCCGCCTGGAGATCGTCACGAAGACGGGGACCCGCGAAGTGCCGCTCGAAGGCGGCACGATCACCCTCGGGCGGGAGGCCGACAACCTGATCCGGGTCGACGCCGACGTGGTCTCGCGTCACCACCTGGTCCTGCGCCGCAGCGGTACGGCCTACATCGCCGAGGACCTGGGGACCACGAACGGCATCCGCATCGGCGGGCAGCGGGTCCAGACGCACGAGCTGCGCGACGGCGACGTGCTCGACATCGCGGGCGAGGTTTCGCTGCGCTACTTCACCTCCCCGGCGGGCACGGCCCCGGTGGAGGAGCAGGAGGTCCCCCTCGACCCGTCGCGGGTGGTCACCATCGGGCGGGGCGAAGGCTGCGAGCTGCGCCTGGCCCACCCGACCGTGTCGCTCCTCCATGCGCGCGTTTCGCCCGGCCCGGGTGGAACGCGGGTGGTGGAGGACCTGGGGTCGACGAATGGGACGTACGTCAACGGCATCCGCCTGGCGCCAGGCGAGGCGCGCACGCTCGGGCCCGGCGACGTGGTCCAGGTCGGGCCGGTGCGCCTCCACTTCACGGCTCGCGGCATCCGCCCCGAGGACCACTCGCAGCACATCCGCCTGGCGGCCGTGGGGCTCAACCAGCGCGTGAGCGACAGGCTCAACCTGCTCCAGAACATCTCGGTGGTCATCGAGCCCCAGGAGTTTGTCGCCATCGTCGGGGTGAGCGGCTCGGGCAAATCGACCTTGCTCGGCGCGCTCAGCGGCCTCCGGCCCGCCACCGACGGGGACGTCTTCCTCAACGAGACCTCGCTCTACGACCACTTCGATGCGTTCCGCACCACGCTGGGCTATGTCCCCCAGGACGACATCCTCCATCGCGAATTGCCGGTGGGGCGCGCGCTGGAGTATGCGGCCGAGCTCCGCCTGCCCGATGACACGACCGCGGCCGAACGCCACGCCCGGGTGGAATCGGTACTCGCCACGCTCGGCCTAAACGAGCGAAAGGAAACCCCGGTTGGCCGGCTGAGCGGCGGCCAGCGCAAGCGCGTTTCGATTGGCGCCGAGCTGCTCACACAGCCGGGCCTCTTCTTCCTCGACGAGGCCACCTCGGGCCTCGACCCGGGCACCGAGAGCCAGCTGATGCGGCTCCTGCGCAGGCTGGCCGATGAGGGGCACACCATCGCCCTTATCACCCACGCCACGAAGAACGTGATGCTCTGCGACCAGGTGCTGTTCCTCGCGAGGGGCGGGAACCTGGCCTACTTCGGCCCACCCGACCAGGCGCTGTCGTATTTCGGCGTCGAAGACTTCGACGGCATCTACGAAAAGCTGGAGGCCGAGAAGTCGCCCGAGGAGTGGGCCGCGCTCTACCGCGCTTCGCGCCAGTACCAGGAGTTCGTCGTCGGGCGGCTGGCGTCCACCCCGGGCGGTCCACCCGTGCCCGGTTCGGCTGCGGCAGCGCGGCCTGCCCCGGCGGCGGGAAGGACATCTTCCGCCTGGCACCAGTTCCGTGTGCTCTCGCGCCGCTACTTCGACCTGATCCGGCGCGACCGCGTGAACTTCGCCCTCCTCTTCCTGCTGGCGCCCGCGCTCTCGCTCATCGACGTGATCGCATGGCCGGGCGATACGCTCGACCGGACGACCGGCGATGGCAGCCGGGCGATGACGATGTTCTTCCTCGCCGCGCTCATCCCGTTCCTCGTGGGATCGCTGAGCTCAGTGCGAGAAATCGTGAAGGAGTCGGCGATCTACGCGCGGGAGCGGGCCGTGGCTCTCAAGATCTGGCCCTACCTCTGGTCGAAGATGGCGATCTCGGGGCTGTTCGCCCTCTACCACGGCGCGGTGCTCTGGGGCGCCAAGGTGATCCTGATCGAGTACCCGGGAATCAGCGCCGGCGACTACGCGGCGATGTACGTCACGCTGGTGCTGGCCGTGATCTCCGGTGTCATGTGGGCGCTGCTCATCTCGGCAGTCACCCGCCGCGAAGAGCAGGCGATGATGCTGATCATCGGCGTCATCGTCGTGCAGCTCGTGTTCTCGGGCGGGCTGGTGCCGATCTCCGACCTCGGTCCCGTCGGCGCGGTGCTCGCCTCGCTCGATAGCACGTCGTGGGCGCTCAAGGCGCTGACCGCAGCCAGCGGCATTTCGACGGATGGCTGCGTGGGCGACCTGGCCGCGTGCAACATGCCCGGCATCCCCGGGCTGGCCACCCCCCAGGAGCGCGCGCTCGCCTACAAAGGGATCGATGAGCAGTTCGCGGACCTCTTCGGGGCGAACGTGTTCGTCTGCTGGGCGTGGATGGTGGGGCTCATCGCCGTAACGGCGCTGGCGGTCTACTGGCTGCAAAAGCGCAAAGACACGCTGTAGGCGCGAACCCCGCGTCGCGTCACGGGCTACTTCCCGATTGCCCGCTCCAGCGCCTGCTCGACCGTGCGCAGCACCTTGAGCCGCGCAAAGTACTTGTCTTCCGCCTCGACCAGTGTCCAGGGCGCGAGTTCGGAGCTGGTCCGCTCGATCATCTCGCTCGCAGCGGCTTCGTAGGCGTCCCACTTCTCGCGGTTGCGCCAGTCCTCTTCGGTGATCTTGTAGCGCTTGAAGCCCATCGCCTCGCGCTCCTGGAAGCGGCGAAGCTGCTCCTCCTTGCTCGTGGTGAGCCAGAACTTCAGCACGGTGCAGCCCGAGAGGACCAGCTGCTCTTCGAACGCATTGATCTCGCCGTAGGCGCGCTGCCAATCGCGCGGGGCGGCGAACCCTTCGAGCCGTTCGACCAGCACGCGGCCGTACCAGGATCGATCGAAGATGGTGATGTGGCCCCAGCGGGGCAGGTTGCGCCAGAAGCGCCAGAGGTACGGCCGCGCGCGCTCCTCATCCGATGGGGCCGCGATCTGTACCACCTGGTAGAAGCGGGCATCCAGCGCCTGGGTAACCCGCCTGATGGCGCCCCCCTTGCCGGCCGCGTCGGAGCCTTCGAACACCAGCACCGCGGAGCGCTGCCGGTCCTGGAGCTCGCGCGCCATGCGCCCGATGGCGAGCTGCCGCTGCACCAGCTCCTTGCGATAGGCCTCCTCGGGGACAGCCTGCGACAGGTCGAGCGCAGAGATCACGTTCGGCCGTACGGGCGCCGGGAGCACCGGTTGCACGGGCCCGGGCGGTGCATCGGTGGCCAGCCGCTGTTCGATGGCGGCCAGGAGCGTCTCGGCGACCGTCAGGTGACGGTAGCGCTCATCCCAGGCCTCGATGATGTGCCAGGGCGATTGCCCGGTGCTGGTCCGCCGGATGGCGCGGCTCGCGGAGTTCACGAACTGGGCGTACGTCTTGTGGTAGCGCCAGTCGAGCTTCGTGACACGCCAGGCCGTTTCGGGGTTTTTGGCAAGCGCCTTGAAGCGCTTCTTCTGCTGCTCCTTCGTGATGTGGAGCCAGAACTTCACGAGGAGCACACCCTCGTCTTCGAGCATGCGCTCGAACTCGACGATCCGGCGAAGGCCGTCTTCGAGGCCGGCTTCATCGAGGTTGCCGAGGGAGTGCTGGCTGATGGGGCGGGTGTACCAGGAGCCGAAAAAGATGCCGATGCGGCCCCGGGCAGGGAGCCTGCGCCAGTAGCGGTAGTACTCGGGCCGCTCGCGTTCCTCCTCGGATGGCGCGCCGAGGGCGTGGGTTTCGATCCCCCGCGCATCGAGCCAGTTGAGGAGCATGTTTACGGTGTCGCCCTTGCCGGCGCCCTCCGCCCCGGCGACGACGATGACCACCGAGAAGTTGGCCGATGCTAGCCGCAGCTGGGCATCGAGCAGGGCCTCCCGGATCTCAGGCTCGCGCCGGGCGAAGGTTTCGCGGTCGATCTTCCTGCCAAGCTGGGCGCTTTCGAACATGCCAAAGCCTCCCTTTCAGGCTTGCTTCTGGATAGTGAGCGCGGGGTCGAACGGCTCGGGCCGCGAGCGAAGGCACTCGACGGCGCGCGAAAGCAGTTGCAGGCTGGGGATGTCGTACTCGGGACCCTGGCTCAGGATGCCCGCCAGCAGCCCGCACGCTTCCGACCATTCCCGGGCTTCGAAGTGCGCGAGCGCCTTCTCGTAGGCATCGCGCATGGCCAGCCAGCTGGTCGAGGGCGCCCCCGGGTAGAGCTCGTAGACCTCGACCGCATCGGCGAAACCCTGCACGCGAAGACTGCCGAGGCGGCGGGTGGCGTACCGGGCCGGCAGACGCCCGCGGGCCGCCCCCGAAATGATGGCGCCCACCCCAACCGACTTCGTCGCGTTTTCGAGGCGGCTGGCAAGGTTCACCGCGGGGCCCATGGGGCCGTACTTGAACTTCACGCGGCTCCCCGTGTTGCCGACGAGCGCCGGGCCGGTGTGGATGCCGACGCCGAGGCGGATCGGCTCGCCTGACAGCGCTTCCCAGCGGGCCGAGAGCTCCGGGAGACCGCCCAGGAAGGCGATGGCCGCCCTGCAGGCGCGGACCGGGTGGTCCGGCTGGTCGGCCGGCGCGTTCCACATGGCGAGCAGGCCATCACCCACGTAATCGACCACGACGCCATCCGTCTCGCGGATGCGCTGGGACTGGAGTTCCATGACCTCCTGCATCATCACGAAGGTGCGTTGCGGGCCCAGGTTTTCGGAGATGCGGGAGAAGTTGCGGACATCGCTGAAGAGGAGGGTGACCTCGCGCTCCCGCCCATCGAGCAGCGAGGCATCGGCGGCGAGCTCGCGGGCGAGCTCGGGCGAAAAGAATTGCTCGAACTGGACCTGGCTGCGGATGGCGCGCTCGCGTTGTTCTTCGCGTTCGAGCCCGGCGCCGGCAGCGGCGGCCAGCACCTGGACGACGAGCGCTTCCAGCGTGGTGATGCGTGGGGGAGGCGCGTTGGGCCGGAGCGACCGCGCCCCGTAGACGATTCCCGTGACTTCGCCGCCCGGCCCCAGCACGGGCGCGGCCACCACGGTATCGACGCCGACCAGGCTGGAGCTCAGGAACTCAGGGCCCAGGTTGCGGAAGACTGTCTGCCCCAGGCGGAGCACCTCATCGACGATCGTGGTGCTGTAGGGCGAGCGGTCGGCCGCATCCGCGGGGTAGCGCGCACCGACGACCCATTTTCCCTCCCGGCGGAGTAGCACCAGGCCGCGGTCCAATCCCACCAGGTCGACCACCGCGCGGGCCGTGGCGTCGAGGAACTCCGCGGACGTCGCGGCGGCCTGCTGCACCGAGACGAGCGTTTCGAACCAGTGTGCCAGCAGCTCCGGTCGTGGCGATTCGCCCAGCTCGCGCAGCGCCACAGGGTGGTCTGGCGGCGTCGCCGTCCGGGCGATGACTTCGACGCCCGGCGGGAGCGGTTGGCCGTCGAGGGTGGTGGGAGCATGCGCGGCCGGACCGGCGGGTGTGGGCGGTGGCGCCCCGGCAGGCTGCGCAGCGGGAGCCGCCGGGCTTGCGACCACCCTGACCTCGACCTGGCTGTGCCCGATGGTCAACGTTGCGGGAGCCTCGACGATGTGGGTCGCGCCCGTGGGGATCTCGCTGCCATCGCCCAGGCGCACGGGCGAGCTGCCGCTCAGGTTGTGGACGACGAGGCGGCCGCTGGCATCTTCCTCGACGCGGAGGTGGTCGCGCGAGACGAACGGGTCGGTAAGGAAGCAGCGCCGCGCTTCGCGCCCGGGGCCGCGCCCGAATTCGAGCGGTCCGGCGGCGTGGTCGAAGGCCCACTCCTGTCCTTCGCTACGGACGGCGACGTGGAGCATCGTGCTCGCTGGCGGCAGTTTGGGAGCCCGGAGCTCCAGGCCGCCGGCGCCAGCGTACGGCGGCGGCGCCTGCCTGAGAAGAACAAACGGGGGCGGTGTTGGGGGCCTGGCCGGCCGGGAGTTGTGCCCGGCCGGCCGCGGGATTGGAGCTATGGGGCGTAGTTGGGGCTGGGTGGCCCGAGCGGCGCGATGGTGAACGTGGCCTGTTCCGGTGTGCTCCCGCCGAGCCCACCCAGGTTGACATACTTTGTCCCGGTGAGCTGGACCGTCCCGGCCGAGGTCGCAGTCCCCGAGACGGAGTAGGCGGCCTGGCCACCACCGGGGCAGGCGTGGAAGTGGATCGTCCCGGTAACATTCGCGCCCTGCTAAGTGAGCGAAACTGTCCAGCGATAGTAGGGCGGGTTGTCGCATGTGCCGGCGCTGTACCACGTCCCCGCGAAGTCCGTGATCGGCGCTGCGGTTGGAGTGGCTGTGGGAGGTGGAGTCGTCGGCGTGGCGGTCGCGGTTGGCGTGCTGGCCGGCGCCGCAGTTGCCGTCGCTGTTGGCGTCGCGGCGGGCGCGAGGGTCGGGGTGGCGGTCGCCGGTGGCCGGGTGGCTGTCGCCGTTGCCGCAGCAGTGGTCGCCGTCGCTCCTGCTGGGCTCGGGCTGCCGGCGGCGGTCGCCGTCGCGGCGGTTGGCGACCCGGCAGGCGATGGGCGCGGTGTGGGCGAGGTGGCCGAGGTTGGCCCCGCGGCGGGCGATGCCGCCGTGGGCGACGCGACGACGGTCGGCGTGGCGTCGCCGCCAGCCGGGGTTCCGTCGTCGTCGTCATCCTGGAATGCCAACGTGGCGCACCACCCTGCCACGGCCATGACAGCGACAATGCCGGCGCCGATCAGACTGTTGCGAAGCCAGGGGGGACGAGTCGGTTTGGAGCCGGATGATTCGTTCACGCGGTACTCCGATGCGTGTGGATCGGGGTCACCGTAGCCGATGCGGGGGAGCGGGCTACGGCCGTTCGGGGTAGAAACCGGGGGCGGCCGGGGCGTCCTCCTCGCCCCGCCTACCGGCGGAACACGATGAGCGGGTCGACCCCCATGATGCGGATGACCGGTACCGCCGCACCCGCGAAGCTCATGCCCAGCATCGCGCCGAAGGCCCGCAGCGCCGGCGCAGCCTCCACTGCCACGCCGATGTCCGGCACCGCCATCACCACGAGCGGGCCGATGGCGAGCACACCGGCGAGCCCGAGGGCAAAGCCGGTAACCCCGAGGAAAAGGGCCTGGGAGACCACCGTCCGGAGCAGGAAGCCGCTCGATGCGCCGATCGCCTTGAGCACGCCAAAATCGCGCAGCCGCTCCGAGGTGGTCGTGTACATCGTCAGGCCGACGATGGCGATGCCGACCAGGAACCCGACGATCGTCATCACGTTGATCGGCTGGACGAAGAGGTCGCCGAGGAGGTCGCGGTCGTTGGCCGAGAGCTCGGCGCGTGTCATGGCTTCGATCCCTGGCACGGAGTCATCGATGGCATCGGCGAGGGCGGCGGCGCTCGCGCCCGGCCCTGCCCGGACCAGGATGAAGCTGACGATGCCCGGCGCATTGATGAGCGCCCTGGCGGTATCGCGATGGACGAAGACGAGCTTGCCGGCGATGCCGGCAGTCCCCCGCGAGAATCCGACGGCGACGAGCGGCTGGCCGCCAATTTCCACCGTTTGGCCGAGGCGCACCGAGAGCGAGCTGGCGAGGACCTCATCGAGGACGGCCTCGCCCGGCTCGATGACGCCGCGCCCCTTCGCGAGCTTCCACGGCCCGCCCAGCGGCGCGGCCGGGTCGTACCCGATGAGGATGGCGGGCTTCGAGGCGCGCTCCCCCGAGGCGATGACGTTGAACCGCACGATGCCGGTCGCTGCCGCCACCCCCGGCGTCGCCGCGACAAGGGACTCGGTCTCCTCGGGCAGGGTCGATGCGGCGAGCGCCATGTTGCTGACGCCCTTGCGCGCCACGTAGATGTCGGCGCCAGCGTTGTCGATGTAGGCGGTCGATTTGGCGACCGTGCCATCCATGATCGCCTGGAGCAGCAGCACGAGGATCACCGCGAAGGTGATGCCGCTGAGGCTCATGGCGAAGCGGAGAGGGTCATTGAGCAGCGAACGGGTGGAGAGATGCACACGGCCCGGGCCGAACGGCCCGGTGAGCGATGCTGCGCGCCATGCTCGCGGTTCCATAGGTCCAGTTTGGTGGCTTGCCACCGTCCGTGAGATGGCCGAACGCTCCGCACTTTGCGGTCGAGGGGCGGAAGCCGCGCCGCACGCGTAACTACGGCCGGAAAGCCCCTCGAAACGGACCGTTCGGGGCACGGCGGCGAGCCGCACGAGGCCATACCGTTCTTGGCGCTGGTGGCGGGCTTCGGCTTGCCCGGTTTCGTCGAGCCTGTGCCGGGAGGGTAGCGACATGTGGCGACGGCTCTTGCTGGCTTCGATGGCTGCAATGGCGGCTGTCCCGGTAGTGGTCGCGGGCGCGGGTGGCGGCCCGGCCGCTCGGTGGGCGCCGACGCTGCGCGCCCTGGAAGCGCCAGCCGCGGGGCTCATCACCCCCGTCACGCCTCCGGACGCTGGTGCGCGCGAGGGGCTGGCCGACGTGCCATCGGCCGGGAAGATCCGGGTGCCCACCTCGGACCCGGTCCACCGGACGCTGGCGTGGCTCGAGATTGTGACGCAGGAGAACGAGACGATTTCCTGCAGCGGCACGCTGGTGGGCGAGGGCGTGGTGCTGACAGCCGCGCACTGCATCGATGGCGCCAGGAGCGTGCGTGTGGTGCCCGGCAAGGACGGCGCCGCCGAGCCCTGGGGCAGCCAGTACGGCGCGGCCGTCTCGGTGCCCTCCGGGTGGGGCTTCGGGCTCCCGCCCGACTACGCGAAGTACGACATCGGGCTGGTCATCCTGCCGGATCGGAAGCTGACAGAGAAGACAGGCATCTTCCCCGGCAAGCTGACGGTGATGCCGGCGGGGGCATTCCGGGGGACGGCGACCGAGGTGGCCGCGCTCGGCTACCCCGGTGAGTGCGACGCTTCGGCCTGCTCGAAATCGGCCCAGCCGGCGCCGCTCCACGGGAAGTTCGCCTGGGCCTACCACGCGGGGTTCGTGAAGGCCGACCAGGAGTTCATCTACCCCGACTTCCCGGGCGCGCCCGGCATGAGCGGGGCCGCGATCATCCGTGAGTCGGACATGGCGATCGTGGGCATCGTGGATTCAGCCCTGTTCATCACCACCCAGGGCGTTCGGGTGAACGAGGAATCGCGCGAGTTCCTGGAAACGGGATGCAACGCGTTCCCGGTGTGTTCGATCACGTTCGGGAACCCGTGGTTCCGGCGGTCGCTGCCGGCCATCGCCCAGGACTCCCGGGAAGCCCCACCCGCGCTGACCGGGCAGGCGCTCTACTGCGCGAAGGAAGTCGCGTTCGTCGATGCCTTCACGGACAAGGAGATCAAGTTCGCGCATTCGATGCGCGGCCTCCTGGAGACGGACATCGACCCGGCGATCCTGGCCGACCCGAACCTGAAAGCGCTGTTCATGCAGCAGGTGGGGGCCGCCGTGGGCGATGCGCTCGAAGTGAAGGCGCTCGAATCGCCCGATGCCCGGTTCGCTGCGTTCCACGATTCGCTCGATGGCGGGATCGACAACATTCTGACCGGGCTGGCAGCCATCAACGACGCGCTCACGAACAACAACCTGGCGGCCATGTTGACCGCGATTCAGGCGCTGGGCGCCGCGAACCTCCAGATCATGGCCGCGCAGACGCAGTACCCGAGCATCGACCCGGTGTGCCAGCAGTAGCGCGAGGTGATGGCGGCGGATGGACACGTTCTGCACGCGCTGCGGCACCGAAGGCGAACCGGAGGACATCTTCTGCCGGCACTGCGGCCACCGGCTCAACACGCCAGCGGCGCAGGCGTTCGACACGGTCGCCTGCCCCGCTTGCGGGTGCGCCAACCTGCGCGGGTCACGCTTCTGCGATGAATGCGGGAGCGCCATCCCCCCGGACGCCCCGCCGGGGGGGCGGAGGCCAGCGGTTGTGGGGGCCGCTTTCGCGAGCGCCGCGGCAGCGGCAGGGCTGGCGGCGGGAGGCGCTGCTCCAGGTGCGGTAGCCGGCGCCGGGGCGCAGGCGGCGGGCGTAGCGGGCATGGGGGCCGCAGGGCCTGCCGGTGCGGCTGCAGGCATGGGCGCGGGAGTCCCTGCCGGGGCAGCCGAAGGAGCCGGTGCGGCCGGCATGGCCGGTGCAGCAGCCGGCGCGGGCTCGGCTCTGGAGGCAGGCGTGGTTGGGGGCGCGGGCGCGGTGGGCGCCGCCGGCGCCGTCGAAGGCATGGGGGGAGCGGGCGCCGCCGGGGCCCTGCTCGGCATGGGCGCCATGAAGATCGCGCTCCTCGCGGCGGGGATCGCGGGCGTGGTTGTCGCCGGTGGAATCACGACCGCTGTGCTCCTGGGTGGAGGCGGAGACGACACCCGGGGCGGCGGCGTGCTCGAGACCCCAACCGCCACGGCAACCCCCTCGGCGAGCCCGGCCCAGAGCCCGGCCCCAACGGCGACCCCGACGGGGCAGATCACGCCCTCGCCCACTGCCGGGGCGACATCCACCCCGGCGCCATCATCGCCAACTGTGGCCGCCACATCGACGCCGGTCGCGACCCTGGCGCCGACTTCCACACCCACCGCGACACCGACATCTGCGGCGACGGCGACACCAACGCGGACCCCGGCGCCAACCGCCACGCAAACGTCGAAGCCAACCCCAACACCGACGCCAACGGCGACCGCCACGCCCGGCCCGGTCACCCCGGTGTTCGGGCGCGTGCTCGAACAGGTCAGCCCGGACGCATACCAGTTCTGTCCCGGGTGCGTTGTCAGGCTCAGTGGCAGTGGCGGCACCTTCCAGGCGACGGCCGGAGCGAACGGCGCGTTCGTCATCCAGGGTGTCCCCGCAGGCACGTACGCCATCGCGCGGGTGTGCGGCGCTACGCCCATCGCGGCGCTCCAGCCGAAGTCCGTCACCGTACCGCGGGATACGTTCGATGTGCTCGTGCCGAAGTGCCCGTGACCCGTAACCCCGGTCAGAAGTCGATGCCGATGGGTTCGAGGATGTGCTCCTGCGTCCACCCCCAGGGCTTCGCCTCCGCGAAGTGGAGCAGGTATTCCTGGGCCATCTTCGGGACGAGCAGCACGAGCATCGGGATGACGACGGTCCGCCGATCCCGGGGCACGGCCCGGGGGAACCACTTCATCACCACCACCACGTAGAGCCACCAGTTTTCGAACATGTTGGGGAAGATGAAGAGGAAGATGCGCGCCTCGCTGAGTTCGAACAGGACCACCCCAACGAGCCGGTAAACGAAGAGCGCAACCGCCGGCACCCGCGCCCAGGCATTCCTCCAGCCCAGGGCCACCAGCAGTTCGAGCGCGAGGTAGTAACTATCGAGCACTTTGTCGAGCTCGGCGTAGTGGTCGCCGAAACCGCCCATGTCCAGGGCATCGGTGATGATGACGTCGCCGCCATCGAGCAGCATGGCGATGACGCCGCCGGCCACCCAGGAGCGCAGGATGAGGAGCGGCACGAAGAGGCGGAGCCCGATGACCACGGTCTCGCCGGTGGAGGGGTCCAGGGCGCCAGCGGCATCGAGCAGCAGGAGTGCGCCGAAAACCAGCCCGGCTGCGGCTGCGAGCCCCACGCTCAGCCGGGAATTGAAGCCATCGAGCGCGGGGATGTAGGAGCGGTCCAGGTGTCCGTCCTGCCGAACGGCCGGCGCGCGGCCGATGATGCGCCCCATTGTCACCGCTCCGGTGGCCCGGGCAAGTGGTGGAAGTGGCTGTTGTGCGTGGAACGAGCGGCCCCGCGTCTGTGGCCCTCTGGCCGTCACAGGGCTGGCGCGCGAGGCGTACCATCCGGAGCGCGCCCGCCGCAACGGCCGGGACACCGCAACGAGGAGTGTGGCGTGACCGCAGAGACGCTGACCGTGATCGACAACCGCACGGGACAACGCTACGAAATCCCGATCCAGGATGGCACCGTCCGGGCGATGGACTTCCGCCAGATGCGGACCTCGCCCGGTGACTTCGGCCTGATGGTGTACGACCCGGCGTTCACCAACACGGCCTCATGCCGGAGCGAGATCACGTTCATCGATGGCGATGCCGGGGTGCTCGAATACCGGGGCTACCCGATCGAGGAGCTCGCGGAAAAAAGCACGTACCTGGAGACCGCCTTCCTGATCATCCACGGGCACCTTCCTGCGGCGGCGGAGCTGGCCGAGTGGACGCACAACATCACGTACCACACATTCGTCCACGAAAACATCCGGCAGTTCATGGAGGGCTTTCGCTACGACGCGCACCCGATGGGCGTGCTCGTGAGTTCCGTGGCCGCGCTCTCAACCTTCTATCCCGATGCGAAGGACGTCGATAGCCCCGAATCGCGGGACCTCCAGACGTGGCGCCTCATCGCCAAGGTGCCGACGCTGGCGGCGTTCGCCCATCGCCACAGCCGCGGGCTGCCCTACGTCTACCCGGATAACGAGCTTTCGTTCGTCGCGAACTTCGCCAGCATGCTCTGGCGAATGTCCGAAAGCCGCTACGTTGCGAGCGAAGTCATTGAGCGTGCGCTCAACGTCCTCTTCATCCTCCATGCCGACCACGAACAGAACTGCAGCGCCAACGCCATGCGGGCTGTTGGGAGCTCGCGGCCGGACCCGTTCGTCGCCACTGCGGCGGCCGCGGCCGCGCTCTACGGCCCGCTGCACGGCGGCGCCAACGAGGCGGTGTTGCGCATGCTCGCCGGGATCGGCGATGTGAAGGCGGTGCCCGGCTTCGTGAAGAGCGTGAAAGCGGGCGAGCGCAGGTTGATGGGCTTCGGCCACCGTGTCTACAAGAACTACGACCCGCGCGCGCGCATCATCAAGGCCACTGCCGATGAGGTGTTCGAGGTGACCGGGCGAAACCCGCTCCTTGATATTGCCCTCGAACTGGAGCGAATCGCGCTCGAAGATGACTACTTCATCGAGCGGAAGCTCTACCCGAACGTGGACTTCTACTCGGGGCTCATCTACCAGGCGCTCGGCTTCCCGATGGAGATGTTCCCCGTGCTGTTCGCCATCCCGCGGACCGCGGGCTGGGTCGCCCAGTGGCGGGAGATGATCACCGACCCGGAGCAGAAGATCGCCCGGCCGCGCCAGGTGTACACCGGCGCCCGCGGCAAGTCGTATGTGGAGCTGGGGAGGCGGTAGCCCGCCGGGGAAGCGGGCTACCGCCAGAGGCCCTTGCCGATGACGTCGCCGTCCTGGGAGCGCATGCCGCCCGATTCGATGAGCTTCTTGGCGTTGTCCCAGGCGCCTCCAGCGTTGTTCGGACGTGCGATTGCCTTTTCCCGGCCCCTCTGCGCTGGTGCAAAATGCTACCCATCCCCGGGGCCACAGCCAAGTTATGGTCGCACGCGAAGCTGCGTGGGGCCCAGGCCTGGGCCTGCCTCAGGCGATCGCGGACTCGATCAGCTGCAGGAGCGCCGGCTCGCCCGCTTCCTCGAACTGGTAGCGCGCCCGGATGATGGGCTTGCTGGCGCCCGTCAGCGCGGCAAGATCCAGCGGCGCCCCCGAGACCACCACCTCGGCCGGCGAGCGGTCGATCGTCTCCCGCAGGGCCGCCACCTGCTCCTCGTCGTACCCCACCGCGGGGAGCACCCGGCCGATGTGCGGGTACGCGGCGTAGACCTCCCGGAGCGATGGCGGGGCGCTTTCGCGCGGGTCGACAACCTCCGCGCCGGCTTCGAGCGCAGCGACATAACCGGCGCCGTAGGGCATGCCGCCGTGGGTGATGGTCGGGCCATCGTCCACCACCAGAACGCGCTTCCGTCCGACAGCCCCGGGGTCATCGAGGCGGATGGGCAACGCGCCGTGGACGATGCGCGCGTGCGGATTGAGCCGCTTCGCCACGCGCTCGGCAGTAGCCACCTGCTCGGGCGTGGCCGCGTTCACCTTGTTGATGACGATCACCCGGGACATGCGCAACACCGCCTCGCCCGGGTGGTAGGCCTCTGCCTGCCCGGCGCGCAGCGCATCGAGCACGCCGATCTGCAGGTTTGCGTGGTAGAACGGGAAATCGTTGTTGCCGCCGTCCCAGACGATGACGTCCGACTCGGCTTCGGCAGCCCGCAGGATATCCCCGTAGTCGACACCCGCGAAGACGACGAGCCCGGCCGCGACGTGGTTCTCATATTCCTCGCGCTCCTCGGCCGTGCATCCGGCGGCGGCGATAGCGGCGCTGGAGGCGAAACGCTGGACGCGCTGCCGTTCGAGGTCGCCGTACGGCATAGGGTGGCGGATGAGGGCGACGCGCTTGCCGCGCTCCACGAGCCTGCGGGCGATCCAGTGGGAGATCGGCGACTTGCCCGAGCCGGTGCGCGCGGCGGTGACAGCCACCACCGGGATCGAAGCGCGGAGCGAGGTGCGCTCCGGCCCGAGCAGCTCGAAATCAGCTCCCGCCGCGAGGGCCCGCGAGGCAAGATGCATCACGTGCTCGTGGCTCACGTCGCTATATGCGAAGACGACGCGCTGGACGCGGTGGGCCAGGCAGAGCGACTCGAGCTCCGCCTCGTCCTCGATCGGGATGCCCACCGGGTAGAGCGGCCCCGCGAGCGAGGCCGGGTAGCGGCGCCTCGCGATGCCCGGGATCTGGGTAGCGGTGAACGCCACAACCTCGGTCGAGGGGTCGTTGCGGTAGACGACGTTGAAGTTGAGGAAATCGCGTCACGCAGCACCAAGGATGATGGAGCGAATCCTGGTGCTCATGCCCCTGTCTCCCAGAAGGTGATTCCCTGTTCTCGTGACGAAATGCGGGTGCCGGCCGCCCCGGCAAGGATAGCCGAGGCGGATTCGAGCGCGCCGATGGCCGCGAAGGCGCCCGCGCCCCGGGCGAAGCGGACCGCCGCCTCGACTTTGGGCGCCATCGAGCCCGGCGCGAACCGGTACTGGCCAATCGCCTCCGGTGTCGTCGTGCGGATGGCCCGGCTGGCCGGGTCGCCCCAGCGCTCCAGGACGGCGGGCACATCGGTCAGGAGCAGGAGCGCGTCGGCGTTCAACCTGCGGGCGAGCAGCGAGGCGGTCAGGTCCTTGTCGACGACGGCTTCGACGCCGATCAGCCGGCCCGCAGCATCGCGAGCGACCGGCACGCCGCCCCCGCCGGCCGAGATGGTGACCACGCCCGCGCCCAGGAGCGCACGGATGGCCTCGATCTCCAGCACCTCAATCGGCTCGGGCGAGGGGACGAGCCGCCGGCCACGGTCCCCTTCGTACCCGAACCTCCAGCCGCTGGCGGCGGCCAGGCGCTCGCACTCGTCCCGCGCATAGAACGGCCCGATGGGCTTGGTTGGGTGCTGGAAGGCGGTGTCTCCGCGGTCGACGAGCACCTGGCCGAGAACCGTGGTGACCGGCCGGCCGGGAAGCTCGTTGCGGAGGGCGAGTTCGAGCAGATAGCCGATCATCCCCTGGGATTCGGCGCCCAGGACATCGAGCGGGAAGGCGGGCACGACGCCGCTCGTGCCGCTCTCGAGCGCGAGCAATCCAACCTGGGGCCCGTTGCCGTGGGTGATCACGAGCTGGTTGCCGCTGGCGAGGCCGGCCAGCGCGCGGCCAGCACGCAGGGCATTCCGGTGTTGCGCTTGGGGCGTTAGCGCTTCGCCGCGGCGCAAGAGAGCATTCCCGCCGGCCGCCGCCACGATCAGCACGTCGCCCACCTCGCCGTCACGAATTCACTCATCGAGGCCACTATGCCATCGCCGCCGGCGGCACAACATGGTCCGGGAGGCTCGGCGGGAGACGCCCTTCGGCCCTCCCATGGCTAACCGGCGAGGTGAACAATGCACTCCGCCATTGCCGGAAGCGCATGGACAAGGAGGGGCGGATGAGGAGATACCGCGATCGCGAAGATGCGGGCCGCCAGCTGGCCGCAGCCCTGGCCCAGCGCGGCTACCAGGCCCCGGTGGTGCTCGGCATTCCCCGGGGTGGTGTGCCGGTGGCCGCCGAAGTCGCCCGGGCGCTCTGTGGGCAGCTTGGCGTGGTCGTTGCCCGGAAGCTGCGCGCGCCCGGCCAGCCAGAGCTGGCGATCGGGGCGGTGACCGCCGATGGCTCAGCCTGGATAAACACGCAGCTGGCCCGCGACATTGGGGCCGACGACCACTACCTTGCGCGCGAGAAGGCGCACCAGGTAGCCGAGGCCAGGCAACGCGAGGAGCTGTTCGACGGGCACCGGCGCCCGCCTGTCGAGGGCCGTGTGGTCATCATTGTGGACGACGGGCTGGCCACTGGCGCCACCGCCCGCGCCGCCGCCCGCTCAATGCGTGCCTCGGGCGCCGAAAAGGTGGTGCTCGCGGTCCCCGTGGCTCCGCCTGAGTCGATCCACGAGATTGCTGCCGAGGTCGATGAGGTGGTGTGCCCGCGGGTCGAGGCGGATTTCTGGGCGATCGGCCAGTTCTACGATGACTTCCGCCAGGTCCCCGACGAAGAAGTGAAGGCAATCCTGCGGGGGTTCGGCACTACACCGGAGACGATCGACGCCCGGGTGCCCCGCGAGGGTATCGAGCTGGCGGTGCGCCTCCGGCTGCCGCCGGGGAGGCCACCCTGCGTGACCTTCGTCCATGGTCTGGGGAGTTCGAAGGACTCGCCGCGCAATGTAATCATCGCCGAGCGCCTGGTCGACCAGGGTATCGCTGCATTGCTCTTCGACCTGAGCGGCCACGGTGAATCGGGCGGCCGGCCCGGCACCGTTGGCCAGTACGTGGACGACCTGGCAGCGGTCGAATCCTGGGTACGCTCCCGCCCCGAGCTCCGTGGCGGACGGCATGCCATCGCGGGCTCGAGCCTCGGTGCGCTGGTGGCGCTCCAGGCCGTGCTCCAGGGGAGGGTGGCCGCGGACGCCCTGGTGCTCCGTTCCGCGCCGATCAGCGCCGAGGAATACGACGGGCTCACCGTGCCAACCCTGCTGGTGGTTGGTTCGAACGACCCGCTGGTCGCCGATGCCTGCGAAGCTGCGCGACGCTGCCCGGCCATCGAGCTGCGGGTGGTGCAGGGCGCTGGCCATCTCTTTGAAGAAGAAGGCGCCCTCGAAGAGGCGTCCGCCATCACGGTGGACTGGCTCACGCGGATGCTTGCCGCCCCGGCGGCTGACGCCCGCGGGTGAAAGGGGAACCATGGTCGCGGTGATTGCCGGCGGCGCGCACCCGGTTCTCGCGGAGCAGATAGCCGCACAGCTCGGCGTGGCGCTCGTGCCAGTCACGCTCTCGCATTACCCGGATGCCGAGGTGGTTCGCATCGATGCGAGCGTGCGCGGCGCCGATTTCTACGTCGTGCAGCCGGCGCCTCCGCCGCCCGAAGGCCCGCTGGTCGAACTCCTGCTCCTGGCCGATGCCGCGCGCCGGGGAGGAGCTGCCCGAGTGACCGCCGTCGTCCCCTACCTGGGCTACAGCCGCCAGGATCGCCGCGCCGCGGGCGAACGCACCGCCGTCGGAGCGCGCGTGGTCGCGAACATGCTGGATTCGGGCGCCATCGACCGGCTGGTGACGGTGGACCTCCACCAGCCGGCGATCGAGGGTTTCTTCGACATGCCGGTCGAGCACCTGGAGGCATTCCCGCTGCTGCTCCGCGCGCTCGGCGAGGTCGCCCCACAGAGCGCCATCGTCGCGCCGGACCTCGGCGCCGCCCGCCTGGCCGATCGGTTCGCCGCGGCGCTCCACCTGCCGATGGTGGTGGTCCATAAGACACGCCTCACGGGCGTCGATGTGGTCGCCACGCGGGTCACGGGGGAGATCCGGGGACTGCAGCCGATCGTCGTCGACGACATGATCACGACGGGTTCGACGGTGCGCGCCGCGCTAGCCGCGGTGGCAGAGGCCGGGGCGGCGGGGCCCGGGATCGTGGCCGTCACGCACGGCATCTTCTCGTCCGATGCGCCGGCGACGCTGGCGGCGGCGCAGCCGGGAAGGCTCCTCGTCACCGACAGCGTTCCGCTGCCTGCCTCGGGCATCGAACGCCTGGAGAGCGTGGCGATTGCGCCGCTGCTCGCCGATGCGATCCAGCGGATGCACGACGGCCGGTCGCTGGCCGAGCTGCGTTCGCGGAGATAGATCAGCCCGCAGATTCGGCGGCCGCGACGGCGTCGCGGGCAGCGAGCAAGGTATCGGGCGTGACCGAGATCGAGTCGATCCCGCACCCGACCAGGAATGCGGCGAATGCCGGGTCGTCGCTCGGCGCCTGGCCGCAGAAGCCCACCGTGACCCCGTGTTCGTGGGCGTCGCGGATGACGGAACGGATCATGGATTGCACGGCCGGGTCCTTCTCGGAAAAGAGGCCGCGCAAGTCGGCCGAATCGCGGTCGACGCCGAGCACGAGCTGGGTGAGGTCGTTCGAGCCGATGGAGAAACCATCGATGCGCTTTGCGAACTCGGTGGCGAGGACCACGTTGGAGGGGATTTCGCACATGAGCCAGACCTTCAGTACGTCCTGCCCGCGGACAAGGCCATGGGCCGCCATCTCCTCCAGCACGCGATCGCACTCTGGCACCGTGCGGCAGAACGGGATCATCACAATGACGTTTTCGAGGCCCGCTTCGTTGCGGACGCGGCGGATCGCCTGGCATTCCAGTGCGAACGCCTCCCGGTAGCGTTCGTGGTAATACCGGGAAGCGCCGCGCAGGCCGAGCATCGGATTGGGCTCGGGTGGTTCGAACCACCGCCCGCCGGTGAGGGCGGCATATTCGTTGCTCTTGAAATCGCTGAGGCGGACGACCACCGGACGGGGGTACTGCGAGGCCGCGATCAGCCCGATGCCCTCGGCCAGCCGTTCGACGAAATAGGAAGCGCCGGACGGGAACCCGGCCGAGAGCCTCCCCAGCGCTTCGCGCTCAGCGGGATCGCTGACCCGTTCGGGGTGGAGGAGGGCCATGGGGTGCGCGCGGATTTGTTCGCCCACGATGAACTCGATGCGGGCGAGGCCCACGCCATCGGCCGGGAGGCGCCACCAGCGCAGGGCCGCCTCAGGGATCGAAAGGTTGACCATCACCTTCGTGCGCGAGGCCCGGGCGCCCTCAACCGCAAGGTCGCGCACCTCGAAGGGCAGCCGCCCCGCGTGGACGAAGCCTTCGCTCCCCTCGGCGCAAGAGACCGTGACGTCGGAACTGTCCGCGACCTTTGTGGTCGCGTCGCCGGTCCCCACCACCGCCGGGATCCCGAGCTCCCGGCTGACGATGGCGGCGTGCGAGGTCCGGCCGCCAAGGTCGGTGACGATGGCTGATGCGCGGCGCATCAGGTCCACCCAGTCGGGGCTGGTGGTGCGGGTGACCAGCACCTCGCCGGGCTCGATGTGCGCCCCGGCGAGCTCGTGGATGACCCGCGCGGTCCCTGCTGCCATGCCAGAGCCAACGGCGATGCCGCGCACCAGGGGCTCCGCGCGGCTGGCGATGGAAAAGGAGCGCAGGACGGCCGGGACGCGCCCGCCATGGATGGTCTCGGGCCGCGCCTGGATGATGCAAAGCTCACCGGTGGCGCCATCCTTCGCCCACTCGATGTCCATTGGCCGGCCGTAGTGCTGTTCGATCCGCGCGGCAAGGCTGGCCAGCCGGACGACCTCCGCATCGGCCAGGCAGAGGCTGGCACGCTCCGCGGGCGTGGTATCCACGAGGTAGGTGGTCCCGGGCTCGGCGCCGGGAACGGCCTTGCGGAGCTTGCTACCGGGGCGGCGGGCAAGCACGGGATTCGGGGCCGTGCCGAGCGTTGGCTTGAACACGAGAAACTCGTCGGGCGTGACGAGGCCCTGCACCACCGTCTCACCCACGCCCCAGCTCGCGGTCACGCTGATGATGCCCGGGAAGCCCGATTCGGTATCGATCGTGAACATCACGCCGGCGGCCTCGCAGTCCGGCCAGGCAACCATGGCGTGGACAGCCACGGCGAGCGCGGCCTCGCGATGGTCCAGGCGTATCTCCTGGCGGTAGGCGAAGGCCCGCTCGGTGAAGAGCGACGAGAAACAGCGCCGGCAGGCGTCCACGAGGTGGCCGGGGCCGAGGACGCCAAGGAAGGATTCATGCTGCCCGGCGAAGCTCAGGCCAGGCTGGTCCTCCATCGTAGCGCTGCTGCGGACGGCGACTGGCGCACGGTCTTCACCGAGGCGGCGGCAGAGCTCGCCGTACGCATCCGCGATGGCCGTTGCCAGCTGCGCGGGCATCGGGCTGGCGTCGATCAGCGCGCGGGCGCGGGCCGATGCCGCCGCCGCGCTGAGTTCGCCGCGTTCGAAGCTGGCAATCACGCCGTCGATATCCCCGGAGATGCCGGCGTGCTGGATGAATGCCCGGTACGCGGCCGCGGTGACGGCAAAGCCGCGCGGGATGATTGCGCCGGTCCCGGCCAGCGCGTGGGCGAGCTCCCCGAGCGACGCGGCCTTGCCCCCGGCGAGCGAGGTGTCGCTGGCGCGCAGCGACTCGAACCAGGCGATGAACGGGCTGCCGGGCGCGGATGGTTCCGCCATCGTGCGAATCGTACAGCGCAGGCAAAGGCTCCGGGGATGGTATCTCCCAGGGGCCTTGCAAAGTGGCGGGTTCCCGCGGATTAGTTGAGGTAATCCCGGAGGCGGTTGGTCGCACCGTGCTCGCGCAGGCGCGCCAGCGCCACGCGTTCGATCTGGCGGATCCGTTCGCGGGTGAGGCCGAACTCCCGCCCGACTTCCTCCAGCGTGCGGCTGCGGCCATCGGCCAGGCCGAAGCGCAGCTCGATGACCTCGCGCTCCCGCCGGGGCAGGCTGGCAAGGATATCGGCCAGCTGCTCCTTGAGGAGCTGGTAGCTCGCGATTTCGACCGGTTGGACCGCACCGGGGTCGGCGATGAACTCGCCGAGTTCCGATTCCTCGCTCTCGTCGATCGGCGTCTCCAGGCTGACCGGCTCGCGCATGTAGCGCTGGATCTCCTGGATGCGCTCGACGGTGTAGGGCTGGCTCTCCGTATTGGTCGCCTCCATCGCAAGCGCCAGCTCGGCATCGGTCGGGTCGCGCCCGTGCTCCTGCACGAAGCGGCGGCTGACACGGGTGAGGCGGTTGATGACCTCGCCCATGTGCACCGGGATGCGGATCGTGCGCGCCTGGTCGGAGATTGCACGCGAGATGCTCTGGCGGATCCACCAGGTGGCGTAGGTGGAGAACTTGAAACCGCGGCGGTAATCGAACTTTTCGACGGCGCGGAGCAGGCCCAGGTTCCCCTCCTGCACAAGGTCGAGCATAGTCATCCCGCGGCCGGCGTACTTCTTGGCGACCGAGACCACGAGGCGAAGGTTTGCCTCGATGAGCCGCTGCTCCGCCCGGTCGCCCTCGCGCAGGATGCGGTCGAACTGCCGGGCGATGGCAGGCTCGATGCCGGCAAGGACTTCGAGCAGACCGGCATCCGGCGAAAGCGCGGCCTCCTCGCCCGCCGCCTCGATTACTGCTTCGAGGAGCCCTTGGTTCAGGACATCGGTGACGATGGAGAGGCGGATGATGGCGTCCGCCGCGCCATCGTCCCCGAGCCCGAGCTCGCGCACCGCGACCGCCCGGAACGCCTCGTCGAGTTCGCCGTCCACGAGCGCGCGGAACCGGGGGTCGCCCACGCTTTTCACAAGGGAGGCGGGGGCCGCATCCATGGAGAGGAAGCGGAGGGCAGTCTCGTGGAGCGGCCGGAGCGCCCGCCACTCCTGGAGGATGGAAAGCGCCAGGCGGCTGGCCGAGGGCGTGCGGCCGTGGACCTCGCGGTAGGCTTCGCGCAGGCCGCCGATGTAGTTGCGCTGTTCGATCTGGCGGCCGAGCTGCTTCTCATCCGCGGCAGTGAGCAGGCCGACCCGGCCGATTTCGCGCAGGTACATGCGGACGGGGTCCTCGGTGCCGTCGCCGTCCGGGGCGGCGCCGCCGCGGCGTGGCTCATCAAGCGCAACCGGGTCGTCCTCGGCAAGGTCCTCGTCGCGCTCGAACTCATCGGCTGGCGAAAAGCGCAGTTCCAGGTCTTCCGTGCGGGCCTCCCGCGCTGCGAGTTTGGTTGTCATGGTGGTAACTCCTGCCTCTATATCGGCGAGGCGGCCGGTCTGCCCCTTGCCCATCAGTATCGGCGGGGCGCAAGTCAATTCGATGGAAAGGTTGAAGTCGCCTGCCCGGCGAGTGGCTTGCGCTACCGTTGCCGCTGGTTCCCGCGCCGCTGCATTCCGCGGCCGCGGTCGTGGCCCTGTGGCCTCCCGTCGCGGCTGCCAAAACGGGTACCGGCCTGCTGGCCCTGGCCGTTCCTGCCCCCCGGCCGGAAGGTGGCGTACTGCGATGTTCGCCTGAAGTCGTTGGTGAGCCCGGGCGGTTGTGGCTGAAAGCATTCGTCGCAATACACAGGGCGGCCATCGCGCGGCTCGAACGGGACGCGGGCCGGGTTGCCGCAGGCAGCACATTCGATGGTGACGAAGGTGCGCTCGTGCTCAACCCGCGGACGCGCGTTCGCCGCGGACCGGCAGGAGGGGCAGCATGAGGGCGTGCCACTGCCGGCTGCCGCCGCCTCAAACGAGCGGCCGCAATCGGGACACGTGTTCATGTTGTTGTTGTGGGCGAAAGACACCCGGGGGCCTCCGTTGTCGACGCCTGGCGATGGACCGTCCGGTCTGGCCGATGGCGGGGGATTCCCATCCCGCCCGGGCTGCGAAAGGCTAACGCTGCGCCGGCTCACGAGAGGATGAGTGCAACGTTCGCCATCTGCCGGGGGCGTGCGACCTGTGGGTATCATACAACATCCGGGCAAGGATTGGAACACTTGTTCGCGAGAATTTCCCGCGTCGCACAATCGCCAGCATGCGCCGCCGGGCGAGGCGTGGGCAGGCGGCGCACATTCGCCCCGAATGCCAGCCGGCGATAGGATCCCCGTTCATGCGCGTCCTGCTTCTTGGCGCCAACGGCCAGCTCGGCTCCGATATCGCCCGGCTCTGGCGTGACGATGGCATCGAACTCGTTACCGCCACCCGCATGTCGGCCGACGTGGTCGATGGCGAGGCGGTAACGGCCCTGGTCGAGAAGACCCGGCCTGGCGTGGTGATCAACACCACCGCGTTCCACAATCTCCCGGTTTGCGAACAGGACCCGGAGACCTGTTTCCGGGTGAATGCGCTGGGCGGCTGGAACGTCGCCCGGGCGGCCGCCCGGCACGGCGCCGCGGTGGTCCAGTTCAGCACCGACTATGTGTTCGATGGCACGAAAGGCGCGCCCTACCTGGAGGACGATGCCCGCCGCTCCCTGAACATCTACGGGGCCGCGAAGATCGCTACCGAGGATCTGGTGCGCCAGGCCAACCCGGAACACCTCCTGGTGCGCGTTTCAGGGTTGTACGGCCTGGCCGGGTCGGCCGGGAAGGGCGGCAACTTCGTCGAGACCATGCTCCGGCTCGCGCGCGAAGGCAACCCCATCAATGTGGTCGCCGACCAGGTGACCGCACCCACCAACACGGCCGAGATCGCAGAGGCGCTCTTGCCGCTGCTCCGCCAGGGCGCCCGGGGGACGCTGCACCTGGCGGCGGCCGAGGGGTGTTCGTGGTACACGTTCGCGTGCGCCATCTTCGAGATTGCGGGCCTGCATCCCGAGGTTCACGCCGTCACCACCGCGGAGCTCGGGGGCCCGGTGAAGCGGCCGCTCTACAGCGTGCTCGGCTCGGAGCGCGCGCCCGCGCTCCGTCACTGGCGGGCCGGGCTCGAACGCTACCTGCGCGAGAAGCACGGATACCTGTCCTGAAGGCGATTTCCCCCGTACCATCCGCGAGACCCCGTTCGCACGGGCGCGGAGGTTCCACGCATGCGGATTCTCGTTACCGGTGGCGCTGGCTACATCGGCAGCGTGCTCGTCCCGAAGCTGCTGTCCCGGGGCCACCAGGTGCGCGTGGTGGACCGGATGTTCTGGGGGCTTCCGCACTATGCCAACGAGCCCGGCGTCGAGCTCGTGAACGCCGATGTCCGCCGCATGCCCGAAGGCGTGCTCGATGGCATCGATGCGGTCGACCATCTTGCCGGCTTTTCGAACGACCCCACCGCCGAGTACAGCCCAGAGGCCAACTGGCAGATGAACGCCGTCGCCACCGAGACGATTGCCGCGCTCTGTAGAGACGCGGGAGTCCGGCGGCTGGTGTTTGGCAGCTCCTGCTCGCTGTATGACGGCGCCGGGGAGGATGGGGTCCTCGACGAGGGCGCGGCGCTCGCCCCACGCGGGGCATATGCCACCTCGAAGCGCTACTCCGAAGAGGCGCTCCTCCGGCACGCGGGCGACGGCTTCGAGCCAGTCGTGCTACGGCAGGCCACCGTCTTCGGCGCAAGCCCGCGGATGCGCTTCGACCTGGTGGTCAACGCCTTCGTGAAGGACGCCCTCGTCCGCCAGCGGCTCATCCTGCATGGCGGCGGGCGGATGTGGCGGCCCCTGGTGAGCGTGAACGACCTCGCCGACGCCCATGCCGCCTGCCTTGAGGCGCCCCCCGAGCTTGTCGCCGGCGAAACCTTCAACGTGGTCGGCCAGAACTACCAGGTCCGGGAGCTGGCCGAGGTCGTGGCCAACGCGCTGATCAAGCTCGGCAAGCCGGTGGCCCTGGAAGATGGACCGCTGCCCCGGATCGTCCGGAACTACAGGTGCAGTGGCGAGAAGCTGCGGAAGCGCCTTGGGCTCGAACTCCCGACCACCGCAGCCACGGCCGTGGCCGAGCTGGTTGAGCTCTATGGCAAAGTCCCGGTGGAGCAGCTTGGCCACCCCAAGTACTACAACATCGCCTGGATGGAGCTCCTCGAACAGGTGCGCCCAGCCTACCAGGCGATGCAGAACATCTTCGAACCGATCGAGGAATAGCCGTGGATATCCACGTTTCGAAGACGAAGCTCGATGGCGTGCTCCTCATCGATACGGACTTCTTCCGCGATGAGCGCGGATTCTTCATCGAGGTCTACCACCACGACCGCTTCAAAGAGCACGGCCTGCCCACCAACTTCGTGCAGGACAACCACTCGCGCTCAGCGAAGAAAGTGCTGCGCGGGTTCCACTACCAGGACACGACAGCGCCCATGGGCAAGCTCGTCCGCTGCACGGCCGGCGCGATCCTGGATGTGGCGGTCGACCTGCGCGTGGGTTCGCCCACCTTCGGCCAGTGGGTCGCCGTTGAGCTGACTGCCGAGAACATGCGTCAGATCTGGGTGCCACCGGATTTCGGACATGCCTTCGCCACGCTCTCGGAATACGCCGAGGTTCAGTACAAGTGCACGGGGATGTACTCACCCCCTTCCGAAGGCACCGTCGCCTGGAACGACCCGGACATCGCCGTTGCGTGGCCGTTCGATGACCCGGTGCTCTCGGCGCGCGACCAGAACGGCATGAGCCTGCAGCAGTACCTCCAGAATCCGGCCTTCCGTTACGGCGGCTGAACCTTCGCGGTCGCGTGGCCGGCCGGGGCGCTACACTCGGCCGATGAAGCTGCGCCAATGGCTTGGGTCGCTCGGCCTGGCGATGGCGCTCCTCGCCGTTGCCTGCGGCGATAGCGCCGCGCCGGTCGGTACCGCCCGGACACCTGAGACAACGCCGGTTCCCGGCACCGCCCCTGCGGCCACGCCAACGCCCGGTGCTGGTGGTGCGGCTGGCGGTCAGCCGGCCACGCTCCGGGCGCTCGGGACCTCCGCCGGCACGCCCACCACGGCCAGGGACCCGGCCTTTAGCGCGCTGGATGGCGCGAAGGCGTACTTCGGGCAGCTCGGGAAGGCCGCCTACCGCATCGAAATCCCGGACGCGTGGAACGGCGAGCTCGTGATGTACGCGCACGGGTTCGCCGGGTTCGGCACCGAGGTGGCCGTTGAGTCGCCCCCGCGGGCGCTTCGCCGCTACATGGTCGCCAACGGATTCGCCTGGGCCGCCAGCTCCTACTCGGAAAACGGCTACGTCCCGGGCATCGGAGCCGATGACACCCTGGCGCTCAAAGAGCACTTCGCCGCGGAGTTCGGCGAGCCGAAGCGCACGTACATCGCGGGACAGTCGATGGGCGGCAACGTCGTCAGCCTGGCCCTCGAGAACCACGCCAGCGAATACGATGGCGGTCTTGCGCTGTGCGGCGCGCTCGGTGGCATCGAGCAGATCGACTACCTGGCCTCGTGGGTGGCGGTCGCCGAGTTCACCTCCGGGCTCACGTTCCCCATCGGCGAGCCGGGCGCGAACCTGGCCCCCATCTTTCTCAACGACCTTCCCCGGGCGCTTGGTACCCCGGGAGCGCTTACGCCGCGGGGAGAGCAGTTCGCATCGGTGATGAAGTGGCTCACCGGCGGCCCGCGGCCCTTCTTCGAAGAAGGGTTCGCCGAGCAGTACCTGGTGAATTTCGGCCTCGTCATGATCGACCCGGAACGGAAGCTGCTGGTGAACCGGGCCGCGACGAACGAAGGCGCCGAGTACCGCATCGATGGTGGCCTGGGGCTGACCGCCGGGCAGCTCAACGCGGGGGTGCGCCGCTACCCCTCCGACCCTGCCGCGCGCAACGCCGGGGCCCATCCCGACGCCGTGCCCACCACGGGACGCATCGGCGCCCCCCTGTTGACCCTCCACAACACCGGTGACCTGTTCGTTCCCATCTCTCTCGAGCAGAGCTACCGCGCGAAGGCCGAGGCGGCTGGCAAGGGCGACCTGCTGGTGCAGCGCGCCATTCGCGCCGGTGGCCATTGCCAGTTCAGCGAACCGGAGCTGACCGCCGCCTTCGCCGACCTGGTGGCGTGGGTGCGCGAGGGCAAAACGCCGGCAGGGGAGGACCTGACCGGGGATCTTCGAAACGCGGGGCTACAGTTCACGAATCCGCTCCGCGCGGGCGACCCCGGTGGGATTGACTGAGCCCGATTCCGCGGCAACCCGCGCGAAACCATGACAGCCCGTTGAATCGCCGTCCGCGGGGGGCCACAATGCGGCGATAGTTCGCATGGGGTGAACCACTTGCAAAGCGCACTGGCCGCGCGCGAACCCCTGCTCACACCCGCAGTCATCCGGGTGACGTTCCTGAACTTCCTGTTCTTCAGCGCCTACCTGCTCTTCTTCCCCACGCTGCCCTTCTTCATCGAAGGATTGGGCGGGGCGAAGAGCGAAATCGGCCTGCTCATCGGAATCTCGAGCCTCGCCTCGCTCCTCGTACGGCCCTTCGTGGGGTACGCCGTCGATACGATAGGGCGCCGTCCGGTGATGCTGGCTGGCCTGGCGCTGTTCGTGCTCAACGCCCTGCTGTACAACCTGGTCCAGTCCGTTGCGATGATCCTGCCGTTGCGGCTGGTCACCGGCGCCTCCATGGCCATCTTCGTGACCGCTGCCAGCACCACCATCGCCGATATTGCGGCGCCCTCCCGGCGCGGCGAGGTGATGAGCTACTACGGGCTCGCGAACAGCCTCGCTTTCGCCGTCGGCCCCGCGCTCGGCGGCTTCATCATCCACACCGGCTGGCTCGATTCGTTCGATCGGGCCCTCATTACGCGCGCCGGCTGGCTGAGTGGCGCCGAAGTGCCGGAACTCCACTTCACGTCGCTCTTCCTCTTCGCCGCGGCGGCAGGCGTAATCGGCTTCTCTGTCGCGGCCGCTGGCGGCGAAACCCGGCCCGCAGGAGGTCCCGCGCGCAGACTGAGCTTCTCGCAGCTGTTCTCCCGGGCAGGAGCCTTCCCGGCATGCATTAACTTCGCCAGTTCGTTCGTCTTCGCTTCGATGGTGACGTTCACGCCTCTCTTCGCGCGCGACCACGGGCTGGAGAACGCCGGCGCGCTGTTCATCGTCTACGCAGGCATGGTCATCGTCATGCGCCTGAGCCTGGGCCGCTACATGGACCGTTTCCCGCGGTCGTGGTTCATCGTGCCGGGCATCGGCGCGCTCGCGTTCAGCATGCTGACCATGGCAACCGCCAGCCACATCCCCCAGATGTTCGTCGCGGCGGGCCTCTATGGCGCCGGCGCGGGCACGTTCCAGCCTGCCATGATGGCCCACCTGGTCGACCAGACGCAGCCCGCCGAGCGTGGCCGGGCATTGAGCACGTTCACCCTCGGGAACGACCTGGGCCTGAGCATCGGGGCGCTGTTGCTCGGGGTTCTCGTCGATTGGGCTGGCTACCGGCCGGCGTTCTTCGTGGCCGGCGCAATGGCGGCGAGCGCCGCGCTCCTGTTCTTCGCCAGCACCCGGCGTCAGCGCGGCTGGAAGGCCGCCGGCGCCACGCTCCAGCCCTGAGCGGGCAGAAACACGGACGAGACCGCGTCGTCCGCCGGGATGCAGCGAAGCGCCAGTAACGACCGGCCGAGGAGCCCGGGCCGGCAATCCACGCGATAGCCGCGCCGGGCGAGGGCAAGCGCTGCACCGCGCCAGCGCTCCCTCACCCCATGGCCGGCATGCGACATCCACGCGCGTTCCCACGCGCCGAAGAAGGCATCGGCCGCGCCGCCGGGCCCGGCGTGGTGGATGAGGTCCCTGGGGAGGAACGGTTGCAGGTCCCTCGGGGAGAAGCCGGGGCGGTGGCGGACGCCGAACACGAGTGTGGTCCGGCGCATCGGCAGCTCGCCCGCGCGCACGTGGCCGGCGAGGGCTGATCCGGTGCGCTCCCACAACCAGAAGCAAAGATGACGCCCCGGCGGGTCGGAGGTTCCTTCCATGAGCAACGCTCCCGGCGGCAGGGAGCGGGCCATGGTCAACAGCGCATCGTGCACCTGTCCTTCCGGGTACTGGCGAAGGACGTTGAACGCCCGGACCAGCGTGGGCCGCTCGCCCTCTGCGAGGGGCAGGTTGAAGCCGCCTTCGCGAAAATCGAGCCCTTCACGCCGAAAAGGGAGCGCCGCCTCGACTCTGCCAGCATCGATCTCGATGCCGATCACCGAAAGCGCCGGGTTCACCCGGCGGAAGCGCTCGTACGATTCGATGGTGGTGACAGGCGATGCGCCAAATCCCAGGTCGAGGAACAGGCTGGCGCGGCGCAAGCGGCCGGGCTCGGCAACCAGGAGGTAGGTATCGGCGAGGCGAAGGCGATTCGGCGCGGTGAAGCCGCGGGTCGGCTGGCCAACGGGTTTGGGGGGCACCGGAGGTTGAATGCCAGACGGTCTGTGGCCGGACAAACCGCGCGGAGAACGGCAACCGGAGGAGCCGGGTTCGATGGATGGACAGGCCCTCGCGAGAGGTGCCAGAATCGCGCTATTCGTTCGCCCCAGGAGAATCAATCGTGCCCCAGAATGGTTCGTCACCGGCCCGGCTCGATGCCGTGGTCGTCGGTGCTGGCTTTGCCGGCCTGTACATGTTGCTGCGGTTGCGTGAAGCCGGGTTCTCGACCCGGGTGATCGAGGCCGGCGATGGCGTTGGCGGCACCTGGTACTGGAACCGGTACCCGGGCGCCCGCTGCGATATCGAGAGCCTCCAGTACCAGTACGGCTTCAACGACGAGCTCCCGAAGGAGTGGCGCTGGAGCGAGAAGTACGCCACCCAGCCGGAGATCCTTGCCTACATCAACTACGTGGCCGACAAGTACGACCTCCGCCGCGATATTCAGTTCGAAACGCGCGTCACCTCCGCCCACTTCGATGAGGCGGCCAACCGCTGGACGGTCACGACCGATCGGGGGGACGAATACTCGGCCCGCTTCTGCATCATGGCTACGGGCTGCCTGAGCGCGGCGAAGGTGCCCGACATCCCGGGCCTCGAGAGCTACCAGGGCGAGTGGTACCACACCGGCGCATGGCCACATGAGGGCGTCGACTTCACCGGCAAGACCGTCGGCGTCATCGGGACCGGTTCGTCCGCCATCCAGTCCATCCCGCTCATCGCCGAGCAGGCGAAACACCTGACGGTCTTCCAGAGGACCGCCAACTTCAGCGTGCCGGCGCACAACGGGCCACTCGATGAACAGTACCGCCAGCAAATGACGGCGGATTACACGCGTATCCGGGCGGAGGCGCGTAACTCCCCCGCCGGCATCCTGGGCCGGGCAATCAACGACAAGTCAGCGCTCGATGCCACCGAGGAGGAACGCAAGAAGGAGTTCGAGGAGCGCTGGGCCATCGGCGGCTTCAGCCTGGGCAGCGCCTTCAACGACATCAGCCTTAACCTCGAGGCCAACGCCACCGCGGCAGAGTTCGTGCGCTCGAAGATCCGGGAAATCGTGAAGGACCCCGAAACCGCGGAGCTCCTCTGCCCGCGCGATTACCCCTTCGGCACCAAGCGGCTCTGCGTCGACACCGGCTACTACGCCACGTTCAATCGCGACAACGTGAAGCTGGTCAGCATCAAGGACAACCCCATCGTAGCGATCACCCCGAACGGGCTCCGGACTGCGACTGACACCTACGAGTTCGATGCCATCGTGTTTGCGACTGGCTTCGATGCAATGACGGGCGCTCTCCTGAACATCGACATCCGGGGCCGCGGCGGCCTCACGCTGCGGGAGAAGTGGGAACACGGGCCGCGGACCTACCTCGGACTGCAGGTCGCGGGCTTCCCGAACCTCTTCACGATCACCGGCCCCGGGAGCCCCTCGGTGCTCAGCAACATGATCGTGTCCATCGAGCAGCACGTGGACTGGATCTTCGATTGCGTGAGCTACCTGCGCGAGCACGAGATCACCACCATCGAGGCGGGCCGGGAGGCGGAGGACCGCTGGGTCGACCACGTCAACGATGTGGCGAGCCACACGCTCTTCCCGCTGGCCAACTCGTGGTACATCGGTGCGAACATCCCCGGGAAGCCGCGCGTGTTCATGCCGTACATCGGGGGCGTGGGCAACTACGCCATGAAGTGCCAGCAGGTGGCCGAGAACGGGTACGAGGGCTTCGAGCTCGACTCCGGCCGCGTGGCGGCGGCTGCGATGTAGCCCCGGCGCGACCGATCATGGACACAACGAACGGGGGCAACCGGTGCGTTGCCCCCGTTTCATTTCCCGTGATGCGCAGCCTTAGTCGAGCCGCTCGATGACGGTGGCGGTGCCGATGCCGCCGCCGACGCACATCGTGACGAGTCCGTAGCGGCCGCCGGTGCGCTCGAGCTCGTTGAGCAGTGTGCCGAAGAGCCGGGCGCCCGTGCAGCCAGTCGGGTGGCCGAGGGCAATAGCGCCGCCGTTCACGTTGACCTTGCTCATGTCGGCGTTCATCTCGCGCTTCCAGGCGAGTACGACGCTCGCGAAGGCCTCGTTGATCTCCACCAGGTCGATGTCGCGCAAGGTGAGCCCGGCGCGGGAAAGCGCGAGCGGCGTCGCCGTGATCGGCCCGGTGAGCATCAGCGCCGGGTCGGACCCGACCACCGCCTGGGAGACGATGCGGGCGCGAGGCTTCCAGCCCATCTCCTTCGCCTTCTCGGGGTGGGTGAGGAGGACCGCTGCCGAGCCGTCGGTAATCTGGCTCGAGTTGCCGGCGTGGTGCACGCCGTTCTCCTTGAAGCTGGGCTTCAGCCCTGCCAGGACTTCCAGCGTGGTACCCGGCCGGATGCCTTCGTCGAAGTCGATGATTGCGTCTTCCCAGTCTTCGCTGCCGTCGGCCTTCTTGATCTTCTTTTTGCCCGGCACCGGGACGAGCTCGTTCTTAAAGCGGCCTTCCTGCTGGGCCCGCGCCGCCCGCGCCTGGCTTTCCACCGCGAACTCGTCGGCCTCGCCCCTGGTGATGCCCCACTTCTCGGCGATGCGCTCGGCGGCGATGCCCTGGGAAGAGAGGTCGTACTGCTCGGCCATGGCCTTCGTGAAGGGCGTTCCCATGCCCTGCCCGATGTTGGCGCCGAGTGGGATCTGCGACATGAACTCGGTCCCGCCGGCCACCACCACGTCGTGCACGCCGGAACCGATCTGGTTGGCCGCGAAGTGCACCGCCTGTTGGCTCGAGCTGCACTGGCGGTCGAGCGTGACCCCGGGGATCGTGTAGGGCCAGCCGGCCGTCAGCACCACGTTCCGGGCGAGGTTGGTTGACTGGGCGCCGACCTCGCTCACGCAGCCGTAGATGACGTCATCTACGACTTCGGGGTCCATGTTGTTTCGCCTCACGAGCTCCTTGAGGAGCAACGCGGAGGTTTCGACAGGGTGGTTCTTGCTGAGGACACCGCCACGCCGGCCGAGGGGCGTGCGGATCGCATCGACAATGACGACTTCGCGCATGAGTCCATTCCTTTGGGGGAGAAATTGTGGAGTGCGAAGAGGAGTGTACCAGCGGTCAGCGTGGTTGAGATATGGCGCCCATCAGGCCGGTGGGGCCGCGAAGCGGATCGCTCCGGGCACAATCTCGATGCGGGCAGGGAGATGACCCCCGGGCTCGCCATCCAGGTCCAGCCTGGTCGGCCTGGGCGAGGAAAGCTCGACTGCCTTTGCCGGGTGGCGGTCAATGCCCTCGATGTCCAGGTGGGCGCCACCCCGTCGCTGGCCCGAAACCGCCTTCAGCACCGCCCGCCGGGAGAGGTCGCCCCAGCGAATCACGTCGAAGAGGCCGTCGTCGGGCGATGCGCCCGGTGCGGCGACGAGGTCGCCGCCCCAGAGTTCCATGTTGTGCACGCTCACCGTGTTGTAGCGGCCATCGAACTCCTGGCCATCGATCGCAAGGGTGAAGGAACGCCCCATAGGCCCGGCCATCTTCACCGCGGTCATCACCAGGTACGGCGCCGTATCGCCCAGCCGTTTCAGCCAGCGCGGGGTCGATTGCGAAATTTCCGGCACCCAGCCGGCCGAGGCTTCGAGCAGGAAGTAGCGCACCAGGCCGGCGCCATCGGCTCCTCGCGAGGTGACCTTGCCCACGTCGACCCGGCGCTCCACGCCCGAGGTGATCGCGCGGATGGCTGCCGCGCCCCGGCCGATGCCCAGGCCCTTCGCGACATCCTTGCCAGTGCCCATGCCGATCGTCCCGAGCCGGACACGGCCGTTGGCTCCGAGTGCCATGATGCCGTTGGCCACCTCGAACACCGTTCCATCGCCGCCGCAGGCGACCAGGAACTCGCGGCCCGCTTCGATCGCCTCCTTCGCCAGGTCCTCACCGTGGCCCTGGTGGGTCGTGAATACCATGTCGGCTTCGAGACCAGCCCGCTCGATCGCATCGACCAGGGCGCCGATGCGCCGTTTCGTGCGGCCTCCGCCCGACATCGGGTTTACGATGAAGAGAGGTCTCGCGGCGACTTCCGGGGATATCCTGTTGCTCACGATGCCACGGTAGCGAGAGATGCCGGAAAGGTGAAGGAGCGCTGCAATATTCCGAGCACTTCCGCGCGATGAACACCGATGTCGACGTGTTCGTTGAGGACGCCGCCGCACCGGTCGCTGCCTTCGTCGAGGTCCGCCTGCTATTCGAGCAGCAGGAAGCCAGGTTTTCGCGCTTCCAGCCCGGGAGCATGCTTTCGCGGCTGAACCGCGGCGAGGTGATCGGCGATCCGTGGATCGAGACGGCGATTGAGCTGGCGATCGAGGCGCACGAGCAGACCCGGGGGCTCTTCAACCCGATGGTCCTGCCCGCGCTCGCCCGGGCAGGGTACGACCGGAGCTTCGAAGGGGTCTCCGGGGGAGCGCCGCAGCGGTCCAGGGTGCCGCCTCCAGGGGAATGCCTGGCCCGCAGCGCCGGGGGATGGTCGGTGTCCGGCGGAGCCATCGACCTCGGGGGAATCGTGAAGGGCTGGACCGCCGACCTGGCCGTCGAGCACCTCTCCCGGCGCGTCAGCGGCGTGTTCGTGAACGCCGGTGGCGATATCCGCGCCGCGGGCGCCGAGGACGGCGTGGAGGGCTGGAAAGTGGAAGTCGATGCGCCCGGGGGCGGCATCGCCTGGACGGGCGTGATCGACGGCGCCATCGCCACCTCGAGTGTCCTCAAGCGGCGCTGGGCCACGGCTGCCGGTGCGGCGGCCCACCACCTGATCGACCCGCGCACGGGCATGCCGGCCGAATCGCCGTTTGTGCAGGTGACGGTCCGCGCCGCGAGCTGCGCCTGGGCCGAGGTCTGGGCGAAGGCGGTGCTCATCGGCGGTCACGAGGGCCTGGAGCTTGCCGCGGCCTACGGCCTGCCCGTCCTGGCGCTCGCGGCCGATGGCGGGCGGGCGACCCGGGGCGCCTGGTAGGCCAGCGCGTTACGGTAGGCTGCCGGGGACGTTGGCGTCTCGACAAATCCGCAACGGGACAAAACCGCGAATGACAGAAATCCTCGATTGGCAGGCCGACGCCGCGACCCGCATCCCCGTGCCTTTTGCGAGCACATCCATCCCGATCGAGGCAGGCAGGCTCGATGGCAACGGTCACATGAACATGGCCTACTACCTCGTCGTTTCGGAGCGCGGCCTGGACCAGGCGTGGACGGCCATGGGCATCGGCTGGGAATACGCGCGCGGCATCGGCATGCGCCGGCCCTAATTGCGCAGGCGCGAGAGATCGGCGACGAAGAACACCGTCGGCCCTTCGCGCAACGGGCTGCCCCCGGCGCGTTCGATGGTGACAACCGCCGTCTCGTAGGAGTTGAGCCCCTCCGGGACCACCGTTTCGTACCGGGCAAAGCCCTCGTCGTCGGGGGTAAAGGTGCCGAGGCTATAGTACCGCCCGCCCGAGTTCACCCAGATCTGGTACGTCTCGCCCGGCGGGAGTTTCTGAAGCTCGCTCGCGACGAACCAGACGCGCTTCTGCTCCGAATCCCACACGAGCCGCCCGATTGCGTTCCCGGATTCGTTCAGTGAGGTCACTGCGGCGACATCGGTGGTTGGCGACATAAACGCGAGGTTGAGCTCGCGGTCGTTCTTCGAGCGCTCTTCCAGCTGGGCGGCGAGCTTCTCCTGGTCATCCAGCTTGCGGGTGAGCGCGGCCAGCTCGACTTTCGTCGAGAGCGCCTCGTCGATCTGCAGCTGGAGGTCGGAGTTCTGCTCGCGCAGGTCGCCGATCTGGTTCTTCAGCGAAACCATGCCGCTGAACGCGCCGGCCGCGACGATGACGGCGGCAAGCCCGGCCGCGGCGCGGCTGATGGTGAATGCCCGGCGAAGGGGGTTGGGGCGCGTGATCCCCGCGGCGGAGAACACCCGGCGGCGCAGCCGCGGCGATGGGCGCCGAAGCGGAGACGACATGGCGAGGAGCGCGGCGAGCCGCTCGGCGTCCCGCGCCATATCGCGGCAGGCCGGGCATTCGGCCAGGTGAAGCGCGATCGCGCGTTCGAGCACCGGTTCCAAAGATCCGATGGCGTACTCGTCCGCCTGCTCCTGCGAGATATGTTCGCCTGCCATGGCCGCTGGTTCCTATGCCTTCTCTTCGAGCGCCCGGCGCAGCTTCTGCATGCCCAGGCGGATACGTGTCTTGATGGTGCCAAGCGGCTCGTGAAGGCGCGCCGCTATCTCCTGCTGCGTCAATCCCCGGAAGTACGCCAGTTCGAGGCACAACTTTTGCTCGCGCGGCAGGGCGGCGAGCGCCCGCCGTACCGACGCCTGTTCCTCGTGCAGCTCGGCCGAATGCACGGGATCGATGAGTTCGGTCGAAAACACGGGCTCGGCCGCTTCATCGGGCTCGCCCAGCGGCCCACCTTCGCGCTTGCGCCGCCGTCCGCGGGCCCGCAGCTCATCGACGGCCCGGTTCCGGGTCACGCTCATCAGCCAGCTCACGAAGCGGCCCCGCTCCGCGATGAACGTTTCGGGGCGCCGCCACAGCCGCACAAAGACATCCTGCGATGCGTCTTCGGCCAGCTGCGCATCGCCAAGCACGCGGAACGAGGCCGAGTAGACCAGGTCCACGTACCGGTCATAGAGGACACTGAAGGCGTGCTCGTCGCGGGCAACAATGGCAATCATCAGCGCTTCATCCGGCCAGTCGACGCGGGAGGCGATTTCGGCCTCGGCGGGGCGGCTGAATTCAACCGTCCTGCCTATGTTACGTATACCAGGGGTGTCCGGATTCCCGTTCCAGGCCATAGCTGCCCTCGATGGGCATGATACACCTGCCCTTCGGCCCGGCCAGCGCCTTTACCTGCCCATGCGAAAGCCCCCTTGCCGTTTACCGGGTACTCCCGCTGCATGTCGAAAACTATGGAGGAACCTTCAATCGACAAACGCCCCCGGGAGAATCACACATGACCAGGCTCGTCCGGCCACTCGGCGCCGCACTGCTCGCCATCACGCTGTTAACTGGAGCTGCCTGCTCCGATTCCGAACCGGTTGCCGCACCCCAGGGTGGGGGCACCGAGTCCGCCAGCCCGGCCGGCGCCGGCCAGGCGGCAACGACCGCCCCCACCCAGGTTCGCCAGAGCAACGCGATGTCCACCGCCGAACTCGTGGCCTACGCCGAGCCAGCGGTGGTCCGCATCGCCACAAGCACAGGCGTGGGTACGGGCTTCGTCGTCGATGCCGGCGGATACACCCTGACCAATAACCACGTCATCGAGAACTCGCTCACCGGCAGGATCGCGAGCAGCATCGAGGTGACCCTCAGCGACGGCGCCACCTACGACGCGTCCGTCGTCGGGACCGACGCGCGCTCCGACCTCGCGCTCCTCAAGATCGATGCTTCGGGGTTGAAGGCGCTCCCCTTCGCCGACCTGGACGAGGTAGTGGTCGGCCAGGATGTGGTGGCGATGGGCTACGCGCTCGACCTCGATGGCGGCGAGGGCGGGGCGTTCTCGGTGACGCGCGGCATCGTGAGCCAGAAGAACCGGGCGATTCGCGAGAACACCCAGATCCTTGGGGCCATCCAGACCGATGCCGCGATTAACCATGGCAATAGCGGCGGCCCACTCCTGAACATGTTCGGGCAGGTTGTCGGCGTGAACACGGCGATCGCCCCGAACCCATCGACCGGGACGCAGGCAGTCGGCATCGGCTTCGCCGTCGGCTCCGATGTTGCCCGGGAAGTGGTGGCCCAGCTCAAAGAGAACGGCCGGGTGAACCGTGGCTTCCTCAGCATCTCCGGCTTCGAGTCGCTCCGCCCGGCAAAGGCGCGGGAGCTCGGCATCCCGGATGAAGGCGGCGTCGTCCTCGATGTCGTGACCCCGGGCGGCCCCGCTGCCACCGGCGGGCTCCGCACCGGCGATGTCATCGTCCGCATCGGCGATGTCGATATCAACACCGAGGCCGACCTCGCCGTGGCCCTCATCAGACATGGCGCCGGCGAAACCGTGACCGTGGAGTTCTACCGGGACGGTAAGAAGCAGTCCACCGAGGTCAAGCTCGGCACGCCGCCGAACTGATGGCCCGGCCAGCTCACACACGGAAGGCTCCCGCACTGCCGGGAGCCTTCCGTGTGCGCCCGCAGTACGCTGTCTCCATGCGGATCGTGTCGCTCGTCCCGAGCCTCACGGAGCTCGTGTGGGTGCTGGCCCCCGCTTCGCTGGTGGGGCGCACCCGGTTCTGCATCGAACCGCAGGAAGCCCGCGTTGTGCCCGCTGTTGGCGGGACCAAGAACCCGGATGCCGGAGCCATTGCCGCCCTCAGGCCAGACCTGGTAATTGCCAACCGCGAAGAGAACCGGCGCGAGGATGTGGAGGCACTGCGGCTCGCGGGGCTCGATGTCCTGGTTACCGATCCCAACACGGTCGAATCCGCCATCGAGACGATGGTCGTCATCGCGGCCCGGCTCGGCGTGGAGGACCGCGGCCGGGAGATCGCGCGCGAGACCGCTGCGGTCCTGCGCGAGCCCCTGCCCGCACACCGGCCCCGCGTCTTCGTGGCGGTATGGCCCGAACCGTTGATGGGGCTGGGGAGCGACAGCTACGGCAACAGCGTGCTCGAACATTCCGGGGCCATCAACGTGCTCGCCGGCCGGCTGCGTTACCCGGAGGTCAGCATCGAGGAGGTGGCAGGTCTCCGCCCGGACCTGGTCCTGCTCCCGGACGAGCCGTATCCGTTCAAAGAACGGCACGCCGCACTCTACGAGGCGATCGCGCCCACCCGGATCGTCGATGGGAAGCTGCTATGGTGGTACGGCCCCAGGATGGCTGAGAGCATCCGCATCCTGCGGAGCACATTCAGCGAGGCGAGCAGGTGAAGCGCAAAGCGATCGTTCTTGGCGGGGCGCTCGCGGCCATTGGCGCCGGGGGCTGGGCGGCCTGGAAACGGCGCGCCCCATGGCAGGCCCCCCTCCCCGAGGGAATCATCCGCGATGTGGCGGGCGCCAGGATCCACTACATCGACGAAGGCTCCGGGCCCGCCATCGTGCTCATCCACGGCTTCGCCGGCAGCACGTTCAGCTGGCGCCACGTCATCCCTCTCCTCGCAACCACGCACCGGGTCGTGGCCCTCGACCTGCCAGGCTTCGGCTTCAGCGACCGCGACCCCGCGCTCGATTACAGCCAGCGCGCCCAGGCCGAACGCGTGGTAGGGCTGATGGACCTGCTCGGCATCCAACGGGCAACGCTCATTGGCCACTCGATGGGGGGCGCCATCGCCGAGCGCGCCGCGGCCGCCCACCCCGGCCGGGTACAGCGCCTGGTCCTTGTGGCGTCCGTCAATGCCGGCGAGCCGCAAGACCCCCGCAGGCGGGGCATGGCCGCCGGGCCCATGTTCGCCCTGGCCGGGGCGGTGCAGCGCTCGCCCACGGCCATGTACGCCCTCGGCCGGCGCGCTCTCGCCCGCATGGTTCACGACCGCGCATTCGCGACGGAAGAGGTGATGCGCGGGTACATCGACCCGCTGCTGCTCCCGGGCACGGTCGCAGCGGTGCGAAAGATGGCCGTGGCAAACCGCGACACGCCCCCGGTGGACCTCTCCGCCATCACCGCGCCCACGCTGGTGCTGAGCGGCGCGGGCGACCGCGCCATCCCGCCGGAACGCGGTGAGGCGCTTGCCGCGGCCATCCCCGGCGCCCGTCATGTCACCATTCCCGGGGCCGGGCACCTGGCCGCCGAGGAGCGCCCTGGGGCGTTCCTGGAGGAAGTCCGTGCCTTCCTCCACGAGCCCGTCACGGCCTGAGCCTGCGCCGCTGCTCCGGACGCCACTTGTGGCGGCGGGGCGCGAAGGTGTCATGGCGAGCACCCATCGCGGCTTTTGCGTATCGTTTCAGCGATGATGGTGCCCCCGGAGGCGAATGACGACACCTCGCATCACGCCCGGACCCTCCGCGAAGCGGGGCTTGGCCCCCGGGGCTCATCAACATCATCGCCGCGGCCTCGCCGCCGCACATCCGCGCCCAGGCGTTCGCCGCCTTCGGGCTGGCGCTGGCCGTGCTCGGCGGAGCGCTCGCCCCGGTGGTGGTGGGCCTGATCTCCGAGCTCTTCCAGGCGCGGTTCGATGCCACCGGGGGCGAGGGGCTCCGCTATGGAATGGTCCTGGCCACCATCGTCGCCGGGTCGGTTGGGTCGGCACTGATGTGGCGCGCCACCCACTATGCCGCGGCCGACGTCCAGCGGGTGCTGGGCGAGTTCATCGCGAAGCAGGCGGAGCGGGCGCGGCGCGTGGCGGAAGCTGCCGGCGGTGGCAGCTGAGGCGCGGTCCGGCGCTTTTCCGTCCCAGCGGGGCCGGTATAGTCCGGCCATCGCTGCATATCCGAGGTGCCCCATGGATCCCCAGGTCGAAGCTCTGCTCCAGATGATGGCCGCGCAGGCGCAGGCGGCCGGCGCTCCCCAGATGTGGGAACTGCCTGCCGATGTCGCCCGCGCGAACGCCGAAGTGGCCTTCGCCGCCTTCAACCAGCCGATGCCGGGCTCCGTCTCGATCGCCGACCGGTCGATCCCGGGGCCGGCCGGCGAAATCCCCATCAAGGTGTTCACGCCCCGCGGCGCCGGCCCCTTCCCCCTCCTCGTGTTCCTCCACGGGGGCGGCTGGGTGATCTGTTCACCGGCAACCCACGCCAGGCTGTGCGCCGAGCTCGCGGAAGGCGCCGGCGTGGTTGTCATGAGCGTGGATTACCGGCTCGCCCCGGAGCATCCCGCGCCCGCGCCCCTCGATGACTGCGTGGCCGCGATCCGCTGGGCGGTGGCAAACGCCGGCGAGCTCAACGCCGACGGCTCACGGTTCGCGGTCGGCGGCGATAGCGCTGGCGCCAACCTGACCGCCGCCGCCATGCTCCGTCTGCGCGATGAAGGCGGCCCGGCGGCGCGGCTGCAGCTGCTGCTCTACGGCGCGTTCACGGCGAACAACGACCTGCCCTCGGTCATCGAAAACGGCGAGGGCAAGATCCTCACTCGCAAGGCGATGGAGTGGTTCTACGACCACTATCTTTCCGGCGGGGCAAGCCCCGACGACCCGTACATCGCGCCGATCAAGGGCGACCTGCGCGCCGTGCCACCGGCGCGGCTCATCGTCGGCACGCTCGACCCCCTGCTGGACGACTCGAAGCTCTTCGTGAAAGCGCTCCAGGACGCAGGCGTCCCGGCGAAACTGAGCATCTACCAGGACCAGCCGCACATCTTCCTGCAGCTCTCGGCGATGCTCGACGGGGGCAAGCGTGGTGTCGCCGAGGCATGCGAGGCCCTCCGCGAAGCGCTGAAGTAGTTCAGGCGGCCACGGCCGTGGCCGCAGCCGCTCCGGGCAGGGGATGCGGCACATAGGCCCTCCGCCAGAGCACATACAGCCCCGGCATCACGACTGCGAAGAACACCGTCACGAACGCGAACGCGGCCTGGATCGATAGGTCGTCGGTGATGAACCCGATGACCGGCTCGAAGAAGGCGAGCTCAACGCTGAGGACGAGCGACGACATGCTGAGCACGGTCGCGCGGCGGTCGCTCGGGGTCTGTTCGTTGATGTAGCTATCCATGGTCGGCCGGACGAGGCCCTGGATGAGCGCCGGCAGCGCGAAGAACGCGAACGCGGGCTGCACGTCGAAAGCGGCAAGGCCGAAGAAGGCCGCGATCATCCCGGCACAGGCTGCCGCCACGAGCTTCGGGCGGCCGGCGCGCGCCACCACCCGGTAGGCGACGATCGCCGCGATGACCGCGAACACCCGGAGCGGAGCCTGGTAGACGCCGAACAGCCCCGTCGGCACCTCGTGCTTGATGAGGAACGGCTGCACGAGCACCACGGGCGCGAAGGCGGCCATCATGATCACCGAGCTCATGAGCACCGAGTAGCGCACCTGGGGCGTGTGCCACGCGTAGGCGATGCCCCCGCGCAAATGCTCGAGGTAGTGGCGCGCTTCGTGCTCGACATGGGGTTCGACCATGGCCATGGCGGCGAAGAACGCGACGACCGGGCCAACAAAGCTGACCTGCACCGTGAACGCAAGGCTGGTCAGCGTGGCCAGCACACCGCCCAGGATGACGCCGGCCGTAGCGGCCGTAATCGAGACCGCGAACCCCCGGCCGGCGACTTTCGAGAACGTCGACTCGAGGTTCGCCTGTTTGAGCGAGTCGTACACGAGCGCCTGGTCGGCGCCGCTGCGGCAGGCGCCAGCCACCGCCCACAGCATGTAATCGGCGAAGAGCATCCAGTAGTTGGTGGTGAAGCCGAAGCCCAGGATGGTAAGGGCGTAGACCGCCGCGCCCAGCGCCAGCACCCGGCTGTGGCCAACGCGGTCGGCCAGCGCTCCGAACGGCGCTTCCAGGCTGGCCATCACCAGCCAGAAGGGCATATCCATGACGAGGATGTACTTGAGCTCGAGCTCGCGGACCGCGGTCAGGTACTTGATCCAGATCCCGATCCAGAACCCGAACTCCATGAGGAACAGGAACGCGTAGTACAGGCGCACGTTGCGATGGGCGACGGCAGCGTAGTCCCGCGGCATGAGGGGGTAGCGTAGGCCAACGCCCGGTTGGCGCCACCGGGCACGGGAACAGGAGTGTGAGCCAGTGCACATGAGGGGCAGCCCGGCCGGCGGCCTGCCCCTTCATGCCCGGCCCGGTCGCCTTAGACGCTTGGGATCCAGTTGAACAGGCCAGCGCCGATCGGAGCGTCCGGGAAGTCGTTCGAGGTCGCCACGATCCCGAGGACCAGCACCATCACCGTCAGGCCAACCGTGTTGGCGATGACGACCTGGGTGGAATCAGCGTTCGTGACCGACTGGACGGCGTAGATGGACATCACGAAGACGAGCACCACGGGCACGATGGCGAACACGGGGTGCAGCACCGGGATGAACATCAGCAGGGAAAGCGCCAGCGGGAAAGCCGCGTAGCCCATGGTGCGGAAGAGCGACTGGAGGTCGGCCGAGGCCTTGTAGACCTGGACCAGCACGACGTAGGCGAGGAGCACCCAGACGGCGTACATCGCCGCCAGGAATACGCCGCCAAGGATGAAGGTGTTCAGGAACAGGCTGTCGGGGGTGACATCGAAATTGAATTGCCACCACAGGAACGAGCCCAGGCCGGCCAGGAGCGCGCTCACGCCCGCCACGATGAGCGCGGGGATGAGTTCGGCGGGGTCGTCCCGTACCTCGTCGAACACCGAGGTGTCCAGCTTCGCGAGCCGGACGATGCGGTTCATGATCACGTTCGGGTCCATGCTGCCTCCTGCATGCGTACGCGGGCGTGTGGTGAGCCTGCTCACCTGGACGGGTATGCCCCGCGGGTCGGCGGAACTATAGCACGCAATGCAAGAAAGAGTGAACCGCCTAAGCGCATGAGCGATTAGAGCGGCCGCTTCGCCGGCATCCCCGGCCGCCGCGGATACCTGGCCGGCGTGGGCGACGCCTTTTCTATCACAACAACCACCCCCGTGTCGCTCACCTCGCTCCGCATGGGCACCGTCGCGCGGTGCTCGCAGCCGAGCTCGGCAAACGCACGCCCCGCCGCGGCGACTTCCATCGCGGCCGAGCTTCCCTTCGGCAAGACCAGCCAGCCACCGGCCCGGGCGATCGGCGCTGTGTACTCGATAAGCTCGCGGAGCTCCGCTACCGCCCTCGCGGTGACCAGGCCGAAGCGCTCGCGGAGGTCGCCCCGGCCCGCCTCCTCGGCGCGTTTGGCCACCACGGTCACATTGCCCAGGCGCAGGCCCGCAGCCAGCCACTCCAGCAGCCGCGCGCGCTTCTGGAGTGGCTCGATCAGCGTCACTGGCAGCTCCGGGAGCACTGCCGCGATCACCAGGCCCGGGAACCCGCCGCCGCTGCCCACATCCGCCAGCTCCGCCGGCCCGGGGCTCCATTCGAGCGCGATGCGTAGCGTCTCGAGGCTCTCGGCATACTGCCTGCGGACGACTTCCGGGCCGGTCACGGCCGTGACGCGGGTGTGCGCGGCGGCCTCTTGGATGAGCGCTGCATGGCGCACGAGCCGCGGCAGCCAGAGGCCGGGCTCCGGGAACATGGGGAAAAGCGAGGGCAGGTCATCCCAGGAAAGTGTCACTTGAAAGCCCGGCGCACGATCGCGGGAACGATGGTACAGTGGAAGCATGACAGACAACTCCCGGGGTGCACCGGTGGTGCAGATCACCCTCGGCGATGCCCTCAACGAGTACCTCTCTTCGCTCAAGCCCGACCAGCGCCACGAATTCGAAGGCTTCGTACGTAAATACGTCGAACACGCCGGCCCTCAGCTGGCCGTCTCCGACCTCACGGGGAGCCGCGTCGAGAGCTACGCGGAATTCAGCATCAAGCACACCGACCCGAACGCCGACAAGCGCGTCGCCGCGCTGAAGTCGTGGTTCCAGTACCTGAAGAAGAAGAACTACACCCACCAGAACTTCGGTATCCACATCCGGGTCCGCAAGCCGGCGAACTCGCGGGCCGGCAACCGCGCCGCCGCGGTCCGCATCGAAGAGCCACCCATCGAGATGACTGCGGAAGGCATCGAAGACCTTCGCCGCGAGCTCGCCGAGATCGAACGCAAGATCCCGGACCTGGTAAAGGCCATCGAACAGGCGCGGTCGGATGGTGACCTCCGCGAAAACGCCCCCTACCACGCCGCCCGCGAAGCGCTCGCATTCACCGACAACCGCAAGAAGCAGATCGAGACCGCCCTGAAGCGGGCGGTGGTGGTCGACCGGTCCCAGAAGGAAGAGAACCTGACGTCCGTCGGTTCGACCGTGACCGTGACCTACCTCGACAAGAACATGCAGATCACCTACCAGCTCGTCGGCGCCCGCGAGGCGAATGCGTCGGAGAAGAAAATCTCGGTGGAATCGCCTGTTGGCCGGGTGTTGCTCGGCAAGCGGGTGGGCGAGGAAGTCGAAGTGACGGCCCCGCAGGGGATCATGCGGTACCGGATCGACGCGATCCGCCACTGACCAGCATTCATCCATCCGGCGCCTCCCGTGCGCCTGGCGGCCAAACCTGCCGTAGTACTAGGTGGAGGAGCAATGGCGCGCCGGGAGAACCCCCTCCGCGATTGAGGGATACCTTCTCCCTGGGACCGGGGTTCACCGGATACGTGGCGCGGAGATAGCCAGCCATACTCCCCCGCGACAGGAGGGCAGCCATGCTGGTCATCGGCGATGTGAAATGCTTGCACTGCGGGTTCATCAGCGGGCGGTGGGTTGGGCCTAAGGGCACCCCGCTCACAGTGGCGGGGCTCAGGGATCCCTCAGGAAGCCCGGCAACGAACCGCGATGAGCTCATCCGCTGTGGCCGCTGCGATGGCCCCGTCTTCCTGGACGACGCGAGCCTGGTGAACAACTCCTACCGCCTGCGGCGAATCCGGCGGATGCGGGAGCAGCTTGCCGCGCTCGAAGGCCGCGGCGGCCGCGCCGCATAGCCGGCGGGCGCGGGCCTCAGCAGCAGTCATCCTTGTAGCCACACCGCCGGCAGACGGCCAGGCGCGAGCCCTTGATGTCGGCCAGCGGCTCCCCACAGCGAACGCAGCGTTGCATCGGGATCTCCGGGGCGCTCATGGTGGTGCATTGGGCCACGCCGGCGCCCAGGTGTCAAGCAATGGCTAAACCGCTTGACACCATTAGCAATTCAACCTAGACTCGAGGGCGCGGCCGAGCCTCACGGGCCTCGCCGGGAACTGTCCCCGAGTCGCTCACCCCGCCTCGTGAACGGAAGGCCCCCGCCCCCCGCCGGGGGCCTTCGCCTTTGGCGCCATAGGCCGTACCCATGCAATCATCGAAACTACCCGCGTCCTGGCCCGGGAGAAGTGCGAAAACCTGCACGCTCGGCCACACTGGAACTACCACATTCGCGCTTCGCGCCCGCGGAGCGAGGGAGTTTGCTCGGAAATGGCAATTTGGAACCTGCGCCGCACCCTGCTCCTGGCTGCGGCCGTGGCGCTGACTGCGCTCGTGGCCGCCGGGTGTGGCGGTGATGACAACGGCAGCGGCCCCACAGGTGTCGCCGATGGCAGCGACCCCGCCATCCCCGCCGGCGCCCCGCTCGTCGACCAGGACAATCTGAAGTTCATCCCCACCGAGCTCACTGTGAAAGCCGGCGAGAAGGTGTACTTCAAGAACAGCGAGACGGCGCTCCACACGGTCACCATCAACGGTGTCGATGAATCCGGGAACATGAAGAAGAACGATATCTTCGTCTGGGAATTCCCGGCGGCCGGTGAATACAAGATCACCTGCGAGTACCACCCGCAGATGAAGGCCACGATTACCGTCACCGAGTAGCGGTCAGGGGCTCTTCAGGGCGGTTGCCGGCCCGATCCGCACAAGCACGTCGAACCCCTCCGCGGCCAGCCCCTCCGGGGGCGCATGGAGACGAAGGTCGAACAGCCCCGTGAGCTTTGCCGCGGTATACGGCTTGCCAGCCAGGTCGAAGATGCCCGGGTCTCCTGGGGCCGCAGCTTTCCTGAGGCTGATGAGCTCGCGCGGCACCCCGTACTTCTCCAGGTGAGCAAGCGCCGCGCGGGCGGCTTCTTCCTGCCCATCGGGGAATTCGATGGTGATTGCCGGCGCCTCGTCACGCACCTGCGGGTCCGCGAAGAACCGGTCGATGATGGCGTAGATCTCGTCGCGGTTGGGCAGCAGGATGAGCTGGCCATCCTCGGCGATCCCGCTGTAAAGCGCCGGGGCCAGCGAGAACGTCTCGATCGTCTCCAGGTGCATCTGGCGGGCGAGGAGGGCGAACCCGGGAATCTGCGCGGTCTGCACATCGGTCCGGAAGGAGTTGTGATAGGCCTCCCAGAGCTCCGGGATCTTCGCCAGGTATCCAAGGCTGATCGACTTATCGGCCACCGCCCGGATGACGATCTGCTGGCGTTCGATGCGCTTAATGTCGCCATCCACGCGGACGCGCGAATACCCCAGGGCGCGGGCCCCGTCCATGTGCTGCGGTCCCGCCTTCACCGTGTTGTCCGGGAACGCATCGAGCACGTCGGTTCCGAAATCCGAGATGTCCTCCGGGACGACCAGGTCGATGCCGCCGAGGGCATCGATCAGCTGGACGAAGCCTACCCAGTCGATGACCACGTAGTGGTGGATATCGATGTTGAAATTGTGTTCGACAGCCGCAACGGCCGCCGCCGCTCCGCCGCCCGGGTACTTGTAGAACTGTCCGTAGGAATAGGCTGCGTTGATCTTGTTCTCGGCCCACACCCCGGGCTCGTTCCCGTACGGGATCTCGGCCCAGGTGTCGCGCGGGATGGCCAGCAGCTGCAGCCGTCCGGCGTGCTGGTCGATGCTGGCGACGAACATCGTGTCGCTGCGGAACGATGCGTCCTTCGGCTCCCAGGGCCGCCGGTCGAGCCCCAGCACCAGGATGTTCAGCCGGGCATCCGGCGACCATGGGGTTGGGCCCGCAGTCGAAACTCCCGGGAGCGACACGCTGACACCGATGTTCGTCCCCGGCACATAGGCCGGCACCGCGGGCACACTGACCTCGTTCCCCGGGAAGAGGTAGTGGTCGATGCGCGTGTAGGTATAGAGCGAAAGGTAGACGGCGCCCAGGGCGGCGACAATAATGACCGCCACCTGCACCGGGCGCCGGGTCATGCGTGCCCGCACGTGGGGTACCTCGCCCCGGCGTTTTCCGCACGGTAGAGTCGCCGCTCAATCTGCGTCAAGGAACCAGGTAAAGCCCTTGCCACCCCTGCTTGTTCGTTCCGGAGTGCTCGCGCTACCCGCGGGACTCGCCCGGGCCGACCTCCTGTGCGAGGGGCCGCGCATCGTCGCGATTGGCCGCGACCTTGATGCGCCCGGGGCCTCCGTCGTCGATATTGAGGGCCTCACAGCAGGCCCCGGCCTCATCGACATCCATACCCACGGGGGAGGCGGTCATTCGTTCTTCACGGCCGATCCCGGCCGCGTCGAGGCGTACTCGGCCTGGGCGCCGCGCAACGGCGTGACATCGTTCCTGGTGAGCACGCTCGGGACAGACGCCGGGGAGACGGTCACCATGCTTGGCGCCCTGGCCCCGGCCGCCCGTTCGACGGCGGGGGCGGAAATGCTCGGCTTCCACCTCGAAGGTCCGTTCATCAACCCGGCCCGTCATGGCGCCTTTCCCACGGCCATGCTGCGTCCGCCGTCCGTCGCCGAGTGGGAGCGGTATCAGGAAGCGGCGGGCGGGGCCGTCCGGCAGGTCACCCTGGCGCCCGAGCTGCCGGGCGCGCTTGATGTTGTTCGGGCGGTCACACGGTCGGGCGCGGTGGCGGCCATGGGCCATACCGATGCCACCCTCGAAGAAGCCGGGGCGGGGTTCGCGGCCGGGGTCCGGCATGTGACCCACCTCTACAACGCCATGCGGCCAATCCACCAGCGCGAAGGCGGGCCTGTCGTGGCCGCGTTCATGGACGGGCATGTGACCTGCGAGCTCATTTGCGATGGCGCCCACGTCAGCCCGGCGCTCCTGCGGCTGGCCTACACGGTGCTCGGTCCCGGGCGCGTGGCCGTTGTGACCGATAACCTCCACCTCGCCGGGCTGGCGGCCACGGGCGGCCGCTTCGCCGGTGAAGACATCACCGTGAGCGGGGCCAAAGCCGCGAAGGCCGACGGCACCATCGTCGGCAGCGTGGCGACCATGGACCAGCACTTTCGCAACACGATGGAGTTCCTGCGCATCGACCTCACCACGGCCTTCCAGCTCTGCGCCGCGAACCCGGCGCGAGTCATCGGGGTCGAAGCACGCAAGGGCCGGCTCGAACCGGGCTTCGATGCGGACCTGGTGGTCCTCGATGGCGACCAGCGGGTGCGGATGACCATCTGCCGCGGCCGGGTCGCCTTCGACGGCCGCTAGGCCGCCGCCGGGCGGCGGAACTCGACAACCGCGAAGCCCCGCACGCTCGGCTGGCCGTCCTCGTTGATGATCGCGAGCTCGAGGTCGGCCCGGCGGGCGCCGTTCTCCTCGTACACACGGGCCACGCGGCCAACGATGTCGATCGGGTGGTTGGTGAGGTCCGGGCGGCGGTGGGCCGCACGCACGTGGCACACCCAGCCGGCATCGCCAAGCCACTCATCCACGGCCCGGTACAGCAGGCCGACCTTGAGCGGCCCGGGCACCAGCGTCCCCGGCATGCCGTGCGCCTTCGCCACTTCGACATCGTAGAAGAACCCGGGGAAGGCCCACTGGAGTGCGCAGTAGCGGATGACCTGGCCCAGTCCCGGCTGGAGGTGGAGCACCGGGAGCTCATCGCCTTCCTTCACCATGGCCGGGTCGAGCGTCATGCCTCACCGCCATCGCGCGCATCGGCCGCCGAGTACTGGGTCATCGTATTGCCGCTGCGGGCCACGGCGGCGCCATCCGCGTCCTTGAACGTGACCTGGGTGCGGAAATCGATGCTATAGCCGAAGCGCCCGCCGAAACGCTCGGTGATGCCGACCACCGAATAGACGGCCTCGAGTTCCTCCCCCATGCGCAGGGGGCGTTCGAACTGCCATTCGTTGCTAATCAGCAGCGAGTTCGGCAGCAGCGAAGGCATGGGCGGGGGTTCGGCCTCGGGATCGAGTGCCGCGATGACGTAGCCCGGGACCGGCTCGCCCTCGGCCGGGACGGCGGTTGGGACGTGGCCCGTGTAAACCTCCAGGGCGCGCCGGTAGAGCCGGGGGGTTACCTGCACCCTCCCGAGGCCGGTCTCCCTGCCCACCAGGGCGCGCACCTCATCGCTCAACAGCGACTCATCTGGCATGGGGCAAGCCTACCCGCCGGGCGTGTTCAGCCTCAACCGCCATCGCGTTTGTTACGCTGACATGGATGATTTACCTGGATCACGCCGCTACCACGCAGCTTCGCCCCGAGGCGCGCGAGGCGATGCTCCCCTGCCTCGGCGAACGCTTCGGCAACCCGAGCGGTTTGTATGCCGTGGGACGCGAGGCGCAGCAGGCGGTGGATAGCGCCCGCCGGACGGTGGCCGAATGCATCGGCGCCCGGCCCTCCGAGGTCCTGTTTACCAGCGGGGGCACGGAAAGCATCAACGCCGCCATGCTGGGCATCGCCTACGCCATGCGCCGCGCTGGCGCCGGCAACCACGTCATCACATCAGCCATCGAGCACCACGCCGGCCTCCATGTCGCCCAGCACCTGGAAGAGCTGGGGTTCGATGTCACGACCATCGGTTGCGACGCCGATGGGAAGGTGAGCATCGACGAGTTCGTGCGGGCGCTCCGGCCCGGCACGGTGCTGGCGAGCGTGATGCTGGCGAACAACGAGGTCGGCACCATCGAACCCGTTGGGGAACTTGCGGGCATCCTGCGTGAGTTCGCGGAGCGGGCCGGCCACCGCGTCGCGCTCCACACCGATGCCGTCCAGGCGGCGGGATGGATGCAACTCGACGTAGAAATGCTCGGCGTGGATGCGCTGAGCCTCTCGGCGCACAAGTTCGGCGGGCCGAAGGGGAGCGGCGTGCTCTTTCTGCGCCGCGCCACACCATTCCGGCCGCTGCTCCATGGCGGTGGGCAGGAGATGCAGAAGCGTGCCGGCACCGAAAACGTCGCGGGCATTGTGGGGACGGCGACGGCGCTCAGGCTCGCCGCGGAAGGGTGCTCCGAACGCTCGGCGCGTGTGCGGGCGCTGCGCGACCGGCTCCGCGATGGCATCCTGGCCACCGTGCCCGATACGCAGGTGAACGGCTGCCAGGTCGATTGCGTGCCCAATAACCTGAACATCTCGTTCGGCGGGCTCGAAAGTGATGTGCTTGTGCGGCGGCTCGATGCATGCGGCATCGCGGTCAGCTCGGGAAGCGCCTGTTCGAACTCCACCTGGGAACCTTCCCACGTGCTGATGGCGATGGGCGTGCCCATCCGCCGCGCCGTTGGAAGCGTGCGGTTTTCCCTTGGCGAAGCGACCACCGAACCGGAGATTGAGGAGGTCCTTCGTATCCTGCCGGGGGAGGTCGCGGCCGCCCGTGCGAGCTACTCCGGGAGCGCAGCCTGAGCCCCGGGGCCGGGCATTCGCGGCCTCCTCATGTACAATCCCCGCACACTCGAACCGGGGGTTCCTCAATGTTCGTGCACGATGTCCTCGCTCACGCCGTCAAGCTGTACCCGGAAAAGGTCGCGCTCATCGACGGCGACACCCGCTACACCTACCGCCAGGCCAGCGAACGCGTGCACCGGCTCGCCGCCGGGCTCCTGGCGCTCGGCCTGCAGCCGGGCGACAACATCGGCATCCTCGCGAACAACTCGCACCGCTACTGGGAGACGTACTTCGCGGCAAGCGTCGCCGGGACGCCACTGGCGCCGCTGAACATCCGGCTCGCCGCCCACGAGCTCGAGTTCATCCTCAACGATGGAGAAATCAAGGCCCTGCTGCTCGGGCCGGAATTCGCCGGGCTCTACGAGCAGTTCAAGGACAAGACCCCGGGCATCAAGCACGTGGTCATCCTGAACGGCGAGCTCGCCGGCGCGGTGGATTACGAGCAGCTCATCGCCGCTAACGCCCCCCTCGCCCGCCCCGCCCGGGAGTGGAGCGAGAACGACATGTTCAACCTCTGCTACACCGGCGGCACCACCGGCCTGCCGAAGGGCGTGATGCTGAGCCAGCGCAACGTCGTCTCGAACGCGCAGCATGCCATCCTCACGTTCGGCTTCAGCGAACATGACACCTGGCTCCACGTGGCCCCGATGTTCCACCTCGCGGACGCCTGGGCCTGCTACGCCCTCACGATGGTGGGCGGCGCCCATGCCTTCCTGGCGGCCTTCGCGCCCCAGGCATGCCTCGAAGTGATCGAGCGGACGAAAGTCACGAAGACCATCCTGGTGCCGACCATGATTAACTTCCTGGTCAACTTCCCGGGGCTCTCGAACTACGACACGTCGAGCCTCGACCTGGTGCTTTTTGGCGCCTCGCCAATGCCGGTCGACCGCCTCACCGCCGCGAAGAACGCGCTCGGGCCCAAGTTCTGCCAGGCCTACGGCATGACGGAGACATCGCCGCTGCTCACGGCGATGAAGCTGGAATGGACGAAGTACGAGGGGACCGAGGCCGAGACCGCCAGGCTCGCGAGCTGCGGCCGCCAGGTCTCAGGGGTCGATGTCCGCGTGGTGAACCAGGAGACCGGCGAAGACGTCCGGCCGGGCGAGGTCGGCGAGATTATCGCGCGCGGGCCAAACGTCATGCTCGGCTACTGGCGCCGCCCAAAGGAGACCGCCGAGGCCCTGCGCGGTGGCTACATGCACACCGGCGACCTCGCGACCATCGACAACGAGAATTTCATCTTCATCGTCGACCGGGCGAAGGACATGATCATTTCCGGCGGCGAGAACGTGTACTCCACCGAAGTCGAGAACGCCCTCTACGACCACCCGGACGTGCTCGAAGCGGCGGTGATCGGCATCCCGGATGACCAGTGGGGAGAGGCGGTCCTGGCGGTTGTGGTTCCGAAGGAAGGGAGGGCGCCCACCGAACACGAGATCATCGAGCACTGCCGCAAGCTCATCGCTGGCTACAAGTGCCCGAAAAAGGTGGTGTTCCAGGATACGCCGCTGCCGAAGAGCGGCCCGGGCAAGATCCTGAAGACAGAGCTCCGCAAGCCCTACTGGGCCGGCCAGGAGCGCCAGGTCCACTAGCGCCGGGTGGTGGCCGGGCCCTTCCCGGCCGCCACCGCTCGACTGACCGGTACGGGCGGCGGCTCTACACTCGTTGAGTGAATGTCGAGGCGTTGCCCTACACCCTCCTCCTCATCCTCGTCGAACTCGCCATCGGAAGCCTCTGGATCACGCTTGGGAGTGACCTGCGCGGGGGAGTCACACGCGGGTTCGTGATGACCATGGCCCTGTGCATCGCCATCACCGCAGGGTTGGCCTACTGGACCTCCGGGGCGATGGACCTCGGAAGCGAGGTGGACGGCTACCGCATCGATACCGGCGCCTTCCCCGGGATGAGGCGCGCGCTGATGGTGGTGACCATCACGAGCGCCGCCTACATGTTCTGCGTGTTCATGGGCTGGGACCCGGTGGGCCGCCTGTTCGGGATTGCCGGCGCTATCGCCGGGGCCATCGCCCTCGTCCTGCTGGCCATCATGCTTGCGCCGCCGACCTGGGGTTTCCCGGCAGCGCTCATCGGGCTCGCCGGCGGGGCGCTCGCCCTCGGCGCCGTCTCGGTGGCGATGGTCTGGGGGCACTGGTACCTGACCGAGGGCGCGCTCCCTTCGTGGCCGCTGCGCGACCTGGCCGTGGTGCTGCTGGTTGCGCTTGGGTTCCAGGTGGTGGTGCTCGCGGTGAACCTGGCGGTGCCGGTTCGCGAGTCTCCCACGCCCGCCAACCCGGTCGATGTCGGCATCTTCGCCAACCCGGCGCTCTACCTGCGGATCGCGGTTGGCCTGGTGTTCCCGATCATCCTCGGGGTCCTTTCGTTCAAGACCACGCAGATCAAGGCCATGCAGAGCGCCACCGGCTTGCTCTACATCGCGATGGGCGCCGTTTTCGTTGGGGAAGTCCTGGCGAAGGGGCTCATGTTTCTTACGGGCCGCCCGGTGTAGCGCCGGGGCACGGCAGGACACGTCTTGGAGTCTTGCCCCCGCAGTCGGTACCATTCCACCGCCAGGTGGAGCGGCGAGAGGAGCAGACAATGCACCGCGAGGACGCGTGGAACATCCTTCTCGAATACTCGCAGGAGGAGCGGACGCGCAAGCATGGCATCGCCGTCGAAGCGACCATGCAGGCGTATGCCCGCCTGCTCCATGAGGATGAAGAGAAGTGGGGAATCACCGGGCTCCTGCACGACTTTGACTGGGAGATTCACCCCACCGAAGACCTGCACCCCCGCGAGGGCTCGAAACTCCTGGCGGCCCGCGGAGTCCCGGATGATATCCGCTATGCCATCCTTTGCCACGCGCCCTTCCTGGGCATGGAGTACACCTCGAAGATGGACCGGGCGATTTATGCCTGCGACGAGCTGAGCGGTTTCGTGCTCGCCTGCACGCTCGTGAAGCCCGATAAGTCACTCTCCTCCATCGAGCCGGCCTCGGTCCGCAAGAAGATGAAAGACAAGGCATTCGCCCGGTCGGTCCGCCGCGAGGACCTGGTCAACGGCGCCCGCGACCTGGGCGTTGAATTGGACGAACACATCCGGTTCGTGGCGGAAGCGCTGAAGCCGGTGGCACACCAGCTGGGAGTGAACCCGTGAGGAATGAACAGGTCCCGGATCGCAACATCGCGATGGAGCTCGTGCGGACTACCGAGGCCGCGGCGCTCGCCGCCGCCCGCTGGGTGGGCCGGGGCGATAAGAATGCCGCCGATGGCGCCGCCGTCGCCGCCATGCGCATGATGCTCGACACCGTGGACATGGACGGCGTCGTCGTCATCGGCGAAGGCGAGAAGGACGAAGCCCCGATGCTCTTCAACGGCGAACGCGTGGGCAACGGACGCGGCCCACAGGTGGATGTCGCCGTCGACCCGCTCGAAGGCACACGGCTGACGGCCATGGGCCGCCCCGGGGCGGTCGCCGTCATCGCGTGTTCGCCGCGGGGCACCCTCTACAACCCCCACGACATCTTTTACATGGAGAAGATCGCGGTTGGCCCGGCGGCGCGCGGCATGATCGACCTGAACGCGCCGGTGGCCTGGAACATCGCCCAGGTGGCGAAGGCCAAGGGCATCGCCGTGGAGGAAGTGACCGTCATCATTCTCGACCGCGACCGGAACACGGAGATCGCCGACCAGGTGCGTGCCGCCGGGGCGCGGATCAAGTTCATCACCGATGGCGATGCCCCGGCTGCCGTTTCCACCGCCCTGCCTGGATCCGGGGTCGACATGATGCTGGGCATCGGCGGCTCGCCCGAGGGCGTGATCGCCGCTGTCGCGCTGAAGTGCGTGGGCGGCGACTTCCAGGGGCGCCTGTGGCCCCGGAACGATGATGACCGCGAACTGGCAGCGAGGCGGGGCCTCGATATCAACCAGGTGCTCACACTCGAAGACCTGGTCCGGGGCGACGACTGCATGTTCGCGGCAAGTGGCGTGACCACCGGCGAGATGCTCCAGGGAGTCCAGTACGTGGCAGGCGGCGCGATTAGCGAGTCGCTCGTCATGCGGTCCCGTTCCGGCACCATCCGGCGCATCCGGACGGAACACCACTGGCGCAAGCTCCAGGGCATCAACGCGACCGTGAACTGAGATGCCGCCGGGCGAGCTGGCGTTCCTTCACGACGGGCCCGCCGATGCGCAGACCTGCCTGGTGCTGGCGCACGGGGCGGGCGCGCCGATGGACTCCCCGTTCATGAGCTGGTGGGCAGCTTCCCTGGGGGCCCGGGGCATTCATGTGGTCCGCTTCGAGTTCCCCTACATGCGGCAGCGCCGCGCGGATGGCCGGAGGCGCCCACCCGACCGTGAGCACGTGCTGCTCCAGGCCTGGCGCGAGGCAGCTGTGCGCTGGCCAGGCGCGGCTATCGGGGGTAAATCGATGGGCGGCCGTGTCGCCAGCATGGTCGCTGACGAGGTGGGAGCGGCCGCCCTGGTGTGCCTGGGCTACCCCTTCCACCCGCCAGGGAAGCCGGAAACGCCGCGCATCGGCCACCTCGCCGAACTCACCGTCCCGGCGCTGTTCGTGCAGGGGACCAACGACCCCTTCGGACGGCGGGAGGAAGTCGTCGGCTACCGCCTGGCGGCGGGGATCCGGTTCGCCTGGGTCGAAGGCGGCAACCACGACCTTGTACAGCGCGGGACCCCGCCAGAAGCCACGTGGGGGACCATGGCCGGCGTGGTTGCCGGGTTCCTGGCAGCGGAAGGCGGCACCGCGCGTTAGCGCGGGGCATGGCAGACTGGTGACGGTGAACGGGACGAAGCTGGTGTTCATCCTGGTGGGCGGGGCGCTGGCGACGGTGCTCATCTTCCAGGCGCTGAACCAGTTCACGTAAGTCTCGCCGCGGGGGGTGCGTCTTCAAAAGTTACACACCGTTTACACGCCGCTCCCATGCCCCGGGCCGCAATTCGTTGACCCTACTTCTACGCGGTTCCTACACTGCCGACTGATGAGGAGAAAATTCATGGAGCGAATTCCGATCCGGCGGCTGGCGCTCGTTGCAGTGCTCGGCGCCCTGACCCTTATTCCGGCGGCCGCTGCCAGCGCTGGCAGCATCGCGGACAACCGGCAGGAGCTGACCGTGGGCCGAGGCTTCGATCACGTCGCCGTCCTCCCCGCCCTGCTCCCCAACAGCAAGGAGAACACGAGCTCGATCGCCCAGAACAATGGCACAGCCCCCGCGACCATTGTGATGGACATCTACACGCCCCAGGGCGTGCAAATCCCGTCGGCCACGGTGGTGTATGCCAATGTGCCCCCCGGCGGTACGCGCGTGTTCGCCCAGGCCATCAACACCGGCCTCACGCCCGGCTTCCGGGGCGTCGGCGTGATCTCCAGCGACCAGCCGATTAACGCGCTCCTGGTCCGCGACATCACCTCGGCGACCTACGCCAAGAGCTACTCCATCCACAACGCCTACCCCACCGGCGGCACCAAGGTCACCCTGCCCTATGTCGCCAACGCGCTCTCGGCGACCTACAACACCCGCTTCGCGATTGCCAACACCGGCACCTCCGAGGCCTGCGTCACCATCCAGTACGTCTTCCCCGGTGGCGCCAGGCCGCCCGTGGTCGATGCGGGCTCGGGCTCGGCCGCATGCTCGGGCGGCGGCTACCGCATCCCGGTGGGTGGCCAGATTAGCTTCGCGCCGACCGCCGTCGATGGCGCCATCCCGATGCCGGCCAGCACGGCCAACTCGATCATGGCGGCCACGCTCACCACGACGAGCTCGACCATCACCGTCGGCGTCGATGCCTACCTGAGCGGCGGGCTCCGCAAGCTCGCCTCGTACGATGGCTTCGTGGTGGAAGGTGGCACGAGCGACCTCGGCACGACCATCGCCATGCCGCTGGCCATCAAGCTCGATGGCTTCTACACGCAGTACCTGCTCTCCAACCCGAACAACACCGCCGCCACGGCCACCATCAATTACGCGGGCAACACCGGGAACTACAGCGTGACGCTCAGCATCCCGGCGAATGGCACCGCCAGCCACAGCGTGTACGAAGCCACTGGCGGCATCCCCGAAGGCTTCGTGGGCGCCGCGACCATCACCAGCGACCAGCCGCTTGCCGCCGTACTCTTCCGCTCGAAGATGACCTCGGCCGGCAGCTTCGTCGATACCGACCTCTACACCGCGGTCAATGGCGTGCCGACCTCCCGCGCCACCACGACGGCGAAGTTCCCGCTCATCTTCCGCCGCGCCTACAAGACCGGCAGCTTCAGCGGGTACAACACCTGGGTGAGCGTGAGCGTGGCCAACGGCGGCACCGCCAACGTCACCATCACGGCCATCAACGATACCTCGAACTCCGCCCCGGGCTGCAACGCCCCGGCGACGTACACCACGACGAAGACCATCACCGGCTCGTTCATCTTCTACCAGAACGCCGACGCCGATAACGGATTTGGCCAGAACCCGGGCTGCTTCTGGGGCGGCATGACGATCACCAGCGACCAGCCGATCATCGCCATCGCCAACGCCACGAACGACCTGAACGAGGGCGATAACGACGGTCTCTACAACGCGTTCAGCAATTAGGCTGCGCACCTTGCCCCATCGCGAAAGGCGTCCGCTCCGGCGGGCGCCTTTCTTCTTGCCACCAGCTGGCACGGTCGGGAAGTCCGCATAGGATCAGGGGATGTCGATCGCCTTCGGCAGCATCATTGCGTTCTTCTTCCGCGGCGTGAACCTGGTGGTGGCGCTGGTGCTCGTGCTCTTCTCCACGAACCAGATGGAGGCCAGCAACTACGGCACCTTCGTACTCGGCCTCACGATCGTCGGCCTTGTCAACGCCGTAACAGGCGGGCTCACGGCCGCCACCGCCTACCAGGTGGCCAACCAGAAGCGCGCGGCGCCAACCGCCCTGCTGAACGGGAGCGCCCTGAGCGTCTCGCTCGGAGCCGTCGCGGTCGGCGCCGGTATCGTCGCAGGCCAGGTCGCTGCCGGTGACGCAAGCCGCGAGTCCCTGGCCATCGGCGCGGCCTGTGCCGCCGTCATCTGCAACAGCGTCGTCGCCGGGAGCTTTCTCGGGCGCGAATCACTCGTCCGCTACAACCTCGCCCTGGTCTGTCCGCCGTTGTTCGCGCTCGTCGCGATAGTCATCGCGTTCCTTGCAGGCGGGGACAAGAGCCCGGCGGTGGCGCTGGAGATGTACGCCCTCGGACAGTGGCTCGCCGTGGCCACCATGCTCGCAACCGGCGGGTTCGCGCTCCGCGGAGCGGTCCACTTCGAACCGGGACTGGTGGTGGCCATCGGCCGCTTTGCCCTGGTCGCGGGGATCGCCAGCGGGATCTCCTATCTCAACTACCGTGCCGACCTCTTCCTGGTCCGCCACTTCGAAGGAGGAGCGGGGGTTGCGGTGTACTCGATCGCGGTGAACATCGCCGAGTCGGTATGGCAGGTCAGCGGCTCGCTTGCGCTGGCGGCCTACGCCCGGGTTGGTTCTCTCGGCCGTTCCGAGGCGGTGGCCCTGACCACCCGGGTGATGCGGCACACCGTGCTGCTCCTGGGGATCATCTGCACCGGTCTGTTCGCTGCTGCCGGGCTGGTCGAGTCAGTGTTCCCGGCCGGGTACGAAGGAATGGCATCCGCGCTCCGCTTCATCCTGCCCGGGGTGCTGCTCTACGGGCTCGCGCAGTCGTTCTCGGGCTTCTATACCTACCAGCGGGGCATGCCGTGGGTCTCCTCGGTGGTGGCGGGCAGCGGCCTGGTCATCGACCTCGCGCTGGCGTCGGTGCTCATCCCCGCCATGGGCGTGAATGGGGCGGCGCTCGCCAGCGCCATCGCCTACAGCCTCGCTATCCTGGGCGGGCTGCTCGTGTTCGCAAGGTCCGAGCACCTGCAGCCCCGCGACATCTTCCAGTTCGGCACGGCCGAGATCCACGACTATCGCACCCTCGCGCGCCGCCTCCGGGGCATCGTCGCAAAGGCCTGAACACGGCGGTGCGGATCGCGCCCTGCCCGGGCGGCCGGCCGTGGTGCTGGCCAGCGCCCCGGGGTCAGGCCAGGGGCGGGCGCGACGATCCATCTGCCGGCCCGCTGTGGGCAGCCGGGCACAGCGCCGGGTCGGGGCGCGGCAGGGGGATGGGGAGCCCCGACTCGGGGTCGGTCAGGATCATCATGGGGACCCCGAACACGCGCTCGAGGCCCGCCGGCTCCAGCACCTGGCGAGGGGGCCCGTCGAACTCGACCCGGCCCGAGCGCATGGCGATCACGCGGTCCGAAAAGCGCGCTGCGAGCACCAGGTCGTGGAGCACCGCAACCACCGTCATCCCCTCGTGGTTCAGCCGCCTGAGCAGGTGCATCACCTCCACCTGGTGGGAGATATCGAGGAAGCTGGTGGGCTCATCGAGGAGGAGCACGCGCGGCTGCTGCGCGAGCGCGAGGGCGATCCAGGCGCGCTGGCGCTCGCCGCCGGAGAGACTCCCCAGCGGACGCGTGGCGAACTGGGCCGTATCGGCGGCCGCCATCGCCCACTCCACGGCCTCGATATCGGCGGCCGTCACGCGCTGGAGAATGCCCTGGTGGGGGTACCGCCCGCGAAACACGAGCTCGCGCACGGTGAGGTCGGGGCCGGCATCGGGAGACTGCGTGAGGATGGCCAGGTTTCGCGCCACCTGGCGAGCGCTCATCGCCCGGATATCCGTCTCATCGAGCAGGACGCGGCCGCTCATCGGTTTCTGAAGGCGCGACATGCCGCGCAACAGGGTGCTCTTGCCGCTCCCGTTCGGGCCGACGATCGACACCATTTCGCCGGGTTCGACGGCGAACGTTACGCCATCGACCACAACACGGCCGTTGTAGCCGAGGCGGACGTCCTCGACGGTGAGCTTCATTCGCGGAACCTCACCAGGTAGAGCAGGAATGGCGCGCCGATACCGGCGGTGATGATCCCCATCGGCACCTCCGAGGGGCTGATGACCAGCCGCGCGGCAAGGTCGGCCCCCGAGACCAGGATCGCCCCATACAGGGCCGCGACCGGGATGAGGAGGCGGTTGTCGTTGCCCACGGAGTAGCGCGCCAGGTGCGGGCACACCAGCCCCACGAAGCTGACCAGCCCGGCAACCGAGACCGCCGCGGCCGTGAGGATCCCCACAACGCCCAGGATAAGCAGCCGTGTGCGGTCGGTGAGGACGCCGAGGCCTGCGGCCACGTCGTCGCCCAGGGCAAGGACATTCAGCCTCCCGGCCAGGAGAAACGCGCCGATGAGCCCGGGCGCGGCATAGGGGAGCATCGCCCGGAAATCGCGCCACTCCGAGCCGTACATCCCCCCGGCCAGGAAGCCGAGGCTGGTCTGGAGAAAGGTCCGCGAACTCGACAGCAGGCCCACGATGGCCGCGCCAAAGAACGCCGAGAGGGCTACGCCAGCAAGCGCAAGCCGGACGGGCGAGACGGCGCCCCGCCACGCGATGACGTAGAGGATGCCCGCCCCGCCAAGCCCCCCCGCGGCGCATGCAAGGGCGATGCCCCACTGCGGGACCTGGGGGTTGGCCACGATGACCGCCGCGCTCGCAAGCCCGGAGGCTGCTGTCACCCCGAGGATTGTAGGGTCGGCGAGCGGGTTGCGCGTGACGCCCTGGAGGAGCGCGCCGGCGGCCGCAAGTGACGCTCCAACGAGCATGGCATCGACCACCCGGGGGAACCGAATCTGCCAGACCACGTTCCGGGCGAAGAGGTCAGATTCGGAGGTGAGCCCCGACCACGCCTGGCCAAACGAGAGGGTGATCGCCCCATACATCAGGCTGGCGAGCGCGACGCCGCAGAGGACGATCGCCCCGGCGATGAACACAATAGCCGGGCGATTCAACGAACGGAAAGCGGAGCGCTTTGCCAGCGCCCCGCCTTCGCGAGCTTTCGGAGCGGCCATCCCGGTCATGGTAACCGCTGTCCTTCTCCCCGGCTTCGCCGGGTTAGTTCGAAGACCCCTTGACGGCGTTAGCCACCACCTTGAAGGCCTCGATGATGCGCGGCCCCGGGGCCTGGAGGAAGATCTGCACCTCCGCATCGACCACATGGTTCTGCGTCACGGCCTTGAGGCCGCGGAACGGGGGAATCGTGGGGATGAGCGAGGCCAGCCGCGGCGCTGGCGGCGGCGCGGGGGTGATGGCGAAGATGAAGTCGGGGTTGAATTCCACCAGCTTCTCGGCGGCCAGTGTTGTGTAGCCGGGGAACGGGCCAGCATCGGGCTGCGACGCCGCGGGATTGGTGATCCCCAGCTGCTTCAGGATGTCCCCGGCGTAGCTTGCGTCCTTCGCCGCGTAGAGTGTGTTGTCGCGGTCGGCGATGAGCGCAACGGCCGAGATCTGCTTGCCGGCGATAGCCGCCTTCGCCTCGTCGCGCGCCTTCGTGATATCGGCGATCACCCTGTCGGTTGCCGTCTTCGCGTCGAGCACCTTGCCCATGAGGGTCAGGCCGTCGATCACGCGCTGGTAGCTATCGGCGCCAGCGAAAATCACCGGGACGGGGAGCTGCTCGATTGGCTGGCGCAGGTTGGGCTGGGCATGGATCACCGAGTCGGCCACGATCAGGTCAGGCTTGAGCGCCAGGATCGCTTCGAAGTTGGGCTGGTAAGCGGTGCCGATGTCCTTTGCCGCCTTCGCGGCTTCCGGGTAGTCAACCGAGGACGTCCGGCCGGCAACCTTGCCACCGGCCGCGTAGACCAGCTCGGTCGCGGTTGGGCTGAGGGCCACAATCGTCGTGGGCTTCGCTTTAATCTCCACCTGGCGGCCAAGCAGGTCGGTCACCTTCAACGGGTAGGCTGCGGCAGGGGCGGTTGCCGAGGGTGAGGAGGCCGAAGTCGCCTGGGAAGCCGGGGTTGTTGCTTCAGCCGCTTGCGTGGGCTCCTCGTCGTCATCGCCGCCGCAGGCCACGGCCACGAGCATTGCCACGATGGCCAGTGCCGGGAGCAGGAGCCGGGCCGGCCGGGTGATCAAATCTCTCATACTTAGCAAGATTCCCTTTCTTTCGCCGATTGACGAGGTTTAGGCTAGTATAGCGTCGCTCGCCGTCCAGTCACGCCGGCCTGTCGCACTCATCCCGGTACCATGGAGAAGCCCCTTGGGAGACGCCGTCTTCTACATCCCGGTCGCCACCACCGTCCTCTCGGCCGCGTTTGCGGCCGTCGTCCTCAGGCGGTGGCGCGAAAAAGGCGATGCTCCTCATCTGCTCTGGTGGGGAGCCGGGATCGTCCTCTTCGGGGTGGGCACCTTCATGGAAGGCTGGACCGCCGTGTTCGGCTGGAACGAGGGCATCTTCCGCTCCTGGTACATCTCGGGCGCGCTGCTGGGCGGCGCTCCGCTGGCCCAGGGCACCGTCTACCTCTTGCTCCGGCGGAAAACCGCAAATCGCCTGGCGGTGGCGCTGGTGCTCTACGTGGCGGTCGCGTCGGTCTTCGTGCTGCTCACGCCGGTCGATGCAGCGCTGGCTCACGACAAGAAGCTCTCAGGCGACGTGATCGAATGGACCTGGGTGCGCGCTTTCAGCCCCCTGGTGAACACGTACGCATTCATCTTCCTCGTGGGTGGCGCAGTAGCCTCGGCGATCCATTACCGCCAGGGCGGCGACTCCACCCGCATGGCCGCCAACATCCTCATTGCGACCGGCGCCATCCTCCCCGGAATTGGCGGCAGCTTCACGCGCGCGGGCTTTACCGAGGTGCTGTACGTCACCGAGTTTGTGGGCATCATCCTGATTTTTCTTGGCTACCACTTCAGCACCCGCGCCCGGCCGGCCGTGGCCTCATCGGCAGAAGAGGCTGTCCCGCTGAGCGTCAGCGTCTGAAATCACAGCGCGCTCGCGGGCCACATGGCACGATAACTGGGACACCCCCTTCTCCGAGGCGCCACGTGACCCATCCTCAACTGCCCGACCTCCCCGGTTCGCCAAGGGAACTCGAAGGCGTCGAAAAGGCGCTCCTGGCGCTCTCGTACGGTGTGCACGTCATCGGCTCGCGCAGCAGCGATGGGACGCTGAACGCCATGCTCGCCGACTGGGTGATGCAGGTCTCGTTCACGCCCAGGCTGCTTGCGGTTTCCATCGAGAACGACGCCCGCACATTGCGGTTCATCCGCGAGACCCGCGTCTTTACGGTGAACCTCCTGCACGAGAAGGACGGCCACGAGATCGCCCGCAAGGTGGTCATGCCCTCGGAGGCGAAAAAGGTGCGCGGCCGTTCGGAGGCGGCAGCAGCGCAGGTGATCGACAAGCTGGCGGACATCCCCTACGCGCTTCACGACAACGGTTGCCCGGTCCTCGATGACGCCCTGGGCTGGATCGCCTGCGAAGTCGAGCAACTCGTGCCCACAGGCGACCATACCATCGTGGTCGGGCGCTGCATCGACGGGGAACGGCTGCGGCCGGGAGAGATGTTGATCGAGCGCGACCTGGGCTGGGAGTACGGTGGGTAGACCGGGCCAGCCCCGCCTCAGTCCGGTGTGTACACCACCGAAAGCAACCAGAGCGGGCGGTAGCCTGCGGAGAGCCCGTTGTTCATGGATCGCACGTTGGTGACGCTATACGTGTAGATCGGCCACCGCCCGTTGGCGCGGACCCAGCGGGTCGCGTGAACAGTGAGCGCGCCAGCAAGCCCCAGCCCGCGATGGGTGCGCGCGACATCCAGCCCGATTTCGTCGATGCCGGGGTATTGATCCCAGACGCCAACAACGCCTGCGACCGCGCCATCCGGGGCGTACGCGGCGAACGCAATACGGATGGCGGCGATCTTCGCGGTCTCCCCCGGCTCGGCCAGGGCGTTCTCGAACTCCCGGCCGGGGCGAAGGCGCTCCTGCCCGGCGAATGGAAGCTCGGCAATGCGGTAGCCGGCGGGCAGGCTCCGTGGCGGCAGGTCTTCGGCCAGCACCATGCCCTCTGAGGGACTGTGGGAACGCGCGCCATCGTATCCAAGCTCGCGGGCATGCGCAGCCATGCCCTCGAGGAACGACGGCAGGAAGATGCGGTAGTGGGCCTCGAGGGCCTGCTCGCGCGCCCATTGGCCGAGGCGGGCGTCTCTCACCGAGAGCACAGAGCCGGTTCCACACGTGGCGACGATGGCGGGCTGGCCCTCGCGGGAACCCGCCGGGCGCTCGACGATGGTCAGCGCGTTGGATTCGAATGCCGCCGGGTCGCACCCGAGCTGGCTGGCGAAAGTCGCCTTGAAGGTCACTGAGGCCTGAGCGAAGAGGGCGGTCGGCAAGCTGTCCCTCAGGTCCTTTGCCTGGTCACCCGTACGCCGTACGCCACGGGCAGAAAGCCGCAAGCCAGCGCGTTTCGGTGAGAGCGAACGTTGGTAGGACCGCAGTAAGAGGCCGGGAAGCAACCTTCACCGGCGATCAGCCCGGCGAGATTGGAGACGACCCCGGGGCGAGGCCGGTTCCACGATGGGAGCGGGCAACGTCGACACCGATCTCCAGCAGGCCACCGCCGTCATCATAGGCGCCGGCAACCACTACGGGCGTATCATCCTCGAAGAGTGCGAAGCCAAACCTCCAGATGGAAGCGACGTGGTCGTCTCCGGGCTCACCGAGAGCATTGTTGAACTCGTTCAATGCGACGTGCCGACCGTGAAAGTCTGCGCCGACCCGCCTTCCCGCGAGCGGAGGGGGAACCGCGATGGAGCCAGCTCCTCGCGCGGGAGAAAGATGAGGTTCGGGCTACGGTAGGCGAGGGTTTCGCCGCGGGCCTTCGCCTCTTCGACGAGTGGGCCAGGGAGAACGTTCGGAAACATGGCGCGGTAGTGCATCTCGGGCGCGTGAGCTTCGAGCCAGTCCCGGTATTCCGGCGCGATGGAGACCACGTGCCGACGCCGAAGGTGAGGGCCACCAGGGTGAAGGCATCACGCTTTGCGCCGGGGCGCTCGACGATGACAAGGGAGTGGCAATCGAAGTCGTCCGGCCGGCACCCAAGCTCCGCGGCGCGAGCAAGCCGGTAACGGTCGAGAGCATCGAGGAAGTGGTCGGATGCCATCAGTCCGCGAAAATCTGCGCGAGGTCCAGTTCAAAGCCGGACTCGGAGAAGCCCGCGTCGTCGCTGGAAAGGACGCTCGGGCCGCTGTAGGTGTGGGCGTCGCCACCGGGCCTGTGGACGGTAACCGTGCGGTTCCGGGGGCGGACGATCCAGACGCGCTCGGCGCCGGCGTCGAAGTACTCCGCGACCTTGTGGGCAACGTCCGCTTCGCGGTCCTCGGGCGACATGACCTCGATGGCGAGGGTGGGAGCACCCTCCACGTAGCGGTCGCCCACTGTCGGGCCGAGCCGTTCTGCAGCCATGAACGAAACATCGGGTGCGCGAACCGTGTCGGGATCGGTAGCGGTGCGGTGACCCAACTCCACATGGACCTCACCCAGACGGTGTTCATCGACGAATAGGCTCAGCGACTTCACCAGCCGCCCGACGATGCGCGCATGCAATCGTCCAACGGGCATCTCTTCGACGACCCTCCCTCCGACGAGCTCCGTGCGCCCGCCGTGGGGAGGCTCAGGGAGTTCCCAGAACTCCTCGGCCGTGAGTACCGTCTGCGACTTCGGGCTTGCGCTCATGCGTGCATGATATCAGTCGCGCGGGAGCCCGAGGCCCCGCGTCGCGATGATGTTCCGCTGAATCTCGCTCGAGCCGCTGTAGATGAGCGGAGACACGTTGACCAGGTGGCCCTTCTCCATCACGCCGTGCATGGCTGCCCACTTCGAGTCGGGCTCGAGCGCGCCTGCTGGCCCGAGCTGGTTCACGCCGAAGTTCGTGATGCGGGCGGCAAGCTCCGTCGCGAAGACCTTGATGACGGATGCCTCGTAGTTCGCGACCCGCCCGGCCTCCTGCATCCAGGCCGTGCGGTAGCTCAACAGGCGCCCCGTTTCGTTCGCGAGCCACATATCGGCGAGACGATGGCGCAAGACGTCGCGGTACGCGCCGCCGGGCTTGCGCTCCCGCATATCGGCGATGAGCATCTCGAGCGTCCGCTGGTTGGCGGCGATCGACGCCACGTTCGATCGCTCGAAGTCGAGGAGGGTCATCGCGACGTACCAGCCGTTGTTCTCCTCGCCAACTCGGTTGCGGACGGGCACCCGCACGTCTTCGAAGAAGACTTCGTTGAATTCGTGGTACCCGGCCATGTTCACGATCGGCCGGACGGTGATGCCGGGCGACTTCATGTCGACGAGCAAAAACGAGATGCCCTTGTGTTTTGGCGCGTCGGGGTCGGTCCGCACCAGGAGGAAGCACCAGTCGGCATGATGGGCGCCGGTCGTCCAGATCTTCTGGCCGTTCACGATGTAGTCGTCGCCATCGCGGACGGCGCGCGTCTGGAGGCTGGCGAGGTCGCTCCCGGCGCCGGGCTCGCTATAGCCCTGGCACCAGGTGACCTCGGCGCTGGTGATACGGGGGAGGTGCTCCCGTTTCTGCTCCTCACTCCCGTGGACGATGAGGGTGGGGCCGATCATGCCGACATTGAAGACGCGCCCGCCGTCCGGCGCACCGGCGTACGAAAGCTCCTCGCTGAAGATCATCTGCTTGATGTGGGACCACGCGAGGCCGCCATACTCCTTCGGCCAGGCGGGTGCGATCCAGCCGCGAGCCGCCAGCTTCTTCATGAACGCCATCTGCTCGGGCCAGTTCTCCTGGCTTGTTGGCCGCACCGGGCCCGACCCCCGGTCCGCGGGCAGCGCATCTTTCAGAAAGGCGCGCACCTCGGCGCGAAGAGCGTTGTGTTCGTCCGAAAACTTGAAGTCCATCGTTCCTTCCTTCCGGTGTGCGAGAGGCGGCTTCCCACCGGGCCAGATTACCGCAGGGTAAATCCGGTGTCAGGCAGCTAGGAGCGCCGCTGGTTAGACTGTGGCGAACAAACCGGGGCAGGGGACGATCGATGCTGGAGCCCTCAGGCAGCGGGCTGAACATCTTCTTCGATGTGGATAACACCATCATCACCTGGGACGTGAAGCTCCGGCCCGGTGTCCACGAGGTCTTTCAGCAGCTCCGCGCCGATGGGCACACCATCTACCTCTGGAGCGGCATGGGCCCGCGCTGGGAAGTCGTGCGGCGCTTCGACCTGCACAAGCACATCACCGATTGCTTCTGGAAGCCACTCACCGACCACCACGCACGGATAAAGGAGCTCGGCATCCCGGTCTGGCCGGACTATGTCATCGACGACCACATCGAGATCATCCAGGCGTTCACCGGCCTCCATGTGCCCGAACCACGGCTGCCGCTCGAACGCGACCGCGAGATGTGGCGCGTCTACGACGAAATCCAGCGCTTCATCGCCAGTCGGCGATGAGACCGCAGGGCGGCGTCATCCTGGTCCGGCACGCCATGCCCGAGGTGGTGCCGGGCGTCTCCTCCACGCTGTGGCAACTCGGCGAGCGGTCGCTGGAGGACTGTGTGCTCCTGGCGCACGCCCTGCCGGCCCCGCTGGCGCCGGTGGTGCTGAGGAGCCCCCAGCCCAAGGTCAGGCAGACTGCCGCGGTGCTCGCCCTCAGGCTGGGCCTCGATTTCGCCGGCGATGCCCGGCTGCGCGAAGTGGAGCAGGGGGCTGGCCGGGTCGACGACTACCGCTCGCTTGCGGCCGGCTACCTCGAGCGGGGAGCTGTGGGCGAAGCGGCCGGCTGGGAGCCTCCCGGCCAGGTCATCACCAGGTTCGGCGAGGCCGTCAAGGCGGCGCTCGAGCACAACCAGGGCGTGCCCGGCGACGTCCTGGTGGTTACCCACGGGCTGGCCATGAGCCTCTGGTTGGCAGCGCAGTCGAAAATCGACCCGGTGCCGTTCTGGAAGGCGCTGACCTTCCCGGACGCGTGGCGGCTGGATACACAGACCGGCGAACTGCAACACCTGTGGCGGGGAGGGCAGGCGCCGGACTGACTCCGGGCGATGGCCTACTCGATCATCCCGTTCGCCTGGAGCTGCTGCTTCAGCGATTCCAGGGACGGGACCGGCTTTCCGTTCAACGAATCGAGCGCGTCGATCACGTCGTCGCTGGCGTTTTCATTGAACGCGAGGTCGACGAGGTCCTGCCGATCGGGCTGGAAGCCAGCCTCGAAGAGGTGCTTTACGAGCGCTTCGACTTCGTGCCAGGGTGCTTTCGCCATGTGGTGCTCCTTGGGGCATGGAAAACGGGAGACCGGCCGTCCGTTGCGTGCGGAGCGCCCGGCGGCCTATTTCGAAAAGATGTCGCCCTGGAGCGGCCTGTCGTAGTCGATGTACGGCGGCCAGAGCGACTCGAGCTCCTTGCGGATCGGGTCGCCCTCGGGCAGATAGCGCTGGAACTGCGGTTCCACATCGCGGCGCACCCAGCCCTTGCCGATGGTGTCCTGCTTGATCTTGTCCTGCAGGAGCATGAGCCCGGTCAGCAACGATTCGGGGCGCGGCGGGCAGCCGGGCACGTACACATCGACCGGGACGAGTGTGTTCACGCCCGGGGTCACGCTGTAGGCGTAGGCGAAAGGCCCACCCATGATCGCGCACCCGCCCATGGCCAGGGCCCACTTCGGCTCGGGCATCTGGAGCCAGATGCGGCGGACGGCCGGGGCCATCTTCCAGGTGACGGTGCCCGGCACCAGGAGCAGGTCGGCCTGGCGCGGAGAAGCGCGGAAGATCTCCGCGCCGAAGCGCGCGATGTCGTACCGCGGGGTTGCGGTGGCAATCATCTCCATCGCGCAGCAGGCCAGCCCGAACATGCAGGGCCAGAGCGACGAACGCCGGGCCCAGTTCAGGACCTGGTCGACGCTGGTGACGAGGATGTTCTGCTGGACCTCCTCGTCGACGTCGCTATCGAGTCTGAGCGGGAGGGGCTGGTAGACCTTGTTCGCCTGTGGCATTGCTCGTGCAGTCTATCACAAAGGGCACGCGGGAACGCGAGCCCGGCCGTGCGCAAAGGGGCATGCCCGCGGCTTAGCGCGAGCGGCTCATGTGGACCTGGCCGTCGTTGATCGGCTCGTCGATGAACAGCTCGCCGTTGCGGATCTTGATGTTGTAGCCGCAGTCCGGATTCGTGCAGACCCACGCCTTGTAGTGGATCGGCGCGCCCTGGCTGCCGAAGTCAGAAAACGGGACCAGATCGCCATCGTCGCACTTACGGCATTTTGGAAACTGGTACATCCCACCCTCCCCATGTCGGCGCGGATAGTACGCAAGAATTCGGAACGGGGCAATCAGTTTGCTGCAGACCCGTCGTCCCGGCCGGGCCCGGCCGATCAGGCCGGCGACGGAGCCTTCGCCGCCTCTCTCATATCCGCCAGCAGCACGTCCATGTCGGCCTGCGGGATTTCGTGCAGGTTGCCCTGGTAGGCGAGCGTCCAGTTCGCCCGCGGCCAGCGCTGCGTCCACGTGAACCGGTCGTGGTACGGCTCGGCATCGAGCCACCGATCCTCATCCAGGATCACCACGGGCTCGATGCCGCAGCGGTAGGGGTACATCTCATTCGGCTTCTTGTCGCTCTGCCAGATGCGGGTGTGCTCTTCGACCACGTCCGAGGTGACCCGGCAAATCGCCGCGAACTGCTTCCTGCCCGTAACGTAGAACGCGAGCAGGTCGCCCGGCTGAATGCTGTTGGCCATATTTCGCCGGGTGCTCTTGAAGCCGTGACGGGTGAAGCCCAGCTCGCGGGTCCTGCCAAAGATCTCCGGCCCACCTACGACGATCCAGTTGCGCGCCATGTTCTCCCCCTCCCTGTGCGCGAGTTCCGGTCGCTCAGGGCGACCATGTCCCAGTGTAGCCCCGGACGAGCACGTCGGCGCCGAGCGGCTCCACGGCCACATCACGCAGCTCCACCGGCGCGGGCACAAGGCCACGGGGCAGCAAGGGCACGCCCTGGCCCAGCAAGCGCGGGGCGACATAGGCGTGGACCTCGTCGGCCAGCTCGTCGCGGAACAATGCCGCATGGACCGACGGCCCGCCCTCGACGATGAGCGAGACGACGTTGCGCTGCGCCAATGCCGTCAGGAGCTGGTCGAGGTTGATGCCCGCCTCATGGTCTTCGAGCTCGAGCACCGTCACGCCGCGGCCGCGGAGCGCCTCCCTCCAATCCCGGGGGCTCCGGGCCGAAGTTGCCACGATGGTCCTCGTGCTGCCGTCGAACACGCGCGCCGATACTGGCGAGCGTCCGCGCCCATCGAGCACCACTCGCGCCGGCTGGCGGCTGGCCATCGTGCCACCGGGCCGCGCCGTGAGCGAGGGGTCGTCGGCGATGACCGTGCCGCTCCCCACGAGGATGGCGTCGACCCAGGCGCGGTCCTGGTGCGCCCGTTCGATGGCAAGCGGCCCGGTCAGCCAGCGGACGCCTGCCTCCGGGGCCCCGGCCATCCCATCGAGGCTGACGGCGAACTTGGCGATGACATACGGCCGGCCAGAATGGCGGAATCGCAGGTAGGGCCGGAGCAGTTCAGTGATCGCCCCGGCGCCGTCGCCCACTTCGACAGCGATCCCCGCCGCGCGCAGCCGGGCCACCCCGGGGCCTCCGACGTGTGGATCAAGCATGCCCACGACGACGCGCGCGACCCCGGCCGCGATGATCGCTTCCGAGCACGGTGGCGTCCGCTTCCCTTCGAACGGCACGCACGGTTCGAGCGTGGTGTAGAGGGTGGCGCCCCGCGCATCCACGTTGGCAAGGGCTGCCGCCTCGGCATGGGGGCCGCCGTAGGGCGAGGTGGCGCCCGTCGAAACGATGAGGCCGTCGCGCACCAGGACGGCCCCGACCCACGGGTTCGGGCTGGTCTGGCCTCGCACGGCGCGGGCCGCGGCGATCGCCGCCTGCATGAAGATCGATGGTTCGCCCACGCTGGCTAGCGTAGCGAATCGGCGCGAGGCGCGTGGCCCCCGCGGCTCAAGGCGCCATGAACCAGCTCCCCGCGATGGTGGCGAAGCGGTTGGGCTGTTCGAGGTTGGCGAGGTGCCCTGCATCCAGGATCGTCTTCGCCTCGGCCCATTGCAGCTGGCTCTTCCAGACCTGGCCATAGGCAGGCGGCACAACGCGGTCGCCAGCTCCTGTCACCACGATGGTGTGCGCGGCGACTCGCGGCAGGCGCTTGATGACGCCCGTGTCGCCCAGCGGCCAGAGGAACTTCGCCGCCGCCTTCAGGTCCTTCATCTCCTGCACATAGTTTTCGAGCGGGTCCACGGTGCCATCGCGGAGGACAAGGTTTTCGCGCCGCGCAGGGTCGGCGAAGAGCACTTCGGTCGCGCGCATCGGGTTCTGTGCGAACGGGTCCTCGCCGCCGATGTCCGCGGTCCAGATGCCCATGGGGTTGGCGAGCACCAGCTTGCGGACCCGGTCCGGGCGGATCGCGGCCAGCTCGGCCGCGATCCAGGCGCCGATCGAATGCCCGAGCACGTGCACCTGCTCGAGCCCCAGGTAGTCGAGGAAGTCGACGTAGTGCAGGACCAGGTCGAGGCCATCGTCGATCTCGTCGAGGCCTTCCGATGGTCCCCAGCCCGGGTGGTAGGGCGCGATCACGTCGAAGCGCGTTGCGATCTCGGCGATGGCGGGCTCCCAGCCCTGCAGGCCGGCGAGGTGGTGGAGATAGAGCACCGGAGCGCCGGCTCCTCCCCGGAAGTAGTGGACCGGCGCCTTGCCGGGGCGGATGACTGCCGTCAGCTGTTCCATGGTCGCTCCCCTCAGGCTTTCACAGACTCACGGATGGGGCGCGGGACCGCCATCCGGCCCGCGTCGAGCGGTTTGGGCGACCAGTGGTCTTCGAACCCATCCCAGAGGTGCCGCAGCCTCGGCATCACCCGCTCTGCGAACAGCCGGGTGCTCTTCTCGCACTTGTCCCGCGGCATATCGCCGATGTGCAGGAGGCAGAACACATGGCCGATGCGAAGGGACTTGATCAGGTGCTCCATCTGCTCGGTGACCTGGTCGGGGTTGCCAGCGACGAGGAAGCCCTCGTCGACGCACTGGCGGTACGACTTGCCGACGGCCCCGCCGGAGCTGACACCTCCCACCTGCGCACGCAGCCCCGCCCGGATGGTGGCCTCGGTGCGGTAGCCCGGCGCATCGGCGAAGCCCGGGTAGACGTGGAGGCAGCGCTCGAAGAAGTAGCGGGCGTGCTGGAAGTAGCTCTCCTCGGCCTCCGCATCGCTCTCGGCGACGATGATCTGCTGCGCGAACGAGCCCTGGTAGGGGTTGAACGGCTTGCCCAGCGCCTCGATGCGGTCCCAGAAGCCCGTCATCAGCTGGGCGCCGCGCTTGAAGCCGCTGAAGCTGAGGTAGCTGTAGTTGTAGCCCTTCTCTGCACAGAAATCCCAGGTTTCGACCGAGCCGCCGCCGGGAATCCAAACGGGTGGATGGGGTTTCTGGATGGGGCGGGGCCAGACGTTCACATAGCGCAGCTTGTTGAACTTCCCGTTCCAGGCGAACACCTCGGGGTCGGTCCACGCCCGGATGATGAGGTCGTGGTTCTCGGCGTACCGTTCCCGCAGCGTCGCCGGGTTCTGGCCGAACGCATAGTTCGTGTCCATGGATGTGCCAACCGGGAACCCCGCGATGAGCCGCCCCCCGGAGATGACGTCGAGCATCGCCATCTCCTCCGCCACGCGGGTCGGCGGGTTGTAGAGCGCGATCGACTGGCCCAGGAGGACGATGCTGACATCGCGGGTCCGGCGCGCGAGCGTGGCTGCCATCAGGGCTGGCGAGGGCATGAGGCCGTAGGCGTTGGCGTGATGTTCGTTCACGCCGACGCCATCGAACCCGAGGTCGGCGGCGAACTCGAGCAGGTCCAGGTAGTCGTTGTAAATCTGGTGTCCGCGCACCGGGTCGTAGAGGCGCGAATCCACATCGACCCAGACGCTGCGGTGCGTTTGCCGGAAGTCCTCCGGCAGGTCGGGGTACGGCATCAGGTTGAACCAGTGGAACTTCACGAGGGCACTCCGAGCGGCTTGTCTGTGGCGGGACGGTAAAGCGTGCCCGATCCCGCGGAGACGGTCGAATGGGCCGCCATGCGGGGCCAAATGGCCGCGGTGTTAGCCTGCCGCGGCTTCGGTGCCGGGAGGGGAGGAGGCCGTCTCCCTCAACACCCGGAAAGAGCAGTTCAGCGCGCCCCGGGCGCGCGAAGTCGCCGCCTCGACGCGGGCCGCTCCGGTCCCCGCGAGGATGGCGCGGCGCTCGACCTCGCAGAACTCCGGGTATTCCCGCGCGACGCGGATGAACGGGCAGTGGCGCAGCGTGATGAGCCACTCGTTTTCCGCAACCGCCTCCCACTTCGGGAAGAAGCCCTGGCGCTCTTGCTGAGCGGCCACCTCCTCGACCCGGCCTTCGATCGTCGGGGCGCTGATGTGCGCGCGGGCGAGCTCCTCCTGTTGCGTGGCGAGGACTTCGAACACCTGAGCCCTGCATTCGGGGTGCTGGTCGATGGCCTTGAGGAGGGCCACTGAAATGGCGGCGTACCCCTGGGGAAAGAGCTCCTCTCCGAGAGGCGTCAGCTGGAAGACATGCGTGGGGCGCCCGGGCCCGTCCCTGCGCCGGGTGTGTTTCACGAAGCCGTCGGTCTCGAGCGCGTACAGGTGCATGCGCACGGCCGCGATCGAAAGATAGCTCGCGCGCGAAAGCTGCTCGGCGGTTGCTTCGCCCCGCTCCTTGATCCCGAGCAGCAAGAGGCGGCGCGTCGATGGGAGGAGATCGAGTGGGGTTGGTGGCGGCATGGCTGGTCCCTGGTGCACCGGTGGTGGTCGCGACGGGGTTGTCCACGTCCCCGTCCATTATCAATTCGGCATGTCCACCTTGTCAGGAGATAGGCGGAGAGCGGGCCCAGGGGGCATTCGTAGGCCCGCTCCCCGCGACTCGAACGGGGGCGTCAGGCGGCTCGGCCGCCGCGGAACGTTTCGCCCCGGGAGTTGTGCGCCAGGACTCCAAATCGCGAGATGAAATCCGCGAGTTCACTGGTGCTCGAAGAGAGCGACCGGGCCTCGCGAGAGATCTCCGACATCTGCGCCGACACCTCCTCGACGCTGGCGGAGACCTGCTGGCTCGCTGCTGCCGACTCCTCGGCGGCGGAGCTGGTATCGGCGACGGCCCCGCGGACCCGCTGGATTGCCGAGTTCATGCCGTCGGCGAGGCGCGTGGAGTCGTGCGCAAGAGAAGTGACCTGTTCGAGTTCTTGCATCAACCGCTCAGCAGACGCATCGACCGAGGCAGATGCATCAGAGATGCGGGCGATCTCCGCAGTGACGAGGTCAACGCTCTCCACGATCCGGGTGAGCGCCTCGCCGGCCGACCCGGCGCGCTCCGTGCCCGCTTCGACATCGCCGATGCTTTGCTCCATCGCCCGCACCGCGCGAGCGGTGCCGCTTTGCACCCCGGCGATAAGGGAGGCGATCTCTTTCGTCGCGATGGCTGTCCGTTCAGCGAGCGAGCGGACGTTTTCGGCGACCACGGCAAACCCGCGGCCCTGCTCGCCGGCGCGGGCCGCCTCGATTGCGGCGTTCAGAGCGAGCAAGTTGGTCTGGGCGGCGATGTCATCGATGACCTGCACAATCGCGCCGATCTGCGAGCCCTGCTTTCCGAGTTGCTCGACCTCACTCGCGGTCTGGAGCACGGTCGCGCGAATGGTCGCTATTGCGTCGATGGTCTGCTGGACGGCTGCGGTACCCTCGCGGGCCTCCGCCAGCGCACGCTGTCCACGCTCGGTTGCCGTGCGGGAAGCCACGCCAACGCTGTTGAGGGCCTCCCTGACGTCATCGGTCGCTTTCACCGCCGAGCCGACTGCCGCCAGCTGCCCAGCCGCGCCACTGGCAACGCTTGCGCTCGCCGTGCTTATCTCTCCGATTTCGGCACTGATGGTCTCCAGGGCGGCCGTCTGAGTGGTGGCGCCGCGGGCCAGCTCCGATGCCGCGTTGGCAATCTCACGAGTGGCTGAATCGACCTGTGAGATCCCGGAGCTAAGGTTCTGGAGCGGGGTGCCCAGGGTGTCATGGATGTCGACGAGCTTCTCGAGCACGCCCTCGCTAATGAACGTTTCGACGGCGAGGGAAATATCGAGGACGAACACCCTCGCAAAAGCCGCGACCGTGCGAGCCAGCCGCTCGCCCTTGAGGTGGCGAGCAAGGACCGGGACCACGAGCCCGATGTAGGTCCCGTAATTCCCGACGTTCCAGCGCGGCTCGATGTTCAGCCGGGCGTGAGCCGCGCCGACCCGCAGGCGATGTTCGAAGTACTCCTCGTCGAAACGTGCTTCGAGCACCTTGAGGAAGTACTCCTTCTGAGCGGCCTCGAGGCGGGCACGGCTCGAACCGGCGCCGGCGACCTTCGCCTGCCACTCAGCAAAGCTCGCGCTGTGGTCGTAGAAGGCCCGGACGATACGGTCCGCCTCTGGCCGAAGAAAAGGCGCTGCCTCGCGGATCGACCGTGCGTCTTCGTCGGTAATCCCGATCCATCTCAGGCGGAGGGCCTGGTCGGGCCCATCAACTTTGATCCGATCCGTCAGTTTCGCGGTCACTGTGCATACCCCATGTCGCGTGCGCCGGGCCGGCACTGATGCCTGGCCACGTGCTGGGCCCTGGCGGCGCCTGCCGCCCCCCGGGGAAGATGCGCCCGTGGTTCCCCGGGCCAAGGCGTCCCAGTGCGGAATCCAGGAGGGCGCGCAACTCTTCGTCTGAGAGTCCACGGCGGCCCTGGCCAAACTGGCGCGGCATCGGTCTCCCCCGCGGACTGGTGTGGCCGGGTGAGCACGGCCACCACTCCGCTCCGCCATTCTCCGTTTTGGCGTCTGGCGCTTACATCGGGGAAGCCCCTTAAAGGCCGGTTTACGCTATTTCATCGAAGAAATATGGAAAACTCGGGGCTACGAGTCGTTGGGCCGGGCACCGGGAGGCCAGGCCTGAGCCCATCCATCGACTGCGTCGGCCATACGGCGCAGCGCCGCCGCCACCGCACGGCGGAGGCCCTGGCCACGGTGTTTTCGCCGTAGGGCCCGGCGTCGCGACGCTTCGGCCAGCCGCTCCCGGTGGCGCCGCCGCGCGTCTTCGTACATCGAAATTGGGTCCTGCAACATGGGGGCGGCTCCATCCGGGTGTGCAGGGACAACGCGCAGAACAACCGCGCGTAACGGCGCACCCGTCCCCGGGGCGGTCCAGGTGCAGCCGCACGCATGTTCTGGTAGCCTTCCGCCCGGATGGTGCGTTTTCTCCACACTTCCGATTGGCAGCTGGGCATGACCCGGCACTTCCTCCGTCCCGAGGCGCAGGCCCGCTTCCACGCCGCCCGGGTCGACGCAATCCGCGCCATCGGAAGCATCGCGGCGGATCGCGGCTGCCAGTTCGTAATCGTCGCCGGCGATGTCTTCGAATCCAACCTGGTCGACCGGAGCATCGTCCTGCGGGCCCTCCAGGCGATGCGCGAGGCGGCAGTCCCCTTCTACCTGCTCCCGGGGAACCACGATCCGCTCGACGCCACCTCGATCTACGCATCAGCCGTCTTCCTCGAGAACCAGCCTGCGAACGTCCATCTCCTCGGGCCCGATCCGCTCGAAGTCGTGCCCGGCGTGATGCTGGTTGGCGCCCCGTGGGCTTCGAAACGGACCAGCTCCGACCCGCTGGCCGCTGCACTCCAGCAGGCGGCCACGCTCCAGGGCATCCGCATCGTGGCAGGCCACGGACAGGTCGACACCATGGTCCCGGGATTGGACCCCTCGGGCCTCATTGACTCCCGGGCCCTCGAGGCGGCGATCGCCGCCGGCCCGGTCGACTACGTCGCCCTTGGCGACCGCCACTCGCGGACCCCGGTGGGCACGAGCGGCCGCGCCTGGTACTCGGGCTCCCCCGAGCCCACTGACTACGACGAGGACGACCCCGGCTGGGTGCTGGTGGTCGATGCCGGGCACGGCGCCTGCGCCGTCGAACCGGTGAAGACCGCAACCTGGAAGTTCATCCAGCAACGGTTTGACCTTGCTGGACGTGGCGACGTTGCCCGTGTGCGGGCCTGGCTCGACGGGCTCCAGCACAAGGACCGCACCATCCTCAAGCTCTCATTCGTGGGGACCGTGAACCTTGCCGCGCGGGCCGAGCTCGATGAGGTCCTGGCGCACCACGCCAGCATGTTCGCCGCCATCGAACAGTGGGAGCGCCACACCGATTTGGTCGTGCTCGCCGAAGAGCATGACCTCTCCGAGCTTGGCCTGGCCGGGTTCGCGGGAGCCGCGGCCGAGGAACTTGCACAGGTGGCCAGCGGCACCGGTCCCCAGGCCGCGGCTGCGCGGGACGCCCTCGCTCTGCTCTATCGCCTCGCGCGGGGGCCCGCATGAGAATCCATCGGCTCACCCTGCGAAACTACCGCGCCATCAGCGAATACCGGCTCGACCTGCCGGAAAGCGGGGTCGTCGTTATCGAGGGCGAGAACGAGGTCGGCAAGTCGAGCATCGCCGAGGCCCTCTGGGTCGTGTTCCACGTCCCTGATTCGTCCGACAGCGAACGGATCCGCGCCATCAAACCCGTCGATCGCGATGCCGCGACCGAGATCGAGATCGAGGTGAGCACCGGTGAGTACCGCTTCGTGTACTTCAAGCGCTACCACCGCTCGCCCCGGACCGAGCTCCGCATGCAGGCTCCAGGGCCCGAACACCTCACGGGCCGCGAGGCACATGACCGTGCCCTCGCCATCCTCAAGGAGACGATGGACACGACGCTCTGGTCCGCGCTGCGGCTGCTCCAGGGCGAATCGCTGAACGAAGTGCCGCTCGCGGGCCATGCCTCGCTCGCGGCCGCGCTCGATGAGGCTGCGGCCGCTCATCTCGGGGGCGACCGCGAGGAGTCGCTCATGGAGCGCGTCCACCGCGAGTACCGCCTGTACTTCACCGAAACCGGCCGCGAGAACCGCGACTTCGCCGCCATCCGCGCCGCTGCAGAGGAGGCGGAAGAGCGGGTGCGCAACATCGAGAAGCGCATCGAGGCGCTCGACGCGCTCGCCGAGCGGCACGCGGAACTCGAAAGCGAATGTGCCCGGCTCGGTGCGGCTGCCGCCGCCGCTGCCGCAGCCACCATCGAAGCGCGCACGAGCGCCGCCGGGCGCGAGCGGCTGGTGGCCACCGTGGCGAACCTCGAAACCCGGGCGCGGCTTGCGCGCTCGGAGCGAGATACGGCCCTGGCAGAGATCGAGCGTCGCCAGCGAGCGGAGCAATCCCTCGCCGCCGCCCGCGAGCGCCTCGCGCTCCTTGAACCGCAGCGGGCGAATACGGCCGGGGAACTGGCGCGGGCCGAACACGGACAGGCGCGCGCGAAGAAGGAGGCCGAAGCCGCTGAAGAGGAGTACCGGCGGCAGACCGCCAACGCCCGGGTCGCCGGCGACGACTACGCCTACCATCACGAGCGGCTGCAGGTCGAGCAGATGGCCGAGCGCGTGGAGCGTGTGCAACGCAACCAGGCCGAGCTTCGCGAGCTTGCCGGGAGGCTGAACGCCATCGCCGTCAACGCCCGCGTCGTCGCCGGACTTGAGGCGCTCGATCGCGAGTACCAGCAGGCCGCCTCCCGCGCCGGGGCCGAAGGAGCCTCCGTCGAAGTCAACGTCGAATCGCCAGCGACGATTTCGATCGACGGCGAATCAGCCTACATCGAACCCGGCACGCCGTTCGAGGCGCGGGTGGCTGGCGAGACGGTGTTCGCACTTCCCGGCGGCATCGAGGTGCGCGTCCGGGCGGGCCACCAGGCTGCGCAGGCCGCGGCAGCCGCTTCCGAAGCGCGGGCCCACCTCGAAGCCGCGCTCACCGCGGCCGGGGTTGCTTCCGTCGTCGAAGCCCGCGAGCTCGAATCCGAGCGGCGGGCGCTCATCGAAAGGCGAACAGGCCTCGAACGCCAGGTCGAGGCCGACCTTCGCGACCAGACGGCGGAGAGCCTGGCGGCCAAGCTCGACCGCTCGCGCGCCTGGGTCGACGGCTACGAGGCGTCGCGCCACGCTGGCGTCCCGTTGCCCGCCACACTCCAGGAGGCGCGCGAGGCCCGCGATGCCGCGGCCGCTGCCGAAGCGCATGCCGCCACTGCCCACGAGGCCGCACGCGAGGCCCTGCGGCTCGCGACCGAACGTCTCTCCGAACTCAAAGCGGGGATGGAACGTCTCGATCACCAGGCCGAGGCTGCCGCCCGCGAAGTGGCCGGGCTTGCCGCCTCGCTGGATGAAGCCGCGGCCCGGGAACCGGCCGAGGAGCTCAGCGCCAGGGCAGCGGAGGCCGCCGCGACACTGGACTCGATCAACCACGAACTTGAGCGTGCCCGCCGCTCGCTCGACGAGCTGGGGGACGCCACTGCCCGGCTGGCAGCCGCCGAAGCGGCCCAGGGCAAGGCCGGGCAGGCGCTCCAGGAGGCGGAGCGCGAACGCTCGGAGACCCGGGGGGCGCTGCAACACGCGGGGGAGAGCGGCCTCCACCAGCAGCTCCAGGATGCCCGCTCAGCCCGGGATGCCGCGGCCTCGGAGCTTGCCTCGTGGGAGGCCCGCGCGAATGCGGCGCGCACGCTGCACGACACGCTCAAGCGCCACCGCGATGCTGCCCGCCGGGCCTACGCAGCCCCGCTCCAGGACCGGGTGCAGGAATTCGGCCGCGCCGTATTCGGCCCCACCTTCGCCATCGAGCTTGACACGGAGTTGCGCATTGCGCGCCGCACGCTGAACGGCGTGACCCTGGAATTCCAGAGGCTCTCCGTTGGCACTCGGGAACAGCTCGGCATCCTCCTCCGGCTTGCCGTCGCATCGCTGGTGAGCAAGTCCGGCGGCGTCCCGCTCGTGCTCGACGATGCGCTCGGCTGGTCGGACCCGCGCCGGCTCCAGCGTCTGGGCGATGTGCTGGCGCTGGCCGCGCGCGAGACCCAGGTGGTCGTCCTCACCTGCACGCCCGAGCGGTTTGCCAGCGTGGCCCCGGCCACCGTGATCTCGTTGCCATCGGGCGCGGTTCGCCGGCAGGAGGCCGCGCCGGCTCCCGATCCCGGCGGTCCGGCGCCCGGGTCGGCCCCTCGCCGGGCGCCGCCTGCGCGCCAGCCGGCCGGGCAGGCCGCGTTCGACCTCTTTGGTGAACCCGTGCCGCCCCCGCGCCGGTGAGGTGATGTCCGATTGCCCCAGTTTCTGAGACTTCGTATCATGAGGACAACTGATACCTGCTCTCAGAAAGGGACGCCAATGCGGTTCGCCGGCACACTTGCCCTCGTTGCGCTCACCGCGCTTGCGGCCCCCATCTTCAGCGCTTGCGGCGGTGGAGATGGAGGCGAGAGCCGCGTGCGCATCGTCGCTACCACGACGCAAATCGGTGCGCTCGTGCGCGAAGTCGCGGGCGACCGCGTTGACCTCACGGTCCTCCTGGCTGCTGGCGCGGATGCGCACGACTACGAGCCGAGCCCGAAGGCGGTCGCACAGATTAAAGACGCGAAGGTGGTGCTGATGAACGGCATCGGCCTCGATGCGTGGCTCGAAGATATCGTCTCCGGGGCGGAGGCTGAACGCGTGGTCGTTGTCACCGAGGGCGTCGTTGTCCGCGACAGCGACCAGGCCGGCGAAGAGGATGGCCAGAGCCACGACCACGACGAGGGTGACCCCCACGTCTGGCACGACCCGGCGAACGTCCAGGTCATGGTCCGCAACATCGTGGCGGCCCTTTCAGCGGCCGACCCCGGCCAGGCGGAAGCCTTCCGCGCGAATGGCGATGCCTACATCGCGAAGCTCGATGACGTCGACGCCCGCATCCAGGCCATGATGGACGCGATCCCGGAAGCCAACCGCAAGGTCGTGACCAACCACGACTCCCTCGGGTACTTTTTCGATCGCTACGGAATCAAGCTGGCCGGCGCGATCATCCCCGGCACGGCGAAGGATGCCCAGCCTTCCGCGAAGGACCTCGCCAGCCTGGCCGAGCTCATCAAGCGGGAGGGCGTCAGGGCCATTCTCGCCGAGCAAGAGATAGACCCGAAAGTTGCGGAACAACTGGCGGCCGATACCGGGGTGAAGATCGTGACGGGACTGTATGCTGACTCGCTGGGAGCGCCCGGGAGTGGCGCCGACACGGTCGATGGCATGCTGCTCTCGAACGCCACGAAGATCGCGGAGGCCCTGCGATAGGCAAGACGTCCGATGTTGAGCTACGCCGGCAGGCGGATGATGGACCCGGCCCTGTCCTGGAGATCCGGGACCTCAACGTTGCCTACGGCGCAAACCTCGCCGTCGCCAGGGTTACGGCCACTATCGGGCCGGGAGCGGTCGCTGCCGTCATCGGACCGAACGGCAGCGGAAAATCCACGCTCCTGAAGGCCGTGGCCGGGGTGCTCCGGCCGCTCAGCGGCGAAATCCGCTTCGGCGGCAAGTCCATCCGCGAGAGCGCAGCGGCCATCGCCTTCGTTCCCCAGCGCGAAGAGGTGAACTGGGAATTCCCCGTCACCGCCCGCGATGTGGTGATGATGGGCCGCTACCGGCCGCTCGGTTGGCTCCGATGGCCCGGGCGGGCCGAACGCGCACAGGCCGATGCAGCGCTCGAGCGGCTGGGGCTCGGTGGCATGGGCCACCGCCACATCAGCCAGTTCTCGGGCGGGCAGCAACAGCGCATCTTCCTCGCCCGGGCACTCGTCCAGGAGCCACGGCTCGTCCTCCTCGACGAGCCGTTCACCGGCATCGATGTGCAGAACCGTGCGATTCTCCACGAGCTCATCGGCGGATTCGCCCGCAGCGGGGTCACCGTCCTGCTTGCCACCCACGACCTTGATGAAGTGCGTGAGACCACCACCCACGTCATCTGCCTGAACCGCGAGATGGTCGCCTTCGGCCCCACCCCAACCACGTTCACCCCGGCGACGCTGCGGGCGACCTTCGGTGGCCAGGTGGCGGTGTTCGAACAGGTGCCGGTCTTCGAGCGCCCACCATGAGCTGGCTCACCGACCCACTCCAGTACGGTTTCATGCAGCGCGCGATGCTCGAAGTCGTCATCATCGGCGCGCTCTGCGGGCTGGTGGGCTGCTTTGTCGTGTTGCGCGGCCTCGCGTTCATCGGCGATGCGCTGGCGCATGCGGTTTTCCCCGGCGTGGTGCTCTCCTACATCGCCGGGCAAAGTATCATGATCGGCGCCTTTGTCTTCGGCGGGATGACTGCCGTCGGGATAGGCATCCTGGCCCGCAGCCGCCGGGTGAGCGAAGACTCGGCCATTGGCGTCGTGTTCGCCGCGTTCTTCGCGCTGGGTGTTGTCATCCTCAGCCGCCAGGGGGGATTCAACCGCGATCTCGGCTCACTGCTCTTCGGCAACATCCTGGGCGTCTCCATGGACGACGTCCGGGTGACAGCGGTCATCGCCCTCGTGGTGGCCGGGATCGTGCTCGGGCTCCTCAAGGAATTCACCCTGCTCGCCTTCGACCCGACCATGGCGCGGGCAGCCGGGTACCCGGTATTCGCGCTCGATGTCCTGTTGCTCCTCCTGGTCTCGGCCACCATCGTCGTGAGCCTCCAGACCGTCGGAAACATCCTCATCCTGGCACTCATCGTTACCCCCCCGGCAACGGCGCGGCTGCTCACCGATCGCCTCGGCCGGATGATGGCTGCGAGCGTCCTCATCGCCGCGGCGAGCGGCATGGCAGGCCTCTATGTCTCGTACCATGCCGGGACGGCGGCCGGCGCCACGATCGTACTTACGGCCACCGCAGTCTTCCTGCTGGCGGTGGTCTTCGCCCCCACCCACGGGATGCTCAGTGGTTTCCTCCAGCGCCGCCACGGCCATCATCACGCGCACCACTACCACGCCCCTGGCGAGGAAGTCGATCCCGGGTAGGAGCGTCCGGGCGGCCCCGGCTGGTGGCAGCGTGGCCCTCTGCCGGGTAGAGTGACTCGCGCCGAAATCCGCAACGAGGGACAACGATGACCAGCCCGAGCCACGCGCACGCGACCGACCGCAAGCTCACCGAGGAGGAGATCCTGGAGCTCCGCGAGAAGGTGAAGGCCTTCATGGCGGAGCACATCTACCCGAACGAACCGTTCTTCCACGAGCACCATCCCCGCCGCAGCCCCGAAGGCGAGGCAAGGATGAAAGAGCTCCAGGCCATGACAAAGGCGATGGGCATGTGGGCCCCGCACCTCCCCGCCGAGGCCGGCGGTATGGGCATCGGCTTCATGCCCTACGTCTACATGAACGAAATCCTCGGCCGCAGCCCCTTCGCGCCGATGGCCTTCGGCTCCCAGGCGCCCGATTCCGGTAACGCCGAAATCCTCTGGCAATTCGGGACGAAGGAACTCCAGGAGAAGTACATGAAGCCGCTGGTGAACGGCGACATATACTCCTGCTACTCCATGACTGAGCCCGAAGTATCGGGCGCCGACCCGACCAACCTCCAGACCGTGGCCCGGCGCGATGGCGACGAGTGGGTCATCAATGGCCACAAGTGGTTCACCAGCCAGGGAGAAGGCGCAACCTTCGCCATCGTGATGTGCGCGAGCGAGCTCGACCAGCCGCCCCATCGCCGCATGACCCAGATTGTGGTGCCCTGCGACACCCCTGGTTTCGAACTCATCCGCCCCGTTCCCGTGATGGGTGAGACCGACGGCTCCCACGCCGAGATCCGCTACAACGACGTGCGCGTGCCCATCACCAATACCCTCGGTGAGCCGGGCAGCGGCTTCCGCATCGCCCAGAAGCGCCTCGGCCCGGGACGCATCCATCACTGCATGCGCTGGCTCGGCCAGATGCAGCGGGCGTTCGAGATGATGTGCGAGTACTCGCTCCAGCGCGAGGTCTTCGGGTCGACCCTCTCCGAGAAGCAGACGGTCCAGAACTGGATCGCCGATTCCTACGTCGAGATCCAGGCGGCCCGCGCGCTAACCCTCAGCGCCGCAAAGAAGATCGACAAGGGCGACGAGGCACGCGTCGAGATCTCGGCCATCAAGTTCTTCGGCGCGAAGATCCTCCACGATGTCATCGACCGCGCGATCCAGGTCCACGGCGCACGCGGTGTCTCCGGCGATACGCCGCTCGAATCGATGTACCGCAACGCGCGCGCGGCCCGCATCTACGACGGTCCGGATGAGACCCACCGGATGGTGGTCTCGCGGCGCATCCTCCAGAGCTTCAAGGCCGGCAACGGCTGGGACTTCGGGATCCAGTAGGCGGCGAACGAGAGCAACGGGAGCGCGGCCGGCACGGCCGGCCGCCGCTCCGGGGGGCAGGGGCCAACATGGATTTGGATGAACTCCGGGATCGGCTGGTGCCGTTCATGCGCGCTCACCTCGATGACCCTGGCGCGACGGTCGTTTCCGTGGAGAAGGGCCCGGGCCACGCGGGCTTCTCCTACTTCTTCGAAACCGTCTCCGGCGGCTTGCGGACGAGCTACTTCCTGCGCCTGCCCCCGCCCGGCGTCAAGTACGAAGGCACTGCCGACCTGATGCGCCAGGTGGCTGCCATCAAGGCGCTCCAGGACACTGACGTCCCGCACGCGCCCATCCTCTGGTCGGGCACCGATGCGCAGTGGTTTGGCTGCCCATACTTCGTGCAGCCGCGCCTGGAGGGCGACACCCTGAAGGACGAATACCCGGCGCGCTTCACTGATGCGCAACTTCGCGACATGGCCCGGCAGGCAATGGTCGCGCTTGCCGGGATTCACCGGGTCGACCCCGCCAAGGCGCCGTACCTCGGAGACTACTGGGGCTATGAGTTCGACGTGACCCGCTGGGACCGGTTCTACGAGCGGGCGGCCGAGCCGGAGCTGCTGGCGCTGCAGCCGCGCGTGAAGGAGCTTCTGCTCGAAAAGATCCCCCACGAATCACGCATCGCCATCTACCACGGCGACTTCCAGTGGACGAACCTTCTCTATTCCCCGGCCGGGAAGCTTTCGGCCGTCATCGATTGGGAGCTTTGCGGCATCGGGCCAGTCCTGAACGACGTGGGCTGGATCTGCGTCTTCAGCGACCCGGCCGCCTGGGCACACCAGCAGACGGCAAGCCGCATGCCCCACGGCGACGAGCTCGAGGAGTGGTACCGCGAAGCCTACGGCGCCGATCCCGGGGATATTCGCTGGTTCAAGGCGCTGGCCGTCTACAAGTTCGCCATCATCAGCGGCTTCAACCTCATGCTGCACCGCCGCGGCAAGCGCGATGACCCCCACTGGGAGGTGATCAAACCTTCCATGCAATCGAACATGGAATACGCCATGCGGATGCTCACCGGCTGAACCGCCGAAGCCGACACCGTTTGTCGCGACGCCGTGGTCCACTGCTCCAGCGGCCGGTGGCTCCCGGGGCGTACGATCGGCACGAGTACGGATGGTGAAGGCGGATGATTGAACTGGTCGGGTATGGGCGCCCGGCACGCGAGGCGGTTGCCAGGGCGATTTCGGCCGCGAAGCGAGGCGACCCCCTCGCACCGGTGACCGTCATCGTCCCCACCAACTACGCGGGCCTCGGGCTGCGCCGCGCGCTCGCCGCCACCACACCCCTCGTGAACGTTCGATTCCAGGTTGCCGGGCGTGCCGCCGAGCTCCTCGGTGGGGCGGCGCTTGCGGCGGAAGGCCTGAAGCCGCTCGTGCCATGGCTTCGCATGGAGGCAATCCGCGCGGCGCTTCGTGAAGACCCGGGCATCTTCGCGGCGGTGGCCAGCCACCCGGCAACGGCCAGGCAGCTCGCACGTGCATTTGATGACCTTCGGGAGGCGACCGGGCCCATCCTCGAATCCCTGGCGGCGATGGGCCCCCGCCCGGCGGACGTCGTTCGTCTCTTCCGCCGGGCGCGCCAGTTGACAGCGGGCTACTACGATGAAACCACCCTGGTCGAGGCGGCTGGCCGGGCTGTGCGCGAAGGCCACCCCGCCGCTCGCGAAGCAGGTGCACTCATCCTCTACCTCCCCCGCCGCATCAGTGGGGCGATGGCGGGCCTGCTCGAAGCCGCAGCGGCGGGCCCCGGAGCTGCCGCCATCATCGGCCTCACCGGCGATCCACAGGTCGATGCGCTCGCCCGCGAATCGTCATCCCGCCTGCGGGGGCTCGGTCCCACCCGGGAGGCCATGCAGGTGAGCCTCCCCGTGGCTGATTCCGTTGCATCGCTGCCAGACCCCGAGGAGGAAGTCCGCCATGCGGTTCGCCGGGCCATCGCACTGGCCCGCAACGGCACTCCGCTCCACCGCATGGCGATCCTGTACCGGCTGCCTGCCCAATATGCGCTGCTCGCACACGAGGTGCTGACCTCGGCAGGCATCCCCCACAATGGGCCGCCCGTGCGGGGGCTCGATCGGACGCTCGCCGGGCGTACGGTGCCTGGCGCCAACCGCGTAGCCGCCAGCGGCTTTCGCCGCGAAGTCGTGATGGACTGGCTCACCTCGGGCCCGATTGCGTTCGACGGCGCTGCAACCGCCCCCTCGCACCGCTGGGACGACATTTCGCGCCGGGCCGGCGTGGTACAGGGCGCCGACCAGTGGGCCGCCCGGCTCGAATCCTGGGCTGCCACCATGGAAGCGCGTGCAGCGGACGATCCCCAAATCGCGGAGTACCACCGCAGCCAGGCCGCCCATGCGCGGGACCTCGCCCGCTTCGTGGCCGGGCTGGCGGCCGCCATCGGCCCCGCCCGCCAGGCGACCGCGGCGACCCATGCCCGGCATGCCATTGAACTGCTGGAGCGTTACCTTCCGCTGCATCTTGTGGCGCAGCCGGACGATCCTGCGGCGGCGGCCGAAGCGGCCGCGTGGGAGGAGGTGCGGGCACTGCTCGCTTCCATCGCCGCCATGGAAGACGAGCTGCCCGCCGCCATGGCTGTCCCCATCTCGCAGCAGGAATTCGCCAACGCCCTCGACGAATCGCTCGACCTGCCCGCGGGACGCGTCAGCGCGCTGGGCGACGGGATTTTCGTCGGGCCCATCGCTGCCGCCGCGGAGATGGAGTTCGAGGCCATCTTCGTCCTCGGGCTGGTCGAAGGCAGCGCGAGCCGGGGCGAGGACCCCATCATTTCCGAAAGCGAACGGGAGCGGACCGCCGGGGAGGTGCCCTCGCGTCGGCTTTCGCTGCTTCACGAGCGGCGCACCTACCTCGCAACGCTCCTCGCAAGCCACGCCTCGGTCATCTCTTACCCGCGCGTGGACCTGCGCGGCCAGCGCCCGGCGATCCCGTCCGATTGGCTGCTCGAATCGGCGAGCCGCCTCCACGGCTCCCCGGTCTACGCGACCGACCTGGCAGAAATGGTTGAGTCTCCCCAACGTCTCCCGTGGCTCGATGCTGTCCACTCCTTCGAATCGGCGCTCGGATCGGATGGCGAACGCGCCTCGCTGCAGGAGCGCGACCTCGGATCGCTCCTCTCTGCGCGCGATGCACCCGAGCGGCACTTCCTTGCCAGCCATGTCGAGGGCCTGGCCGATGGCATGATGGCGCGCCGCAGCCGGGCACGGAAACGCCGCTCTGGCGGGAGCGGAGCGGTAGAGCTCGATGACTGGAACGGGCGCGTGCCGGCGGGGATGGTCGCCCCGGCCGGGAGCAACAGCCCCGTCTCGCCAACCGCGCTTGAGACGTTCGCCGAATGCCCATTCCGCTACTTCCTCGGGCACGTGCTCCGCGTGGGCGAGCTCGAACGGCCCGAGGAAACGGAGACGATCAGCGCTGGCGATGCCGGCACGATCATGCATGCCGTCCTGCAACGCTTCTTCGAACAGACACACCCGCGAGCGGAGCCGCTCGCGCCCTGGACGCCGCAAGAGCGCGCCCTCCTCAGGGCGATCGCTGAACAGGAGTGCGCCGGGGCGGAGCAGCGGGGCATCACCGGGAAGCCCCTGACCTGGGCCGCCGAGCGAGCCCGCATCCTGCGCGACCTCGAATGCTTCCTTGATGCCGACGAGGCCCGGCGCCGCGCCACCGGCTTTATCTACGAGCGCGCGGAGGTCGCCTTCGGCGCCACCCGGGACGGCAAGCCTTCGCTCCCGCCGGTGGTGCTCACTCTGCCCGATGGCAGCCAGGTACGCTTCCGCGGCTACATCGACCGGGTCGACCGCGGGCCGGCCGGAGAGCTGCTCGTGACCGACTATAAGTCCGGTGGCTCCGGGAAGTTCACGAAGGCGATCGATAGCTCCGAACCCGTGGCGCGCCTGGATGGTGGGAAGCGGCTGCAATTGCCGGTCTACGCCCTGGCCCTGGAGAATGAAGCGAACGGCGCGCCCATCAGCGCGCGCTACTGGTTCATCAGCGAGCGCGAGGCCTTCAGAGAGGCCCGCCTGCCGCTTGACGCCGGCACCCGGCAGGCGTTCGGCCGCGTGGTCCAGGTCCTCGCCGATACGATGCGCCAGGGGTTCTTTCCCGCTGTGCCCGGCGAGGAAGACCGCAACTCGTACCGGCACTGCCAGTACTGCCCCTACGACCGCGTCTGCCCGCCCGGGCAGCGCCTCGAAATCTGGAAACAGTTCAAAGGCGGCCCGGTCGTGGCGGAATTCGCCGTCCTGGGCGAGGGCGGCCTCTCCGGAGCGGAGGCCGGTGATGAGTGAGCCCCTCCCCGACCGGTCCGCCCGCGACCGCATCGCCCGGGACCTGCACGCCACCCTCTTCGTCGAGGCGGGCGCCGGCACGGGGAAGACCACGGAGCTGGTGGGCCGCATCGTGGCGCTCGTCCGCTCCGGAGTCCCGGTTGACCGCATCGCGGCGATCACGTTCACCGAAAAGGCGGCGGCCGAACTCAGCGAGCGGGTACGCAAGCAACTCGAACTCGCAGCCACCGGGGGGAAGGGTTACGAAGCGATATCCGGCGAGGAACGGCAACGCTGCGCCGCGGCCCTCCCGGATCTCGACCGGGCGGCAATTCAGACGCTCCACTCCTTCGCCCAGCGCATCCTCTCGCTCTACCCGCTCGAGGCGGGCCTGCCACCCGAGCTCCGAATCATGGACGAGGTGGAAGGTGACATCGCCTTCCGCGATCGCTGGGCCCGGTTCAAGGACGAGCTATTCAGCGACCCGGCCATGCAACGGCCGCTGCTCCGCGCCTTCACCCTCGGACTTCGCCCGAAGGACCTGGAACCCATCGCCCGGGAGTTCCACCGGAACTGGGACCGCCTGGATGGGATCGAGTTCCCACCGGCATCCGAGCCGGACCTGGCCCACCCGGCAGTCATCGCGGCGCTCGACCATGCCCGGGAGGGCCAGGGACCCAGGCTGAGCCGGGCAGCGGCCGAGCACTTCGCCGAGCTCGCCGCGCCCCTCGACAACCTCCGGGCGGCCGCCAGCCGCGTGCGAAACGCGCGCGATGACCAGGAACGGGAGAGCGCCGAGGTCGACCTGCTTCGGCTCGTTGCCGCGTTCCCGAGGATCAGGTCCACCGTCGGCAGCGGCAACCTGCTGAAGGATGCCGCCGAGAGGCACACCGGGTGGCTGGGCGAGGCCAGGCGCGCCTGCCTCGCCGCCGTGCTGCCCAGGCTCAAGCAATTCGCCCTCGACTACGCAGCCGAGCGCCGCTCCGCTGGCCAGCTCGGCTTCCAGGATTTGCTCGTCCTGGCGGTGAGATTGCTCGCAACCGACGAACACGTGCGGTCGACCCTCCACCAGCGGTACCAGCGCATCCTGATCGATGAATTCCAGGACACCGACCCCCTGCAGGTCGAGCTCGCTGCGCTGCTCGCCGCCCGTCCTGGCGCGCCACCGGGCCACTGGACCCGCGCGCAAGTCGAACCCGGCCGCCTCTTCTTCGTCGGCGACCCCAAGCAGTCGATCTACCGGTTTCGCCGGGCCGACATCGACCTTTACGAGCGCACGCGCCACGCCTTTGGTTGCGAGCAGGTCCCGCTCGTGACCAACTTCCGCTCCCAGGCGCTGATCCTCGAATGGGTGAATACGGTCTTCGCGCGGCTGTTCGCCCATGATTTGGGGGGAGGTGTGCGCCAGGCCGAGTGGATTCCCCTCCAGCCCGGGCCGAAGCCGCCTCAGCGGCACCCGGTGTTGCTGCTGGGCGGGCCGCTGCCACGGGGCACGAAGGCCGACGATGTCCGCCGCGAGGAGGCTTCCGCGCTGGCCTCGGCCATCCTTGCCGCGCAACGCGAGAACTGGCTCGGGAACAAGGAGGGCACGCGCTTCAGCGATATGGCGATCCTCCTCCCCACGCGCACGAACTCGGCAGCCGTCGAACGCGCCCTGGCCGACCATGGCATCCCCTTCCGGATGGAGAGCCAGTCGCTCGTGTTCGCCACGCAGGACGTGCGCGACCTCTCGAACATCCTCGCCGCCATCGATGACCCCACCGACGACGTTTCGGTGGTGGCGGCCCTGCGGTCGCCCGCCTTCGCCTGCCGCGACGGCGACCTGCTGGCCCACATCCAGGCCGGTGGCCGCTGGAACTATCTGTCCCACGTGCCCGATGCAAGTCCCGAACGGGTGCGTGGCGGAATGGAGGCCCTGCGGGACTTTCACCGGCGCAAGTGGTACCTCAGCACGGGCGCGCTCATCGAGGACGTGATCGCCGCGCGCCATATGCTCGAGCTTGAGGTCGCAGGCCCGCGCCCGCGTGAGTCGTGGCGCAGGCTCCGGTTCGTTGCCGGGCAGGCGCGTGCGCTCGACGAGTCCGGCGCGCTCACTACGCTCCGGCAGTTCGTGGAATGGCTCCGCACCCAGGAGGACGAGCGCGCCCGCGTGAACGAGGGCGTGGCCAGGGAACCGGACGACGACGCCATCCGGATCATGACCATCCACGCGGCGAAGGGACTTGAGTTCCCGATAGTCTTCCTCGCGGGGCTCGGCGTCGAACCGTTCAGCCGCGATGACAACGTCATCTGGCCGGGCCGCATCCATGAAGGCGGCACGGTCGAGGTCCGCGCCGGCCTGAAAGATTGGGCTTTCCAGACCGCCGGCTACGACGAGGCCCGCACCCTCGAACGCCGCCACCAGCGGCTGGAACGCGACCGGCTCCTGTACGTGGCGGCGACCCGCGCCAGGCAGCGGCTCGTGGTCTCGCTCTACCACGCCCTCCACAAAACTCCCCACGACAAGCGCCATGACGAAAACACCTGCTCGCACGCCGAGTGCCTCATGGCCATAGCGAACGAACAGGGCCCGGACGGGACGTGGGAACGCTACGATGTGCCGCTTGCTCTCGGTCTGCCGGAACCCGCAAGCCGGCCTGTCGCCGATTCGCCAGCGTCCCGCGAGCGCTGGATCGCCGAGCGTGCCGCGTTGCTCCAGCAGACCCGCCACGCCCCGGTGCTCGCGGCTACCGCCATCGCCCACGAGGGCGGGGTGGCAGAGCCCGAGAAGCCGGCTCCCGACGATGAGCAACAGCCCTGGAGAAAGGGCCGCGCCGGCACGTCCATCGGACGCGCGGTGCACGCGGTGCTTCAGACCATCGACCTGCAGACCGGCGCGGGCCTGGCCGATGCCGCCCGAGCCCAGGCCGTGGCCGAGGGCATCGCCGGCGAAAGCAACCGCATCGCGCGGCTCGCCGGGAACGCCCTCCAGTCGGCCGCTGTCCGCGAGGCCGTGGCTTCCGGCCGCTACTGGCGCGAGGTCTACGTCGGCACGGCCGTTGAGGGCGCAACCCTCGAAGGGTTCATCGACCTCCTCTATGAAGGGCCGGACGGGCTGGTGGTGGTCGACTACAAGACGGACTCAGCCCGGAGCATCGACGACATCGAACGGGCGATGCAGCGCTACCGGCTCCAGGGCGCCGCCTACGCGCTGGCCCTCGAGGCTGCGCTTGGCCGGGAGGTGGCCGCTGTCAGGTTCGTGTTCGCCGAGCCGCGGCACGAGGAACCGGTGCGCGACCTGGACGCCGCGAAGCGCGAAGTGCGGGCGCGCATCGGAGAGGCGCTCGCCCGGCGCGCGGCAGTCTCCTAGCCGCCCTGGCGGCGCTTCAGCATTTCGGCGACGATCGGGCTGGGCACCGGCGGGTGCCACGTCCGGTACGCGATCTCCAGCGGCACCGGCCACTCCACGTCGACATCGATGCGGTAACCCGGCCCGCCGGCTTCCTCGAGCGCCTGGCACGCCGCCCGCGCCACCGTGAGCATCAGCGCGTCGTTGTGGGGGGTACCGAAGTTGTGCCCGAACGGGAATTCGACGCCCACCACGCGCGAGAGCCGGAACTTCATCGCCAGGTCAGGGATCATGGTCACGGTTACGGTCGGGATGCCCAGGTTCTCGATCGTACGTGCCAGCACGGGCACGTTTCTGCAGCAATCTGGTCAGGCAGGCGCCAGGAGCAGGACGTCGACCGCGCGCTCCTTCAGCCGCGCGGCAAGCTCTGGGCCCTGCACTGTCCGCCAGTCGATGAGCCGCCGGTCCTGGTAGCCCATGAACGAGTAGTGCTCGTCGGCCAGGCGCCCGATCCGCCCCTCGACTTCGAGAGCCGTGAACGCGCGGATGGGAAGGACGACATCGACATCCTCCAGGATGTCATCGTGGCTGATGTGCAGGTGCGAGCAGGCGATCTCCCCCGTCCGGACGTTTCGCGGTATGACGCGGTATGTAGGGTCGCCCCAGGTGGGCTCGCGCCGTTCGCGTTCGACATCGAATGGTTCCTGCGAATCGCGCAGGTAGATCCCGGCGGAGGTCATGAGGGCAACGGTGCAGTGGTGCAGGGGCTTCGGAAGGGGAGCCCAGGCCGGGGGCTCATCGATGACGGGCGTTGCCTCGTACATGGCCCGCATCGAGCGGGGGAGGTACTTGTAGCTATCAACGGTCATCCACGGCCTCCATGGGCGATATCCTATCAGTCCGCGGGCAGTCCCTCGCGGGAGCGCAGCCACTCCTCCGCCGCGGCGCGCTCACGGAAGAAGTCCACGTCCTGTGCGCCGGGCGTGCGGTAGGCCGAACACCAGCTCGTCCAGGGCGAACACGGCGGTCCCAAAAGGGCCAGACGCCCGCGCGCGGTTCACCACGCCGGCCGTCCAGAGCACATCTGCCGTGATGGCCGAAACCTCGGAGGCATCGATGAGGAGACGCCCCCGGGAACTCACGCGCTCAATCCACTCTGCCTCCGGCTCGCTCGCACCGGAAATCTCGCCGAACAGCCGCATTTCGATGAAATCTTTTTGGTCCAGGAACTGGAACGCCATAACCCCTCTCCGTCGGCCCCGAACGATAGCGCCACCGTCAGTCCGCTGCATCAACGCGCCGGGACAATCACACCGGGATTGAGGATTCCCCGCGGGTCGAGCGCGGCCTTGATGGATCGCATCGCATCTCTGTCCGCATCGGAGCGGGTGAGGTGGAGCCACGGCATCTTGGCGATGCCGATGCCATGCTCCGCGCTGATGCTCCCGCCGAGCTCCGCCACCAGCCGGAAAACGGCATCGTCGGGGCGCTCGTCATCCGGGGCCACGCCGAGGATGTTCACGTGGAGATTGCCATCGCCCGCGTGGCCGAACAGCACCGGCCGGGCCGCGGGCTCCACCCCCTGAATCACGCCGCGCACCCGCGCCTCGAACTCGGGAAGCCGGGCGAGCGGGAGCGTGACATCGAGCTTATGCGGGATGCCCTCCGCGCTGATCGCTTCCGTGTGGCGCTCGCGGTAGGCCCAGAGGCGCTCGCGCTCGGCGCGCCCCGCCGCCAGGGCGGAATCGCGAATGCCGGGCGCTGCCTCGAGGACCCGGGCGAGCGCGTCCGACTGGTCCTCCTGGCCGGCGCATTCGAGCAGCAGGTAGCAGGGATGCTCCCTCGCAAACGGCGCCGGCAGACCGGCGTGCCGGAGCACCAGGTCGAGCCCTTCCGGGAAGAACACTTCGGCCGCCTCCAGCGACGGGAGGGCCCGGCGAGCGGCCGAGACCACACCGAGCGCCGCGGAGAGGTCCTCGACGGCGAGCAGGGCGACTGCCCGTTGCGGCTGCTGCGGCGCCAGCCTGAGCCGGGCGGCGGTGATGATGGCGAGCGTGCCTTCGCTGCCCGCCAGCAGCTGCGCCAGGTCGTAGCCCGAGTTGTCCTTCATGAGCCCGGGCAGGCGCCGGACCACGCGCCCATCGGCAAGGACCGCCTCGATGCCCAGGACCTGCTGCCGCATGCCACCGTACCGCATCACGCGAACCCCGCCCGCATTGGTTGCCACCATTCCCCCAATCGTGGCGCTCGCACGCGAGGCCAGGTCGACCCCGAAGTTCCATCCCCGTGCCCTCACGGCCTCCTGGAGGGCCGCCAGCGTCACCCCCGCGCCGGCCGTCACTTCGCCGGCCTCCTCATCGAAAGCGGAGATGGAGTCGAGGCGGCGCAGCGAGAGGACGATTTCGCCGTTGCGGGGCACGCTGCCGCCGGCCAGCCCCGTGTTCCCACCCTGCGGCACGATGGCCGCACCGGCCTCGTAACAGGCGCGCACCACGCTGGCGACCTCGCCTGTCGAGCCCGGGCGCACCACGGCGGGCGATTCGCCGTGGAACCGGCGCGTCCAGTCGGTCTCGTAGCCGGCGCGCAGGCCCGGGTCGGTGAGCACGTGCTCGTTGCCGGCGATTGCGGCAAGGCGCGAGAGCAACTCGTGGGAGGCCGGCACGGGCTCGAGTCTAGCAGGTGGACGGGGACTTCAGCGTGAGATCTGGCTCATCACGTCGGCGGCCGCGCCACCCGTGGGCGCCGCGATCTCCACAACCCGCTCGTCGATGTCGTCGTACTCCAGCCGCAGCGCCCGGCAAACCGTCGCGTGGAGGCGATACATGGCCACCGCGTAGGTCAATTCGAGGATCGCCTCATCGGAAAGCTGCTCCTTGAGTGCGGCGAAGGTGCCATCCTGCACGCGCCCATCCTGCAGCACAACCTCATCGGTGTAGGCGAGGACGGCGCGGTCGGCCGCATCGAACACCATTGCCGTCGCCCATGCGGGGATCGCAGCGAGCTTCTCTTCCGGGATGCCCGCGGCGCGCGCCGCCTTGCAGTGCTGGGAGAAGACGAACTGGCTCCCGGCGACGAACCCGGCACGCGTGATGCCAAGCTCCCTGAAGTAGGGGGTGAGCGTGCGGCGGCGGCTGTTGAGCAGGCCGAACCCATCCTGGGCGTGGACGAGGATGTCGGGAACCAGCGCGAACACGGTCCACCAGTTCCCTGGCGTCCCGGTGGCCGTACCGGGCTGGACGATAGGGTCGCGCTCCCCGAACAGGCGGTTGTAGGCGGCAAGCGCCTCGGGCGCTGCCTCGGCGCGGGAAACCTGGCGAAGTCGGGGCATGAAGTCCTCCACCGGGGAAATGCTGGCGGGGCGGAATGGTACGCGATCGGCCAGCCGCGCGCCCCGCCGGGCACGAAGAAGCGGCGGCCCGGGTAGAGGAGGCGGACCGCCGCTTGCTTGCTGCACGAGCCGGCCGTCAGCCGGCGAGCTGGACCGTGACCGGCACGCCCCGGGTGATGCTGTCGAACACCGCGGACCGGGCCTGGGCGCGGGCTACCACTTCCTGGAGCTTCTCCTTCGGGGCATCGCCCTTCACCGTGAAGGCGACGCGAATGCCCTGGAAGCCGTTGCGGACGTCGTTGTTGAGCCCCAGCGCGCCCTGCACGTCCATGTCGCCCTCGATGACGGAGGAGACCTCGGTGAGGCGGACGCCGCGAGCGGCCGCGACGTACACGAGCGAGGTCGTCAGGCAGGCCGCGAGGGCGTGGAGCAGGTACTCGGCCGGGTTCGGCCCTTCGTTCTCGCCGATCAGGATCGAGGGCTCGCCGGCATCAACCATGAACGGCTGCGACCGGGACGTATCCTCGCCGTGGGCGGCATAGAAGCCCTGGATGCTCGTGCGGTTGTGGGCGCCGCCAAGCCAAATGTTGTTCGCGCGCCACTTGAACTGCGCGATCGTGGGCGTTGCCTTGATCGCATCGAGCGTGGCGAAGAGCTTGTCGACATTCACGCCGTTGCGCATGGTCGGGGCGGTTTCGATCTGAGTCATTGCAGTGGTTCTCCTGTTGCGATTCTTCACCGGGGACCAGGTCCCCTGGCACTCTCCACGGTAGGCAGCGGGCGCACCCGTTACTTGAAGCCCTCCTGCAGGGCTCCTGGAGAACCCATGGAGGTGGACGCCCTGTGTGGCTTGCCTCACACAAAGGGCGCGCAGGCCGGCACACACGAAGGCCCCGCTTCGAGGTACTGCCCTCGAAGCGGGGCCGGGAGGGGGAGCGCGCTCAGAAGGTCGCGGGGCGGAGGCCGAGCGCTTCGGCGCCGACGTACTCAAGAGCGACGTTTGCGCCCAGCGGGTGCATGAAGGCCCCGGCGCGGGCATCGCGGTAGAGCCGTGCCAGCGGGTTGCCCGCCATGTAAGCCGCCCCGCCCGCGATGGTCATCGAACGGTCGACCACGCGCAGCACTGCCTGGTTGATGAAGATCTTGGCGCGCTGGGCATCGGCGAAGACCGCGTTGGCCTCCTCGTCCGTCCCGCGGCCGGTGAGGTGGCGCTCCTGGTAATCGTCGATTGCGCGGAGGGCCGCCCCAAAGATGGCGCGAATGGCGGCGAGGTCGACCGAGTTCTCCGCCGCCAGGTGCTGGAACGTTGGCCTGAACGCCCGCTCGCCCTTCTTCTCGAGCTTCGAACGAAAGGCCTGGATACCGAGTTCGAAAGCGGCCTCGGCCACGCCGACGGCTGCAGCCGCGTGCGACGGCCCCGAAGTCAGGATCTGTTCGAGGTGCTGGGCGGTGACGATCCCGGCGAGCACGCCAGAACCGGGCCCACGCTTCATGCGCACCCCGTTGAACGTGACCGAGGTCGACCCCGAATCGCGCATGCCGAGGGCGTCCCAGTCGTCGTTCACGGTGACCCCGGGCGCGCCGGCGGGAACGACCAGGTAGCCGTAACGCTCGTCACCGGCCGCATCAACGTACGAGACAGCGACCGAAAAATGGGTGGCCGCCGGCGCCATGCTGATGAAGATCTTGCGCCCGTCGATGACCCATCCGTCGCCGTCCGGCCTTGCGGTGGTCTGGGGCCGGATCAGCTCCTGGTCGGGCTCGCTTACCGCCGCGGCGATGATCATGGCGTCGTCGATGGCCCGCGTCATCGCCCTGGCAACGCCATCCGCCCGCGCCTCATCGCCGGCAGCCAGCGCGGCCCGGTATTGCCGGGCGTAGGTCATCATCATGATCATGTGCATATTCACGCCGAGCGTCAGTCCCGCATCGGCCCGGGCCAGGCGGCTCGCCGCCACCAGCACATCGTGGACCGAATCAACACCCATCCCTCCGAGCTCGACCGGGACCGGCGCATAAAGGTACCCCGACTGCTGGAGATCGCGAAGGCTCTCGACCGGGAAGGTACCGTCCGCGTCGTGGCGTGGCACGCGCGACCGGAACGTGGGGATGAACGACTCGGCCATGGCGATGAGCTTCTGGCCGGCTTCGGTGGTGGCTTGCAGTTCGTAAGACATCTTCAACCTCAAAACGTGAATGGATTGGAGCCGCGCCCCCGGTCGATGAACCCGGGCGCCGCGAGGTGGAGCGGTGCGCCTTGCCGGCGTCAGGCCGCCAGGAGCCACGGGCCGAACTCGCGAAACGCGCGTTCGCGAGCCGACCCGAAGTACCCGTGGGCTTCGAAAGCGCTGGAGCAGCGAGCGCACACGACCACAGCGGCCCTGCGGCGGCCGCGGTGGTCAACGATGTAGCTCGGTCCGCTGATGGTGCTGGTCGAACAGCGCGGGCAGATCATCGAAACTCTCCTTGCCGGCCGGGCGCAAGAACCCGGCTGCTGGTGCTTCGTGGTGTTCAGCGCGGGATTGCGCAGCTGACACGATCGAAGGTAGGCAGGGCGAACTGCCGTCGCTTGGAGAATTCCTGAGGGTTCCCTGGAGAAGCACGGCACGCTGTGCCGTCAGTGTGGCGCAGGTCACTCCCGCGCCGGGATTGTGCTCACGCGGCCTCGGAGACCAGCGCCGCGACGAGACTGGAGACGAAGCCCTGCAGCACCAGCGCCGCTTCGGGCGTTACCTCCTCGAAGCGCAGGTGCAGCACGGTCCCGGCCTCGTCGCCGTGCCCGCCCACAATGGCAACGGGGAGGACGCACTCCCCGGCCGGAGTGGTCAGCCGGAGCGGTGTCTTCACGCTGGCCGGGGTCTCCACCACCAGGACCGCGGCGCCGCCCATCGAGATGTCGGTGACCAGGACATCGGTCCCCGGCCCCTCTCCGAGGGTGGCTGCGAGGTTCGTGGCGTAACGCTCCAGCGTCCGCCTGTTGAAGGGCCTCCACGGGCTCTGACGCGAGAAGCTGGCCCGGCTGCCGGTGTGTTCGCGAAAGCGGGCAAGGGCGGCAACCCTCCGGCCCAGCGCGCCGCAGGCGAGCACCACCTCCTCGCCCGGCTGCCAGGGGCAGTCGGGGGTGGAGATGTACACGGAGAACCCCCTGGCTGATTCGAGGACACCGTGGCCATAGGCGGTGTCCGATCCGTCGCGCGCCATCACGGTGCACGCCATGCCGGGCGCGACGCTCTCAATCGGGCCGATCTCCGGGTCCATGCAAAGATTAACGGAGCACCGGCGCCCCGCCTGAACCCGTCCCGCACGGCGGGATTCCGCTGAACGCACTAGGATCGTCGCCACACCGCGGCGGGCCAGCTTCCCGGCAGGCCCGCCAGCTCGTCCGGGGGTCTCCATGAGCATCAGTACCCTGCTCGTCGCGAACCGGGGCGAAGTCGCCATCCGGGTGATCCGCGCCGCCGCCGAGCTCCGCATTCGCACCGTCGCCATCTATTCGAGTGACGACGCAACCTCGCTGCACGTGCGCAAGGCGGACGAGGCCCGGCGGCTCGATGGCCGGGGGGCGGCTGCCTATCTCGATGCCAGCCAGGTCGTGCGCATCGCGCTCGACGCAGGGTGCGACGCCATCCACCCGGGCTACGGCTTCCTGAGCGAGAATGCCGCGTTCGCCCGGCTGTGCACCGGGGCCGGCATCACCTTCGTCGGCCCGCAGCCGGAAGTGCTCGAACTCTTCGGCGATAAGTCGCGTGCAAGAGCGCTCGCGGCCGAGCTCGGGGTGCCCGTGCTCCCCGGGACCTCCAGCCCCACCACCCTGGAAGAGGCGCGCGCATTCATGGCGTCGCTTGGCGAGGGAGCGGCCGTGATGGTGAAGGCTGTTGCCGGGGGTGGTGGGCGGGGCATGCGCCCGGTCACCCGCCTGGAAGACCTGGATCAGGCGTTTGTGCGCTGCCAGTCCGAGGCCCGCTCCGCGTTCGGCAATGGCGATCTCTACCTTGAGCAGCTCATCCCTGTCGCGCGCCACATCGAGGTCCAGGTGGTAGGCGATGGCACCGGGCACGTTAGCCACCTCTGGGAGCGCGAATGCACCATCCAGCGCCGCAACCAGAAGCTCGTTGAGGTTGCGCCGAGCCCCTGGCTTACCGACGACCTGCGTGAGCGGCTCACTTCCTGCGCGGTCCGCATGGCCGAGGCGGTGCGCTTCAAGAACCTCGGGACATTCGAATTCCTGGTCGATGGGAGCTCGCCCTACGGCGCCCATGCCATCGCCTTCATCGAGGCGAATCCCCGCCTGCAGGTCGAGCACACGGTCACCGAGGAGGTCACAGGAATCGACCTGGTGGCGGCGCAGCTTCGCATTGCCGGGGGCGCCACGCTCGCCTCGCTCGACCTCCAGCAGGCGGAGGTCCCGCGGCCCCGCGGCTACGCCATCCAGGCGCGCGTGAACATGGAAACCGTCGCTCCCGATGGTTCGCCGAGGCCCTCCGGTGGGACCCTCACCGCCTTCGACCCGCCGACAGGGCCGGGACTGCGGACCGATACGTTTGGCTATGCCGGTTACACCACCAGCCCCGCATTCGATTCGTTGCTGGCGAAGCTCGTGGTGCACTCCGCCGCCGGCGATTTCGCCAGCGCAGCCGCGAAAGCCTACCGTGCGCTCTGCGAGTTCCGCGTCGATGGCGTGGCGACGAACATCCCCTTCCTCCAAAACCTCTTCCAGCACCCGGACTTCCTCGCTGGCCGGGTCTCGACGCGCTTCGTTGAGGAGCGCGCCGCCGAGCTGGCGGCGCCTGGCGATGAGCACCGCCGCCTGTTTTTCGAACCGGCCGGGGCAACCCTGCCAGCGGTCGTCAACCCGGCGGGCCGCGCCGGCGCGGCAATCGACAACCGCGATCCCCTGGCAGTTCTGGCCCACGGGAAGGCCGGGGCCCCGGCCCCGGCGCCAGCCACTCCCGGCCCACCGCCTGAAGGCGCCGTCGCCGTGCTCACGCCGCTCCAGGGCACCATCGTCTCCATCGACGTCAGCCCGGGCGAGACGGTGCGCCGCGGACAGCAGGTGGCCGTGATGGAGGCGATGAAGATGGAGCACGTCATCGCCGCCGAAGCCGGGGGTATCGTGCTGAGCATCGGCGTCCAGCCGGGTGAGGCCGTGATGCCCGGGCACCCGCTGTTGCTCATCCAGGAGACGGGCGAGGCCACTGAGGAAATTGCCGCTGAGGCAGAGGTCGACTTCGACCGGGTCCGGCCCGACCTGGAGGAGGTCCATCGCCGCCATGCGATCGGCCTCGATGCCGCCAGGCCGGATGCTGTGGCGCGCCGCCGGAAGACCGGCCAGCGGACCGCGCGCGAGAACATCGAAGACCTCTGCGACCCGGGCACGTTCATCGAATACGGCCCGCTGGTGATTGCCGCCCAGCGGCGCCGCCGGCCGCTGGAGGAGCTCATCGAGAAGACCCCGGCCGACGGCATGATCGCGGGCATCGGGAGCGTCAACGGTCACCTGTTCGACGATGCACGGTCGCGCGCAATCCTCATGTCCTATGACTACACGGTCCTGGCAGGCACCCAGGGACAGCAAAACCACCGCAAGAAAGACCGCATGTTCGAGCTGGCCGAAAAGTACCGCCTGCCGGTGGTGTTCTTCACCGAAGGGGGTGGCGGGCGGCCCGGGGATACCGACGGCGTTGGCGTCGCCGGGCTCGATTGCATGGCGTTCCATTACTTCGGCCGCCTCAGTGGCCTGGTGCCGCTCGTGGGCATCACCTCGGGCCGCTGCTTCGCCGGGAATGCTGCGATCCTCGGCTGCTGCGATGTCGTCATCGCCACGAAGAATTCGAACATCGGCATGGGTGGCCCCGCGATGATCGAAGGCGGCGGCCTCGGCATCTTCCGGCCCGAGGAGGTCGGCCCCGCAAACGTCCAGGCGCCCAACGGCGTCATCGATGTGCTCGTTGATGACGAGGCCGAGGCCGTTCGCGTGGCGAAACAGTACCTGTCCTACTTCCAGGGGCCGCTCCCCGGGTGGGAGTGTGCCGATCAGCGCCTCCTCCGGGGTGTCATCCCCGAGAACCGCCTGCGCGTCTACGACGTGCGCAAGGTGATCGAAACGCTGGCCGATACCGGCTCGGTGCTCGAGCTCCGGCGGCACTTCGGGCATGGCATGGTCACCGCTCTTATCCGCATCGAGGGCAGGCCGCTCGGGCTCATCGCCAACAACCCCATGCACCTGGCCGGCGCCATCGATAGCGACGGCGCCGACAAGGCGGCGCGCTTCATGCAGCTCTGCGACGCCTTCGATATCCCGCTCCTGTTCCTCTGCGACACGCCGGGGATCATGGTCGGGCCGGAAGTCGAAAAGACCGCGCTGGTCCGGCATGCGGCCCGGATGTTCGTGACCGGCGCGAGCGTGAGCGTGCCGGTGTTCACCATCATCCTGCGCAAGGCGTACGGCCTGGGCGCCCAGGCGATGGCGGGCGGCAGTTTCAAAGCGCCGTTCTTCACCGTCTCGTGGCCGACCGGTGAGTTCGGCGGGATGGGCCTCGAGGGCGCCGTAAAGCTCGGATACCGGAACGAGCTGGAGGCGGTCGAAGACCCCGAGGCGCGCAAGCGCCTCTTCGACGAGATGGTCGCCCGCTCCTACGAGCGCGGGAAGGCGGTCAACACTGCCTCCCACTTCGAAATCGACGACGTGATCGACCCCATCGACTCGCGGAGCTGGGTGACGCGCGCGCTCAAGTCGGTGCCGCCACCGCCCGAACGCCGGGAGAAGAAGCGGCCCAACATCGACACCTGGTAGCCGGGTTGGGAGATGGGCGGCAGGGCGCTATGATGCGCGGCCACATGGACCTGCTCTCCGGTCAACGATTCACGGTGGCCTCCTGCGGCATAGCGGCCGCCTACGCCGCGTGGATGCTCCGGCAGTTCGGCGCCGGGGTCGTCCACGCCACGGCCCTCGACCCCGAGGGCATCGGAGCCTTCCTCGGCGAGGGCGCAGCGTTCACTGACAACCCGGAACTCGCCGTCGAGCCCGGCGGCATCCTCATCACCGACGTGCCGGCCTCCGCCGCGGCCCGGCAACGTATTGATGAGCTGTGCCGCCATGCACTGGTTGCGTGGATCACGCCCTGGGGGAGGGACACCAGCTGGAGCGAGCGGCCGTCGACCGAACTTGCGCAGTACGCCGCGGGCGGCTGGATGACCATGGTGGGCGAACCCGGCCGCGAACCCCTGGCTGCCCCCGTGAGCCTCGGCCAGTTCGTCGCGGGGCTGTTCGCCACCATCGCGGTCCTCACCCGCCACGGGGGCTGGGGCGGGGCCACGGGCCTCCTCGATGTGGCCGAGATCGAGGGGATGGCGGCCACCCTCATCTACGACTCCATCGCTTTCCAGTACTACGGCGCCCTGCGCGGCCGCGTGGGCAACCGTTACAGCCGCAACCAGCCAACGATCGTGACGCTGCCCTGCAAGGACGGACACATCGGCATCCATGCCGCCCTGCACAGCCAGTGGGTGACGCTCGCCAGGCTCGTCGGCCACCCTGAGCTGGTCCACGACCCCCGGTTCGCCTCGCCAGGCGAGCGTTCGAAGAACATCGGCCAGCTCGATGAGTACCTCCTGCCCTGGCTCGCCACGCGCACCCGCTGGGAGGTCTACCACGAGCTTCAGCGCAACCGCATCCCGTGCTCGGCTCACCCCGATATGGCTGAGGTGATTGCTTCGCCGCAGCTTGCGGCGCGCGGGTTCTGGCGCGAAGTCGCGACGCCGTCTGGCCGCCGGTATCGGGTGCCAGGCCCCCCCGCGCGCGTGTGGACGAACTCCCGCGCCGGGGAGCCGCATGCCCCGGGCGGGCCCTGGCGGGAGGGCGCGCTGCGCGTGGTCGACCTCTCGATGGGATGGGCGGGACCCCTTGCCGGGCACATCCTGGCCTCGCTCGGCGCCGACGTGATCAAGGTCGAAAGCCACACCCATTTCGATTGGTGGCGCGGCTCGCGCCCGCCTGGCGATGACCCGTCCCTCGCCCTCCACGAGCGCAGCCATGTCTTCAACGCGGTCAACCGCGGCAAGCGGGGTATCACCCTCAACCTGGCGACCGCTGCCGGCAACGAACTCGCCCACCGGCTCATCCGCGATGCCGACATCGTGATCGAGAACTTCGGCGCGGGCATCATCGAGAAGCTGGGCCTGACCTACGAGCGCCTGAGCGCGGAAAACCCGGGCCTCATCATGCTGCGCCAGCCGGGCTTCGGCAGCGATGGCCCGGAGGGCGGTTACGTCACCTTCGGCAACACCATCGAGGGCATGTCGGGACTCACCTCCCTCATCGGCTACCGCGGCGGCGAACCCGTCATGCTCAGTAACGCCCTCGGCGACCCGGTCAGTGGCCTGATCGGGGCCATCTCGCTGTTGGCGGCGCTCGCAGCCCGGGCGAAGGACGGCCGCGGGAGGGTAATCGAGGCAGCCCAGCTCGAAGGCTTCATCCCGCTCGTCTCTGAAGCCCTGCTGGACTACCAGCGCACCGGAGCCCTTCCGCGGCGCAACGGCAACCGCCTGGCTGGCCGTGTGCCTTCAGGCGTGTTCCCCTGCGCGGATGGCGAGTGGCTGGCGATCGAGGTGCGTTCCGACACGGAGTGGGAGCGCCTGGCCGGGGCGATCGGCGAGCCCTGGGCCAGTGGCCCGGCGCTCGGCACCCTTGCGGGCCGCGTGGCCCGGGAGGACGAGATCGAGCAGCGCCTGGCGGCCTGGACTGCGAGCCAGCAGCGGGCAGAGCTGGCGGACCGGCTGCGCGCGGCGGGGGTGGCCGCTGCTCCCGTGCTCACTGAGGGCGAAATCCTTTCGCTGGATCCGCTGGTCGAGTCAGGCTTCTGGGTGGGGGAGGAGCGCGCCCACGTGGGGTTCCACCTCTACCCCGGGCTCCCCATCCGCGCCAGTACCGGGCGTCCGGAGGCCCTGGGCCCTGCGCCCACGCTCGGTCAGCACACGGCGGAGGTGCTGGCTGCGATGGGCGTGGATGCGGAGGCGCTTGTCCGCCTCGAAGCAGAGGGCGTCACCGGCACCATCCCCGCCTGAGCCGTCATTCCAGGGGCGGGCCGGCGCTGAACACCACCACCGCGAGCGGGGGAAGCGTGATGAGCAGCGACTGGGGCTCGTCGTGCGAGGGGATCGGCACCGTGCCGGCCCCGCCGAGGTTGCCCTGGCCGCTTCCGCCGTAGATCTGCGCGTCGGTGTTGAGCACCTCGCGCCAGTGGCCGGGGACCGGCACCCCGATGCGGAAGTTCGGCCGCGGCACTGGAGTGAAGTTGCACGCCACCGCCAGCACCTCCTTCCCATCGGCCGTGCGGCGCAGGAAGGAGAGTGTGCTCTGGTCGGCATCGTGACAATCGATCCATTCGAACCCCACGGGGTCGCAGTCGGTGCGGTGCAGTGCGGCGCTCCCGCGATAGAGCGCGTTCAGGTCGCCCACCAGGCGCTGGAGCCCGTTGTGGCGCTGGTACTCCGCGAGGTGCCAGTCGAGGCTGGATTCGTGGTTCCATTCCGCCCATTGGCCGAACTCCCCACCCATGAAGAGCAGTTTCTTCCCTGGCAGGCACCACATGTAGGCCAGCAGGGCGCGCAGGTTCGCGAATTTCTGCCAGTCGTCGCCGGGCATCTTCCCCAGCAGAGAGCCCTTGCCGTGGACCACCTCGTCGTGGGAGAGCGCGAGCACGAAGTTCTCCGTAAACCCGTACAGCGCCCGGAATGTCAGCAGGTTGTGGTGGTACTTGCGGTGCACCGGGTCTTCGCGCACGTACTTCAGCGTGTCGTGCATCCAGCCCATGTCCCACTTGAATCCGAACCCGAGCCCGCCCAGGTACGCCGGGCGCGAGACGCCCGGCCACGCGGTTGATTCCTCGGCGAACATCTGGATACCGGGGTCGAACGCGTAGGCGGCCTCGTTCAGCTGGCGGAGGAAGCTGATGGCGTCCAGGTCTTCCCGGCCGCCATAGACGTTCGGGATCCACTCCCCTTCCTTGCGCGAGTAGTCCAGGTAGAGCATCGAAGCCACGGCATCCACCCGCAGGCCGTCGGCGTGGAACACCTCGAGCCAGAAGAGGGCGCTGCTGAGCAGGAAGGCCCGGACTTCGTGCCGGCCGTAGTTGAAGATGAGGCTGCCCCAATCGGGGTGGTAGCCGCGGCGGGGGTCGGCGTGCTCGAAAAGGTGCGAGCCATCGAACCTTGCGAGGGCAAACTCGTCCGAGGGGAAGTGCGATGGCACCCAGTCCAGGATCACAGCGATCCCGTTCTGGTGGAGCACGTCCACCAGGTACATGAAGTCCTGGGGAGTCCCGTAACGGCTGGTCGGCGCGAAATAGCCGGTCGTCTGGTACCCCCACGAGCCATAGAACGGGTGCTCCATCACCGGCAGGAACTCGACGTGCGTGAACCCGTGGTCGACCAGGTAGCGGGCCAGCTTCGGGGCAAGCTCGCGGTACGTCAGCAGGCGGTTGCCCTCGGGGTCCCGCATCCACGAACCCGCGTGCACCTCGTAGATGGAGATCGGCGCATCGTGACGATTGCGCGCCGCCCGGTTTGCCATCCACTCTCCATCGCCCCACTCGTAGGCGAGGTCGTGGACGATGGAGGCGGTGCCTGGAGCCTCTTCGGCGTGGAACGCGAACGGGTCGGCGCGGAGAAACGTGCCCCCAAGGTTGCTGGAGATGGCGAACTTGTAGCGCTGCCCGGCGGCCGCGCCGGGGACGAACCCTTCCCAGATCCCCGATGGGCCCAGGTTGTGCAGCGGGTGCGCTGCCGTGTCCCAATCGTTGAAATCGCCGGCCACGCTGACGGCCCGGGCATTCGGGGCCCACACCGCGAAATTGACGCCCGGGACTCCCTCGCCTTCCACCAGGTGGGCGCCCAGCGAGCGGTACAGGCGCGTGTGCGTGCCCTCGTTGAACAGGTACAGGTCGTCACTGGTGAAGAGCGACGCCGGGTTCGAGGCGGGATTCGGGGGCATGAGCACCTCCAGGCAGGGTCAGTCGAGAATCGCGACGTCCATGATGTCGATGATCCCCCGGAGCGGGATATCGACCCAGGCGGGCCGGCTATCGAGCTCGTAGCGTACTTCGTACAGCGCCTTATCGAGCAGGAAGCTATCGAGGAGGAAACGGTGCTCCCCGGCGCCGGAGGGAAGAAGCTCGCTGGCGCGCGCGACATCGAAGTAACCCGCCAGGTATTCTGCCGCGCTCCAGAGGTACCACGCGCGCGCCCAGGCTTCGAGGTCCGTGCCCGAGCCAGCGGCCTGCGATTCCACCAGCTCACGGAGCGCGTGCCGGCTCGCATAGTGGAACGAGCGCACCATCCCGGCGACATCGCGGAGCGGCGAGCGTTTCACGCGCCGCTCGCCCAGCGAGCGGACCGGCTCGCCCTCGAAGTCGATGAACACAGGCTCCCGCCCGGCAATCAGGATCTGCCCGAGATGGAGGTCGCCGTGACAGCGGATGCGGACGCTGGTGAGCGGCCGCCCGGCGACCTCCTGGAGCCGTTTGAGGATGGCAGGCTCCCCGGCAAGGACGCTCTCCGCGTGCTCCCGTGCGGCCTCATCGAGCACATCGAGCTTTGCCCGCAGCACCCGGAAGGCGTCGCGCGCCTGGCTTCGGAAGGCCTGCGCCAGGGCGCGCTGGTAGAAGGGGGTGTACCGCTCGGGGGCGAACGCCGGGTTTTCGGGGTCCGATGCGAGCGCCGCGTGGAGTTCCCCGGTGCGCTCGCCCAGGGTCCGCGCGAACTGCAGCCACGAGGCGGCCGCTTCCCGCATGGCGGGTGGCGCCGGTGGCGGTTCGAGGGGATGTGCGCGCCGGGGCACAGCCGGCGGCTCAATCCGTGCGGCCGCCACTTCCTCCAGCATCCGCCCCAGTTCATCGACCGCGAACGTCCAGGCGTCGGATTGCGCGGTCACCAGCTCTTCGAGGACACCGCACACCGCCGTCTTTTGGCCGGGCGCCGTATAGGTGACGGTCCCGGCCAGGTGGGGCACCGAATCGGCAAATCGCGTGCCCCGCAGGAACTGCTGCATTTCGACCTGGGGGTGGATCCCTGCCTCGAGCCGGCGAATGAACTTGAAAATGAACCGGCCCGGGAAAACCACCGAGGTGTTGCTCTGTTCGCCGCGGTGGGTCGCCGCCGGCGGCTCATCGGAGCCGGGCCGGTAGCGGAAGCCCGGCTCGGGCGAAAATGCCAGGGTTCCGCGCGCGCTGGAGAACCGCGCTCGGGACCGGAATGCATCCAGAACCGCCGAACCGACCTCGGGCAGGGCGAGCGCATCGACGAGGTGCAGCACATTGCCGCTCCGGTCCTCGACCGTGGTGACAAGCGCCCACGGGACGGTCCGCTCGATGGCCGTGAGCCTGTCGGCCTGCACCGCCGAGAGCAGGATGGCGTAGCAATCTGGCTCGCCCTGGTCGTACTCCACGCGGGCCAGCACGTAGGCCGACTCGGGCGCGCCGCGCGTGCGGAAGGGAATGGCCTCGATGATCGTCAGCCGCCGCGCGTTTCGCGCCTTCGCGCCGAACCAGCGACGCCCGGGGAGGTAAACCGGGAGCGCCCCTTCGAGCGACTTGCGCCGGCCGTTGAGCAGCTCCTGCCAGTCACGGTCCACTACCAGCGGCGGAACCCCGCCCGGCTCCGGCGGTGGATGGCCCGATGCCGGTTCGAGAAGGAACCAGTAGAACGCATGGGGCCCCGGCGAGAGGAAGTACGGGTCGTGCGTGACGGGCGGGAAGTGGGTGTGGCCGAACATCTCGACGGGCGTGAGGCCCGCGCAGGCACCCAGGTTGACGTTCACGGCCTGGGTGAATCGCGACAGATTCGCGACAACCAGGATGCGCTCCCCGTCATACTCCCGGAGGAACGCCAGCACCCGCCGGTTGTCGGTATCGAGGAACGTCATCGAGCCTCGGCTGAAGGCCTTGTAGCGCGTGCGCAGGGCGATGAGCCGGCGCATCCACCAGAGGAGCAGCGATGGGTTGGCCTGCTGCGCATCGACATTGATTGACTCGTAGTGATACTCGGGATCGATGATGACGGGCAGGTAGAGGCGCTGCGGGTTCGCGCGCGAGAACCCGGCGTTCCGGTCGGCGCTCCACTGCATCGGAGTGCGCACACTATCGCGGTCGCCCAGGTAGATGTTGTCGCCCATGCCGAGCTCGTCGCCGTAGTAGATGACGGGCGTGCCCTTCATCGAAAGCAACAGGGCGTTCATGAGCTCGATCAGGCGCCGGTTGTGCCCGAGGAGAGGGGCCAGCCGGCGGCGGATGCCCAGGTTGATGCGTGCCCGGTCCTCGGCCGCGTACACCCGGTACATGTAGTCGCGCTCCTCGTCCGTCACCATCTCGAGGGTGAGCTCGTCGTGGTTGCGGAGGAACAGGGCCCACTGGGCGTTGTCCGGGATCTCCGGGGTCTGGTCCAGGATTTCCGTGATTGGGAAGCGGTCCTCCATGCGGACCGCCATGAAGAGCCGTGGCATGAGGGGGAAGTGGTAGGCCATGTGGCATTCATCGCCATCGCCGAAGTAGCGCGCCGCGTCCTCGGGCCACTGGTTCGCCTCGGCCAGCAGCATCCGGCCCGGGAACTTCCGATCGACGTGCGCGCGCAGCTCCTTCAGGAAGGCGTGCGTCTCGGGCAGGTTCTCGCAGCTCGTGCCTTCGCGCTCGAAGAGGTACGGCACGGCATCGAGCCGGAACCCATCGACGCCCAGCGCAAACCAGTAGTCGACGATGTCGAGGATCTCCTGGCGCACGCGCGGGTTATCGAAGTTCAGGTCGGGCTGATGCGAATAGAAGCGGTGCCAGTAGTACTGGCCCGCGACCGGGTCCCACGTCCAGTTCGAGCGCTCGAAATCCTTGAAGATGATGCGCGCGTCGGCGTATTCGGCCGCGGTGTCGCTCCACACGTAGTAGTTGCGGAGGGTGCTGCCCCGGGGCGCCCTCCGGGCACGCTGGAACCAGGCGTGCTGGTCGCTCGTGTGGTTGATGACGAGCTCGGTGATGACGCGGAGGCACCGCGCATGCGCCTCCGCCAGGAACCGCTTGAAATCGCGCAGTGTGCCGTACGAGGGGTGGATCTTCCGGTAGTCGGCGATGTCGTATCCATCGTCGCGCAGTGGAGATTCGTAGAACGGGAGCAACCAGATCGCCGTGACCCCCAGTTCCTGCAGGTAGTCCAGCTTCTGCGTCAGGCCGGCGAAATCGCCGATGCCATCCCCATCCGCATCCATGAACGCACGGACGTGCACCTCGTAGATGACTGCATCCTTGTACCAGAGGGGGTTGCTCACCGGTTCGGCGCTGGCGGCCGGGGCAGCGCGGGTGGGGCTGGTCAAACGGCTCTCCCCCTTCAAAGGAAGTATTCGAAGTCGCGCTCGGAGCGCCGCTCCATCCTCAGAAGGAAGATATGCGCCGGCGTGACCGCTGGATCCAGTTCAACGTAATTGCGGCTTCCCTGCCAGAGGTAGCGCCCGCCGCCCAGCAGGTCGTGCGCCTGGAACTGGCCGCCATCCGCCCGGCCGAGCATTGCCGGCTCAAGGTCAACATGCCCGGCCTGCTTGAAGCGCGGGTCCAGGTTCACCACCACCACTACGGTCTCGCTATCGGGGGCGGTGCGGCTGTAGCAGATCAACCGGTCGTTGTCCGTCGGGTGGAAGCGCAAGCGTGCGCTATTCCGGAAAGCCGCGCTCTGGCGGCGGATTGCGTTCACCCGGGCAATGAAGCCGCGCAGACTCCACGGGTGCGCAAGGTCCCAGTGGCGGAGCTGGTATTTCTCCGAGTCCAGGTACTCTTCCGAACCAGGCCCGCGCGGGCGGTCCTCGCAGAGCTCGAACGCCGGGCCGTAGATGCCATAGCTGCCCGCCAGCGTGGCCGCGAGCACCAGCCGGACCATGAATGCTGGCCGCCCTCCCGCCTGGAGATACCCCGGCAGGATATCCGGGGTGTTCGGCCAAAAGTTGGGGCGCAGGTAGTCGCGTCCCGGCGGCGTCATCAGTTCGCTCACGTAGGCTGTCAGCTCGTCGCGCGTGTTGCGCCACGCGAAATAGCTGTACGACTGGCTGAACCCCAGCTTCGCCAGGTGGTGCAGCACCGCCGGCCTGGTGAACGCCTCCGAGAGAAAAATGACATCGGGATGTTCGCGGCGGGTTGCATCGATGAGCCACTCCCAGAAGGCAAAGGGCTTGGTGTGCGGATTGTCGACGCGGAAGATGCGCACGCCGCGGTCGATCCAGCAGGTCACCACCCCGAGGAGCGCCTCCCAGAGCGCGGGCCACGTGCCGCACTCGAAGTCGAACGGGATGATGTCCTCGTACTTCTTCGGCGGATTCTCGGCGTGGCGGATAGACCCGTCAGGCAGGTGCTCGAACCATTCGGGATGCTCGGAGACCCACGGGTGGTCGGGCGAGCACTGGAAAGCGAGGTCGAGCGCGATTTCAAGGCCCAGCTCCTCCGCCTTCTCGCGGAACCGGCGGAAGTCATCGAGCGTGCCGAGTTCGGGGTGCACCGCACAGTGGCCTCCCGCTTCGGATCCGATCGCCCATGGGCTGCCAGGGTCGCCCGGGGCGGCTTCGAGGGTGTTGTTCCGGCCCTTGCGGTTCGATGTGCCGATGGGGTGGATGGGGGGCAGGTAGACCAGGTCGAAGCCCATCGACCGGATGTAGGGCAGTATCTCTTCCGCATCGGCGAACGTGCCGTGGGCGCCCCCTTGCCCGAACGAACGCGGAAAGAACTCGTACAACGCCCCAAACCCGGCCCGTTCGCGCTCGACAACCAGCGCCAGGTTGCGGGCGTACCGCGCGACCACGCCCCTGGGCTGGTGCCGCCGGGCCGTGTCTGCCACGGTCCGCGCGAGCGCGACGCCATCATCGGCGCCCAGCGCCGGGAGCCGGGCTGCGGCCTCATTGAGCGCACGGCCGGCGTCCCCGGGTGCGGCTTCCGCCGCGCGCGCCAGCATGTCCGCTCCTACTTCGAACTCGATGCGCAGATCCTGGCCGGCCGCATGCCGCTTCTCCAGCCGCTCGAGCCATGTCCCGTAGCGGTCGATCCACGCCTCGACGGTGTACTCGTACCGGCCGATGGAAGGCGTTTCGAAGGTTCCTTGCCAGCGGTCGTTACCAACCGGCCCCATTGGTGCTCGCGACCACGAGTGCTCGCCGTCGCGGCGATGGAGCACCTCGGCCGCAAGCACCTCGTGGCCATCGGCGAAGATGGTGGCGGTAACCTCGACCGTGTCGCCCTCGACGCGTTTCGCGGCGAAGCGGCCCGCGTCGACTTCCGGCTGCACCCCCTCGACAACGACCCGCGGCGGGCGCTCCGTGGGAATTGCCACTCCCGGCATCCCGGGGGCCTCGCTCACGATGCGTCGCTGCTCCCGTGCGCGGGCCGTGGCGAGCGCGGAGCCCGCCGCACCACCCGGTGCGAGACAAGGTCGACCACCCACTGTGAGCGGACTGGCTCGGCCGGGTAGTCCCGCGCCGGGCTCGCGTCCGATTCTTCGTTCGGCCCTGCCGCGCTCAGGATGACGTCACTGTTCATGGCATTGCCTCCCAATCCAACGAACGATGGTGACTTCTCAAGAAGCGAGCGCCGTCTCGCGGCCTCGCCGGGAAACGCCGGGGATATCGTCGTCTACGCGACGGAGCGACCGAAGGCCGTACTGGCAATGGGCGGCTCCGCGGCGCACCTCGGCGGGGAGCGGAAGCGATTGCCCGGTCCAGGTCATCTGGCTTGCTCCATCTGCTGCCGGGGCAGGCCCTCCAGCGGTGGGCCCGCAAGAGTGGACTGACTTGCCCGGGGAAGTGAAACCGGCTCGCGGCGCCCGGCGGCGGGCCGGCCGAACCCCTCTGGTTGGATGATCGAATCGACCTTTCCAGTATACCCGCCGCGGCAAGCCCCCCGGGCCCGCGCCATGTTGCAAAGGCATTGCAACCGCGCGCTACCGTGCGCACATGCGCCGGCTCACCTCGTACACCATCTGGCAATTCAGACGGAAGCTCTCAAGCGGCATGCGCTCGTTGTGGCCATGCACCGTCCGCCCCAGCGCGGGCACGTTCAGTCCGCCCGAAAAGCCATACGAGACCACGCCGCGGTTCCGGAGCACGCTGCTATCGGTGAAGCCGACCGTCATCCCTGGCACCACCACCGCATCCTCGATGTGCTCGTGAACCACGCTCTCGATGGTCCGGAACAGCTCGGTGTCGAACGGGTTCGAGTCAGACCAGCCCAGATGGACGCGCTCCACCCGGACCTTTGGGTCGTCGATCACCCGCTCGAGCTCGGCGATGAACTCCTCGGGCCGGACGCCCGGCAGAAGCCGGCAGTCGAGCGTGGCCTCGGCGCGCGCCGGGATGACGTTGTGCTTCATCCCGGCGGTCACCGTCGTTGCGCTGATGGTGTCGGAAAGCAGCGCCCGGATGCGGGGGTCGCCCGCGGCCGCCGATTGCAGCCCCTCGGGCGTCGCATCTCCGCGGTAGATGCCGGCTTTCGAAAGGCGTGAGAAATACTCCTGGAGCACCGGCGAAACCGAAAGCGGGCGCTCCCAGTTCTGCACCCGGTGCATGGCTCGCACCAGCCGGTCGAGCGCGTTGTCGTCGTGCGGCACCGAACCGTGTCCCGGCGCGCCCTCCGCAACCAGCCGCAGCCAGACCGGGCCCTTCTCGGCGACAGCCACGTTGTACACCGGCCGTTCGATGCCAAAGAGCTCGGTGGTGCCGCCACCGCCTTCGTTGATGACGAACTCCGCATCGAGCGACTCCGGGTGGTGGCGTTCGAGCCAGCGCATGCCAAATTCCGACCCCGCCTCCTCATCGGCCATCGCGAAAAACACCGCGTCGCGCGCCAGCGGGACCTGGTAGCGCTTGAGCGCGAGGAAGGTGATGAGCTGGGCGACGCCGAGCCCCTTCATGTCGAGCGCGCCCCGGCCCCAGATGTGGCCATCCTTGATGAGCCCGCCGAAGGGGTCTTCGTCCCAGTACTCGCGCTGCACGGGCACCACGTCGGTATGGTTCAGCAGCATGAAGGGGCGCTTGCTCCCATCGCCCCGCAACACCGCCCTGAGGGAGACGCGCCCGCCGCCGGCGTCGAAGGTCTCGAACGGAATGCCCTCGCGCTGGAGGATACCGCCAAGGAACTCGCACGCCGCCACCTCGTTGCCCGGCGGGTTCGAGGTATCGATGCGGATGTACCGGCAGAGGATGTCGACGGCTTCATCGAAGAGGGCGTCCCAGTTGAGGGACGGATTCGCGGCCATGGCAGCTCCTTCCGTGGAGTGCCGGAAGCCTACCAGAGCCGCCGGCGTAGCGGTGCTCCCGGAAGTGGTAGGCTTCCGCGAAACACCAGCGGAGGGGGTGTCCGACGGTGACGGCGCAGGCAGCACATCTCCAGGTCCGGGGACCGGGCAGTCAGGTCGTCATCCGGCGCGACCGCCGGGGCGTGGCCCACGTCTCGGCCGCTTCCGAGATGGACGCATGGTTCGGGCAGGGCTTTGCGGCCGCTCAGGACCGCCTCTGGCAGATGGAGTACGACCGGCGGCGGGCGGCTGGCCGCTGGGCCGAGGCGGCCGGAGAGGCCGGCCTCCCCGCCGACCTTTTGGCGCGCCGGCTCGATATCGCCGCCGCAGCCAGGGCCGATGTGGAGGTGATGGATACCGGCACCCGCGAGATGTTCGAAGCCTATGCCCGCGGCGTGAACGCCTTCCTGGCATGCGGCGCGCCGCTGCCACCCGAATACGCGCTCACGGGCATCAGCCCTGAGCCGTGGGAGCCATGGCACTCGGTCGCGCTCTTCAAGATCCGCCACGTGTTGATGGGGCTCTGGCAGTGGAAGGTCGCCGCGACTGGCCTGCTCGCCCGGGTTGGTCCGGACACCTGGAAGAACCTCCACTTCCTTTCGCCCGTGGGTACCTCCGTCATCCTCCCCCCGGGCGGCAGGGTGCGGGAGCTCTTCGAATTTGCGAACGAGGAGATAGCGGTCGCGGGCGAACACCTCGGCTTCCTCTCCGAAATCGAGGCAGGATCCAACTCCTGGGCGGTGCATGGCTCGCGCACCACGACCGGCAAACCCGTCATCTGCAACGACTCCCATCGCGCACTCGATGTGCCGAACGCGTACTGGCAGGTTCACGTTGCCTGCTCTGCCTTCGATGTCAGCGGTGCGACGTTCGCAGGGTTCCCCGGCTTCCCGCACTTCGGCTTCAATGGGAACGTCGCCTGGAACATCACCCATACGCAGGCCGACTACCAGGACCTCTATCTCGAACGGTTCGACGGTCCTGCGGGCGAACGCTACCTCACGGAGAATGGCTGGCGGGCGGCTGAGCGGCGCACCGAGACCGTCGCCGTTCGCGGCGCGGAGCCGGTCACCATCGAGTGGTGGAAGACGCGCCATGGACCTGTCGTCCACGGCGACCCGGCCGGTGGGATGGCGGTCGCCCTGAAGTACACCGCCCTCGAGCGCGCGAAGCCGGCGTTCAACGGTCTCCGGGCCATGGTCCGCGTCCGCGATGTGCACGAGCTCTTCGCGGCGCAGTCCTCCTGGGTCGATCCGGTGAACAACCTGGTCGCCGCCGACGCCTCCGGGAACATCGGCTACCTGGTTCGCGGCGAGCTGCCCATCCGGGCATCGAAGGCCGGGCGCCGCGTCGCCGTGCCCGGCTGGACCGGCGAGCATGAATGGGTCGGCACCGTCCCCTTCGAGCAAATGCCCCGGTCGATTAACCCGCCCGAGGGCTACATTGCAACCGCGAACCAGCGTGTGCTCGCGGCGGACGAGCCGTACATCAGCGCGTACTTCGCACCCCCCGGCCGGGCCGACCGGCTGGTGGAGTTGTTGACCGCCAGCGAGCACCATTCGCCCGGGACGATCGCCTCGTGGCAGAGTGACACCACCTCGAGACCGGCGCGCGCGTGGGCACGTTTCCTTGGCTCGCAGGGCCCGTTCACGGGTGAGGCGGAGCGCGCGCGGGAAATGCTCGCCCGCTGGGATGGAAACCTCCGTGGCGGCCGCGGAGAGGGGCTGCTGTACGCGTGTTTCCGCAGGAACGTGGCCCGCGAGCTCTTTGCACCACTGGTGGGCGAGGCCACCTGGGCGTGGCTCACCAGCGAACGGCACGTGGGCCTCGGCCGGGTGGCCGGCGGACTGCTGGCCGAGGTGGTCGCCCACCTTGAGGAGGGGGCGCCCCCACCGGGCAGCCGCGAATGGCAGGCAATCCTGCAGGCTTCCCTCGGCCGCGCCTGGGAAGATGCAACGGTCCTCGGCGGCCCCGACGCAGGGAACTGGCGCTGGGACGCCTGCCACACCACCGCAAGCCGCCATCCCCTTTCGGGCCAGTTCCCCGGCGCTGCGCTCGACCCGCCGCGCGCCGCCATCGGGGGCGATGGAGACACCCTCCAGGCCGCTGGCTACGGCCTCAGCGGCAAGAACGGGTTCGCCATCACGCTGACCTCGGTATACCGCCAGGTGATCGATTTCGCGGCGCCGGTCGATGCCTCGTATGTCATCCCGGGTGGCGTTTCGGGCATCCCCGGGAGCCCGCACTACGCCGACCAGCTCCCGCTCTGGCAGCGGCACGAGCGCATCCCCATGCTGCGCAATCAGGCTGCCCTGGAGGCTGAAACCGAGTCGATCCTCCGCCTGCAGCCCTTACCGGTGCCTAGTCAGCCCTGACCGCTACGGGCCGCCGGCGGGCCGCGTTGCCCAGCCGGTAGAGGTGGAGCCAGGTCTCGCGATACGACGCGAACAGGCCGGTGGCGTGGTACGGAATGCCCAGCCGCTTGCAGAAGTCCTCGACGATGGGCTGGGCCTTGCTGAGCTGGTTGCGAGGCATGGTCGGGAACAGGTGATGTTCGATCTGGTAGTTCAGGCCGCCATACCAGAAGTCCGTGAGCGGGTGCCCCAGCACGTTGCGCGAGGTGAGCACCTGCTCGCGCAGGAAGTCGAGCCGGCGCCCTGCCTCGATGAGCGGCATGCCCTTGTGGTTCGAGGCAAAGACCGAGCTGTTGTACAGACCGAACGCCAGCTGGTGGACCAGTGCGAATGCGAGGGCCAGCGGCCAGCTGCCGATGGCGATGAGCAGCAGGCCGTAAAGAACAAAATGGCCGAGGATGACCGCGGCCTGGAGCAGCGGCATCTTTGCGCAGCCGCGCACCAGGTGCTGGATGCTGGTGACTCGCATGTTCGCCGCCTGCAGCGGAAGCAGCAGCGGGAACACGAACGCCTGCAGGCCGATCAGCCAGCGAAGCCTGGGCGAGCGGGCAGCCAGCTGCTCGATCGAGAACACCACCATGGGAAACTGGATGTCGGGATCGAGCTCCTCGTGGTTCGGGGTCGCGTGGTGCTGGTTATGCTTCGCGCTCCACCAGGTGTGGCTAATGCCAAGGAGCAGGTTCCCGTAGATGAACCGTGCGATGAGGTTCGTCCGGCGGCCGCGGAATCCCTGCCGGTGGCCGATGTCGTGCCCCAGGAGCGCGGCCTGGGTGGATGCGAACGCCATCAGGAGGGCGCCCAGGAGCACCATGGCCAGGTTCGAGGTGGAGAGCGTCACTACGACCGCAAGGCCAATCCCGGCGAATGCGGCAGCGGCTTTAAAGGCATAGTAGCCATGCTGTGGTGCGAGGAGTCCTTCGCTGGTGACGAGCTGCTTCAGCTCACGGTAGTCTACGGGTGGCGCGGGCCGCTGGTTCGACATTCCCCTCCGGGGGTGGAGGCCGACGGCCTCGTTGAGGCATTGGCAGAGTCTCCCCCGCACCGTCACCGTACCACGCGGGCACTCAACACGGTGCAGGGGAACTCCCGATTCAGGCGGCCGCGGTTAAGGCCCATTGCTGGAGCCCCGCGAAGAGGTCAGTCTCCTTCGTCCGGCCGCCGTTCACCACGCTCAGTGCCCGGTAGTACTCCTGCGTGCCCCAGAGGTAGCGGTGGCGATCCTCCGGGAGTGCCTGGAGCCGCGCATACAGCGGCAGTTGCGAGCGATGCTGCTTCACGGCGGCCCACACCTGGCGCCAGCGCGCCCGGGAATCGACGGTGGTGGTGATAAGCCAGTTCGCCCAGCCCGGGGACCGGCGCTCCTCACCGTCGATCTGCATCACGAGCTCGCCAAAGGCTTCCTCGTATGCGGCCAGGTACTCGGCACGCGCTGCCCGGTAGTAGAGCTTCGAGACCTGGTGCGGCTCGCTGCCTTCGAGCAGTGCGTAGCGCGGGTTGGCTGCCGCGACCACCGCCGCGGTGGTGAACTGGCAGATGGCGATGTGGTCCGGGTGGCCATACATCCCGTCCTGTCCGAAGGTCAGGACAACCTGGGGCCGAAAATCGCGGATGTAGGTGGCGATCTCCGTGACGATGCAATCGGGGTCGACCTGGTCGAGCTCGCCGTCGGTGTGGCCGAGTAGATACACGCCGCGTGCGCCCAGGATGGCCCCTGCGCGACGCAGCTCTTCGCGCCGGATGCGGCCGAGGGCGGCCTCTCCCGGGTTCCGCCCCGGGTCGCCGAACCAGCCCTTCTGGCCGGAGGTAGCGGTAATGATATGGACCTCGACACCATCAGCGGCGTAACGGGCAATCGTGCCCCCGAAGCCGAGGGTCTCGTCGTCGGGATGAGCCAAGACGAGCAGCATGCGCCGCCCGGGCCCGGTTTCCGCTTGCAGTACGTGTTTCATTGTTCTCTCCCTGCGGCTATCAGCCGCGATCTCAACGTAGGACCGGCACCGTGGGCGAAACTTGAGGGATTTCTGAAGAAGCCATGGAGGCCCGGAAGGAGGGTGATGCGCTTCACGCAGGCAGGCTCCCCCGGCGGTGCTGGCAGCCTCGACGGGACTGTGCCAGTATCAGAGCGCTCTGAACCTGGACGGAGACAGCGAAGGAGGAACGCTTTGGGTTTCGCGCTATCGAAGATGCAGCTGACGAGCCCCGCTTTCGCGGCCGGCGGCCGGATCCCCGCGAAGCACACGGGAGAGGCGGAAAACGTCTCGCCCGCGCTTGCCTGGAGTGACGCGCCCGAGGGCACCCGGTCGTTTGCGGTGGTCTGTCACGACCCGGACGCGCCGCTGGTAACCGGCGGACGCTACGGCTATGTGCACTGGGTGCTCTACAACATCCCGGGCAACGTCACCAGCCTGGCCGAGGGCACAACCGGCTACACCAGCGGGGTTAGTGACTTTGGCAAGCCCGGCTACGGCGGTCCCATGCCGCCTCCGGGGCACGGCACCCACAATTACTACTTCTGGGTGTTCGCGCTGAACGCCGAACTGAACCTCGAGCCGGGCCTCACCCTCTGGCAGTTGCTGGAAAAGATCGAGCCGCACACCCTCGGCATGAACCGGCTCGTTGGCACCTACTCGCGGGGGTAGCGTGCCACGCGCCCGGGGCCGCTGAGCTTCCCCCATGTGTGGGCGTTTCACCCTCACGCGCGCCGACCGCGCGGAACTCGAGCGAGAGCTCGGGGTTCCGCGCGGTTCGCTGCCCGAGGATTACCACCCCCGCTACAACATCGCCCCGACGGACTGGCACTTCATCGTCCGGCAGCGCCTGGAAGACCGCGAAATCGCCCGCGCGAAGTGGGGGCTGGTGAACCACTGGGCCCAGCCCGGCAAACGGCTGACCGGGCCGATCAATGCCCGCGCCGAGGGTGTCGACCGGCGGCCCGCTTTCCGCGAGGCCTTCCTGAAGCGCCGTTGCGTGGTGCCCGCCGACGGGTTCTTCGAGTGGGTCGGCCCGGGCGAACACCGCCGTCCGCTCTGGTTCCACCGTCCCGGCGGGGGCCTCCTCCTGCTGGCCGGGCTGTACGAATCATGGTTCCCCGCCCCCGGCAAGCGGGAGCGCACGTTCACCATCCTCACGACACGCGCGAACGAGATGATGCGGCCCATCCACGACCGTATGCCGGTCGTGCTTTCGGATGAGCAGGCCGACGCGTGGATGAACCCGAAAGAGCCAAACCCGTTGAGCCTGAAGAAACTCCTCGGTCCGCCACCGGATGAATGGCTGGTGTACCGGCCCGTCTCCCCCCTCCTGAACTCGCCCCGGAACGACTACGCGGAGTTGCTCCAGCCGTACGAGTTCATCGAGTGAGGGTGGCCGGCTCAACCCCAGCGCGTCGAATCCATGCCGGCGTTGGAGAACGGCCGCCCGGTACCATCGAGTAGCCGGGCCGCCGTTTTCTGACGCATCGCATCAAGCGCAACCAGGCTCCCGGCAGCGATGGGGTAGATGGCCGGGTAGAAGCGGTCCGTCAGCCGCGCCAGGCCATCGTTGTCCGTGGCCGTTCCCGCCAGTGCCGTCCGGTCGACCACATCGATGACCAGGGCGGCGAAACGCTGCTCGGCCTCCGGTTCGGCCGCCAGCAGCGCCGCGCAGGCGCGAATCCCGGCATGCAGCGAACGCTGATGTGCGTCCCAGAGGGCCGCCTGCGGGTCGGGCGATGTGGCGTAGTCCCGCCAGGCACGTATCGCCGGTGTGGTTGCGGCATCCCCACGTTGGGCAGCGGCGATGTCCAGGACCATCATGCCGTTGACGCCCCGCCACCATGGCGAGCCACCCGCATCCTGGATTCGGCCCGACCCGATCTCCCACCGCTGGAAATCGAGGATCGCCTGCCCGAGTCCGTGCGGCCCGGAGCTGGACCGCGGAAAGGCGGCGAAAAACGCCTCCACCTGGCGCATGCGGTCGGCCGGCGAGAGGGCGACCGCATGCGCCAGCCGATGGGCCGGCGGCAACGGCATGCGCGAGACGGGCATGGGTGCGGTGTACCACCCATGCCCCACCCGGCCCATGATCGCGGTCAGGCCTCAGGCGCCGCCGGCTTCCGATTTCTCCCACCGGTCGAGCAGGTCCTCCAGGTAGCGCCGCTGGTCGGGGCTGAACGGCGCCCCGGCGAGCAACGCGCGAATGGCTGCCGTGTCGCCCGCGTTCATCGCGGCATTGAGGGCCGCCCGGTGGGGCGTGTCCTGCAGCCGCTGGCTTTCCAGCCACTCCCGAAGTGTCACCACGAACATCGCGCTGGCCGCCATGCCTGCACCTCCGGCCGGGGATCGCATCGATGATACTCGGCCACTTCAACGGCCGGGTGCGAGGCCGCAGGGACCGGCGTCACCGGCCGAGGGTCCATCCACACGGCGCGTGGGTCTAGTAGAGCTCCGCCGCTGCCCGTTCGAGCTCTCGCCGCTCTGCCGCGCTCATGGGCTCGCAGCCCGAGGCCGTCGCGACGTTCTCGACGATCCGCGAGGGGTAGCGCGCTCCCGGGATGGCCACGGAGACACCCGGATGCGACAAGACGTAGCGCAGGAGGTTCGCCGGGGTCAGCGGGCCCTTGTACCCGCGGGCGATGCGGCCACGGATGGCGCTCGTTCGCCCCGAACCGCCGAGGGGCCGCATCACGATGACGCCCACATCGCGCTCCGCTGCCAGGTCGATCAGCCGCGCCGTCCCCGGGAAAAACGCTGAGTACTCGAGCATCACCGTATCGAACTCGGCACAGGTGATCGCCCACTCGACGATGTCCAGGTCGTGCGATGAGATGCCGATGTGCCCGATAAGGCCGCGATATTGGGCGGTCCTGAGCCCTTCGAGCGCGCCCCCTTCCGCGGTCACCTCGTTCCAGGCGGCCGGCGTCGAGATGTCGTGGAGCTGGTAGAGGTCGATGCGCTCCACGCCGAGTACCCGGAGTGAACGGTCGATTTCGTACTGGCTGCCATCCGCCGAGTGGCGGAAGGTCTTGCTCGCCACCACGAAGTCCTTCGTGCCCCGGCGGCGAATCACCTCGCCCAGCAGGTGCTCGCTGCCTTCGTAGTCCCGCGCGGTGTCGATGAAGTCGATGCCGAGATCGAGCGCGGTCATCACCGTTTCGACGGCGTCGCGAGAGTGGGGGGTGTCCATCGCACCCAGCCCGAGCTCGGAAACGGCGATACCGGTCCGTCCGAGGCGGCGTTTTCCGGGGGTGGCCATGGTGCCACTGTAGCAAGCGGGCATAGGCTCGACGGCCTAAATTGGCGGGCGCGGAGGTCCTAGGTCTTCCGGTCCCCCAAATTCGGTCAGCGGATGCATATCCAGCGCATCCTCGCCCGTGGTCGAATATCTGGCAGACCTGTAACCCCACTGGAGGGCATGCGAAGCATGAGCGCATCATCGACCGAAAAGGTCATGGAACCAGGGCTCGACCTGTCCTGGCTCAATATCGAGGACGGCTGGGGCACGCGTGCCGAACCGGGCGCCAAGGGCCTCACCCTCGAGAATCTCCGGCAGCTCCCTGTCTATGGCGAAGCACCGTCCGACGCCGGCTGGCCTACCTTCACCATGCGCGGCGCCCGGCCCGACCCGCGCTCGGCCGCCCACCGGAACCAGTACAAGACAAAGTCCGACGTCTGGTCAGAGTCAGCCCTCCTCCTGTACGAGGAGGCCATGCAGCGCCAGTGGTCTTCCGCAGTCGATATCCCCTGGGACGAGATCAAGGAGCTCCCCGACGATATCGAGATGGCGATGTGCACGCTGTGCACGTTCCTCACCCAGGTCGAATTCATCGCGGGTGACCTTCCCGGCCGCTTCATGGGGACGGTCCACCCCGAGCAGTTCGAGACCCAGCTCTTCCTGGGCACGCAGCTCATGGATGAGTCGCGCCACGAGGATGTCTTCCGCAAACGCGCCCTGGTGAACGGCGGTGGCCTCGTCGATGCCGGTTTCGGCGCATCGCAGCTGCTTTCGGCCGATGACTTCACCGAGATGACCGCCCGCCTGCACCTCGTGGGCGAGGGCTTCGTCCAGACGATCTTCCGGATGGGCGAGCTCATCTCGAACAACGAGGCCGAGAAGCGCATCTTCCGGCTTTCGGCCCAGGACGAGTCCCGCCACCTGGCCTTTGGCGTGACGCATCTCAAGTACCTGATGGATGTCGAGCCCGAGCGCAAGGAGCAGCTCCACCATTACCTCGATATCCAGGAAGGCGCGCTCGGCCAATCGCAGGGCAGCCTCACCACCAACCCGGCCACCAGCGAAGCGCTCGCCGTGCTCGCCGGGGGCGGCATCAAGAACATCGATGAGGGCTTCAAGAAGCTCCTCATCATGCGCAAGAAGCAGATCAACGAATACATGCACCGGCTCGAAGTCATCGGCCTTGGCGACCGCCGCCAGCGGATGGCGCCGGCGATGAAAGTGTTCCTGGAGGACTGAACGGAATGGCGGCACTTGCTGAAGGGGTGAAGATGCGCGCCAGCGAACTCGGCTGGCCGGAAGACCTGGTCGCCGAGTTCGAACAATCGGCGCTCCCGGTCGATACGGTCCGCTCGTTGCTGGCACTGAAGGTGGATGTGGAATCGGCACGCTCGTTTCTCCGCGCGGCCACCGAAAACCCCGCGATCGCCGGGATGAGCTTCCGCTGGGCACGCCCCACTACCCAGCTCGGCATGCGCGCCCGCCCGGGTCCAGCCGGCCTCGGCATGCGCGAAATCAACATCGGCACGTATGGCATCGTCCCCGATCACTGGCCCTACGAGAACGATACGCCGTTGGGCTCCCATCCAACGCCTGGCTCCTACATGCCCGGCCCCTACAGCATCTACACCAAGAGCGAAGTCTGGGCCGAAGACGCCGATGTGCTCTACGAACAGGGCATCCGGGAGCGCTGGATCCCGGCCGTCGATATCGATTGGGCCGCGCTCGAGCCGCAGCCCGATGAGATCGAGCGGGCTATTTGCCAGGTCGCAACGTCGTTCGCCGAAAACGGCCTTGCCGAGCAGAAGGTCATCGCCTCGTGGGAAGAGCGCATCGCCTACGGGTTCCATGACGTGAAGAACCTGCTTTCGGTGCAGAACTTCGATGCTGGCCGCAAGGTCGAGGCCCTGCGCAAGCGGGCACTCGCCAATGGCGGGGGCCTGCTCCAGAGCAACCTGGGCACGCTCTACCGCACCTGGTTCGGCGCGCTCAAGGCCACCGAGTGGATCACCTCAATCTGCTTCGTCTACAAGGCCTACGAGCTCACGACGTTCGAGAAGCTGGCCGAGGCGTGCCCCTCGGAAGTCGACCGAAAGCTGTTCGGGCTGCTCGCCCGCGACAGCCGCCGGCATCTCGAATATGGCGTGCGCCACCTCGCCTATTACCTCCAGTACCACCCCAACGGCCGCGAGTACCTGCAGGGCTTCCTGGGGAGGGCCGAGGCCGCGCTCGCCGATGAGCTCGTCCACAGCCCGGCCGTCTCGGAAGCGCTTGCCGTGCTCTTCGCCGGCGGCACCGAGCGGCTGTCCGTGGGCATCGCGAAGCTGCGCGACCTGCGCTCAGAGCAGCTCCAGCGGTACCTGGGCCTGCTCGATTCCATCTCCATGAATCGCGATTCCCAGGTCAACCCCGGGCTGGTGACGGTCGCCCGGACGGGCGGGCTCGCGGTGGCTGCTGGATGACCGCCTGGCTGTAGAGGCTGCCGCGGTTTCCCTTTGCCGGTTGCTCGTGGCCGGGCGATCCCGCTCCCCGGCCGCGAGCACCGGCGCCTCGCCTCCCAGGTGCCCCAGAGACCACCGAGCGCAAGGCTCGTAACATACCGGCATAAGGCGAGATACATGCCCAGAGCCAGCTCCCCGGCACGAACCACCGCCGCTTCGGCCCTCGGCGAGATCGCCCGCGTGCTTTCTTCTGCCGGGTCGGAGCGGGCGCGTATCGAGCGCACCGTGCACCGCCTGGCCGGGATCGTCGGCGCCGATGCCGCCGTGTTCTACCAGCGCAGCATGGTCCGCGGCGCCGCGCCGCTCGTCTACACCTACTCGCTCTCTCCCTACACCATCGAACAGCTCACCGGGAGCGAACTCCAGGTGACCATGGAGGCCTTCGTCAACCTCGTCGCCGTGGGCGGCAACGTGCGCCAGGCCCCCATCTCGGAGACCGCCTACTTCGCCCGCGAAGAAGGGCTCCGCTGGGCATCGTCGTTCCCGGTCTGGTCAGTCGACCACGTGGCAGGCGTGCTCATCCTCGGCTGGAAGCGCCGGAACCGGCCGCTCAGCGAGGAGCACACCGCCATCTGCGAAGCCGCGGCCAACCTCATCGGTGCCGCGATCCGCTCGGATGTCGAGCTCGAGCGAGGCACGGAGCTCGCGATCCTGCGCGAGCGTGCCCGCATCGCGCGAGATATCCACGACTCGGCGACCCAATCCATCACCGCGATCGTGCTCAACCTCGAAGCGGCGGGCCGTGTCGACCGGCGGGTCCCCCGGACAACGCGCGATGCCATCGAGGAATCGCTGACCGTGGCGCGGGCTGCCCTGGTGGAGCTCCGGCGCTCGATCTGGAACCTGCGGGTTGGCGCCGGCGCCGGGCGCTCCATCGCCGATTCGCTCGCGGCCGTCACGGGGCCGTTGCAGGCCGCCGGGATCGCATGCGATATCCAGGTTCACGGTTCTACCGAACGGCTGGCCGATGACATCATCGCGGCGCTGCTTTCGATCGCGCGAGAGTCGCTTACCAACATCCTGCGCCACTCCGGGGCCGCGCGCGCCGAGGTCCTGGTGAACATCGACGACGACCGGGTGGTGATGGCGATTACAGACAACGGTGTTGGCGCGATCGAGCCACCCGGCCCGGGATCGTTCGGCATCTCCGGAATGCGGGAGCGCGCCGCGGCATTTGGCGGCGAGCTCTCGGTGCACGCCGTCGCGGGGCTTGGCACACGCGTGGAATGCGTCCTGCCCCTCGCCTCAAGGAGTTGAACCATGTCCAGCGCGACCATCCGCGTCCTGCTCTGCGACGACCACCGCATCGTGCGGGAGGGCCTCAAGCGGCTCATCGAGACCGTGGACGACATCACCGTGGTGGGCGAGGCCGCCAGCGGCGAGCAGGCCATCGAAGCGATCGAAAGTTGCCACCCGGACGTCGTGCTGATGGACGTCCGCCTCCCGGGGATTAGCGGGTCGGTGGCCACGTCCGCCATCCGCAGCGCCCACCCGGATGTCCGGGTCCTGGCGCTTTCAACGTTCCTCGACGATGAGCTGATCTTCGGCGCACTGCGCGCCGGGGCATCGGGCTACCTGGTAAAGGATGTGGAGCCGGAGTATCTGTTCAATGCCATCCGCCTGGCGGCCCACAATGAATCCGTCCTGAGCGGTGATGCCGCGTCGCGGCTCATCATGCGCGTGCTCGAGGACGCTGACCCAGCGCCCCCGGGTACCTCGCCTATTGGCAAGCTCACACCACAGGAGCGTGTCATCCTCGATTGCCTGGCCCGGGGGCTTTCGAACGCCGATATCGCAGCCGAGCTGGTGATCTCCGCAAAGACCGTGAAGACGCACCTCGGCAACATCTTCCAGAAGCTGGGCGTGCACAACCGCACCCAGGCCGTGAGCGTGTACCTGCGACACACCTCCTCGCCCGCTGCGGAACCCTGACCCCGGCAGAAGCCCGCCCGTCTCCCCGAGGGCCTACACCGTTTGGTCCACCCGGTTGCTCCTTCGGCCCGATGGCCGGCATCGCCGGCCCGTCCGTAGACTCGATGCACTTCGGGAGGTTTGGGCACCATGACGACAACGACCGCGCTGAAATTCCCCTCGCTGGAGTGGTTCGAGACCCTCCGCGGCATCTACAACCAGGAGGTCGAACTCCAGCGGCGGAACGGCCAGGCCGATACCACCATGGCCGTCAAGTGCGGTGGTGAGATTTACCGCCTGGACTTCGCCGTCTACTCCATCACATCGGTGCGGAAAATCGACGAGCCCGGCCTCGCGAATGTGGACTTCTACCTCGAACTCGACCCGGAGATCTGGCGGGCGATGCTCGAAAACATCAAGCAGCACGGCCGGGCGGAAGGCAAGTACACGCTCAACTCGCTCGATGGCGAAGACCCCAACGGCGTCGCACGCTCGAAGGCTGGCTACTCCGATGGCGACGCGCGCGATGCCTTCTACCGCTTCAACCAGTCGTTCCAGGACTTCTTCGATCTCTCTTCGCGCATCGAGACCACGTTCTAGGCGCCGTTGCGCGGTGGCGCCTCCGCCGCACGGTGGAGGCGCCCGAGCGCTCCGCGCGCCCGCGTTCGACTGAGGAATCTGCCATGCCCTACGTCATCACCGAACCCTGCATCGACGTCATGGACGCGTCCTGCGTTTCCGTCTGCCCCGTGGATTGCATCCACACCGAAGCGGGAGAGCGCCAGTACTTCATCGACCCCGATGGCTGCATCGATTGCGCGGCCTGCGAGGCGGCGTGCCCCGTTACCGCCATCTTCCATGAGGATGATGTCCCGGCCCGTTGGCGCGAGTACATCGCAAAGGCGCCGGCTTTCTTCCAACAGGCACGAGTCCGCTAGCCGCCATGCCTCGCCCGGACGACCTCGCGCTGCACCGGCGGCTCCACCTTGCGCGTCTGCGCTACTACATGGGGCGGCTCGCCACCGTCCGCGACGCCGGCGAGCGGGAGTACCTCAGACGCGAAGTCGCCTTTGAGCGGGCGACCCTGTACGAGCTCGATTCTTGCGTGCCAGGCCGCAGCCGGGCGAGCCACACGGGCCTGCAACGGTAGCGGGCACCCTGGCACCCCACCGTGACCAAGTTCACCCCCTGGTGTCCGCCGATGGAAAGCACTCGCCTCCGGTGGGCGGCACGCATGTGGAGCCGTTGAGCTTCCGATCCTCACAATGCGCGCACGCCGGGAGCCAATCAGCGCGGGAGCGGGAAACAGTTGCCCGTCCCCTGGATGACCGAGTGGTCCGGGTTGGCTACCAGGATGCACATCTCCGTCGCGGCGGCCGGCCGGTCGGAAAGGCCATAGCCCGTGAACGGACTGCCTCCCCCATAGACGAACCACGGACCGCTCCCGGGCACGCCCGCCTGGCCGGGCGGAACGGTATTGAAGAAGAAGTGCACATGCTGCCCCGGAAGCGCCGGCGTGAATCCGCCTGTCTCAAACTTCACGGAGTACTGGTTGCCGCTGAGTTCGATGCCGGTGATTCGTGAGGTGCCGGGAGCGATGGTGGCCGTTGGGCTTGGCGCCACACTCGTTGCTGCCGAAGGCGTGAGCGTTGCCGCTGGCGCCGTGGAGATCCCGGTTACATCATCCTTCGCCTGCCCGGTGTCGTCCCCATCACGACCGAGGAAGAGCAGAGATGCCCCTCCAGCCGCGACCAGCAAGGCGAAAATGCCGAGCCCGGCCAGCAGGGCCGTACGGCCGATGCCGCCGGCTGCCGCGGACGGGCGGGCGGCCCCGGGCGAGCTCGCGACGTTGCGGTCGGGCGCGCCTGCCAACGCAGTTGGCGGGGCAGCCACTGGAGGGGACGGAGGCGCCGAAGCGGCCGGAGCCGCCTCGGTGGATGATGCGGCCTGGAGGCGCCGACGGGCTTCCGCTGCCGCTCCCAGGGCTACTGCGTGCTTCGGGTGTGCGTCGATGGCTATCGGCCTGCCCGTCAATTCGCGTATGAGGGCCCCAACGAGTGGAATGCGGGACGTACCCCCGACGAGAAGCACGCGGTCGACATCGGCCAGTTCGAGCCCGGCACTGCGGACGCTTCGTTCGAGTGCGGCGACGGTCTCCCGGATGCGGGGGGCGACGATCGCCTCGAACTCAGACCGGGTGATCCGCACTTGCGTGTGGATTCCGGGCAGAGCGACGGGGACGACCGCCTCGGAATCGGCAGACAACGCTTCCTTGGCTTCGCGGCATTCTTCACGCACGCGGAACAGCGCTGTCGCGTCAGCAGGGTCCAGCCCATGGCCCTGCTCACGCAGCGCCGAGACGACATGCTGGAAGATTGCCTCGTCAAAATCGATTCCCCCCAGCCGATCGAGACCTTCGGGCTGGCCGAGCAGTTCGAACCCCTCGGCCGTCTTTCTGAGCACGGAGGCATCGAAGGTACCGCCCCCAAAGTCGTACACCGCCACCACGGTGCCCGTTTCGATGCGCTCTTGCGCGGCATAGTGCAGCGCTGCCGCCTCGGGCTCACTCAGGAACAAGGGGTCGCCGACATCCGCCTGGCGGACGGCCTGCTGGAGGAGGTCGAGCTTGTATGGTCCGTAGCTCGCGGGATGGGTGATGGCCACGAGCAGCGGGGGCTCGCCGCGCTGTTCGCCGACTCGTTCAACGATGGCACGGAGCAACAGTGCGGTTACCGATTCGGCTCCGTACGGGGTGCCACCCAGGATCATCGGCGTGGGATCGCCGAGCCGGCGCTTGAACTCCCGCGCCGTGCGGGCCGGTTCAGTCTGGGCGCGCCGCTCGGCGGCCTCCCCTGTGAGAACCTCGCCATCGGCGCGCAACACCACGACCGATGGGATGACCGCGGCACGCGAACCGAGCTGCACGATCTCCGTCCTGCCGCCCTCGTCGATGGCGGCTGCCGAGTAGCTGGTGCCCAGGTCGACCCCGAGAACGTAACCCAATCACGCCTCCCGTGCGCGGCTCCCCCGAATTCGGGTATTCTACCGCACAGCCGGATGTCGATCCTGCATCGCTGCCTCCACGGAGACCCGGTCCATGGCCAGCGCCACCGCTGAACGTTCGCCCGGACAGTCTGTCGAGTCCCTCCTCGACGACGTGGTTCGAGTCGCTCTTCGCCATAATCGTGAAGACCTGGCGGCGAGGCTGGCGGCCGGGCGCGCCCGCCTCGGCCGGCCCGAGACAGTCATCGCTATCGTGGGCGAGTTCAAGCATGGCAAGAGCTCTCTGTTGAACGGCCTGCTGGGGCAACACGTCTGCCCTGTCGACGACGATATCGCCACAGCGGCGCTCACCGTCGTCCGCCACGGAGCGTCCCCGCTGGTGGTGCACCGCGGAGACGACGGCTCGATCCTTTCGAGCTCGTTTGCCATCGACGAGCTCGCTCAGCTGGTCACTGACCGAGCCGGGGCAGCCGGCGACTCGGCCCGGGATGCCGGCGGCTATTTCGAGATCGTCCTCAACAATCCTTTTCTCGCCCGGGGCCTAGTGCTGGTGGACACTCCCGGCGTCGGCGGCCTCAGCCCCGGATATGCCAGCATCACGCTCGGGTACCTCCACGCCGCCGACGCGCTGCTTTTTGCCTCTGACGCCTCGGCACCGCTCACGGGTTCGGAGCTCGACTTTCTGAAGCGCGCGGCCGCCGTTTGTCCCATGGTCATCCTGGTGCTCACCAAGATCGACCTGCACCCGGAATGGCGCCGAGTGCGAGACCTCAACAGCGCCGCACTCGCCGGGGAGGGGTTGGACCTGCCGATTGTGCCAGTCTCCGCCGCCCTCCGCATGGAGGCATTCGCGCGGCGCGACGCGACGTTCAACCACGAGAGCGGGTACCCGGCGCTGCTCGACATCCTCGCCTCACGGGTGCTCGACCCTGCGCGCGAACGGGCGAAGGCCCGAGTGCTCGCCGAGATCGTGTCGGCCCTTGCACATCTCGAGACGGGACTCGTGGCCGAAGAACAGGCCCTGCTCGATCCCTCGGGCGTTGGTGGCCAACTCGAACGGCTATATGCCGAGCGCGCCCGGCTCGAACATCTGCGCACTGCGGGCGCCCGCTGGCAGACGATCCTGAACGACGAGTTCGGCGACCTGGTCAGCGAGGTCGACCATCGCTTCCGCCAGGCCATCCGCGCCGCCAATCGCCAGGCGGACGACACAATCGAGGCCGTGGACCCGGCGAACAACTGGGAAGAGCTTTCGGCAAGTGTGCGCCAGCGAATGGCCGAAGCATCGATGAGCGTGGTCAGGGAGCTCGAGGCGGGCTCCGATGCTATCGCAACCCGTATCGTGGAGGTGCTCCGCGAGGAGGCCGTCGCGCTTGATCCTGTGTCGGGCAAGGCAACTCCGGTGGAAGTGCAGGCGCTCTGGAGCGGCCGGGCCCCCGAGGCGCGCCTCCTCCTCGATAGTGCCGCGACAGGATGGGCCTCGCTGCGCGGCGCACAGAGCGGCATCCTGGTCCTCGGGATGTTATCTGGCCTCGCAGGCCTGGCTCTGACTACAGGAGCAATGGTCGGCATTGGCCTTCTCTTTGGCGGGAAGCAGTTGCTGGACGAGCGAAAACGCCAGGTAGCCAGCCGCCGCCAGAAGGCAAGAAATGCCGTCCGCCAGTTCCTCGACGATGTGCAGTTCGAGGTCGGAAAATCAATGCGCGATCTCTCGCGCGAGCTTCAGCGCCAGCTGCGCGATCACTTCTCCGAGCGGATCGGTGAAAGCATTCGCTCCTGCGCGACGACGGCGGAGGCGCTTCAGAAGAACCTCCAGCAAAGCGAGGCCGCCCGGCACGAGCGCCTCTCTGCCGTTCGGCGCGAATTGGCGCTCCTCTCTGCCGCGCGCGGAAGGGCTGGAGAGATCGCCCTCGGGCAGGCGCCATGACGGCGTCGGCGCTCATCGACCGGGTTGACCGCCTGTGCACGGAAGCCTCCAGCGAACTCCCGGCCTCGTACGCGGCGGACATCGAGGCAATTCGCCAGCGCCTGCGCGAACCCCTCCGAATCGCCATCGCAGGCCGGGTGAAAGCTGGCAAGTCCACCCTCCTCAACGCACTCATCGGTGAGCGGCTCGCGCCCACGGATGCCGGGGAGTGCACCCGCGTGGTCACCTGGTACCGTTACGACGCGGGCTATTCGGTAACCGCGCTGACGGAATCGGGCATTCTCGTTTTCCCCCGTTTCCGGAAGGGGCAGGATGCGCTCGAGATTGAAGTCCCGGCAGGGGAAGCTCTTCGTTCGATCGAGGTCGGCTGGCCATCGCGCCGTCTCCACGATGCCGTGTACATCGATACGCCGGGGCTGGGTTCGCTGACGCCGGCATCTGGCCACGCGACACGCAGCCTGCTGGGAGTCGAGGACAATCAGCCGAGCCAGGCCGACGCGGTGATTTACCTCATGCGGCATGCGCACAGCGAGGACGTGCATTTCCTCGAAGGCTTCCGGGACGCCGGTCTGCCGTTGGGTAGCCCGGTGAACACCGTGGCGGTCCTTTCCCGGGCCGACGAGATCGGTGGGGGCCGTCTCGATGCGCTCGATTCTGCCCGCCGCATCGCGGACCGGTACATGAGCGACGAGCGCATCCGAAGTCTCGCGAGCACCATCATCCCGATGACCGGGCTTCTCGCCGAGACCGCCGTGACGCTTGAGGAGGCGGAGTTCGCGAGCCTTCGGCAGGTGGCGGCCAACGGCGGGCCGCAGAGCGACCTCCTGCTCTCGGTCGATCGCTTCCGTGACGCCGATGCCAATCCTCTCACCGCGGAGCTCCGCGAGCGGGTGCTCGCCCGCTTCGGGCTGTTTGGCATCCGTTTCTCCGTCCGTTCCATCGCCAATGGGACGGCGCCCACCTCGCAGGCGCTCGCGACCCTTCTCCTCGACATCTCGGGCGTGAACGGCCTGCGTGCGGTCATCGAGCAGAAGTTCACGAGCCGGGCACGGGCACTGGTCGCACGCTCAGCCGTTTCCGAGCTGCGTGCGCTGGTGTCCAGGGCCTCCGCCGAGCACCGCGCGCAAGCGCCCAGGCTTTCAGCTGGCCTGGAGGCGATCCTGGCCTCGGCCAACGAGCTGGCTCTCCTGCAGATGCTCCACGAAATCGCCGTGGGAATCGTTGCCTTCAGCAGCGACGAACAGGCCGAGGCCGAGCGGCTCGCCGGCGGTGGCGACATCACCAGGAGGCTCGACCTCCCGCCGGGAGCTGCACGGTCCCAGCTGGAAGCAGCGATCCTCTCGGCGGTGGAGCGCTGGCGCGTGCGCGGCGCGAATCCTCTTGCTCGCCGCGACACTTCGCGCGCCTGCGAGGTGATGGCTCGCGCCTATGAAGGTCTCTACAGTGAGCTTGGCTCACCACCAGCGTGACCGGAACCCTCGTGCTGCGGCCACCCGCCGCCGGTCTCTAGCCGGCGCCCTCCATATCCTCCGAGTCGTCCAGATCGTCCGCGGAACCCGCGGCGTGCTCGCGGGCGTACCGTTCCAGCTCGGCCAGTGCGGAAGGGGGAAGCGCCGCAACCTGTGCCTCGAGCCCATTCGCCGCGGGTTGCTCATCGGACATGAAGAGTGCGCCACGCACCATCTCCAGGATGCGCTCCAGGAGGTTCTGGTCTTCTGCGTCGCGCGGCCGAGGGTCGCTGAACGCCCCGGCAGTCGCCCCGGCCGCGGCCCGCAATGAGGCGACGAGCGCCGGCAGGTCGAGTTCCCTGCCGCCTGCCGCCGCCAGCCCTATGTCCGGCGCCCCCAACCCGGGAACTGGCACGTCGACGCCGGTCGCGCGGGGCTGGTCGCTCGCCGGGAGCGCAGGGCCGCTGGTGAGGGCCCAGGATGCCGGCTCGTTCGCCGGGGTCCCGGCCTCAGTCGAAGCGGCGCGTTCGGTCTCACTCGATGGAACAGGGTCACTCATGGGCGATTCGGTGTCGGGAACGTCATGGTCCGAATCGGCAAGGAACACATCGAGTGCTTCGCCGGTGATTGCCGGTAGCGGGGCGGGCGGATGGGCGCCAGCCTCCACGCCTGGCGGGACAGCCGGGATCTCGCCCGGGGCCGGAGATACGACCTCCCCTGTAGCCGGGGGTGGCACCAGGTCGGATGCGCCCGGCGGAGCGTGGTGCCCCGCGGAGGGCGGCTCCTCGCCCCTCGCCGGAGGCACCGGGTCCGGGACTCCGGGCTCGTACTCGGGCCCGGGCTGAGGCGGGCCGAGATCTTCGGGGATGACCAGGGAGGGGCCGCGCTCCGGGGGTGTGAACGACGGTTCCGTTGAGGCCGCCCCACCCGGCCGGACGACATCGGGCCGCCCATCACCGTCACGGTCGAGTCGGGCTCCAACGCCGGCTGGCATGCCGGCGCCTTCGGCCGGGCCATCATCCCCCTGGAGGTTATCCCCTCCGGGCCGCATAGAGCCGGGACCGGGCCGTTCAGCCGGTTCCACACCGGGCAGAGAGTCGTCGCGAAGCCGCATCACCCGTGGGTCGATCGGGATGGTGTCAAGCCTTGCATCTCGCACCGGTATGCCGTTGCCTGTGGAGCCAGGGGGCGCGCCACCGGCCCCCCCGTCACCGCGGTCGTTGCCGAGGCCGATACCGGGGCGTGGGCCGGATCCCACATTCGGGACCTCCCCCTCGATCACCCGTCCGATGCCAGGGCTGAGATCGGTGTTACGAGTCGTGCCAAGAGCATCGGCCAGCGCAGATGGCACAGCGGTGCGCGGCACTCCGGTTTCCACAGGGTAGACACCCCTCGCCGGGTCTGCACGGTCATCGTCGGTCGTGCTTTCGGGGGCGGGTGCCGCCTCGCCGTTTCCCGAAAGGTCGACGTAGTTCCTGTCGACCTGCCCGTCGCCATCTCGATCATTCAGTGCGATCCAGTCATCGAGGGTGACACGGCCTTCCGCACCGCTGGCCGTCCCGTCGGTGGTATTCTCGCGGCCGGGTGTGAATTCCTTTTCGCCGGTGTCTTCCGGGTTCAGCTGCGAGCCACCTTCGGGTATGACCTGCAGGGGGCTCGACGCGGAGTCCTGGGCAGCCGGCTGTGGCTGAGGGGGCGGTGGGATCGCCTCGGCGCTGGCCCCTTCCTGGGCAGCCGGGGCTCCTGGACCCCAGTAGTTCGGTGGCGGGCCTCCGACCCTCCCGGTGATCTGGTCTGCCGGCGGAAATGCCGGGCTGCCTTCTGTTGCAGTCGATTCGGGTGATTGCACCTGTTCCCCCCCATGCGTGGCAGCGGCCACCGTGGTGACCTGATCTGGCTCGTTGCCGGCCTCGCTCGCGCTGCCACTTTGGCCCGCGCGCGTCTCGCGTTGGAAGTCCCGCGGCGGAAGGCCAACTGAGATGTCCCCTCCCTGAGTAGCAGCCCCGCCCCCGGTGCCATCTCCCTGGGGCGAACCGCCGACGAGCGTCCATTCCGTCGCCGGCCAACCGCTTTCAGCGCTTGTCACTGTTGATTCTTCGTGCTGCACGCCGGCCTCCAAAACCTACTCCCCAGCTGGCGAACTCTCGCGAGCCCGGCCCACATCTGCGGGCATATCAGCTGGCGTCGTCAGAGTCCTCCTGGTCGTCGCTTGAGTCGTCGCTGGTGTTGTGGAGATCGGAGATCGAGAGGCCCGAACCGCCGAGGGAGTTCAGGGCGTCGGCTTCGCTCTCCGTGCGGCCGTCTCCGGTCCAGGCGCCGGTGCTGTCGGGTCCGTAGTCGATGTTGCCCATGTCGCCGGGGAGCCTGCCGAAGTCCATGGAGCCCCGGCCGCCCGCCGCGTCCTCCGGCCCGGCCGGCTGGCCAAACAGGAAATCCCGCATCGCCTTCTGCTGGAGGCCGGCCTGGAGGAACACCTGGGCGCCGGGATCCGGCCCCACCGAAGGCACCGAGTCGGTGCCTTCGTCCGAGGGGTCGATATCGCCAGGGCCGCCCTGGCCGATGTGCAGCCGCTCGCGTGCCGCGGCACGCCAGGCGAGGTATCCGGGAGTAACCGCGACATCGCCGCCCTCGGGATCGACGGGCTGGGATGCGCTCGGCGCCGTTCCGCCCTGCTTTGCGGCGTCCCGCGCGGCAGCTTCCTCCTGTGCCGTGGCTGCCTTCTTCTCCATTTCCGATGCGAACCTACCCTCTTCGGAGAAGCTCGCGAGTGCTTCGCCGATGGATGAGAAGAGGTTGAAGCCCGACTTGGTCGTTCCCCCTTCTACTTTGTCGGCGTCTGACTTGTTGAAGGCACGAGTATTAGTCATGTCGCCTGCCGCAGCCGCTTTGGCAGATTCTGTGACCTGGTCAGCGGTACGCATTTCTCCGGACTCGTTATCCCAGTACCACGCACCCCGTCCCGGGAGTCCGGCTTGGCCCTTGGAGACCACGTCCACATCGGTAGCCTTGCCTGCGTTCGGATCCGGTGCTGTTTCACCCTGCACGTCCCGGATGGCCTGGCGCAACAGTTCCACGCCACCGGACTCTTGCGCAACGCTCACTCCGGTGTCGGTATCAACGGACTCCAAGAGGCCCTGGAGAATCCCCAACTCGCTTGCGCTCGAAGAGGCTGCGCCCCGGCCCGGCAGCGACACGTTGAAGAACTCGGTCCCACCTCCGGAGCTGCCGCCGAGGTCGCCCTTCGCCCCAAGGTCGCCGGTGACACCCAGGTCCTCCGGCGTTCCCATCCGCCCGAAAGCCCCTCCAGCGCTGCCGGCAGACACTACCCCGCCGGCGGTGCCAGCGGACGCTCCCGTGTCGTCGCCCAGGTCGAAGACCGCGTCGACACGGGCAGCGAGTGTATCGCGGCCGGAGTTCTGGAACGCCGCCGGCACGTCCTGCTCTTCGCCGATGCCCGCGTCCCGGCCGACGATGTCCGGGTTCAGGCGTTCGAGCATCTCGCCGGCGCTGATGCCGAGCCTGTCCGCGTATGCCGCCGGCGCCTCGGTGGTTACGCCGGGCTGGTCCGCGGTGAAATCGCGGCTGATGGCCGGATCGAGCCGCTGGCGGGCGGCCTCGCGCACCGCGCCGGCGGCACTCGCGGCACTGGTTGCGCTCGTTGCGCTGATCTCCGGCGCGGATGAGTCCGAGTCGTTGCCGGCCTCGCTGCTCCTGGGAAACTGGCTGAGCGCCGGCTCCTGGCGAGCCTCGGCCGCCCGCTGGACTTCCTCCGCTGCGGCGGCCGCGCCGGTCGCCTCCGCGATGCCCAGCCTGGCTGTGGCGGCGGGGGGTGCGGGTACCTCGTCCGCCGGGGGCGTCAAGTCGCGGTCGTCAACGAGACGCTCGTCCGGGGGCATGAAGATGTTCCTGGCGTCTGCTGCGGCGGCTTTGACTGTTGTCGCTTCGCCAGCGGCGCCGGCCGGCGCTGCACCCGCGATCGCATTGAACGTGTCGAGCGACGCGCCATCCGGGGCGGATTGAGGGGTGGTTTGCTTCGCCGACGCCGCGGCGTCGCGGACGGAGGGGACGGCCTTGAGGTCTTTGCGAGGTTGGGCAGCCATGCGGAGTAACTCCGAACCTTGGGATTCGGAGAGTGTGAGCGATCTCGATCCGGCATGGCAACGGCAAAGTAGCTACATTTTGTAGCTACTCAACCCCGGAAACGGGTCCCTCAGACCGGGTCCCACTTCTGGTCGAAGAATGGCCTCCGGGCGTCGATCTCTGCGCTCAGCTGCGCGACGGCCGTGGCCGTGTGGGCATCGACCGGGATCCAGTCGTTGAACCACAAGGACGGCTGCCGGTTCGCCGGGCCGGTCACCGCGACGAACTTGAGCGGGCCAAGCTCCGAGTGGTTCCACACCACGGGGTAGGAGAGGCGCACCCGGTACATGCGCCCCGGCAGGCTCATCCAGAGCGCAAGGAACTTCTGGACGTATTCGGGGCTGCCGTTGAGGAGATGCTGGACGGCGGCCGCAAGGTACGGATGGCGCGAGGGGTCGAGGGCGGCATCGCCACCGTAGTGGCCCTTCACTACCGAAACCGCGACAGACAATGCTTCCGGCCAGTTCAGGAGGCGGTCGGCGAAGCGGGGGGTGCTGAGCATGCTCAGGAAGCCGCGCTCGAACGGACCCATGAGCTCGCGGTGGAGGTCCACCTCCCACACCCGCTGGATGCAGGCATTCGCGGCAACCACTTCGAAGAGCTCGGTCGTCACGCAGGCCGGGTGAGGCAGGGGGGCGATTTCGGCGCAAGCATCTTTCAGGGTGAACCACTCGTCGCTGAGGTGCTGCGCCGGCGAGCGGCCATCTGGCGCGAAGCCAGCCCCAACGAGGATCTCCTGCCGGGCGAACGCGTCGGCGGTCAGGACATCGAGCAACGCCGAGAGGGCAGCACGGCTCGGGTGTCGCGTGCCCGTTTCGTATGCCTTGATCGAGGCTGATGAGACTCCCGAGCGAAGGGCGAGCTCGGCCCGGGCGATTCCCTCCTGTTCCCGCAGTCCACGCAACCGTTCGAACCACTCGGGCATGGGCGTGCCTCGTCCTGGCATGGAAGCATACTGCAGCCTGCATGAAGCCGTCGCCACCATGGCCCGTCCCTCCTGACAGACTCCTGTCACCAGCGCGCCATCCACCGTCCCCATCGCCGGCCCGGGCGGTTACACTCGACCCGTGGTGGTCGCTGCGCCTGCCGGCCCCCTGGCGCCTTCAAACTCACCATGGATGACGTGCCCACGGGCGATCAGCCGCAGGCGCTCGAGAAGCTCCTTCCTGTGTGGGCCGGGGCCGCGCTCTGAGGGGGAGAGGCCCCGGCAGGTGAGCTACTACGGGCGTAGTATCTCCCGCCACTCTGCCTCCCGGGGGCGCACCGGAGGGACGGGCGATCGGTCCAGCGCTTCGGGGGCGGCAAGCCCCGGCGCGGGTTAGCCCGTGACCGTGAACGGTTTGTGCATGCCCTTCGTGTATTGGCCGATAGCCTGGCCGTCCACCACCTCGACAACCGTGCAGGCGAGCTCGTATTCGCCCGGTGTCAGCGTAAGCGTCAGCGCCCGGGAGTCAGAAGGTGACCTCGCCGGCTGGAGCCGATGTCCGCTCAGGCTCAACGGCCCAATTGACCAGGCCGACCCGGATCGATCCCTCGCTTGTCTCTGGCCCATCATCCCACCCATGCCACCGTCCATCCCGTGGCCATCGTCGTCGCCATCTCCACACGCTGCTGCCACCAGCAACGCGAGGACCAGGAAGAATGCGGCGGCCGGCCAGGCCAGGATCCTCCGAATCGTTCGGGTCATTGGGGGTTCCTCCGTGGAGAAGGTGTACTGCTACTACTGGTAGTAGATTCTCGTGCGCGCGCAGTCCTGGCTAGTATGTCCGGTTCAGAAGCGGCAAAGGCCGCGGTGGCTCTGCTATGGCGTTGCACCGTGCGGAGCCCCGCCAGGTTGCCCCCTGGAGGCTTGCCCTTCACGTGATCCGAACCTCGTTGGGCAGAACGGCCCACCGTCCGGGGACGAACGGGCCATCTGACCTACTACAAATCGAGTAGACTGCCGCCCGGGAGGCGCCGGTGAGCCGCGAAACCGCCCACCCCAGTGAACTGGAATCCGCCGTGCTGGAGGCCCTCTGGGATGGAGGAGAGCTCTCGACCCCGGCGGTGCACGAGCGCGTAGGCCTCCCGCGCGGGCTCGCCTACACCACCGTGCTCACGGTGCTTCACCGCCTCCACAAGAAGGGGCTCGTACAGCGCAGGGAAGACGGGCGGGCGCACGTCTACGCGCCCGCCCTTTCCCGCGACGACTTCGCCCGAAGGCGCGGGCAGGACCTCGCCGCCGCCCTCAGCGGCCTTGGCGAAGCGGGCCTGGTCGCCTTCCTCGCCGAAGCAGAGCGGCTGGACCCGTCTGCTGTCGAAGCGCTGAGAGCAAAACTGCGGAGTGCCCCGTGATGGACGCGAGCCGGGCCGGAGTTGCGGCGGCGCTCGGTGGCGTCGTGGTCGCCCCAGTCCTGACGCTCCATCCGATTGAGGCGCACCTCCACGACGCGGGAGAGGCGCTTGTTCCCGCACAGTTGCACGAGGCCACGTTCATCGTGCTGCTGGCAGTGTTGACGCTGTCGTTCGTGCCACTGCTGCTGGTGATGGCGATGGCTGCCCGATGCCTTCGGCACGGACCGGCGCTCCGGCTGGTGAACGCCTCCACCCGGGGAGAAGTCTCCGAGAGTGGCGTCGCGTGCACCCTGGTCGACATGCCCGGAATCCATTTCTTCACTGCCGGGGCATTCCGGCCGCGCCTGTACGCCACCACTGGCGCGCATGCAACTGCCCTCCGAGGTCTTCCGGGCGGCCATCCTTCATGAATGGGCGCACCGCCGGCGCCACGATGTCCTGTGGCGGATTGCTGGCGCCGGCTTTCTTCCAACAGGCACGAGTCCGCTAGCCGCCATGCCTCGCCCGGACGACCTCGCGCTGCACCGGCGGCTCCACCTTGCGCGTCTGCGCTACTACATGGGGCGGCTCGCCACCGTCCGCGACGCCGGCGAGCGGGAGTACCTCAGACGCGAAGTCGCCTTTGAGCGGGCGACCCTGTACGAGCTCGATTCTTGCGTGCCAGGCCGCAGCCGGGTACACCGGCCGGGGCTTGAGCGGTAGCTTCTCATCCTGGCGTGGTCACCCCGTAACGTTTGCCGTGTACCCTGCGTCTACGTAGCGTCCGCGCGGGATGTACTGAATGGGCAGTCTGAGAGTCAGGGGAACGGGGACCGTGCTCGCTGCGGACGTGCGGCTCGCGCGGAGCGTGCTCGCGCGGACCCGCGGGCTCATGTTCGCCCCCGGGCTCCCCGGCGGGACCGCGCTCGACATCAGGCCCTGCAACTCCATCCACATGATGTTTGTCCGCGTTCCCATCGATGCCGTGTTCTACGACCGCGAAGGCACGGTGACGAAGGTCGCCCGTCGCCTTCGGCCCTGGACCGGACTCGCATTCGGTGGGCGGCGCGCCCGGGGAGTGGTCGAGCTCCCGGCCGGTGCGGCCGACGCCGTGCACCCTGGTGACACGCTGGAGTTCCCCGGGGATCCCGGAGCGCCCGCATGACCCACCAGAGGTCGCGTGGCCGCCGCCGGGCAGCGAAGACGCGCCGGCGCAGGTGGCTTCCCTTCCTGGCCGGCGCCGGTGTTTCCGCCAGTGTGGTTGCGCTCATCCTGGTGATGGAGTTTGGCGGAGGCGCCGGCTCCCGCGACGCCGCGAGCACCGGCGAGCCACCCGGATCGGCCGCAGCGGCAACGCCAACGCGGGTGCCCGATGCCCGCCTGGCAAACCGGCCGGGCGGGCTACGCGAAGGGGCGATCCTCCCGGTGGCCAGCCCGCCAGCGCCACCGGAGTCGGAGCTGCGCGAGAACGGCGGGCGGCGGTTCGCCCTCCCTCTCCGGGCGCATGCCGGGGTAGAAGACTACTTCGGGACTCCCCGCCTCTATGGCCAGGTCCACGGTGGCGTCGATTTTTCGCTGGCCGGCCTCGATGACGTCCCGGTCTTCGCTGCCTGCACCGGCCTTGTGTCAGCCGTCGATGAGTCGGCAACGCTGGGCAGGCACGTCGCCGTCGATTGCGGCGATGGTTGGACATTCGTCGCCGGGTTCCTGGCCTCGGCTGGCGTCCGCGGCGGCATGGCTGTCGACCCGGCAACGGTCATCGGCGAAGGCACACCCGGTGGCCACCTCCATGTCGAGCTCCGCTTCCAGGGTGTGCCCATCGACCCGGCCGGGTACATGGATCTGCCGCGCCGGGTGATACCGCCCACTGCAACACCCACCAGCATGGCCACCCCGGCACGCACGGCAGTCCCGGCGGCTTCCACGGCCACGAAGCCAGCCTCCCCGTCTGGAGCTGCCGCCACACCACCGGGTCCCACCAGTACCCCGGCTGCGACCCCCACGATCACCCGGACGCCCACGGTCACGCCGACGCCAACCCGCACCCTGACCCCCAGCCCCACGCCGCGCCGGCCGACTGCCACGCCGACGCCGCTTCCGAGGATCCAGTGAGCGGGCAAGCCGGCCTGTGGCGGTGGGCGGCCATCCTGCTCCTGGTGCCGGGCGGCGCTGTCATGCCTGTGGGGTGGGTCCGCGCGCAGCAAACGCCTGCGCAACTCGATGTGGCCGGCGTGCAGGTGGAGGAGGGGCAGCTCACGCTCTCGGTGGCTGTCCTCGATAGCGGGAGCAACCCGGTGGCGGGCCTCGATGTGGGGGCGTTCCGCGTGACGATCGACGGCGCGGCAGTCGCCCCGGGGGCCGTCTCCAGCGGGCTCGATGCCGCCCTCCCGCTCGGCATCATCCTTGCTGTCGATACCAGCGGCAGTATGCAGGGGCAGCCACTGCAGTCAGCCAGGCAGGCCATCCTTCCCCTGGTCAGGGCGATGCAGGCCAGCGACCAGGCCGCCCTGCTGACCTTCGCCCAGTCGGTGAGCGTGCCGCTTCCCCTCACGGGCGATACGGCGAGGCTCGCCGCCGGCATTGATGCGATGGTCGCGACCGGTAATACCGCGCTCTTCGCCGGCACGGCTCGCGCAGCCGAGCTGGCGGCCGCCGCGCCGCAACCCAGGCGCGTTGTGGTGCTCCTTTCCGATGGCGAGGACTTTGGGTCCGCATCCGGCGGGATCACCCGGGAACAGGCGCTCGCGGCGGCGCAATCCGCCGGCGTGCCGTTCTTCGTTGTCGGGCTTGGCCAGGAGGTGGATCAGCAGTTCCTGACCAGCCTCGCCAGCACGACGAACGGGCAGTACTTCGCCGCTACCGATCCCACCCAGCTCTCAGGGCTGTACGCGCGCATCTCCGACCGCCTCCGCCAGCAATACACGGTGGTGGTGCCACTCCCTGCGGAACTCGCGGGCGGGTCACATCGCGTCACCGTCACCGCCGGCGGGGTGACCGGGGCAGCTTCGTTCCAAACCGCGGGCCCGCCCCCACGCGGGATCGAATTGGACACGCTCCCGGCTGAGCTCGACCGTGAGACAGTCGTCTCGGTCTCTGGTGGGCCAACAGGGGGCATCGTGAGCTTCGCCCTCGATGGACAGGCGGTCGGGCCGCTGGCCGCTGGGAGGTCGGTGCGGCTCGACCCCTACGTCCTCGACCCGGCGGCCCCGCACACCCTGACCGTGACCGTGGGCGGCGAAACGATCTCCCGGACCTTTCGCGTGGCGGCCCTGCCGCCGGTACTCGTGGCCCCGCGCGAGGTCCCCAACCTGCGGCCGGGCGACCTGCTGCGGCTCACCATCACCGCGCAGCCGGGCCCCCTGGCCGTGTCCCTGTTCGTTGACGGCGAAGCGGTGGAGACCCTCCAGGCGCCGCCGTTCGAGTTCATCATCCCAGAGCGCGATTTTGCCCCTGGAGAGCACCAGGCGCGCGTCGTCATCAGCAACGCGTCCGGGACGGTGGAGGAAGCGTACGGGTTCACCATTCCTGGGGAGCCCGGCCCGAACTACGCCGCCTACGCCCTGCTCGCGCTCGCGGCTGTTGCGATGCTCGGCGGCATCGCATACGGCGGGTGGCGCGCGTTCTCCTGGTATCGTGCGCGGCCACGGCCGCTGGATGTGTCCGGGGTCGGGGAGCAGCTGGCCGAATGGGCCGAACTGCGGCGCGGCGGCCACACCGGGGAAACGCCGGCGCCACCGCCCGGCGATGCCCCCGGCCCCTGGGGACGCCTCACCGTCGCCAAAGGGCCGGATGCCGGGCGAGTCTTCGAGCTGCGCGACGACGTCGAGCTGGTCGGACGCGGGAGCTTCTGCTCGGTCCGTCTCTCCGATCCCGGCGTCGAGCCCGCGCATTTCGTCATCTCGCGCGATGGCCGCCTGAACGCCTCGACGCCCACCGCAAGGGTGGAGGTCGATGGCAGGGTGGTGCGATCGGGTCTGATGGGGCGCGATCCGCACATCCGCATTGGCAGCACGGAACTGCTGCTGGAGGGCCCTGGTTGGCTGCAAGACTGATGGGATGGCGGGGCTGGCTGAAGGCCAGCGGTCCCGACGTCTTCTTCCTGGTTGCAGTGATGGCGGTAGCCGGAGCGATCCGCGCGAGCTTCGTGCTGGATGCCAGCTTCCCGCTCAACGATGGCGGCATGTTCCACGCGGCCGTTTCCGACATCGAAGCCAATTCCTGGCGTATCCCGCGGGAACTCAGCTACAACGGCGCCGGCATCCCCTTCGCCTACCCGCCCCTGGCGTTCTATCTGACCCGTCTGTTTGAGGTATTGACCGGTGCGGGGACGCTGACGTCTGAGCGCGTGCTCCCGGCCGCCTTCAGCACTGCGACCGCCGGGGCGTTCTACCTGCTCGCCCGTACCCTGGCCGGACGGGCGGAATCGCTGGTTGCCGCGTGGTTCTTCGCGCTCGTGCCCCGCAGCTTCGATTGGGAGATCGGCGGCGGAGGAGTGACGCGAGCGCCGGGCCTCTTCTTCGCGGTGGTCGCTCTCGCCGGGCTGTGCCGGGTCGCGCAGGGGAGCCGCAGCCGCCTGGCCGTCGGCGGGTCCGGCGTCGCCGCCGGGCTTGCCGTCCTCGCGCATCCCCAGATGGGCCTGTTCGTTGCCTACTCGGGCACACTGTTCGCCTTGCTCAGCCGCGAAAGGCCGGCCGTGGCCCGGCGGATGGCGATCCCGGCAATCGTAGCGGCAGCCCTGGCGGGCCCGTGGCTGGTGTGGGTCGTCGCGCGCCTGGGGGTCGACCCGCTCCTGGCTGCATCGCAAACGGGCACCCACGGACTGGCCATCGTGCAGGTTCTTGGCCCATCCGCATTCAGCGAGCCGATGTTCCCGCTCGTTGCTGCACTCGGGGGCGTGGGCTTCGCATGGTGCGCCGGCCGCCGTGAGTGGCTCCTCCCGGCATGGGTCGTGGCGATCCTCGTACTGGACCCGAGAAAGGCCGAGACGTTCGCCACCATCCCGGTGGCGCTGCTCGGCGCGAAGGCGATGTTCCGGGTTGTGCTGCCACTCCTGGGCGGCGCCAGAGCACTGGACAGCGGATTCCAGCCGGAATTCTCACGGCTTGTGCTGGCCGAGCGCCTGGGAACGTACGCCATCATGGGATTCGTTCTCCTCGGCGCGCTGTTTGCCCCGATGGCCGACGGTTCGCCGCTTCGCGCCGTCGGGCCGGAAGCGCGCCGGGCCGCCGAGCGATTGCGTGTGGAGACGCCTCCCTCCGCCGCCGTGCTCGTGGTCACGGGCGAGGAGCGGTGGGCGCTTGATGCATTCTCGGAGTGGTTCCCTGTCCTCAGCGGACGTCCGAGCGTGGCAACCGTGCAGGGCAGTGAGTGGCTCCCGGGTGATGAATTCGCCCGGCGCATCAGGGCGTATGAAGAGGTACAGGCGTGTGCGGACGAATCACCCGCATGCCTGGACCAGTGGAGCGCCAGGTACCGGCTCTCCTTCGACCACGTGTTCATCGCGCGCCACCCCTACACCGGCCAGGCTGAGGCCGGCCGTAACGGCGATCGCGGGGATTGTTGCGCCATGCTGCGCTTCGCCCTCGGACACTCCCCGGACTACGAGCTCATCTTCGACGACCCGGGCGGCACGGCGTTCCGCCGGCGTGATGGCGGCGATTGAGGCCCTGTGTGAACTGCCCCACATAAGGGAAAACCCTGAGAAATCCGGTGAAGAACCCGTAACAAACCGGTGAATGGCGCGTCTTACCCGTACAAGGCGCCGTTCCGGTGAGTCGAGGCACCGCCGGCGCTGGCGGGGGAGTCATGGCAAGCGCTGCTGCGGTCATCAAGCCGTCTCCGGCGAATCGCGCATCACCACGCACCACTGCGGTCCGCGATACGATCTGGTTTAGCGCGCTCTACGAGCGCACCGTCGACCACGTCTACCGCTACGCGTACGTACTGGTGCGCGACGCCGACAGGGCCGAGGACGTGACCGCCGAGGTCTACCTGAAGGCCTGGCGCAACCGCCACGCGCTGCGCGAGGAGGCGAGCGCCCAATCGTGGCTGCTCTCCATCGCGCACAACTCGGCCATGAGCGTGCTCCGCTCGACCCGCGAAATCGCCGGCCTCGAAGCAGCCGGCGAGACCGAGGATCCCTGCGCAAATCCGGAAGGCGAAGTGTTCGCCGGCATGGAGGCCGGGCGCATCCAGGAGGCCATCCGGCGGCTCACCGCCGAGCAGCAGCAGGTCGTCTTCCTGCGTTTCTTCGAAGGCCTCCACCACGAGGAGGTCGCCCGCCGCATGGGCAGCAACGCCAACGCGGTCCGCGCCGTCCAGTTCCGGGCATTGAGCCGGTTGCGCAAATTACTCGATGGGGGCCCGTTCCATGCCACGGCCTGAACCACCGCGAGACGTTGTCCTGGACCACTGCATCGACCGGCTGCTCGCCGGGGCATCGTGGGAGGGGGCGCTCCCCGCGGAACCGCGCGCGCGCACCGAGCTCGCGGCGCTCATGGACGTTGCCGAGCAGCTCCACGAGCTGGCGAGCCACACGGCGCCACTGCAGCGCCCGCGGAAGGAGCGCCTGTGGCGGCGGATAGCGGTTGCCCGGCGGGGGCTTGTGCGGCGCATCGCGCTGCACCGGCTCCCCTACCTTCCACCCCTCTGGATTCGGCCAGAGGCCTGTTGACACCGACAACGCGCAGGGTCCGCTGGCGCGTTGCCGGTCAGGCGCAACGAGCGGACAGAACACAAGCACTAAGTAGAGGAGACACCACCAATGCGGAATCTTACCCAGGTTGCAGCAACATGGGCCTCGGCTCGAATTCGAAGGGATGAGGGGCAGACCGTCATTGAGTACGCGCTCATCGTTGCCGCCGTTTCCATCGTGCTCATGGCCGCCCTCCTCGGGTTTGGCCAACAGGCTATCGACTGGGCACAGGACGCAGTCGACGACTTCATCAGCTAGCCCAGAGAAGAATCACCGACCGGGCAGGCGGCGTGGGATGCCCGGCTGCCTGTCTTCAGCACTACGTAGGGAATCGTGATGCAAACCCGGTTACCCGGACACGCAGGTCGGCACGAAGATCACAGCGGACAAGCTGCAATCGAATACGCGCTTGTCATCGCCATCCTTTCTCTCGGTATGGTGGTGGTATTGCTGGGATTCGGCGACTACCTCGTCAGCGCCGCACAAGCGGGCGCCGACGCGCTCATCGGGTGATGGGGTGAAGGCGATTCTGACGAACGACCGCGGCCAGGCAATCCTCGAATTCGCCCTGGCGATGCCGTTTCTGCTCGCCTTCATCTTCTTCATCGTCGATTGCGGGCTGTTCGCGTTTTCCTACGTCAGCCTCACCAACGCGGTCCGTGAGGGCGCGCGCTGCGCCGCCGTCGGCGGCACCCAGGCGGCGGTCGGGGCCCGGGTCACCACCACTTACGGCGGGACCGGGAGCCCGGCCGTCGGCGCCCTGGCCTACGATCCGAGCCCGGCTGCCATCGGCGGCAGCGTCACCGTGACCGCCAACCAGACCTACGAGTGGATCACGCCCATCGGCCTCGTGCCAGGCATCGACTCGACAACCAGCTACACCAAGTCCGCAACCATGCGGATGGAGACCAACACGGTGGCCAAGGCAACATGCTAGGAAGGGCGTTCCATGGAGCCGCGGTTCGCCTGGGCCGCGAGGAGAGCCAGTCGATCGTGACCCTCGCGCTCATGAGCCTGTTCATCCTGGCCATCCTCGCGGTCGTGGTCGAAACGAGCGCGGTGTACATCCAGCGGCGCAACCTGCAAAACGCGGCCGACGCGGCCGCGCTGGCCGGCGCGCAGGAGCTCAACGGCTACGCGGCGAGCGAAGCGCCCGCCATCGCGGCCGCTGAAGCCTACGCCGATGAGAACCTCTCCAACCTGCTCGCCGTGTCGGCGGTGGTGAGCGAGGAGTACACGCAAATCCAGGTCCAGGTGCAGAAGAAGGCGGCGACCGCGTTCGCCGGCTGGCTGAGCTTCGGCGAACCCACCGTCTCCGCGAAGGCGACGGCTAGGATCGCGAGTTTCAACATCATCCGTTGCGTCGTTCCCATCGCGGTGCAGGACACGGCCTACTTCGCTGGCACCGGGAACTATCCGGAAGACCCGATCACCAATCCTCCGCCGCTGGTGGGGCTGAAACTCGCCGTCAACGGCGGCCCGGATGGCACCAGCAACACCGGGCTTGTTGACCTGGGCCCCGGCAACAGTGCCGATCCCATTCGCTCGGGAGGCGGCTGCGGACTTGCGCCGCTCATCGACACCAAGCCCGGCGGGACCATCGGCGATGTGAACAACGGGCTGACGGATCGCCTTAAGGCGGCGAAGGCGACCAACTGCTATACCTGGGAAGAGGTCCAGCCGCCGGTGGTCACGGGCGAATCGACCTGGCGTTGCAAGCCGGAGAACCAGTACTCCGGCGGCATCCAGCGAAGCGCGGTGGTCCTCCTGCCTGTGCTGGCCGTCGATATCGTCGAGCCCGGCCGCGAGGATGTTCCGATCGCCCAGCTCGGCAACGGCCAGTTCTTGCTCGCCTATTTCTGGGTTTCCGGCGACGACACGTACGACACCAGCAAGAACAACTGGGACTGCAAGATCAAATCCGGCCAGGACAAGTGCATCGTCTATGGCCGCTTCATCATGAATCAGCCGGTCGACCTGGAAGTCTTCGATCCCGACCGGTGCCCCGGTGGCAACATCGAAGACTGCATCGTCGAGTTCGACCCCGAAGCCACCACCAAGATCGTTCAGCTCATCGATTGACCGCAGCCCGCCGGAGGAACGCCATGACAGAGGCACGAACATTCGCCATGGGAGGAAGCAGCCGGCTCGGCCTCCTGCTCGCCACCCTGCTCGCGCTCGCCACCGGGCTGCTCGTCTTCGCCGCCCTGCGCGATAGCGGCGATGAGCCCCTGGTCCGAAACTCCTCCGGCGGAGCCGAGACCACCGTGGTCACGGCGAAGCGCGACATCCCCGCGCGCGCCGAACTCACCGCCGACATGCTCCAGCTCACGAAGGTGCCAGCCAACGCGCTGCTCGCTGGCGCTTACTCCGATGTCGCGCTCGTCGAGGGCCGCGTCGCCCGTATCCCCATCTACGCCGGCGAACAGCTTGTCCAGGAGAAGCTTGCCGCGGTCCGCAGCGACCTCGGCCTCAGCTACATCGTGCCGCCGGGTATGCGGGCCATGGGCGTCAAAGTCGACAAAGTCATCAGCCCCGGCGGGCTCACCCGCCCCGGCGACCGGGTCGATGTCATCGCTGTCGTCGATGTCCAGTACAGAGACCTGGTCACCGGCAAGGAGTTCGACGAGACCCGCGCTTTCACCCTCGCCCAGAACGTGCAGGTCCTCGCTGTCGAGCAGAAGCTCGAACGGCAGCTCGCACCAGTTGCGGGCGCCACGCCGGCGGCCGCCAACAACGAGGGATCGCCGGTCGACCAGCCCGAACCCGAGCCCGATGGCACCGTGGTGACCCTCGCCCTCGCCCCCGAAGCGACGCAGCAGGTACTGCTGGCCGAAACGAAGGGCAAGATCCGGCTCGTTGTCCGCGCCCCGGGCGATACCGAAGTGGTCGAGACCGAGGATTCCACGTTCCTCTCGCTGGCCGACCCGACGTTCCAGCGACTCATCATCGAAGCGCTTCGCCGATGACCGGGCAGGAGTGGAAAGGGGAGGCAGGCATGGGACGAAACCCGCTGGTCATGATCATCGACGAGGACCCCATCTTCCGGCAGGAGCTGCAGGGGATGCTCACGCCCGCGCGCCTCGCCGTCGTCGCCGATTGCGGCTACGGCATCGAAGCGGCCTCCCTCGCCGAGGAACTGAAACCCGACCTCATCCTCGCCTCCATCGAGGAACCGGTCGCCCGCGCCATCCAGACCGTGGAGGCCGTCCGGGGCATCCGCCCCCAGGCCCCCGTCATCGCGTATTCCAGCTCCACCGAGCTCCCGCTCGTCCGCCAGGCGATGCATGCCGGGGTGCGCGACCTGCTCGTGCACCCCTTCAAGGCGGGCGAGCTCCTCTCAGCCATCGAGGCGGTGATGCGGACGGTCCCCGCCCCCGGCGAAGCCCCCCAGCCGCAGGCAGCGGGCACCATCCTCACCGTCTTCGGCGCCAAGGGCGGCATCGGCAAGACCACCATCACTACCAACATCGCCACGGCCATCGCCCGCGATACCGATAACTCGGTGCTGGTGATGGACCTCGATACCCGCTTCGGCGATGTCGCAATCATGCTCGACATCGAACCCACCGTGACCGTCGCCGAAATGGCCGCCCAGGTTGCCACGCTTGACCGCGCGACCTTCAAGGCCGCGCTCGTCGAGCATTCCTCGGGCGTCTTCGTCCTGCCTTCGCCAAAGCACCCGAATGACTGGCGCCAGGTGCAGGCCGAGGACATCAAGGAGCTCGCCCGCTTCGCCAGCCGCATGTTCGACTACGTGATCCTCGATACGCCGGGAGCCTTCAACGACATCGTGGGCGCCGCGCTCGAAGTCTCCACCCAGGTGCTGGTGGTGACGAGCGTGGACATGGCCAGCATCAAGGACACTTCGTTCATCCTCGACGTCCTCGAAAGCGAAGGCTTCCCCGACGACCGCCTCTTCCTCACCGTGAACCACCCGAACGGGGCGAACACCATCCGCTCCGCCGATATCGAGCGGGTGCTGCGCAAGCGCGTCTTCTGGGAGATCCCGCACGACCCGCAGATGACCATCTCGACCCAGATCGGCCTTCCCGTGGTGCTTGCCCGGCCAAAGTCGCGCGCCGCCACAAACCTTTCGGGCCTTGCCGGGAAGATCACCGGGCGCCCCGCACCGCCGCGCGAAGGCAAGGGCGTCTTGCGCCGGCTGCTGCCTCTCGGGTCGCGGAACTAGTGGATGCGCAAGAGAAGGAGCAGACCATGAGCGACATGCCCCGCAGCGATAATGGGCCCGGCCTCCGCTTCGGTGGTCAGCGGGATGGATTCGCCAGCATGGTGGCTGGCGGGCCCCGCCCCGTGCTCAAACCGGCGGCCGGCCCCGACCTCTCCGCGATGGTCGCCTCGCTTCACGAGCGGCTCATCAACAGCCTCGACCCCGACAAGCTCTCGAACGCCGAGCCCGGCGATGCCCGCCGGCTCGTGGAAGAGGCGGCCGCCACACTCATCGCCAACGGCGACTACCCGGTGTACGGCGAAACGCGCCAGCGCCTCATCGCACTCGTCGCCGATGAAGTCCTGGGGCTCGGGCCCATCCAGGTGCTGGTCGATGACGCGAGCATCACCGAGGTCATGGTCAACGCGCCAGACCAGGTCTACTTCGAGCGCGAAGGGGTCATCTACCCCAGCGACATCAGTTTCCGCGATGACACCCACGTGCGCCGTGTTGCCGAACGCATCCTCTCGCAGATCGGCCGGCGGGTGGACGAGGCCACGCCGATGGTCGACGCCCGCCTCGCTGATGGTTCGCGCGTCAATATCACCATCCCGCCCGCGACACCTGTCCATCCAACGATCACCATCCGCAAATTCCGGCGCGACCGCTACCGAATGGAGGACCTGATCGCGGCGAAGACGCTCGACGAACGCATGGCGGAATTCCTTGGCGCGTGCACCACCTACAAGCTCAACATCCTGATCTCTGGCGGCACCGGCAGCGGCAAGACCACGTTCCTGAACGCCCTCTCCGCTTACATTCCCCGCAGCGAACGGATCGTCACCATCGAAGACCCGGTCGAGCTCGCGCTGCAGCAGCGCCACGTCATCAAGATGGAAGCCCGCCCGCCCGACATGACCGGCGCCCACGCCATCACCCAGCGCGACCTCTTGCGCAACGCCCTCCGCATGCGCCCCGACCGCATCATCATCGGGGAAATCCGCGGCGCCGAGGCTTTCGAGATGCTCCAGGCGATGAACACTGGTCACGAAGGCTCGCTTTCGACCGTCCACGCCAACAGCCCGCGCGATGCGCTCGCCCGCATCGAAAACATGGTCCTGATGGCAGGCGTCGAACTCCCGGTCACCGCCATCCGCGAGCAGGTAGCGTCGGCCCTCCATCTCATCATCCAGCTCCAGCGCTTTCCCGATGGCGTCCGCCGCATCGTCCGCGTGAGCGAAGTGACCGGCATGGAAGGCGCCACCGTTACGCTGCAGGACCTCTTCGTGTTCAAGGCCGAAGGAATCGGCGAAGGCGGCCAGGTGACCGGCCGTTACCGCCCCACCGGGCTGCGCCCCACCTTCTCGGAGCAGCTGGCGATCATGGGCTGCCAGCTCCAGCCCGAACTCTTCCTCGACCGGGTGCCAAGATGACCGCGGCCCTCGCTGCCCTGTTTGGCGCCCTCAGCGTCTTCGTGGGAGTTGGCGCCCTCACCGGCCAGTTCTCCTACAACCGGCGCCGGATCGCCGCCCGGACGGTCACCTTCCAGCGTGGCGGCGCCAATGAAAAGCCGCGCATGCTCGATGCCGGGAGCATCCTCAAGGATGATGCCGTCGCCGGCAGCGAGCGGGTGAGCGCCCTTCTCCGGCGCTACAGCTGGGTCGGCTCTCGAGCATCACTCCTCGAACGTGCAGCCCTCCCGCTCAAGGTCAGCGAGTACCTGCTGACACTCGTGGTTGCCTTCATCGGGGTCGCGTCGCTCGTCACGCTCACGTCCGGGATGCTGGTCATCGGCCTGGCGTTCGGTGCCCTGGCCGTGCTCGGCATCGAGCTCTGGGTGCGGAGCCGCGCCCGGCGCAGGCTCGAACTGTTCGACAAGCAGCTCCCGGTCGCCCTCCAGGTGATGGCAACGTCCCTGCGCAGCGGCTTCGGCGTCATGGAAGCGGTCCAGACGGTGAGCCGCGAAATGGATGACCCCCTCGCGGGCGAGTTCGGGCTGATCATCGACCAGGCGCGCGTTGGTGGCTCGTTCGAGGCCGGCATGGCGGCCATGGTCTCGCGCGTCGATAGCAACGACCTCCGCATCGTAGCCCGCGCGCTCGAAATCCACCGCAAGGTGGGAGGCGACCTCGCGGCCATCCTCGATAGCGTCGCCTCGACCATGCGCGAGCGCGAGGAGCTTCGTGGCCACATCCAGGCGCTCACGGCGCAACAGCGGCTCGGCGGACTCATCGTCGGGTTGCTGCCGGCCTGGGTCGTTGGCTTCTTCCTCTTCGTGAACCCTGAGTTCATCTCGCCCCTCTGGGAAGACTCGCTCGGCCGGCTGTTCCTGGTGGCCGGAGCCGTCATGGAAGTCACGGCATTCGTGGCGATGCGCCGCATCATGACGATCGAGGTGTAGGAGATGATCGTGCTCGCGGTTTTCTGTGGAGCGGCTGCCGCTTTCGTCGGCGTGTACTCGCTCTTCGGCGCCGCCAATGGCGCCGTGCCGGAGCGGCTGAACCGCCTCGAGCGGACCGGCCGCAGCGACCGCCCCGAACTCCTCGCCGAGCCTTTCGCGACCCGGGTCGGCGTGCCCCTCGCCCAGCGCTTGCGCTCGTTGCTCACCCGGCTTCTCCCGGGCTCCTGGGTCAGCGGCATCGAATACCGCCTGATGCTCGCGGGCGACCCCCTGAGCCTCCACGCGATGCTGACGATTCAGCTGGTCGCGGTCGCGGCGGGCGTCTTCGTGGCGTTCGCCGGGCTCACCGCCGGCGGGGCCGCGCCGCGGATCGCCGCCACCCTGGTTGCGGCGCTCGGGCTGGCCGTCATGCCGCTCTACTGGCTGCGAATTCGCGTGGCCGCCCGCAAGCGCGCGCTCCTCAAGGCCCTTCCCGATGCGGTGGACCTCATCGTGACCACGGTCGAAGCCGGCCTGGGGCTCGATGCGGCGCTCTCCGAAGTCGGCCACGAGACCCGCGGCCCCCTGGGAGAGGAGCTCCGGTTGACCGTCCGCGAGACGACCCTGGGGCGCAGCCGCCGCGACGCTCTCACGCGATTGATCCAGCGGACCGACGTGCCCGAGCTCAAGAGCTTCGTCCAGGCCGTTATCCAGGCCGAGCAGACTGGCATCCCGGTCGGACAGGTTCTGCGCACCCAGGCCGCCCAGATTCGCCTCAAGAAGCGGCAGCGCGCGGAGGCGGAGGCGCAGCGCGCCCCGGTGAAAATGGTGGTGGTGCTGGCGTTGCTTGTGCTCCCCGCCATGCTGCTGATGGTCATCGGCCCGGCGGGAATCCGCATGACCGAACAGTTCTGAATCAGGCCGCGCGGAGCTCTCCGCGTTCCAGCCGCCGGTAGTCTTCCAGGCGCACCAGCGTCGCGGGCCTCATCTCGGCGATGATGGCCGCATCCAACGAGCGCGCCACCATCCGGGCCTGGAGGGCGCTGAACGGTATCAGCATCGGGACCAGGAGCCCGAACGAGAGCGATGCCCCGGTGAAGTGCGTCGTACCCGCGGCGAGGTAGGCTCCCGCGAACACCCCGCCGACCAGGGCCCAGTCGAGGCGGTTCGGCCGTTCCAGGGGCGCCTGCCTGCCGAGCCGGACGTTGAGCAACGTCTGCGCCAGCGATGTCACCGTCCGGATGGCGGCCAGTGGAGCCCAGAGCCAGGACAGCGGGCCCATGAACATCGCCAGCAGCCAGAGGCTCGCGAGCGACCCCACCCGGAACCAGGCGGAGACCCGCCAGTTCCAGTGTGATTCCATGCCCCGGAGCGCCTCTGCCACACCAGGAGAGTCGGCAGCCCCAGGGGCGCGCCACAGGGCGGGCGGCCCGCCGCACGACCCTCCGGTCTGCGGCGCGCGCTCGTGTCCCGCGTTTGGGAGGCCGAGGCCGTCAGAGTGCCCCCCCGGGCCCTTCACCCCTCGACACCGTGGGTTCAGGCGGGGCGCCCGGGTGGGGAACTCCGGCCGGCTAGCAGTCCGTTTCCGTTCGCGCCAGCGCCGTGACCGCACCGGCCCGTCAGCGAAAGAGCGCCTTGAAGTACACCTCAAGCTCGGCGGTTGCCCCCGAGGGGTCCTTCAGCGGGACGGCGATCCGGAACAGGTGCGGGCCGTCCCATGGGCCATCCTTCATGAATCGGCGCACCAACGGCGCCACGATGTCCTGTGGCGGATTGCTCTTGCCGCGCTGGAAGCCGCGCTCCACCCGCTTCCTGCCGGGCGCCGCCTCGCCGCGAACATCGCCCTGGAGTGGGAGCTCGCTGCCGACAGGGAGGCGATCCGCGCCGGGGCCCGGAGGGAACACCTCTTCGAGGCGCTGGTCGCCGCCTCAATCCCCCCGTCTCCCGGCGCTGGAGTGGCCCTCTCAAGCGTCGGCACCATGCAACGGCTCGAAGTCCTCGCCACGGGCCAGGGGTTGCCCCGGCGCAACCACCTGGCATACATCGGCGGGTACCTGGCCGCGCTGGCGCTCGTTCCGCTGGCCGTCCACCTTGGCCTCCTGGTCGGGGGCCGTGTGCCTCTGAGCTCCACTGCGGGATCGCTTTCCCCGCGCCCAGCCGACTTTCCGGTGTATGCACATTCGCCGACAATGGGACGTGGGCCTGTAGCTCAGTGGTAGAGCAGTGGACTTTTAATCCATTGGTCGAGAGTTCGAATCTCTCCGGGCCTACCAGGATTCGAACCCGGGCACGACCGGCCGATGCCACCGCGTTCCGCGCAGCGCACACACACCGCCGGGCAGCGGCACACCACCCACAAGCCCTCGCGGACGAGGCGCAACGTGCTCTCTACGCCTTCGGCCCTTCGGCCGGCCGGTGTTGCCTTAGCCGTAGGCCTGGACGGAGAACGGCTCAATCCTGAAGATCACCCGCTTCTCCGATGGGCTGCGCCATGGGTACGTCTCCTGGCCAAGGTATTTCTTCGCCATCTTGTCGATGTGCGCATCGGCGCCCTCGTTGGTCCGCTCGATGACGCGCCCACGGATCTGGAGGTAGCGGTACGGGTTCCGCGGGTCCTGGATCGAGAGCGCAACCCGCCCATCGCGGTCAAGGTTCCTGGTCTTGACTCGCCCCTCTGCCGAATTGAAGACCACGATGTCGCCCTCCACGTCGATCCACACCGGCGTCACCTGCGGCGAACCGTCCTTCATCAGCGTCGCCAGGTGCGCGAAGCTCACGCCCGTCAGCAGGTCCCGGTGCGATTCTGGAATCTTCGTCATGAGGCTTACTCCATGTAAGTTTATGACGTAAAGATAGTGCATCAGGGGCCGCCCGGGCAACCGGCGGGCCCTCCCGGGCACAGCCCTTGCTCGCGCGCACCTCCGACTCCGGCTTTACTGTTGCCATGCGCGCCCTGGTTGTGGCGAATGGTGAGCCGCCCCCCGGTGATCTCCTCCACCGGCTGGCCGGGCTGGCCGACCTGGTGGTTGCCGCCGATGGCGGTGCGATCGTAGCCCTCGATGCGGGCATCACCCCCGATGCCGTCGTTGGCGATCTCGACTCGATCGCGAGCCGCCCGGGCCTGGCATTCCCGGCAGAGCGGCTCTTCCGCGTGCCCGAACTCGATACCACGGACCTCCAGAAAGCCGTGGCGTTCGCTCTCGGCCGGGGCGCTACAGAGATCGATATCGCCGCCGCCGGTGGCGGACGGGCCGACCACGCGCTCGCAAACCTCTCGGTCCTGGTGACGTTCCGCGGGAAGGCATCCCTCAAGATGCACGACGAGCTCTTCGAAATCTCGCTCGTGGATGGCCAGGCGACGATCGACGCTCCCGCGGGCACCCTCGTCTCGCTGGTGGCCATCGGCGCCTGCGAGGGCGTTACCACCTCCGGCATGCGCTGGAACCTGGCCGATTTCACCCTCACCTTCGGGCCTCGCGGCATCCACAACGAAGTGGCGGCAAGCCCCGCCACGGTCTCGGTGCGGTCTGGGAACCTCCTCCTGTTCCGTGGCCGGTGGGTAGAGCGTCACGCGTAAAGCCGGCTATACCTGGGCCCGTCACCCTTCCGGGGGACCGCACCATATCAATGGTGAGCGGGCCGCCCCGCCGGCCCGCCCGGAGCGCCCACGGGCGCCACTACACCGAGGAGTCCCGTTCATGAAACTCTCACTTCGCGATAGCCGCCTCGCCTCCGTCGGCCTGGCCAGCGTCATCGCGGCCGGCGTCATCGGCGTCGGCAGCGTGGCCATGGCCCAGGAAGGCAGCGGCGACACCAGCACCCCATCGACGCAGACCACACCCCCGGCGCCCGGCGAAAACTGCCTCGGCCCCGGGCTCAAGCTCGGCGGCCGCATCCTCCTCCACGAGGTCGGAGTAACCCGGGAAGAGCTGCAGCAGGCCGTGGCTGCCGGCCTCACCAACGGCCAGACCATCGATCAGTACGGCGACAAGAGCTCCGCGGAAGCCAGGGCCGACGCCCTCGCCGCGCTCGAATCCCGGCTCGCCCAGGCCGTGGAAAACGGCAAGCTGACGCAGGAGAAGGCGGATGAAATCCTCGCCGCCGCCCCGGGCAAGATCGATGAGTTCCTGGCTGCGCCTGCGAAAGAACTCGGGAAAGGCATGCGGCACGGCTTTGGCGGAATCGGCCAGAACGTCCTTGCCACCGTCGCCGGGGTCCTTGGCACCGACGAAGAGACCCTGAAGACGCAGCTCCGCGACGGCGCCACCATCGCCGAAATCGCCGGCGACAAGACCCAGGCCGTCATCGATGCACTGGTTGCCGAGGCCAGCGCGAAGATCGACCAGGCTGTGGCCGATGGCAAGCTGACCCAGGAACGCGCGGACGAGATGAAGGCGAACCTGGCCGATCGGATCACCCGCATGGTGAACGAAGGCGGCCGGCCTTTCGGCGGTGGCCACTTCGGCGGCATGCGTGGCGGCATGCGCGGCTTCCCCGGCCAGGGCTTCCGCGCCGGCAGCCCCCTGCCCTTCGACGCCCAGTAGACGCCGCGAGCAGAGGCTCCCCTTCCAGTGGCCCCGGGTGATCACCCGGGGCCATCTGCGCTTTCTGATGGCCCGGCACGCGCGCGGTACAATGACAGCTCACTTCTGCGCGGAGTCCCAACATGACGGAACTCGGAAGGCTGCTGACCGCGATGGTCACGCCCTACACCCCCGAAGGCGAGGTCGACTACGCCCACGCCCGCCGGCTGGCCGCTCACCTCGTGCGCTCGGGCAACGATGGGGTAGTGGTGGTTGGCACCACGGGCGAAAGCCCGCTCCTGGCCGATGACGAGAAGTACCGGCTCTGGGAGGAAGTCAAGCAGGAACTCGGCGAGAAGACTGTCATCGCGGGCGCCGGCACCAACGACACCCGCCACTCCATCCACCTGAGCCACCTGGCGGAAAAAGCTGGCGCCGATGGCATCCTCGCGGTGGTCCCCTACTACCTCAAGCCTCCCCAGGAGGGCATCTACCAGCACTTCCGTGCTATTGCCGAAAGCACCAGTCTCCCGGTGATTGTCTACAACGTGCCCGGCCGGACCGGCGTGAACATGGCGGTCGAGACCATCCTCCGTTGCGCGGAGATCCCCAACATCGTGGGCGACAAGGAAGCAAACGGTGACCTGGCCCACTCCGCCGCCATCATGGAGGCCGCCCCGGACTTCAAGATCTGGAGCGGCAACGACAACGACAACTTCCACCTCTGGTGCATGGGTGGGTGGGGCGCCATCAGCGTCACCTCGCATATCGTCGCCCGCCAGCAGCGGCAGATGCTCGAGCACATCCTCGCCGGCCGCCTGCCCGAGGCGGCTTCAATCCACCGCCGCCTCTGCCGCGTCACCGAGGCGTGCTTCCTCAACGGGAGCCCCAGCACGATCCGCTACGTCCTCCGCCAGCTCGGGTTCGCCATCGGCGCGCCGCGCCTGCCGGTGGTCGAACCCGATGAGACCGTGGGCGCGAAGGTCATGGCCGAGCTGCGTAAACACAGCCTCGATGTGCCGGTGCCTGCCGGGGAGCGCTGAGTTGAGGTGAAGCGGGAGGATGCTTCCGGCAGCTGGGAGCAGGTGTGGCAGGGGACCAGCGAGGCGGCCGCGGAAATCGTGGCCGGCCGGCTGGAGGCCGAGGGCATCCGCTGCACCGTGCGGGGGCACTCCTTCCAGGAACGCACGATTCCCTTCGCCTTCAAGGGCGCCTGGGCGGTGTACGTGCCAGCATCGAACGCGGGCCTGGCACAGGACTGCCTGCGTGCCAGCGGAGAGGCGTCCAACCTCATCGAGGCCGAGCCGGTGAGCGGTCTCACACCCGGGCAAGCCTCTACGATCCGGTTCGCAGTCATCGGCCTGCTGGTGATCGCCATCGTGGGCGTTCTGCTGGCAGTCCGCGGCGCGTAGCCACTCAGGGCGCTTCGATATCCCCCAGGGCCAGCTCGCGCAGGCCTTCCCGGTGGAGCGCCGCGAGCGCCGCATACCGGCCCGGGTTCCCCGTCACCCACTCTTCCGAGGCGCTGCCCGCGATCGGCCGCTTGACCGCCGCCGGTGTCCCCGCCGCCAGCACTCCCGGCGGGATTTCGGTGCCTGGCAGCACGACCGATCCGGCCGCGATAAGCGATCCGGCCCCCACCTTTGCGCCATCGAGCACCAGCGCCCCGTTCCCGATGAGCGCCCGCGAACCGATGACCGCCCCATGCACCACGCAGTTGTGGGCGACCGATGCTTCCTCTTCGATGATCGCGGGCAGCCCGGCCCGGCCGTGGACGACAGCCCCGTCCTGCACGTTCGCGCCGCGGTGGATGATCGCGTACGAAGTATCGCCGCGCACCACCGCGCCGTACCACACCGAGGCGCCCTCGTGGATAGTCACGTCGCCCACAATCGTCGCGGTTGGCGCGATGAACGCGCCCGGGTGAATCCGGGGGACCTTGTCCCCGACGGCGAAAACCGGCATGAAAGGCATCCCCTCAGGTCGTGCCCCGGCTCGATCCCGCGGCCCTCTGGTATCGTAGGCGCGGCCGCGCTTCCGGGTAACGGCGCGGCAGCACCGGAGGCCAGATGGAAATCGCAGGAAAATCCGCCGTCGTGAGTGGAGGCGGGTCCGGCATCGGCCGGGCCATCGTGCTCGAACTGGTGCGCCGCGGCGCACGCGTCCTCGTCGCCGATATCGACGAAGTTGGCGGGCGCGAAACGGTCGACCTCGCCGGAGCCCTGGGCGGCATCGCCGTCTTCCGCAGGTGCGATGTCACGCGCACGGAGGACCTCGCTGGAGCCATTGCGGCGGCGGCGGACCATTTCGGCGCCTTCGACATCGCCTGCAACAATGCCGGAATCGCGGGAGAAGACCTCTTCAACGACGAGGCCGGCGCCTGGACCCGGGTGGTCGATATCAACCTCACTGCTGTCATCGACGCCACCCGAATCGCGGTCCGCGAGCTGCGCCGCGCGGGCCGCGGTGGCGTCATCATTAACACGGCCTCGATGGGAGGGCTCCTCCCCATGCCCAACGCTCCCGTCTATGCAGCGACCAAGGCGGGAGTCGTCAATTTCACGCGCTCGCTCGCCCACCTTGCCCAGGAAGACGGGATTCGCGTCAATGCCATCTGCCCGACCTTCACCGATACGCCCCTGGTTCGGCGCGAGGGCGATGAGCGGGTCGAGGAGGTGGCACGCATGGTAGGCGGCATCCTCCAGCCCGCGGAAGTTGCCGCTGGCGTTATCGAGCTCATCGAGGACGACTCGCGCGCTGGCGCCATCATGCGTGTGACTGTGCGTGGCGGCCGTGACTATGCACGCGACGTGCGGCCGTTCTGACCCGCCCGGAGGCCATCGTGGAAACCATCACCGTTGAACGCGATAGCGAGCTCCCGGGCCTGGTGACTATCACCCTCAACCGTCCCGAGAAGCTGAACGCCATCAACTTCCGCATGCATGCGGAGCTCCAGCAGGCTTGCCGCGAGCTCGCGGACGACGCGGAAGCGCGCGTGGTCATCCTCACCGGCGCGGGCCGGGCGTTCTCCGCGGGCGCGGACCTTGGCGCCAGTTCCTCGGCCGCCGGCCGCTCGCCCCTCGGGGCCGCTCCTGCCGCGCCCTCGCCCCTGGGCGAACGCATCCGCTCGAGTGCCGGGAATCGCACGTGCGCCGCGCTGGAAGGGCTGGACCAGGTCACCATCGGGGCGGTGAACGGCCTCGCAATCGGTGGCGCGGTAGTGTTCCTCGCCTGCCTCGACATCCGCATCGCCGCCGAGTCGAGCTGGTTCTCTATCCCCGAGGTCGACCTCCAAATCCCGCTCACCTGGAACGCGCTCCCCCGGCTGATGCGCGAGCTCGGCCCGGCACGGACCAAGGAACTCGTGATGACTTGCGACCGGTTTTCGAGCGAGGACGCCCTGCACTGGGGCTTCCTGAACCATCGCGTGCCCGATGCGGAGCTCATCTCCACCGCCCGCGACCTCGCCCGCAAGCTGCTCGCCAAGGACCCTGTCTCGCTCGCCCTCACCAAGTCCACGTGCAACGCCCTGGGGGAGTCGATGGTGCCCGCCCACGTCACCCACAGCGACCGCGACTACCTGGTGCTGTCACGCCTGCTGGCTGAAGAGCGCCGGCGCTCTTAGCCTCCTCCCACGCAGCCGGGGAACACGAAGTACACCAGCACCATCGCCAGGCCGAACACCAGGTGCTTCATACGTTCACCTTCGGCAGTCGGCCGCCACTCCAACAATGATGCGGATTACATCGCGCCGGCGCAGAACCTGCCAGGTTCGACAAGCAGCGAGCGCCAATCGACAATCGCACCGTGCCGGACCCCTACGCCGTTGATGCGGACTTCTACGACGCCATCCATTCCACCTTCGCCGATGACATCGGCCTCTGGCTCTCGTTCGCCGGGCGGACCGACCGGCCCGTGCTCGAAATCGGCTGCGGAACCGGCAGAATTTCGCTCGAGCTCGCCCTCCACGGGCACGTGGTGACCGGCATCGACCCCTCGCCGGCGATGCTGCAGCTTGCCCGCGCCCGCGCCGAGGAAGAGGCGATCGACGTCACCCTGCTCGAAGGTGAATTCGCGGAACTCGCCCTCGAACCGGACCAGTACGGGTTCGTGCTGCTCCCGTTCGATGTGTTCCTGTACTGCGAGGACGGCGAGGCCCAGCTGGCGATGCTCCGCAAGATCGCCGGACTGCTGACCTTCAACGGGCTGCTTGCCATCGACGTTCCTGGACCGGCCCTCTGGCTGGACCCTTCGACCAGCGGCCAGCCCATCCTGACGTTCACCGGCGAAACGGCGTCCGGAGTGCGCTTCGATTGCTGGCACATGCACGAAGACGACCTCGCATCGCAAACGCGCGACCTTCGCATCACCTACGAGACGCTCGGCGAGGATGGGTCCGTGCGCCGCCGCGTGAGCCAGCACCGCCTGCGATACGTCTACCGCTTCGAGCTCGAATACCTGTTGGAGATGGCCGGGCTGGCGCTCGTCGACCTGTACGGAGACTATGACCTTGGCCCACTGACGAACGATAGCGAGCGGATGATCGCCATCGCGCGGAGGACGAACGGATGACGGCTCGAATTGTGGTCGACGCGATGGGGGGCGACAACGCCCCCGGCGAAATCGTGGCTGGAGCGCTCATGGCGGTCGGCGGGCTGGGTGTCGAGCTCATGCTGGTGGGCCAGACCGGCGCAATCCGCCACGAGATGCAGGGCACGGCCGAGGTGAAGGGGCTCCGCATTGTCGAGGCGCCGGAAGTCATCGAGATGGATGAACACCCGACCGATGCGGTGAAGGCCAAGCCGAACAGCTCCATCAACGTCGGCCTGCGGATGGTAAAGGAAGGCAAGGCCGATGCGTTCGTCACTGCCGGCAATACCGGCGCCTCGATGGCCGCCGCCCTGCTGACCCTGGGCCGCATCAAGGGAATCGGGCGCCCGGCCCTGGCGACCATCTTCCCGACGGGCGAGGGCCGCCTCACGATGCTCCTCGACGTCGGCGCCAACGCCGATTGCCGCCCCATCCACCTGGTGCAGTTCGCCTACATGGGCGCCGCCTACATGGAGCGCATGTTCGGAGTCAGCAACCGGAAAGTCGGGCTGCTTTCCATCGGCGAAGAGGACAGCAAGGGCAATCAGCTCACCATCGAGGTGAACCAGGCGCTCCGCGCAAGCCGCCTCAACTTCATTGGCAACATCGAAGGCAAAGACCTTACGCGCGGCATCTGCGATGTGGCAGTGATGGACGGGTTCACCGGCAACGTGGTGCTCAAGACCGCCGAGGGCATGGCCGAGATGCTTTTCACCGAGCTTCGCAAAGCGGTCGAGCTCACGCCGTGGAACAAGGCGGCCGGCCTCATCCTCATGTCGGAACTCCGCAAGGTGAAGCGCCGCCTCGATTACGCCGAATACGGCGGAGCCCAGCTCGTCGGCGTCGATGGCATCGTGGTCATCGGCCACGGCCGCTCCAACGCCCGCGCGGTCTTCTCCGCGATCAGGGCTGCCCGCGACGCCGTGAACAACAGGGTGCTCGACACCCTCCGCGAGGTCGCCAAAGAGATCCCGGCGAAGAAAGCCCAGCTCGGGGTGGCCGGCGACGAAGCTGGCGACGACTGACCGGTCCTCCTACAGCTTGAGCCCCAGCAGCTCACGCGTCACGACGCCGTCCTTCACGGTCACGTTCACCCAGGTGATGCGTAGCTTGACCCGCTTCCCTCCGGTCTCGATCCACACCTCGTCGCCCTTCTCCCAGCGGTAGTCCGAATCGATCGTGCAGTAGTGTTCGCCCTTGCTCCCGGTGAAGGCGTCGGCTTCGTAGAACGATGTCTTCATTTGGCTCCTCAGCTCCGTGCGTCCAGCCATCCGAGGATGTCAGCGACCACCTTGTCGCGTTCCGGCTCGTTCAGCACCTCGTGATACAGCCCTTCGTACAGCCGGAGTGTCTTGTCCGACGAGGAGGCGGTCTCGTGGAGTTGCACGCTGCCGCGGTACGGCACGAGCCTGTCATCCGTCCCGTGCAGGATGAGTAACGGGTACGCGATGCCGGCCATACCCTCCTGCACCCGCTGATAGGCAGCAGCCCACGCCGCCCCGGTCCGCGCAGGTGGCGCGCCGCGGTAGACCAGGGGGTCGTTCTCGTAGGCAGCCACAACCGCCGGGTCACGCGAGATGGTCTCCGCCGGCAGCGGACCCGTCCTTGGCGGCGGCGGGGTGGCGCCGGCCGGTGCTTCTTCCCGCCGCGCGAGCATCGCCGCGCCGCTCAGGATGACCCCGTCGAGCGGAGGTTTGCGCTCGATCACGTACGAAGTCACCACGCCTCCTCCCATGCTGTGCCCCAGCAGGAACAGCTTCCTGCCCGGGTGGACCGCGCCCACCCGCTCCAGGAAAGCGTCGACATCGTCGAGGTACTCGTCATACGTGTCGACGTGCACCCGCTCCCCCGAGGAACGGCCATGGCCCCGGAGGTCTACCGCTTCGACGCCGTAGCCCCGTGCCACCAGGTCGGCAGCGGTCTGCGTATAGCGGCCGCTGTGCTCTGCGTAGCCGTGAACAATCGCGACGATGGCCCGTGGCTCTCCCTCGGGCAGCCACCATTGCGCGAACAGCTGCGCCCCCTTCGATGCAAGCCTGGTCTCGCCGGTCCTCATGTGCTGTGCCCTCCGTGCGTGCGTGCGGCAGCGAGTCTACGTCAGCGCTCCCGGTCGCGCTCGGGCGGTACAATCCTGCGATGCTCGACCGCATCGACCACCTCATCGTGCCTGTCCCCAACCTTGCCGCTGCCGCGAGCAGCTACGAACGCCTGGGCCTCGCGCTCACGCCCCGCACCGCGCACGGGGCGATGGGCACGGCCAACCGGGCCGCATTCGTCGGTTCCAGCGCCGCCAACTACACGTACATCGAGCTCCTGGAGGTGACGGACCGGCAGGTGGTGGCCGCCGGGTCGCGCGCACACTACCTGGGGGCCATCGATGGGGGCGGTGCGCTCTCCTCTGTCGCCTTCGGGTCGAATGATATGGCCGGAGCAGCTCATCGGCTCGCTGCTGCGGGTCTGGCGGTCGATCGCCGGGAGGTGCATGCCAGTGACGGCCGCAAGGTGGCCGACACGGCCGTTATCGATACCGGTGGAGCCCTCCCCTTTGCCCTGACGCTGCTCTCTTACCCGGAGACCTGGGAAGCGCGCTACGACCGCTCCCTGGCGGCAGGGCGCTTCGCCCACGCGTTCCCCCTGAAGCGGCTGGACCACCTTGCGGCCATTGCCCCCGATATCGAGAGGGCCACCTCCTTCTGGAGCGACACGCTCGGCGTGCCGGTCGCCGGAGAAATCCGGGCGCCCGGGATGACCATTCGCCAGCTCCAGGTGGGCGATGCCATCTTCGAGCTCCTGGGTCCCGATGGCCCCGGCAGCCGGATGGCCGGGCGCCCGGCAGCGCTCGCCTCGATGGCGGCCTGGGAGGTCGCGGGCCCCCTCGACGAAGCCGTGGAGTTGGCCCGCGAACGCGGGTTTACCGTCCCGGACCCGGAGCCCGGCGTCATCCCCGGGACCCGCCGGACCAGCATTCCCGCGGGCGAGCTCGGCGGGCTGGGCATGCAGTTGCTCGAGTACGTGTAGCGGCCACCGGGGATCCACCGGGCCGTAACCGAACTCCTGCCCTTCGCACCGGCCCTTACGTGCGAAACCCTAGGTGATACCCCGTGTTGCTTGAGGGCGGATTGCAGCACGGGTCCGGGAGTTCGCGCCATGAGCACCGTCCCCGTTTCCGGGGCATCCGCGATTGCCGCATACCTGCCCGCTGCGCGGTCCGGTGGCGGCGATGGAGCCGTGCCGCCCGTTGTGTTGCCCGGCGCGCGAGATTCAGTGCACATCAGCGATGAGGCGCGCCGCCTGGCCAGGGAGGCGATGCCGGACGTCCGCCTCTTCGGCGAGGTCCGCTACGACCCGCCCCACACCGACGACCCGGACTTCCCGTGGGAAGTTGCCCACCGCCAGTGGGTCGACCTGATGAAGAAGGTTTTCAGGAGCCAGGACGAAGGCCAGGGGCCGGGACAGGACCGGCGGCGCTGATCTCCAGCCCTAGCCCACACCGAAGAAGCTGAACAGCTCCGGGTACTTCTTCAGGCTCGCGCCGCCATCGATGTAGAGCGTCTGGCCGGTCATCAGGCTCGAATCGTCCGACGCGAGGTAAAGTGCGAGTTTCGCGACATCCTCGGGTTCGCCAGGCCGCCCCATTGGCGCCTCGTGGATGAACGCATCCTCCAGCCCGGGCAGCGCCGTCATCCCGGCGGTTGCCGGCGTGTGGATGAGCCCGGGACCGATCGCGTTCACGCGTACCCGGTGCCGGCCAAGTTCGAGCGCGGCGACCTTCGTGAGCATGGCCACGCCGGCCTTGGCCGAGCAGTAGGCCGCGAACCCTTCGGTGGGCTGGATGGCGTTGAGGCTCGCGATGTTGATGATGCTCCCGCCCAGCCCCTGCCCGATGAGCCGCGCCGCCTCGTGCTTGATGCACAGGAACGTGCCGGTCAGCGAGATGCCGAGCACACGATTCCAGTCCTCGAGCGGGTACGACTGGATCGGGGAGAACCCCCCGACCCCGGCGTTGTTCACAGCGATATCCAGCCGGCCGAACCGCCGGAACGCCTGCCCCACCATCCGTTCCACCGCCGGCTCGTCGCGGACATCGACCAGCGCGCCATCGACCTGGTTGTGCCCGAGCTGGCCGATGAGCGCCCCGATGCCATCGTTATCTACATCGCCCACGATGACGCGCGTTCCCTCGGCTACGAACGCTTCGACGATGGCCTTTCCGATCCCCGATGCCCCGCCGGTAACGATCGCGACCTTGCCATCCAGCCTTCCCATGCGTGTCCCTCTCGCCCGGCGCTCCCGGCGCCCCTCCTGCCCTAGAGGTGCTGGCGGAAGAAGGCCAGCGTCTTCTCCCACGCTGCCTTTGCCGCCGCCGGGTTGTAGTCTGGCTCAGGGCGCTCATCGTTGAAGAACGCGTGCATCGTGCCCGGGTAGGTGATGAACTCGTGCTCGATATTCCGGGCCTCGAGTTCCTTCTTGTAGGTGGGGACGTTGGGATTCACGAAGTCGTCGTGCTCGGCCCAGATACCCAGCACCGGTGCTGTCAGACCATCCCAGTTGTATTTCACCATCGGGTGGCCGCCGTAGAAGTCCACGCAGGCCCCCACATCGCCGTTGCTGTTGCAGGCGGCGAAGAGCGAGAGTGCCCCGCCCATGCAGAAGCCCACCGTGCCCACGGGCCCGCCGGTCAGGTTCTTCAAATAGGCCACTGCCCCCTTGAGGTCCTTCTCGGCCTGCTCGATGTTCAGCGCCATAAGGAGCTTTCCAGCCTCGTCCGGCTCCTGTGTAACCTTGCCGTGGTACATGTCCGGCGCCAGCGCCACGAACCCCTCGGCGGCGAACCGGTCGGCGATGCCCTTGATGTTGCTGTTCAGGCCCCACCACTCCTGGATCACGACCACGCCCTTGCCTGTGCCCGCGGCCGGCTTCGCCAGGTATCCGCTGGCCGTGCCCCCGTTCGAGGCGAACGTCACCATCTCTCCCATGTCCAACTCCTGCGCACCCTTGCGGGCGATTTCCGTCAGCCGGCAAGCCTACCGGGTTGGGGCCGCCGCGTCAGCAGTTCGCGGGATCGGCGGGCTCGCTTTCTTCGCGCACCCGGTAGCGGAAATCGCAGAACGGCGCGCCCTCCATGCGCGTCTGCGTCCGGCTGAACTCCAGGTCCGGAGCCAGCCCCTCGAACATCGCGAAGTCGCGGTTGCAGGAGAGCAGGAATCCCAGGTCGCCCGCCCCCATCTCCTCGTACATTTCCATGAACTTGCAGCGCGTGACGTTGAAGCCGAAGCGCGCCTCGTCCTGCTCCACCACATCGACGATGAGCGAGCCCTCGCGCAGGACGCCGCCGGTCATGCGGTTAGCAAGCTGTCCAATCGTCTCGATCCGGGTGCGATCGCGCTCTGCAGTGCCTTGCGCGCGGGCGATTCCCTGGATCGTTTCCGCCACGACCGCGTTCACGCGCTCCTCGCCAAACTCGGCCTGCATGGCGCGGATGATGGGGACGAGCACTCCTGCCTCGATGCGCCGCCGTTCCAGCAATGTCAGGTCTGCCATGTGGTCCTTTCCTGGTCCCGGGGGGCAAGCGCCACCGCGAGCTCCTCACGAACCCAGGGATCGTCTTCCACCACCAGCCGTCCTTCAAGCAGCTCGCGCCACCCGGGTGCGCCCGTGCGCTCGCCGAGCGCGCCCACGGCCCACGCGGCGTGCCCGCGGACCAGCGTAGAGCCATCCGCGAGCGCGCCCGCGAGGTCTGGAAGGTCGGCAGGGGTGCCAACATTTCCCATGGCGATGCAAGCGTTCCGCACCAGGCCGTCGCGCTTTGCGCGCATGATCGCCCGGCCGCGGAAGCGCTCGGCAAACCGTGCTTCGTCGAGCGCCAGGATGTCGCGCAGCGGGGGACGGGCATCGTCGAGCGAGCCGGGGACGAACTCCGGGTGCGCCTGGAATTCGCTGGCCCCCACCGGGCACGAGTCCAGGCAGTCGTCACAGCCGAATACCCAGTCCTTCAACTTCGCGCGCAGCTCCCGCGGGATCACTCCCCGGTTCTCGATGGTGTGGTAGCTGATACACACGCGCGCATCCACGGCGTACCCATCCGGTGCGATGGCGCCAGTAGGGCAGGCGGCGATGCACCGCGTGCAACTGCCGCAGCTCTTGCGCACCGGGGGGCCGGGCTCAAGCGCCGCGGTGGTGGCGATAACGCCCAGGAGCACCCACGGCCCGGCGCCCGGGATAAGCAGCATGGTCGACTTCCCGATCCAGCCGAGCCCCGCGGCGGCCGCCAGGGGCCGTTCGAGCAGCGGCCCGTAATCGACGGTCGCCCGTGCACGGGCGCCCAGTTCCTCGCGGATGGCTCTTGCGATCCGCCTGAGCTTGCTTTCGAAGACCCGGTGATAGTCGCGGCCGCGCGCATACCGGGCAATCCGGCCGCGGGCCGGCCCCACCGTGGCTGGCTCCGGGTCGGGGGAATGGCATGGCAGGGCCACGACGATGAGTGACCGTGCTCCCGGGAGAAAGGCCTGGGGGTCGGCCGCTCGGCTTATCCACGCGTGGTCCATCCAGCGCATCCCGGCCAGGCGCCCGGCGTCCAGCGCCGCAAGGGCGGCTTCGCGCACGCCGGGCGCCCCGGTGGCCGGCGCGATGCCCACCATGGTAAGCCGCTCGCGCGCCACGATCTCCAGCACGAGGGCCCCGGGACGGCCTGTCATGATGTGAGCGTAGGCCGAATCGGCCCCGCCCGCGAACGGTTTTGCACCGATTTGTCGAGTTAACCCGGGAAAAGGGTCAGCTGGTGACTTTCGTCACAAGCGCAGTACGTCATGAACGGGTAGGCTCCGCTTTATGGCACGCCACTGTAGTCTCGACCTTCTCGACCCCACTCGCCGGGTGTTGATGACCATCCTGAAGCGGCACGGCCAGGCATCCACCGAAACCCTCGCCACGGAGGCTTTCCTCTCCATTGGCGCCACCCGCCAGCACATGCAGGCGCTGGTCGACCAGGGACTCGTCTCGTTCGACCTGGAGCGGCGCGGCCCCGGGCGGCCACGCCACCTCTTCAGCCTCACGGCAGCGGGACAGACGCTCTTCCCCCAGTTCTACGAAGAGATCGCCGACGCGCTACTTGGCGCCATCGAGGCTGAGGCCCCCGAGGTCCGCGAGCGGGTGCTCACCCGCATGGCCCAGGCGCAGATGCGCCAGACCCTCGCCCGCGTCGAGGGGGTCGAGCCCGCGGCACGCTTCAAGGCGACCATCGCCGCTCTCGAGGACAACGGCTACTTCCCGGCCGTGAGCATCGATGGACGCTTTGCCCGGGTGGCATTCCTGCATTGCCCGCTCATGAGCGTCGCGCCCCAGCACCCCGGGGTCTGTGAGGCCGAAGAGCGCTGCATCCGCGCGGCATTTGGCGTCGAGGGCATCGAGCGCACCGGCCACCGGGTTGCCGGCGACCCCGTGCGTAGCTACCTCGTCCCAATCGACAACTGACGCCCGCCTCAATCGCTCAGCTGGCCTGCCCCTGCAACCTCTCGCTGCACGAGCCGGGCTTCGCACTGCTGCCGCTGAATCCAGGACCGATTCGCCGCCGCGCGCCCCGGCACGCACCTCCAGCACCCCGTGTGATCGCCGAACGGCTGGCGGCCGTATCTGCGGCGAAACGATCAGGCTGCCGGTGCCATCAGCCGCCCGTCTGCGAGTAGGATGACCGCCTGATGAACGACCAATCGCTGACTGTCGAGACCCTGGCGCTCCGGGATCTGCCACGGCAGGAATCCCGGCTGACCACCTATCGCCGCCGGGCGGTGACCGGGCCAGTGTTCTTGCTGGCGGGGTTGGTCGCGTTTGCGCTGGCGCCACTTCTCTACCCGGTGGCGCTTACCATCGATGTGGTGGGCCGCCGGCGGCTCGCCACCGTCCGTGCGATCGCAATGGTGCACGTCTACCTGTCCTGTGAAGCCGCGGGGATGGCGGCGAGCGCCTGGATCTGGCTGACGCGCGGGTCGGACCTCGAACGCTACCTCGAGCGGAACTTTCGCCTGCAGTGCTGGTGGGCGGGCACCCTCTATCGCGCTGGAGTCCGGCTCTTCGGCCTCCGTGTCGAGATCGAGGGCGATGAGCATGTTCGCACCGGACCCGTCCTGGTGTTCTCCCGGCATGTCAGCCCCATCGACAACCTTCTGCCGGCGGCGCTCATCTCGGCGGCCCACGGTTTGCGGCTCCGCTGGGTGATCAACCGCTCGCTGCTCCGCGACCCCTGCCTCGATATCGTCGGCAACCGCCTGCCCAACTGTTTCGTTGCCGCCGGCACCGGCGATAGCGAGGCCGAGGTCCGGCGCGTGCGCGTGCTCGCACATGGACTCGGTGAGCGCGACGGCGTGCTCATATTCCCCGAAGGCGCGCTCTTCTCTCCCGCCCGGCGCGAGCGCGTCCTCGACCGCATCGAGGCCTCGGGCGACCAGTATCTGCTCGCCCGGGCACGCAACCTTCGAAACCTCCTGCCGCCGCGCCTTGGGGGATCGATGGCGCTTCTTGAGGCCGCCCGGGGTGTGGATGTCGTATTCATGGCGCACACCGGCCTCGAAGCTGCGACCGAGTACCGCAACATCCTGCGCGGTGGGCTGATCGGGAGGAGGGTTCGCGTGCGTATATGGCGTGTACCTGCCGCCGAGCTTCCCACATCGGGCGAGGCCCGTGCTTCATGGCTGCTCGACCAGTGGGAGGCAATCGACCGGTGGATTTCCGCTGAACGCTCCGCAAACGAGAGGTGACGTGTGCCCCACGAACTCCCGCTGGTCCTGCTCGCTTCGGCCGGGTCGATCCTCGCCCTCATGGTGCTCACGTGGCTGGTGAGCGTCGCCATCAAGGATGCGAGCATCGTCGACATCATCTGGGGCGCGGGCTTCGTGCTGGTCGCCTGGGTGGCGTTCTTTACCGGCGATGGCGACGGCGCGCGCAAGTGGCTCATCACGCTGCTCGCCTCCGCATGGGGGCTCAGACTCTCGACATACCTGTTCATCCGGAACCGGGGCAAAGGCGAGGATTATCGCTACCAGGCCATGCGGCGCCACTGGGGTCCGCGCTTCCCGCTCATCAGTCTCTTCACGGTCTTCGGGCTCCAGGGCCTGCTGATGTTCATCATCTCAGTGCCGCTGCAGGTCGCGCAGCTCTCGGGCATGCCCGAAGGTCTCACCTGGAACGACTACCTCGGCGCGGCGGTTTTCGCGGCCGGCCTTGGCTTTGAGGCTGTCGGCGACTTCCAGCTGGCACGATTCAAGGCAAACCCGGCGAACGCGGGCCGGGTGATGGACCGCGGACTCTGGCGCTATACGCGCCACCCCAACTACTTCGGCGATGCGGTGCTCTGGTGGGGGCTCTTCCTCATCGCAGCCGCCCGGCCCGCGAACCTGGCCGTCATCTTCAGCCCCGTGGTGATGACCTTCCTGCTGACGCGCGTCTCCGGGGTGCCCCTCCTCGAAAGGTCGCTTGCGAAGCGCCGGGAGGGCTACGCCGACTACATCGCCCGCACCAGCAGCTTCATCCCCCTGCCGCCGAAGCGCTCCGGCGGATCGCGCTAGAATCGCAGCGTGTCCACTGGCTTTCCCACCCGCCTGCGCGAATTTGCCATGACCTTCGAAGGCACACGCGAGGAGTACCCATTCGGGCCGGGGACGGCGGTCTACAAGGCGCCGAATGGCAGGATGTTCGCACTGGTCTCCTGCCACGACGACGGCGCCCATGTCTCGCTGAAGCTCAGCCCGGCCGAGTCTGAAGAGGCGCTCACGTTGCCATTCGTGCGCCCTGCGCCCTACCTCGCCCGCAACCACTGGGTGATGGCCATCATCTCCAGCGAGTCCGAATTCGATATCACCTGCGCCTGGATCCACCGCAGCCACGAGCTCGTGACTGCGAACAAAAGGCGGGCCCGCCGCTGAGGATGACCCGCCCGTGGCTGTCGTGAAGCGTTCGGCGCCGCCTACACGCCGAAGTCCCAGCTGCCCCCGTCGTGGTACTTCTTGAGGACGTTCTTCGCGATGAGGATGCGGTGCACCTCATCCGGGCCGTCGGCCAGGCGCAGGGTGCGCGCGCCGGTATACATGCCAGCGAGCGGCGTATCGCCCGACACACCCATCGCACCGTGGACCTGGATCGCGCGGTCGACGACGCGCTCGAAAGCGGCCGGCACATAGACCTTCAGCGCCGAGATGATGGTGCGGGGGTCCTGGCCGCTGTCGATCATCTCAGCTGTGTGGATGGTCATCAGACGGGCGGTCATGATGTCGATGTAAGAGTCGGCGATAAAGCCCTGGATGAACTGTTTTGTCTCGAGCCGGCCGCCGTGGACCTCGCGGTCGATGGAACGCCGCACCATCAGGTCGAAGGCCCTCCACATCTGCCCAACGCTATTCATACAGTGGAAAACGCGGCCGGCGCCGAGCCGGTCCTGGGCAGCCTGGTGGCCGCTCCCGGTGCGCCCCAGCTGGTTGGTAACCGGCACGCGCACGTTCTTGTACTCGATTTCGCAGTGGTTCGAGTCGTGGCCCCAGACCGGGATGCGGCGGACGATGTTGAAGCCCGGCGTGTCCGTCGGCACGATGATCTGCGTCATCTTCTCGCGGACGCCGCCACTGCCGTCTTCTTCCTCTGTCCGGCACATCACGATGGCGAAGGCGGCGCCATCGGCGCCCGAGGTGAACCACTTCCGCCCGTTGATCACCCACTCGTCGCCGTCGCGCACAGCCCGGGTCTGGATGGCGTACGGGTTGGAGCCGGGCGCGTCGGGCTCGGTCATCGAGAAGCAGGAGCGGATCTCGCCGGCGATGAGCGGCTCGAGCCATTTCTTCTTCTGCTCTTCGGTGCCGTACTTGATGAGGATGGTCTGGTTGCCGCTGTCGGGCGCGACGACACCGAAGAGCGGGTTCGAGTAGGGGCTCCAGGCGAGGATTTCGTTCATGTAGGCGTGCTTCATGAACCCGATGCCCATCCCCCCGTACTCCCTCGGCAGGTGGGGGGCCCAGAGGCCCGCCTTCTTGACGACTTCCTGGATCTCGTGGCGCAGGCGTTGCGTATCCGGGCTGCGGTAGTCGCCGAGCCGGTCTTCGTTGGGGATGATGTAGCGGTTGACGATATTCGCCGTGGCCTCGCGGACCTGGTTGATCTCCGGGTCGAGAGTTGGGATCGGGGCGATTTCCATGACGCACCTTCGGTTTGGAGTTGCCCCGGTAGTCTAGGTGAATCGCCCGCCGCCAGCCATCGCAGATCGCATAAGCGCCGATGCCGCGAGACTAATCCCTCCCCCGTCCCCTCAGGTGATCGGCCAGCGCGCGCTGGCCTCGTAGGCATGAGCGATGGCGTGGTGGATCCAGATCTGGGCCACGATCTCGGCCTTTTCCATTTCGTAGCCGCCCAGCTTGATCACCTTTGCCAGGTCTGCCTCATCGAGCGTGGCCGCGAAATCGGCCGAGGCGTTGTGCCCATCGATGATCGCCTGGATGACTTCCTCGCGCGTCTTCTCGTTCAGCCCGGCAATCGCGACGGCATTGCCCTGGGCGATCCGATCGGCGCCGATCCCCGAAAGCACGCCGGCATCGAGCAGCGGATAGAGGCCGCTCAGGCCCGGGGCCGTGGCTGCGATGTGACGGAATGCGTCCCCGCTTGTCCACTGGTGGCCCAGCTGGTGCGCCCAGTCCTTCGTGTTTTGCGCGGCCGCGGCAGCGCGCCTCCCGGCGAACCGGATGCCCTCGACCAGTTCCTGCTTTGAAATCACTGCGGCCTCCTTCAGAGGAGGGATTGTACGCGAGCCGCGGCGAACCGGGCCCGCCGCCACGGCGAGCCCCTTTCCGTCTGAGAGCCACAGCGGTCTAGTCGAACCCTTCGTCGTCGGTATCGACGTCGATTCCGGTGCCGCCGTCGAGCTCATCGCTGGTTTCGCTCCAGCCCTCATCAGGCTCTTCCTCGACGTACTCGTCGTCACCGAACTCGAAGTCCTCGTCTTCCTCGCGGCGCAGCAAGCCCTTGCGCGTATAGGCGCGGATGTCCGAGGTGCGGCCCGTGGGGAAGCTGACCTTGTCGATCATCGAGGGATGCTTGAAGGTTTCCCGGAGCATCACCTTCAATTCCCCTGTGGTGGTCACCATGGCGGCGCTGTACTGGTTGCCCGCGGTCATCATCTTCGAAAGGCGCAGCCCGATGCGTGGCTCGACCATGCCGACGTAGTCGCCCTTCACGGTCAGCACGTTTACGGCGTTGCCCTGCACCTCCAGGTTCACGATGTCGCCGGCATCCAGGAGGGCGCTCACCTCCGGGTTGGTCGCCTGGAGCCTGGCAACCGCAGCGGTGCCGGTCTCCTCAACGAACAGGCGGGTATCGAGCTGGCTGGGTGCCGCGCTGGCAGCGGCCGTGTCCTTCATCACCGCCAGGCGGTCGAGGTTCCGCCGCGCGATCGTGTTCGTGGGGTCGAGGTCGAGCGCCTTGCCATAGGCCTCGCGCGCATCGGAAATCTGGCCCAACTCGGTCAGGGCCTTGCCCAGGCGGTTATACGCCTCGGCCTCCTCACCGAAGGTGCGGATGTATTCGCGATTGAGGTTGGCGGCCTCCTGCCAGCGGCTGTTCACCGCCAGCTTCACGGCCTGGTCGCTCATCTGCTTCCGCAGGCGCGTTCGTTCTTCCAACGACATCGTGTCGACATTCGGATCGTTGCTCATCTTCTGGGTGCCCCTACCCCGCCCCGGCGAGCCGACAGGATACGGTGCCACAGACTGTGGGGCAATGAAATTGCCTTCAGCAGCGCCAAGGTTTCATCAATGCACCGTATCGTCCCGGCCCCTACGATCGATGCGTGGACCAGTCGCCCGTTCTCCGCAGCATGGCCGCGGCCTGGGAGCAGGTCCGGGACCGGTTCGGCGCCTACTCGCTGATCTTGCCCGGGAGCCCGGCGTTCATCTGCCAGCCCGAGGCCTGCGGGGCGCATTGCTGCCACGCCTTCAGCGTGAACCTGGGGGAATCCGAGGCCATCCGGATGGCCCGGAAAACCGGGATGCAGCGCATCGAGTTCCTGGAACTTGATGATGGGGTGCCGATTGAGCTTCCCCTTGCGCAGCCCTTCTTGCTGGCCCGGCGCGAAGGCAGGTGCCGGTTCCTCGGTGCGGACCTCGGCTGCACGGTCTATACCGGCCGGCCGAACGCGTGCCGCCTCTACCCGCACTTCGTTGTCTTCGTCGATAGCGAGCGCGGGCGCGTGGCAGCGCCCGCGCTGCCGCACGGCAGAGCGAGCATCGAGTCAGCGCTCTCGGGCATTGCCCCCAGCCCGGTGCCCCTCCTGCTCGGCCATGTGGAGTGCCCCGGATTCACCGGCGCGCCCCTGCCGGAGTCTGACTGGCGGGCCCTGCTTTCGAACACATACCAATTGCAGTACCAGGAAGTGTGAAGGTGGCAGCGGTCGCTATGCCGGTGCGGCGTTACGCTGGTGCAGGAGGAACGTTTTCCACGCCGTGACTACCCGCCAGTTCGCAGTGCTGTCCATCCTCGCATTCACGTGGGGCTGCTCCTTCCTGTTCATCCGGGTGATCGTCGATTCGGGCATTGGGCCCATGGGTATGTCCTCACTGCGGACGCTGCTTGGTGGCCTCAGCCTTGTGCCCTTCGCGTGGCACGCACGGAGTGGCTTCCGCCAGCCGCGCTCGACCTGGCTGGCGCTCGCAGGCCTGGGCTTCGTCAATTTCGCCCTTCCGTGGACGATTTTCGGCATGGCGGGGAGCCGCGTCCCCAGCGGCGTGGCCGCGATCGCGAACTCCACAGCGCCGCTCTGGATCGCCCTCCTTTCGGTGCCGCTCCTCCAGGCCGAGCGCGTGAGCGGCCTCAAGGCGCTGGGGCTCGCGCTCGGGTTCGCCGGCATCATCGTGCTGATGGGCGATGACATCACGCACGTCCAAGGCGGCGAGACCCTGGCGATCCTCCTCATCCTCTGCGCAACGCTCTCCTACGGCGCCTCCGCGGTCTATATCCGGAAGCACCTGGCGCACGTGCCACCGCTCGTGCTCGCCAGCGGACAGGTCGGCTTCGCGGCCCTTTACCTGGCTCCCCTGGCGGCTGCCACGGGCTCTTACTCGGGCGAATGGGAGCCCAATGTCGTGCTCAGCGTGCTCGCCCTGGGAGCGCTCGGGTCCGGGGTGGCGGTGGCCGCCTACATGTGGCTCATCCAGGAAACCGGGCCCGTGAGTGCTTCGGTGGTGACCTACCTCATCCCCCCGGTAGGCGTGGTGGTCGGGTGGGCCGTCCTCGATGAGCGGGTGGGCTGGAACATGCTGGCAGGCCTCGCCTGCATCCTGGTTGGTGTCGCGTTTGTCCAGGGAGTGTCCATCCAGCGTGTGCTGGGCCGCGGCCGCTCCGTGGCAGCGGTGGTCCCCGCCGGGGGAGAATGACCGCGGGCGCTTTTGCACCTGCTAAGCTTCGTCCATGAAGCGCCTCCCCATCCGGCCCGAAGTCCAGGCGATCCACGAGCGCATCGTTTCCATCCGTCGTGACCTGCATGAGCACCCTGAAGTTTCGTGGGAAGAACGGCGGACGCAGCAGCGCGTGCTCGAACACCTGCGGGAGCTCGGCCTCTCCGACGTCCGGCCGATCGCCCGCACAGGCGCGACAGCGCTGGTGGAGGGCCAGAAGCGTGGCCCATGCATCCTCTGGCGGGCCGATATGGATGCCCTCCCCGTACCGGAAAAGAGCGCCCTCCCCTTCGCTTCGAAGAACGACGGCGTGATGCACGCGTGTGGACACGATACGCACATGGCTATCGCGCTCGGTATCGCCGAAATCCTTGCCGCGCGCCGCGAGACGCTCCCGGGCTCGGTGCGGTTTGTCTTCCAGCCGGCCGAGGAAGCAGCGGGGGGCGCCCAGGCGTGCATCGCCGATGGCGTTCTCGAATCCCCGCGAGTCTCCACGGCCCTCGGGTTACACATCAGCGCCGATATCCCCCTGGGTGCGATCAACGTGGCGCCAGGCCCGTTCTTCGCGGCGCCCACCGCCTTCCGCATCACCATCGAGGGGCGGGGCGGGCACGCGGCCGCCCCCCACCAGTCCATTGACGCCGTCGTGGTGGCCGCGCACGTGATCACCGCCCTCCAGACGGTGGTCAGCCGCTCGGTGGCGCCCTCAGAATCGGCCGTCCTCACCGTCGGCAAGGTGGCTGCCGGGTTCCGTGGCAACGTCATCGCCGAATCGGCGACCATGACGGGCACGATCCGCAGCTACACCGACGCCGTGAGGAATGCGATGCTCCGCCGGACCGAGGAGATACTCACGGGGGTGTGTGCGGCCTTCGATGCGAAGTACACCTTCGAGCATTCGACGAGCTGCCCTCCCCTGGTGAACGACCCGGCCGTCACCGAACTCGTCCGCGAGGAGGCTTCGGCGTATTTCGGCCACCAGGCGATCCTCTCGGCACCTACCATGGGCGCCGAGGACATGGGCTTCTTCCTCAAGGAGCGCCCTGGCTGCTACTTCTGGCTGGGAGCCCGCAACGAGGCAAAGGGTATTGCGGGCAGGCACCACGACCCGGCGTTCATGATCGATGAGGATGCCCTCGCCATCGGCGTCGAGTTCGGCCTGCGGCTCATCGAGCGTTGCCTCGAGCAACGCCAGGCAGCCGCGGCCTCGTGAAGCCGAAGCCGATAGCGGCCTTCTACTCGAAGATCCAGCGGTCCACGTCGCGGCCCCACTCCACCAGCTCCGAAGGCTTGAAGAACAGTCTCACCTCGCGGGCCGCGCTCTCCGGGCTGTCGCTGGCATGGACCAGGTTGCGGCCGCGTTCGATGCCGAAGTCCGCGCGGATGGTGCCGGGGGCCGCCGCCGCCGGGTCGGTCGACCCGATCGTGGCGCGCACCACGGGGACGGCGCCCGTGCCCTCGAAGACCGCGGCGATGACAGGGCAGCTGGTGATGTACTCGACGAGGCCCTCGTAGAAGCTCTTCCCCTTGTGCTCGGCGTAGTGCTTTTCGGCGAGGGGGCGGCTGATGTGGATGAGCTTCATGCCAACGATGCGCAGTCCACGGCGTTCGAGCCGGCCGATGATTTCGCCGGCAAGGCCGCGCTGCATGGCATCGGGCTTCACCAGCACAAGGGTGCGTTCACGTTGTTCCACGGGTTCCTCCAGGTGTCATGAAGCAGCGGCGCGCTGCCGCCGCGAAACGGTGATGCTGGGCTCGCGCAGGTAGAACGCCTCCGCCCCGGCGCTGATCTCGCCTGCCCGGATCCGCGGTGCGCGGTCCCCGAGCGCGGCCAGCGCGCGCTCCAAGGGCGTGACTTCGATGCCGCCGAACTGGCTCGCACCTTCTCCGCGGCTTTCGGGCTCGAGGTCCGCCGGTGCCGCGATGGCGATTGCGCCCGGGCTCGCCCCTGCCTCGAACCGCTGGCAGGCAAACTGCCCGCGGCCGGCCGGGTGGATGACCGTGAACGGCCCGGTCTCGCCAGCCCGGGTACGCGCCAGCGCGATTGCCTCCATGGTCCCGATGCCGAAAATGGCAGCCCCCCGGGCGAGTGCCAGGCCTTCTGCCGTGGCGATGCCCACGCGCACCCCGGCGTACGCTCCAGGCCCCGTCACCACCAGGATGGCCTCGATGGGGTCCCTATCGCCCAGCAGCGAGGCAATGGCTGGCAGCAGCAGCGACGAATGGTCGTGGCGCGCCTCAGCGTCAAAGCTCGTGACGTAACCGTCGCGGTCGGCAGCGATCGCGAACCGGTCAGACGCGGTGTCGATGCAGAGGATGGTGCTCACGCGGCCCCGAGCGATGCGACAAGCTCTTCTCCGCGCGGGCCACGCGGAATGAATCGCAGGTTCCGGCTGCGGGGGCCGAGCGCGCCGGCGCGCAGCTCGACGACGAGCCCATCGCCCGGGAGCAATTCGGCCCCGCGTTCAGGCCACTCGATGACGAGCACGCCCTTTTCGGCGTAATCCCACAGGCCCAGGTCGTCGAGCTCCTCCACATCCTCGATGCGGTAAAGGTCGACGTGGTAGAGCGTTTCCCGGCCGGCATATTCGTTCATGAGCACAAACGAGGGGCTGTTCACCTGTCCCTCGCACGCGAGGCCCCGGCCGATGCCCTGGGTAAGGCACGTTTTGCCGGTGCCCAGGTCGCCGCTCAGCAAAAGGATGTCCCCCCGTTTCAGGAGCCTCCCGATGCGCTCGCCGAGCTGGCGCGTCTCTTCTTCGCTGGTCGAACCGAGTTCAAGTTCGTGCTGTTCACCCATCATGGCCAGTATAGGCGCCGCCCCGGTTATGCCATACGCGGGCTCCTGGAAAGGCTCGTGCACGAGCCATCCGTGCCGGCCGCCTGCGCCCGCGAGGCAGCCGGAAGCCATTCCGGCGGAATTGACGTTGCGAAATTGTGCCAACGTGCGAGTTCGATTGACCCGAAGCGATGAGATTCGTACCTTGATAGGGCAATTGGCCCCCGTCCCCCCAGGACAGCGGGCCATTCCATTGGTCCCTACCTGGAGTCGAAGCCAACATGATCAAAGCTACGTCCGAAACCGGAAAGGCGCCTGTCTCCGCGAGCCTCGGCAATCGAATTCGCGCCGCTCGCCGCGATGCCGGCATGAGCCAGGGTCAGCTTGCCCAGGCGCTCAACACCACCCAGAGCGCCATCAGCCTCTACGAAGCCGGCCAGCGCTCCGTGGGCATCGATATGCTCCTCAGCGTCGCCCGCATCCTCAATCGCCCGCTGCACTACTTCCTCGGTGAAGACGGCGACATGCTGTACGTGAAGGACAGCGACATCGCGGAGCTCATTGGCGAGCTCGAGAAGCACCCCGAGGACCTGCCCGAGCTGCTTTCCTACTGGAACTTCCTTCGCTGGCGGCGGATGGCCGCGAACGGCAGCGGCCGCCACTGAGCTGCTTTTCGTGCATGATGGAGGCCGGGTGCGCACGCCCGGCCTTTTCGTGCGCCCGGAACTGATCCATGCGCCGTCTCTGCGATGTCACCGATGCCCGCCGCCTGCTGAACCCCGGCCCCGTCGGGATCGTCACCACGGCCTGGCGCGGCATCGCCAATGCAGCCCCCATCGCCTGGATGGCGCCGCTCTCGATGGAGCCCCCCCTGGTGGGCTGCGTCATCCATCCGCATCGCCACACCGCCGACATGATCCGCTTCAGCGAGGCGTTTGCGATCAACATCCCGGGCCCAGCACTCCTGAAGCACACGGCGTTCTTCGGAAGTGTCACCGGCCTCAACACCAACAAGATCGAGGCGTCCGGACTGGCGACCTTCAGTCCGTTGATCATCGATGCACCGCTGCTCGAAGGCTGTCTCGCCTGGATCGAGTGCACCGTCCAGGACGTCATCCGGATCGGCGACCATACGCTCTTCGTGGGGAATGTGGTGAAGGTGCAGGCCGATGACGAGGCCTACGCCCAGCAGTGGCTCTTGAAAAACCGTGACCACAGCCCGCTGACGTTCGTCGGCGGTACCCGTTATGCCCTCATCAGTGACCCGATGGATGCCGTTGTCGAAGTCGATGTCCACGGCGCCCTCGTCGTCGAGACGGCCGAGGAACGGGAGCGGCGCGAGGAGCTGGAAGCCATCGAGCGCGAGCGGCGCCGGGCCGAGGGCGAGGAAGGCTTCGAGGAGATGAAGCGCTCCGGAGGAATGGGGCACCGCACGATCTTCTAGGGTGGCGCCAGGAGATACCCGGCCGAGCCCGTTGTCAGGCGCTCTTCCAGTATCGCGAACGGCCCACAGCTCCTGCCCCACGACACGATCTTGTTGTCCTTCACCGCTATTGCGTACCCCTGTGGGAGGCCCGGCGCCGAGTTCGTGAAGAGCATCCAGTAGTCCGGAACTGCGTCGGCAGCGGGAGGACGGGTGTAGGTGGCGCCACCGATGAGCACTGAGTGCAGCGTCAGGCGGTCCCGAGCATCGAGGATCTGCAGGCCCTGGGTGAGCGCACTCCAGCCAACCTGGCACTGGAACGTGATCATCGAGAGCACCGGGCTCCCGGTGACTGCGCCGGGCGGGCATTCTGGAGCCGTGTTCATCGGCTCTTCGCTGCATGGCAACACCTGCCCGGCAAGGTCCGCCAACGGCGGGCTCACGTTGGACTCGATCGACGCAGTGACGCTATCGAGAAACGCGTCTCCGGTGGACCGTGATGGCGTCCCGGGGACGGACATCGTTGCCGCAATAGTCGGAGCGGCGGTGGGCCCTGCCGTGGCCGTTGTTGTTGCCGTGAGGCTGGAGTCCGTCGCCGCCGGGGACTGGTCGCGCCGGCCGCCAAGCGCGATGAACGCCGCAAAGGTGAGCAGAATGACTACGGCAGACCCGCCTACCAGGACCGTCACTCCGGTCGCGCTCCACGTCATCCGCCACAGGCGGCGCGGAAGGCCGTTGTAGGCGCGCCACATTTCGGCCGCCTCTTCCCGGCTCGATGTCCCGGTTGCCTCCAGTATCTCGCGGACGTGCCACTTCGCGCCTTCGACCAAGATGCCAAGTTCGTCGGCGATCTGCTCATTGCTATACCGCTTCACCAGTAGCTCGAGAACCTGTCGCTGCCGGGGGGTGAATCGCACGTTTTCCACGACGGGAAGGTTAGGGCGTCTATGACCGCGGCACCCTACTCGAAGGTCAAGATGACAGTTACCAATATCGATCGCCCAGGACGCGGGGCCCCCGTCTGCAGAGAAACAGCGGCGGGAGGCCTGGCGAGCCCGGCCTCCCGCGTGTTCGTCAGCCTCGCCGGGCCGTTACCGCCGGTCGAGCGGCACGTATTCGCGGTTTTCTGCGCCTTCGTAGAGCGCGTTCGGCCGCACCAGGCGGTTGTCGGCGTACTGCTCGAGCATGTGCGCCGTCCAGCCAGTGATGCGCGACATGGCAAAGATGGGCGTGTAGAGGTCGCTCGGGATACCAAGCATCTTGTAGACCGACGCGCTGAAGAAGTCCACGTTCGGGTACAGTGGCTTGCCTTCCAGCTTCCGTGCGAGGTAGTCGCGGAGCTTGAGCGAAAGGTCGAAGTACTTCCGGTCCGGCGAGGTCTCGGCCAGCTGGTGCCCGAGCCGTTCGAGGATGATCGCGCGCGGGTCCGTAGTCTTGTACACACGGTGGCCGATGCCCATCACGCGTTCGCCACGGCCGAGCATCGCCTCCACGTGAGGCGCGATGTTCGCCTCGACGCCGATGGCCTCGAGCGTCTTGTACACTGCTTCGTTCGCGCCGCCGTGGAGCGGGCCCTTCAGCGTGCCAATCGCCGAGGCGGTCGCCGAATACATGTCGCTGAGCGTCGATGCAGTGACGAGCGCCGAGAAGGTCGACGCGTTCATCTCGTGCTCGGCGTGCAGGATCATGGCCACATCGAACACACGCGCCTCGAGCTCGTTCGGCTCACGGCCGTTCAGCATCCAGAGGAAATTGGCCGAGTGACCGAGGTCGTCACGCGGCGGCACCGGGTCAAGCCCCTGGCGCAGCCGGTGGTAGGTGGCCAACACCGTGGGCATGCGTGCCGTCAGGAGGGCGGCCGTTCGCTTCAGCTGGTGGTTGGTCAGGTCGCTCGATTTCGGGTCGAGCGCACCGGCGATGATGACGGCGATCTCGAGCGCCCGCATGGGGCGGATCTGGCCGATGATCTCGCGAAGAACACGGGCGTTCAGGTCCGAAAGCGGCCGCTCCCGCCGCAGCTCCTCTTCCAGGTCGGCAAGTTCCTGCTTCGAAGGGAGCCGCAGGTTCCACAGCAGGAACGCGACTTCCTCGAAGGTGGAATGCTCCGCCAGGTCGTAGATGTTGTAGCCGGAATAGATCAGCTCGCCCTTCTGGCCATCGATACGGCAGAGCTTGGTCGCGGCGACGTTGACGCCCTCGAGACCTCGGGCGACGGCTTCGGACATGGGCGGACTCCTCGGGTCAGGATTGTATACAGCGCGTGCATTCTACCACCGCGAAGGTTCCCTGTCCGCGCGCGCACCATCCCCGCTAGACTCGCTCGGCCACCAGCGTTCCCATCTTTGCGGTGTCGACCACGACCGCGCCCTTCCCTGCGATATCAGGAGTCCGGTAACCCTCTCTGATGACGCCATCCACCGCCTCCTCGATGGCCGCCGCCTCCGCTTCGAGTCCGAGCGAAAGACGGAGCATCATGGCGGCGCTGAGGATCATCGCGAGCGGGTTGGCCTTTTTCTGCCCTGCGATATCGGGGGCGCTGCCATGGATCGGCTCGTACAGCCCAATGCCCGTGCCATCCTTCCGCCGCCGTCCCAGGCTGGCCGATGGCATCATCCCCATCGAGCCCGCCAGCATGGCCGCTTCGTCGGTCAGGATGTCGCCAAACATGTTCTCCGTGACGATGACATCGAAGCTTGCCGGCCTCCGGACCAGGTACATGGCGCAGGCATCGACCAGGATGTGTTCGAGCTCCACATCGGGGTACTGCTTGCCGACCTCGCTCGCGATCTCCCGCCAGAGCTGGCCCGTGCGGAGCACGTTCGCCTTATCGACGCTGGTCACCTTCTTGCGCCGCTGGCGAGCAAGCTGGAAGGCGACGTGGCACACGCGCGCGACTTCCTTCTCGCTGTAGCGCAGCGTATCGACGCCCTGGCGGCCGCTGGCGTTTTCCCAGCGTTTCTTGGGTTGGCCGAAGTACAACCCTCCCGTGAGCTCCCGGATCACGACCATATCGACGCCCTGGAGCACCTCCGGCTTGAGTGTGCTCTCGTCGATCATCTCGCTGTGGATGCGCACGGGGCGAAGGTTCGCGAATAGCCCGAGTTGCTTGCGCATCCCCAGGATCGCGTCTTCGGGACGGACAGCCGCCTTCGGGTCATCCCATTTGGGCCCGCCCACGGCGCCAAACAGCACCGCCCGCGAAGCCTTCGCACGGGCCACCGTCTCTGGCCGCAAAGCGGTTCCGTACTTGTCGATGGCGGCGCCGCCGATCGTCTCTTCTTCGTACTGAAATTCGTGCTTGAAGCGCTTCTCGATGCGGCCGAGGACCTTCAGCGCCTCTTCCATCACCTCGGGCCCGATGCCATCGCCAGGGGTCAGCAAAATGCGGTAGGTGGACATAGTGGGCCGGATCGTAGGACCGCCGGCCGCACCCGTCCAAGAAATGCTCGGCGCCCATCGCGCCGAGCGCTCGATCAGTCCTCCAGGTCGTCCCCGCTGTGCGGGAGCACCAGGTCCGGCGCCTCGTGCTGGGGCAGCGGCGACGCGATCTGGTCGTCGGCAGCCAGCGGAGGGATGGAGATGTTCATCAGCACCGCGTCGGCGCCCGCCGGCGTCGCGCTATGCCGGCTCCCCGGCCAGACCGGCAGCGCGCCGTACGGCTCGAGGAGCGTCTCGATACCGTCGACATCGACCACTACCGTGCCTTCCAGCGCCACGTAAATCTGCATCGACCGCCGGTGGATGTGCCCGGCCACCGCATCGCCGGCCGATGTCATCCTGAAGACGCGCACGCTGGCCGTGGGGCACTCGAAGTCCTGCAGGATCTGGTAGAGGCCAACGGGGGCGGGGCGTGGATTCGTCATCGGAGTCGCTCCTCTGTGGTGTGCTCTGTCCAGTCTCTCCCCGGGGTCAACCGGGCGGCATGGCTGAACGGCCGCATTGAACGGGTCCGCACGGGCGATGATGATGCGCCGGTTCGAGGAGGTTTGCCATGTCTATCGCCGAACGTCTGAAGGAGCTGGGGGTCGAGATCCCGCCGCCGCGAGGCCCCGCCGCCAACTACGTCCCGGCGGTCACCGCGGGCGACCTGGTGTTCGTCTCGGGCCACGGGCCCTACCGCGCCGATGGCTCGCTGGTCACCGGCAAGGTAGGCGCGGAGCTCACGGTCGAAGAAGGCTACGTCGCGGCACGCGCTACCGCCCTCGCCTGCCTTTCATCGCTCCAGGCAGAAATCGGCAGCCTCGACCGGGTAAAGCGCATCGTGAAGCTGCTGGGCATGGTGAACTGCGACCCGAGCTTCACCATGCATCCGCAGGTGATCAACGGGGCGAGTGACCTCCTGGTCGAACTCTTCGGCGAGGCGGGCAGGCACGCGCGGTCGGCCGTCGGCATGCAGAGCCTGCCCATGAACATCGCCGTCGAGATCGAGATGGTGGTCCAGCTCTACTAGCGCGAGCTGGAGCCGCCATACCAGTCCGCGGGATGGCTTATCGCCGCGGCCAGGAGCTCCAGGTAGCTCTCGCGAGACACCTGCACGCCCCCCATCCGCCGGGTGTGTTCCGTCAGTACCTGGATATCAATCAGTTCGATGCCGATGCGGAGACCATGCTGCACAAGCGCGACCATCGCCACCTTCGAGGCATCGGTGACGCGATGGAACATCGATTCCGCTCCGAATATGGCGCCCACGCCCACGCCGTAAAGGCCCCCGGCCAGCTGACCCTCCCGGGTCCAGACCTCCACACTGTGCGCCCACCCGAGATTGTGCAGCCGTGTGTACCCCGCAATCAGCGCGGGGGTGATCCAGGTGCCCTCGGGGCGCTCCTCCGCGCAGGCCCGCATCACCGCCTCGAAGGCCAGGTCGACGGTCACCCGGAAGCGGCCGCTCCGGGCCGTCCGCCCGAGCCGCCGGGTGATGACAAGCGCATCGAGCGGGAGGATCGCTCGCGGGTCGGGCGAGAACCACAGGTACTCCTCGCCGGGGTGCGGCCAGGGGAAGATCCCGGCGCGGTAGGCCGCCACGATGCTCTCAGGGGCGAAGTCGCCGCCAGCGCCCACAAGGCCTTCGGCCGGCGCTCGCCGGACATCGGGGAACTGCCACCGGGAAGGCGGAAGCGGTTTCGGCCGGCAGGGTGTGTGGACGCTGATGTCCAGCACGACCGGCCGCCCGGCCGAATCGCGCAACAGACCGGGCTCACCGCTCATTCGGGCGAGGGAACCGGGGGACCTGCGCTCACCACGAACGTCACCATCCCGCGCGCGACCAGCTTGCCCTCGCCGGTTGTCACTTCGACCTCGGTGAAGATAGCGGTCCGCCCGGCTTTCACCACGCGCGCTGTGGCAATCAGTTCGCCGCCTGCCGCGGGCGAAAGATACGTCACGTGGAGGTCGCTGGTGGCATGCGGCCGCGCCTTGATATCGGCAGGGTCGCGCAGCGAGCGGACAGCTCCACCCGCTGCCGAATCCACCAGGCTGGAGATGACGCCCCCATGGACAACATGGTTGTAGTTCAGATGATGGTCCTGCAGGGCGATTCGGTTCACCACCCGTCCGCGTTCCGCCGAGACCGTTTCGATGCCGACCAGGCCCCAGTACCGCCCGGCATAGAGCTCCCGCAGGCTTTCGAGGATCTCGTTGCTCATCGCCGGCAACCTTGCCGTACCCGGGCCGCGGAAGCAACGGCCCGGGTCGTAGCTGCGCTACAGTACCTTGCGTGAACCGCCGGGCCTCCTCCTCAGCCGTTCTCAGGCGCCACGTAGACCGCTTCCGTGCCCTCTGCGGCGACCCGGCTGCCTCCCAGGCGCTCGCCCGGGAGATTCTCGCCGCGGAGGCCAACGCGGAGCTCCTCCTCGCCGCACTCAACGCCCTCGCCGGCGATGTGCGCTTCGAAGACCACGACCTCCTGCGCAACCTGTATGCGTGGCTCGAGCACGACTTCCGCCGCCGGGACCCGGGCGGGACCATCCGGGTTGAGGTGCTCCGGCTGCTCTGGCACCTCCGCTCGCGGGAAGACCTCGACCTTGCGGAGGCCGCCTCGTCGAGGGTGGAGGTGACAGTCAACGGCCGGGGAGAGATGCTCCGCGCGGCGGGGCTGGCCCTGATGGGCGTGCTCGACCCCGATGCCGCGGCCTACCGCGCAGCAGCCATCCTTGCGGCGGTCGATGCCCACCCGATGAACGCGGAGCCAGCCCTCACCGCAGCACGCCTGCTCGGCGCGCTCGGGCAGACGGTCGCGCTTACCGCCCACGTCCTCCGGCCGCCGCGGTCCGAGCCCGCTGAAGTCACCGCCGAATGCCTCCGCGGTCTTGCGGGCCAGCCTGTCCGCCACATCCTGCCTGTGCTCGAACTCTATGCGGGCGCCGAAGACGACGTGATCTTGCTCGGCCTGGCCGACCTGGTGGTCTCGCTTGAAGCCGGCGAGACGGTGGACGCGACGGTCCGCCGCATGCTCGCCGGAACCGCCACGCCGGAGGGTTACGAGTTCCTGGTTACCGCCATCGTCGCCAGCCGCAGGGCTGACCTGATCGCGGTGCTGCTCGGTACGCTCCCGGGTGAGGTGCTGGAGCCCCGGCTCCGCGCTGCCCGCAGGGCGCTCGGACTTGCGCCGGCGGCGCCCGAAGTCCTTGCGGCCATCGGCGCGCTGGACGTTCGCCTGGGCGTTACCCGCGGGAGCCCGGACCGGGCTCGGGAGTAGCCACTCAGCAGCCGGGCTCGCCAGTGTTCCCGCAGCAGTCGCTTCGCCGGCGGAGCTTGGTCCAGTTGTTGCGCATGAGCATGCGCAGCTTCGTCCCAAACGGCGCGTCGTACGTGCGCCAGTTCGTCACCACCGCACGAAAGCTCGGGCGAGCACGGCGCGATCCCATCAGGCCAGCGATGCCGTGGTGGGGAACAGCGGGTTGCGCCGCCCTTCGTACGCCGTGATCTGTTGCTCCTCAAGCAGGGTCAGCCCGATGTCGTCGAGCCCATTGAGCAGGCAGTGCTTCACGAACGGGTCGATTTCGAAGTGCCGCGACCAGGCCCCGTCCGAGGTCGCGACGGTCTGCGACTGCAGGTCAACCACGAGCTCCGAGGAAGGCCGCTCTTCCGAACGCGAGATCAGGTAGTCGCAGTCCTCCTGGGGGAGGACCACCGTGAGGAGCCCGATCTTCGCCGAATTGTTCCGGAAGATGTCGGCGAACGAGGGTGCGATGATGACGCGGAGGCCCATGTCTTCGAGCGCCCACGGCGCGTGCTCGCGTGATGAGCCGCAACCGAAGTTGGGCCCCGTCACCATGATCGGCGCCCCCTTGAACTCCGGGTTATTGAGCACAAAGTCCGGGTCCTTCTTCCACTCATCAAAGGCAAACGGCCCAAAGCCGGTCCGCTCGATCCGCTTCAGGAACTCCTTCGAGATGATCTGGTCAGTATCCACATCCGCGCGGTCGAGGGGGATGGCGCGGCCCCTGACGGTCTCAAACTTCTTCATTCGTGGCCCCCTACTCCCATTCCCGGATATCGACGAAATGGCCGGCGATGGCCGCCGCCGCAGCCATCTGCGGGCTCACCAGGTGCGTCCGGCCGCCCCGGCCCTGGCGCCCTTCGAAGTTCCGGTTCGAGGTGCTGGCGCAGCGTTCGCCCGGCGCCAGGATGTCCGGGTTCATGCCCAGGCACATCGAACAGCCCGCGTCGCGCCATTCGAAGCCAGCGTCCTTGAAGATGCGGTCCAGGCCTTCCTGCTCGGCCTGCAACTTCACCAGCCCCGAACCGGGCACCACCATCGCTCGCACCGAGCTGGCAACCTTGCGGCCTTTCACAATCCCGGCCGCTGCCCGCAGGTCCTCGATCCGCGAGTTGGTGCACGAACCCAGGAACACCCGGTCGATCCTGATGTCCTGGATCGCCGTGCCGGGCTCCAGGCCCATGTAGACCAGCGACCGCTCGGCCAGCTCCTTCGCCTGCGGGTTCGGAGCCTCATCCGGCGAGGGCACGCGCCCGGTCACCGGCACGCTTTGCGCCGGGGTGGTGCCCCAGGTGACGCACGGCTCGATTGCAGCGCCATCCAGCGTGACGGACGTGTCGAATTCCGCGCCCTCATCGGTCGGGAGCGTTTTCCAGAACTCGATAGCGCGCTCCCAGTCCTCACCCTGCGGAGCGCGAGGGCGCCCCTTCATGTAGGCGAACGTCGTCTCGTCCGGGGCCACCAGCCCGGCGCGCGCACCGCCTTCGATGGACATGTTGCAGATGGTCATCCGTCCTTCCATCGAGAGGTTGCGGATCACGTCGCCCCGGTATTCGATGACGTGCCCCACGCCCCCCGAGACCCCGATCTGCCGGATGACTGCCAGGATCACGTCCTTGGCGGTGACGCCGGGGTGCAGCTCGCCATTCACCTCGACCGACATCGTCTTCGGTTTCGCCTGGGGCAGCGTCTGGGTGGCAAGCACGTGCTCCACCTCGCTCGTCCCGATGCCAAACGCGAGCGCACCAAATGCGCCGTGCGTCGCGGTGTGGCTATCGCCGCACACGATGGTCATACCCGGCTGCGTGAGGCCCTGCTCTGGCCCGATGACGTGGACGATGCCCTGGCGGATGTCGTTCACGCCGAACATCGGGACGCCGAACTCCTCGCAGTTCCTCCGGAGTACCTCGACCTGCTGCACGGAGAGCGGGTCGGTCCACGGTTTATCGCGGTCGATTGTCGGCACATTGTGGTCGACCGTGGCAAGGGTGAGGTCGGGCCGGCGGACCTTCCGGCCTGCCAGCCGCAGTCCTTCGAAGGCCTGGGGCGACGTGACCTCGTGGACCAGGTGCAGGTCGATGTACAGCAGGTCGGGCTTGCCCTCTTCGCTGGCGACGACGTGGTTGTCCCAGATCTTCTGGATGATGGTGCGGGGCTTCGTCATGAAGGTGCGGGCTCCGGACGGGGCATGAAGGTGAAGTGCATCACATCGTAACAGAGGCGGGCACTCGGCTCAGCGCACCAGCCGCCGCCGCTCCGAGGTGCGGGTGCGCCGGGGTGCCTCCTCGGGCTCGGCGCCGCCTTCCAACGCCCGCCTCACACAAGAAACGAGCGCCCCTACCCCGCGCGAGCCCTGGAACACGTACTTCTTGCCCGAGCTCTTCGCTTCGGCCGTGACGCGGGCCGATGCGGCATGCCCGATGCACGCGGTGTTCACCACGATCAAGTCGCTCGCTCCGGCGGCGAGTCCCAGCGCCTGCGCGCCGTTTTTCGCTTCATCCGGGTCGAGCCAGCTCACGTCGATGCTCCACTTGCCTTCAAGGATGGGGAGCGCATTCTTCCGGAGCCATGCGTGCCCCCCGGCGATGACCACGCGACGCCCGCTGAGGTCGGCATCGGCGGGCGTCTCCGCAGGCCTCGGCTGGCGTCCATCGAGGTAAGCCGCCATGGCCGGGTAGACCATCGCAAGGCCATCGATCTCGTGTCGAAGTGTCCCTGGCTCGGGCCGGTTGGCAACGGCGAGGAGGTTGTCCGCGAGCTCCTCGAACGGTTCGCCCGCCTCCAGTGCCAGTTCGAGCGCGACTTCGAGGGCGGCATGCCGGATCGCCTTGAACGAGGCGGCGAGCTCATGGCACGTTGTCCGCAGCTCCTCAACGCGCCCATGCCGCAGCAGCTCGCGCACCAGCCGGTTGAAGGCCTCTTCCCCGTCAACGTCGTGGCCGCGGCGCTGTGTCTCGGCGAGCGCCCGCCGGTACAACGCGACGCGCTGTTCGTGGGTGAACCGTTCGGCCCCGATGACGCCCCCGTCTTCGATCATCCCCGCGATCGTGTTGAGCTGGGAGTCCCCCCGGGGGGATTCGGCCACAAGGTCGACCAGTTCGAGCAGCACACCGGGTTCGGTGATGCCCTGTTCGATCGCCCTGGGGATGACCTCCTCGGCGAGACGGTGTGTCAGCCCGCCGGCGTTTCCGCTCTGCATCATGAAGACATCGAGGAGGTGGGGAGCGGAAGTATCGAGCCGCACATCGCCGAGGAACTGGATGTAGCCGGGGAAGTTGCGGACGATGGATGCGTGCCCTGCCGCAGCTGGTGCGAACGCGGCCAGGAATTCGGCGTATGGCCGCTCCTGCGAGCCGACGCGCACGTGGCGCAGGAGCGTTCTCCGCTCTTCCACCGTCGCCCACTCGGCCGGGCCGCTCGCAACGCACGCGAGGCAGGCCAGCGCCGCAAGCGCTGCGGATTCCGGCTGCGCGCCTTCGAGCCGCGCCAGGCACGCCTCGACCAGCCAGCGCAGGTCCTTCATCGATTCCGCCGGGTCGGGCGATGGCCAGCGGTAGCGCCACTCCTCCATCGATTCCGCTTCAAGCAACGCATTCGCCAGGATACCGACACCAAGGGCGAATCCATCGGGCCCGATCTCCCGGTCGCGCAGCAGGTCCGAGACGCGCTCGGCCGCCATCCAGCTGTTCCCCCGCGAAACCGCGAGCAGATGCGCCACCCGGCTCAGGTCGCTTAGCGCCGGGTCGGCTCGCCGGAGGACGCGGTCGTTGACCAGGTACTCGAGCCGGGCCAGCGCTTCTTTCGAGGCAAGCGCATCCGGCGAGAACCCCAGGCCGGCCCGGTGGATGTCGGCCCGGAGCACCTCGAGAAGGTCCTGGTTGTGTAGCAATTCCCGCCCCGGCCTGCAGGCTGCCGCCAGCAGCCCGCGCGCGGCCGCACCGTAGGTATCGAGCGCGTGGCGCACCAGGTCCTCATCGGCCGGGCCAGCCCCGTCTTCGAGCGCCCGGCGGAGATAGCTCAGAGCGCTGTCGGGATCGCCGGCCATCCACGCCACAATGCCGGCGACGGCCTGCAAATCCCGCACCTCGCCCGGTGGTGCGGTCTGCATCCGGGCATTTACCGCCGCGCGGGCGGCAGGTGCGTCCCTGCTCGCCTGCAGGAGCAGGTCGTGCCACGACTGGTCCACGTGCGCCGGTTCTTCCGCCGGGGGGGCCGCAGCCGCGGGCGCGCCCGGGCCGGGCGACGATGGTGGCTGAGCCCCCCGCAGGATCGCGACCAGCTCCTCGACGGCGCTCGCCAGCCGGTCCAGCCGCTCAATGAGCGCCCCCGGCGATGAGGGGTCCTTGTCCTCCGCCGCCGGCGCCTCTCCCGCAGAGGCCGGCGAAGGACGGTCTTCCAGCGCCGCCTCGACGTCCGGCTCCCGCGGCGTCATGCTCCGGGCCAGGGCCGCTTCCTCGTCTCGCGCCCGCAGTTCCAGGTACTCCCGCACGCCCGCGCCCACGTGCAACCGGTCCCCAAAGCGGCGCTCCAGCACGCGCAGCGCCATCGGGCTCGCGGGGAGGTACCAGCGACGCTGCGGCGCCGACCAGCGGTACCCGGGCACGAGCTTCACGAGCTCCTTATCGGCGAAGGCGCATTCGACCGCGAGTTCGTTCCCCGCGAGTTCGACGGTCGCGGTGTGCTCGGCATCGCCCAGCTCCCGGCCGCGCGTCTCGGCAACCTCGATGGCCAGGTCGGCAGGGTGCTCCCAGCCGTCAGGCCCGAAGAGCTCATCGAGCGCCAGGATGACGCCTGGCTGCCGTGGGAGCTGGAGCGCCCCGGCATGCGCGTTCACCCGGCAACCGGGGATGCGCCGGACCAGCGTCGCCTCGCGGCCACGCGCCTCGACCAGGTACCGGCTCTCTTCCGCCCGCAATCGCACCATGCGCGGGACTCTATCACGGGGCCCGGCGCTTTCGAACTCCGGACTTTGCCTGAGAACGCGGGTGGCGGCCCCGGGGCCGCGCGGTGGACACGCGGTGGCGATTCTTATTCCGCTCATATGGCAGGGGATTGACCGCCTGCGGTATCGTCACGTTGCGTTCACTGAAGTGGTCGAGCGGTGAACAGCCAGAATCGAAAGGGTTGCCGCGGAAGGTATAGCCTCCAGGCCGCGCGTGGGGAACGCGCCTGTCGAGCATCCATCCCGGCGGCTTCACGCTACCAATGACGCAGACCGCTCGCATCCTTCTGCTGGCACTCCTTACCTCGCTGGCGCTCGGACTCTTCCTGGTCGCCTACGGGCCTGTTGCGGCCGCTCAATCCTTCACCGTCAGGCTGGTCCCTCGCGATACCGCGTTCCCCACCGGCTCGCAGGCCGTCATCGCCGTGCGGGTCGAAGGCCAGACGACCGCCCTCCCCAGCTTCGATTACGCGATTGAAGGCGGGACCATCGCGGGCATCCTGCCACCGAACCCGACCGCCGCCAACGTTGCCGAGGGCGCCGTGTTCGTGACGCGCGCGACCGCCGGGACGGCCCGCCTGACGGTTTCCTTCGCCGGTGAGGTGCTGGCTACCGGCGAGGCGCGCTTCGGCGAATACGGCCAGGTGCGCGTGAGCGCCACGCTCGATGCCGGCCCCGATGCGGCCGCCCGCACCTGGCGGTACGAAGTCGTCGCCGCCGATGGCACGGTCGTCGCTGTCCTTTCGCTGGGCACCAGTGGCGATGCCACCACCGGCACGGCGACGAGCCCGGCACTGCCCCGCGGCACGTATACCGTGCGACAGGTGCTCACCGCCGATACCCGCGCCGCCTGCGCTCCCGGGGCCTTCTATGAGGTCACAGCGCCTGCGGGCGCCATCGCCACCGTTGAGCTCGCTGGCGAATTCGCTACGGCATCCTTCACCATCCGCCCCTGCCCGGACCTCCCGGCCAGCCTCGCGGTGCAGGTCCCCGTCGATACGATCACGCCAGGCCTGGCCGGTGGCGTGGTCGGCGCCCCGGACTTCCTGCCCGGTGAACTGCCCATCAATGAAGTCCGGGGCGTTCGCGAGCCCGGCCCGGGTGCTGCCAACCCGCTTCCTCCGGCCACCGGCAACACCATCTCCGGCCCGGTGGAAACCACCACATTACCCCTGCTGCTGCTCGTGACCGGGGCAGCACTCCTCTCGCTCCCGTTCGCCGCATGGTCCGCGGTCCGCGTGGCAGCGAGGGCTCGCAGGTAGCCTGCCTCTTCAGCTGTTGGTCAGGAGGCAGACCCGGGTGCGCGCTGGCCCGCGCACCCGGGTTAACTCTTTTCAGCTTCCGCCGTTCTTCTTTTTACATACGGGAGCTTGACCTTAGGCGACTGTATCGGCCATAACTGGCGAAGCGTCTGGCGGGTATCGGGGGGTCGAGACTCCGTTATCCGTGCGAAAGACAATTGCGGTACGCCCGGCGGGGTGCGTCCACGAGTCCCAGGGGGACTTCATGGTGCGTGCTTCCCGGCGGTTCCTTCTTCCCGCCGCCCTGGTGCTCTTCGTCGCGCTGGTATCTGCCGGGCGGGCTACCGTGCCTTCGGACGTCCGCGCCGCCTTCGACCCGAGCGGCCCGGCCTTCGACGAGCTCTCCCAGTTCGACACCAGCACCACCCCTGGCCCGGTCCGGCAGCCTCCCCGGTTGTTGGCAGGCACGAACTCGCACGCGCTCCCGGCCGATGCCGCTGCCCGCAACGGCTACTGCGTGGACGTGAACATCGACGGCGTCACCCCGGTCCAGTCGTTCACCATCCCTTCATCGGCCCTCGGGTTCCTGGTGACCGCCATCGATCCCATCGATCCTGCCAATCCCGCGACGCCGCCAACCATGGTGGTGCCGCTCCCGGCCGCGGGTACCTACGTGTACGGTGCCACGACGGGCGCAGGCGCGGCGGTGCTGAACGCCGCGACGCCTGGAAGCGCCGACGACGTGTACTGCGTGGTCGCCTACGCCCAGCCCGGCTACAAGAAGCTGAAGATCGAATGGCATTACAACGATGGCTCGGGTCAGCAGGTCATCGCGCTGCCCGATATCCCCATCGTCACCGTATCACTCAAGAAGATCGGTGATGGCCTGGTTGGCGGCCCGGCGGAGGTGTGCACCGTCGGCTGGGACGCCGCATTCCTGACTGGCGCACGCGCCAATGACTTCCTCCCGGACAACGTGACGCCACGCGAAAACAGCCCCCTCAGCGGCAGCCCGAATGTCTATGACCCGGTGAATGATGTGCGGGTGCAGGATTGGACCACCACCCCGAGTGGCGGCGGCCCGAACACCCGCGTCGAGTACGTACGCCAGGAAGGTCCGGAGTGGTGCGCCGGGATCGCCGCCGATTCCCCGGTCACCGTCACCGCAGTCAACTTCAACTTCCATGCAGTCTACAACCGCGCGGATATCGGCGTGCTCCCCACCATCGATAAGGACGACGACGACCAGCCCGTCACGCTGGGGCTCCCGGCGGGCGTGACCATCGACATCGTCGCCTCGGTGGAGCTCCGTCACGTCACCTCCGATGGCAAGGTCCCGGCGCGTCAGCGCTCGGCGCCGCTCGTCACGGGCTCCACGCACTACGTCTGTCTCATTGGTACCGATGCGGCAGACACTCTCAACACCAACGGCATCCACTTTGCGCCCCTGGCCGGAGCCGATGTGCCGGGCGCCGGGAATATCGGCGTGTTCCACAAGTCGGCAGCCAATAATCCGCGGCTCAACGGCGTCCAGGATGGCACGCTCTGCTTCAGCTACACCTCGGCGAGCCCCGGCGAGCACACGATCTACGTGGACTTCACCAACAACGGCACGCCGGATGTCGCCTTCTTCGATACCAACGGCGATGGCAACGGCTTCCCGGGCGGCGCGGCCGGGCCCCTGGTTACCCAGTGGAACCGGATCGACCGCACCGAAATTACCACCGGGGGCGTTCCCGGCTCCGGTACCGTGACCTTCACCTCGCTCACGGTTCCCATGCAGTTCAACGTTGGCGATGGGACGATGATTGCGGGGGCCGGCCTGACCGAATGGGTCCTGGGCTCCCACAGCACGGGCGGCACGCTCTACGCCAATCTCCCGCTCGATGGCGCATGGATCCGCGCTCAGGTCGTCGGTAGCTGCGGGTACTTCGTCGTTCCCGACAACAGCAAACCGACCGCCATCTCTGGCATGAGCGTCGGAGGCCGCATCGACATCAACGCCGGCGACGGAGACCCGTTCTCGGTGGCGTTCGGCGATACCGACGCGAACCCGAACGACCTCCGGTTCTCCACGGTCAACGCCCCTGGCTGCTCGGCCAATTCCCAGGTCCGCATCCAGGTCGATGTCTTCTACCCCGGCCAGGCCACGCCCGCCGTGCCCCAGGAGTGGGTCGACCTCCGCTTCACCTTCATCCCGGCCAACAAGACGCCGCGCCTTGCCTGGGCCGGCGAAATCGTGACCATCAACTATGCCTTCGCCAGCACCGGCTCGTGCGCGGGCCAGCAGGTCGTCTTCGTGCGGCCGGAGAATCAACCGGGCTCCTTCCTTCCAGGCCCCGGCATCACCCTCGAAGGTCCCGGCCGGGCCTTATCCGATTTCGGCGCCGGGTGCTCCGCATCGATCCGTTACGAGAGCGAGGAGCCGGGTGAGGTCGACATCGAGGTCTTCCTCACCACCAATCCACACTCAAAGGTCGCCTTCCCCATCTTCTTCCTCCTCATCGAGGACGTGACGATCGAAGCCACCCCGGACCAGTTCGTCTCGACTTTCGGCGACGTGACCGCCGACGTGCGCGGCTATTTCGTCGGCACCAATCCATCCGGCCGCCCGGCCGAGGTGAAGCCCGACGGGCGCTCCGTGCCAAAGGATCGCTGGATCCTCCCGGACGATTGGGAGAAGTTGAAGGGGCCATCAGGCCTCCGGGGGAACTGGGGTGGAATCGAGATGCCGGCCGCCATCGTCACCTTCCTCATGGAAAACGAGCCGGTGGTCAACAACTACCGCACGGGTGTGAAGAACGGCTCTTCGGGCTTCTTCGTGCCCGACGACGAAGCGGACTTCTCGTTCAACGTCAACCCCCACACGAATGCTACGACTGCGCTCGGCTCGTTCGACAAGCCGAGGATGATGAGCCAGCCCAGCGATGGCGCCGGCAAGGCCTCGGTCGATACCTACGGCGACCTCAACCTCACCTACGAGGCCTGCGCCCCGAACCGCTTCAACGGGAACCCCCAGTGCAAGCTCGAAGACATCGTCGGCCACGGCCGGTACTACGCCGTTGCCGAATACCCCGAGCCGCGCACGCGCGGTAAGTGGCCGGCTGTCGCTTCGAACAGGGCGGCGACCGACTGGCGGTGGGCCGGTTACAAGGAAGTCACCATCGTCAACACCGATTCGCCCCAGATCAAGTACGTCGTCGCCCACCTCCGCGACCGCGACGGCTTTTGCGATTCGGTGAACTACAACAACACCCTGGGCGTACCGGTGAAGTTCGAAATCGACGCCGGTGGCGGCACCATCATCGGCGCCGCCGATCGGCCGTTCGAGATCAACGGGACACGCCGCTTTGCCACCGCGACCTCGTTCGACACGTTCGATGCGCTCGGCAGGCCGACCAACGTTGCCATCGCGAAGCCCACCATCGCCGATGATGAATGCCAGGCATGGATCCAGGTCACGAACAGCCTGATGCGCCCGACGAACGTGATCGTCACGTTCCCGGCGCCCCCGTCGCCGGTGCCGGGCGAGGTCCGGATCACCAGCCTGCAGTGCACCGGACAGGAGACCATCACCGTCAAGAATGTGGGCTCAAACCCGGTGAGCCTCGCCGGCTTTGGCCTCCAGAGCCTGGGCTCCGGCGTCCAGCAGGTGGAGCACCGCGACCTCGATGGGTACCTGCAGCCTGGTGAGAGCAAGACGTTCCTCGGCGGGCCAGGCGCGAAGGATAACCTCTGGATTGGCGCCACCAACGAGGTGTTCACCGGCCCCTCCGACTTTGTGCGCCTCACCTGGGACGGCTTCGTGGTCAGCACGGTCTCCTGTGACGGCACCGTGCACGACAACCCGATCCCGGCGAGCTTCGCCCCCGACCCCGAGGGCGAGATCATCATCGATGTCACCATCCCATTCGGGAACGAAACCGGGGTCTCCCTGGTGGAGGGCTGGAACCTGGTTCCCACGGGCAGCGGCACCGCCGAGATCGCCGGCGCCATTGCCGGGCTCGAAAGCGATATCACCGTCATCTACGCCTGGGACGGAGAGCTCCAGGAGTGGCTGCGCTACATCCCCGGCGCTCCCGATGGCATGAATACGCTCTCGCAGTTTGGTCAGAACCGGGTGGTGTGGATCCAGGTCAAGCGCCCATTAACGTTGATCCTTCCGAAGTAGTGCGCCTAGCCGATCGCCTGCGTACCCTCGACGGGGGCCGTTAGTTTCACCAGGATGCTGTTCATGACCATCACCCGGTTCGTTCCGTGGCGTCTTGCCGCTGCGTCCTTCGCGGGCTGCCTCGCCATCGCCGCCGTCCTCCAGCCTGCGCTCGCCCAGTTCGATCCCCCGTCGACTGTCTTCGGTTCGGTTGCCGACTCCGAAGGCGAAGTGCCCGCCGGCCTCCCGGTGGAGGCCTACATCGGAAATGTCCTTTGCGGCACCAGGGGCAAGACCGAATACACCGGCGATGGCGCCGCCCGGGTGACGGTTTACGTGGTCGATGTGGTCTCCGAATCGCAAATCGCCGGTTGCGGGGCCATCGGCCGCGACGTCCGCATCAAGATCGGCGACCGCTTTGCCGCAAAAACGGTGAAATGGAACCCCGGCCCCGTCCAGCTCGATGTGACCTTCGGTAGCGCGACGCCGGCGGTCATCCCGACGTTCACCCCCGCCCCCACCCGGACCCCTGAGCCTCGCGCGACACCCCAACCCGGCCAGACCGGGACGCCGGGCCAGGGCGGCCAGGTCGAGACCATCCCCGCCGGTTCCCCGGGAGCAGGCTCCCCGGTGGCATCGCCACGCGGCGGGATCACCAGCGCCACCCCCGGGGCACAGCGCTCCGGCAACGGAGGGGGTGGCGGGTTCCCGGTCTGGGGCGTGGTGGTGCTGATCCTCGGCGGCATCGCCGCGATTGGCGGCGGCGTTGGCTACGCCATGTCGCGCTCTCGCCAGCAGGGTGACGACGACCTGGAGCTGCCACGCGACTGACTCTGGCACAGGTGCTCGAACGAAGAGGGGGCGCCCGTGTGGGCGCCCCCTCGCGTGTCCTCCCGGCGCTGGGGGTCAGCCGAGGAAGATCATCGTGAAGAAATGCCGGCCCTTCGCGTCCGTCACCTCACCGATACCGATCCGGAAGAAGTCGTTTGCGAGGATGTTCGCCCGGTGCGTTGGGCTGTTCATGAGCGACTTCGTGGCCCGCTCTGGCGACTCCGAGACATCGTAGTTGTTCATGGCCAGGTTCTCGCCTGCCCAGGCGTAACTGGTGTACCCGTAGTAGGCCAGCAGCTCGACATACATCGAATAGCCGTAGGGGTCGGTATGGGCAAAGTAGCCCTGGTCGATGAGCTGTTGCGAGCGGGTGCGGGCGATCTTCGTGAGCCCGGAATCGAGCACGAACGGCGGGAGACCGGCCGCGGCGCGCTCCTGGTTCACCAGGTTGAACATCCGCAACTCCATGTCGGTCGCGGGCCCGTGAGACACATCGGGCACATAGAAGTTCGGTTTGGCTGCCGGGGCGGGTGGCGCAGCCGGCGCGGGAGGCGCGACGACGGGCTGGGAAGCCGGCGCCGGTGCAGCAGCCGGGGCGGCTGGCGCCTGTCCGGCGGGGGCAACCGGGACCACGGGCGCGACAGGCGCCGCCTCGGCGGGCGGGGCAGCCGCGGGTTCAATCGCCGGGAGGCCGCCCATCGCGCGGAGGAACTCCACCGGGAGCTCGACCGCGTAGGAGGTGGCGTTGATGCCAGCCGCCCCGACCTCTGGCGCCGGGGCGAAGACCGGCGCATCAACCACCGCGGCCTGCGCGGAATGGCCTGGTTCCGGGAGGAACTCCGGCGCTTCGACGACCGCCGCGGATGGCCAGGTCGCGATTCCGATGCCCAGGCCCGCGCCCGCGGCGATTCCCGCCAGGTAGAGCGGCATGTACTTGCTGAACCGCCACTCGCGGATGGCGTCGCCCAGGATGCCCGGGCGCGCGCCTTCGAATCCTGCCATCGTGTCCCCCAGTCGCCGACCCGCTGAACTCGGCGGCGGGTTGCCGCCCGGGTCTCAACAGGGGGTTCGACAGGGGGCGCGAGGGCTGACATGGACACCGGGAGGACGGCCTGGTTACGGCTTAGGGGCGCGTTCACCGGGCCGTCCCCGAAGTGTGCGCCATCGACCCTTAAGGGTTTCCTAAGGGTGGACAGGAGGGTGCCGGGATTCGTCAGAGACGCGTAAGAGCCTCAGCCCGCGCAGGTGGTCTGGCCGGCCTCGATGATCTTGCCGTTGCCGGGCGCGAAGACTTCGATTTCTTTCCAGCCAGGCGGAAGAGCTCCGAAGCTCCGGTCTATGTCCACCCACCAGTTCGAGTTCTGGGGGAAACCGATCGGCGCGTAACAGATGACGCGGTACGGGGGAGCACCACAGTCATACTGCCCCGGCCCAAGCACGGTGCACTCGCCGAACATGAAGTTCTCCGGTTGGATGGGGACCGGCGTCGGCGTTGGCAGTGGTGTTGGCGTTGAAGTCGGCGCCGGTGTCGCCGTCGCTGAGGGGGTCGGTGTCACCGTGGCAGTCGCCGTTGGCGTGCGAGCGCCTGCGGTCGGCGATTGGTTGGGCGTGCCCGGCGTGGTTGTCGCCGTCACCGTGCCGGTCTGGCGCGCGGCAGGGCTGGCGGTGCCGGATGGCGAGGCGGACGCCACCGGGGTTCCCGTCCCGACAGGGATGACGTTGGCCGGCGTGATCCCGGGCGTCTGCCCGCCGTCGATGCCTCCGCCGGCGGGGATATTCCCGTCGCTGTCGCCGCCGCCAAGCGCGAATACACCCAGTGCGACAACGGCAAGCACACCAAGCACCGCCAGCGCCGCGATGGCGACGAGACGCGTGCCGGGGCCGCCTTCGCCCTCCCGCGGGGGGCGCTCGTACAGGATGCCAGCGGAGCGCGGCCGGAACCGGGGTTCCTCGGGCGCGTAGGCCGGGTACTCCGGGTCTTCGATGAGGTCGCTTCCCGGGATGTAACCGCTCCCGGTGGTCGCTGTCGAAGGGCCGGGGGCTTCGGGTTGCCAGCCGTCCGCTTCTTCGGCGTCGTCGTATGCCCCGGCCATCGCGCTTGGGGAAGGGGCTGCAACTGGCGTTCGCTGGAACGGGTCCGTCCGCCTGCGCGGAGGTTCTGGCCCTCGCACGAAGCCATCGGGCCCGCCTGGTGGAAGCAGTTCTCCACCGACGAGCGAGTCCAGGAGCGGTTGAGGGTCGATCTTCAGGTAGTTGGCGTAGGACCGCAGGAAACCGCGCACGTAGACAGGCGCAGGCAGCTCCTCGAAGTTCTCCGCTTCGAGCGCTTCCAGGAAGCGCAACGAAATCCGCGTATCCCTGGCGACCTGCTCCATGGTCAGCCCCCGATGTTCGCGGGTAGAACGCAGCGTTTCGCCGATACCAGCCACCTGCACCTCCGGGTAGCAACATAAGGTATGCCCGTTTTGTCAAACAGGCGACCTCCGGGTCAAGCGTTTGTCCGTCGGCCGGCTCCCGGTACGATGGCCCCGTGCGCTCATGGCTCGTCCTCGCTGCCCTCGTGCCGGGGTTCGCCCTCCTCGCAGGTGCCGCTCGCGCCCAGCCCTCCGTCCCCTCCAGCTTCTACGGCTCGGTCACCATCGACGGCCAGCCGGCCCCCGACGGGACCGAGGTACGCGCGCTCATCGATGGGGTGGATTGCACCCAGTCCGCACCCGGCGAGCGCCCGGCCATCCGCCAGGGAGGCGCGACCGCCTACGTGGTGCACGTCGTGCATGAAAGCCAGCGCCCGGGCTGCGGCCGCGAAGGCAAGACCGTCTCGTTCACGGTAGCAGGGCAGCCCGCGCTCCAGCGCGGCGTTTGGAAGGCCGGTCCGCAACAGCTCGACCTGAGCACCGGTTCGGCGCAAATCGTGCCACTCCCAACCTTCACGCCCACCTCCCCGGGCGGCGCTGCCTCCCCGGCCACCGGCGGCGCCTCCACGTCGGCCCCGCTCGTGAGACCGACCGGGACCCCTCCCACCGACGACGTACAGCTCCCCCGAACATCCAGCCCCCCGGCCGCCATTTCACCGGGGCTGCCGGGCGATGGCCCTGCCGAAGCTGGCCCTTCGGACGGTCGTGCCGCCTGGGTAGCCATCGTCGCAGCCGCCGGCGCCCTGGTGGCCGCCGGGGCGGTGGGCGGCGTGGTCATCGCCCGGCGACGACGGCCGGTCCGTCCCGGGGACTCGTCTTAATCCCGGCTTTGGGGCTGTCGTATACGATAGATGAGGCGGCCCTGCCCCCGATCGCGCTATGAGAGTGCTGCCCTACCTAGCGATCTTTACGTTCGTGGCAGGCCTGAGTCTGCTGGTGGTCGGCTTCGCCTTCTCGAACGAGGATGCGGGCGCCCCGCCGACGCCGGTCCCGGTCCTCGGTTTCGATATCCGGAGCACCGAGACCGCCACTCCCACTCCCAGCCCCACCAACGCGCCCACCGCGACCCCAACCCCGCTGCCCTTCGATGGGAAGGTCGGACGGATGATCGCGCCAGCGCTCGGCATCGACCACCCCATCGAGGAAATTGGCATCACCAACAACCAGCTCGATACCCCGAAGGACGGCGTGGGCAAGGTTGGCTGGTATTACATCTATGAGAAGCCCGGATGGGGCGGGAACGCGCTCTTCGCCGCCCACGTGAACTACAACTTCAAGCAGGGCCCCTTCGCCAACCTCTACAAGGCAAAGGAAAAGGACCAGATCACGATTCAGATGGAAGGCGGCCCTGCCTATGTATACGAGGTCTTCTACCTGAAGCGCTACGACGTGAACACGATCCCCATGGGCGACCTGATCGACGGTGTCCTCGACGGGGTGCGCCGGCCGGAAGGCGAAGAGTGGATCACCCTGATCACCTGCGGCGGACGCTTCCAGCAGACCCAGGAAAACGGCCTCGGCGAATACCTGGACCGCGACGTGGTGGTCGCCCGCCGCGTCCAGTAGCCCTTAACGCCGCGTTTCCGATCGTGCTGTTCCTGCTATTTCATTCGCTGCCCGTGCGCTACTTTCAAACGCAACTGCCACCCCACCACCGTCCCGGAGCAACAACGTGAAGTTGGCCCGCACACTCTCCGCTGCGGTCTTCCTGCCCGGCGCAATCCTCCTCCTCGCAGGCGTCGCCTGCTCGGGCAGCGATTCCGAGGAGCCCGAGCAGGCGACGCCCCCCCCGGCCGGGGAAGCCAGCCTCACCCCCACGTCTACGCCCACCACGCCGCCCACGCCAACCGCCACGCCGACTCCGTTCGATGGCAAGGTGGCCCGCCTGAAGATCCCGCGGTTCAATGTGGATGCCCCCATCGAGGAGCTCGCGATCAACGACCGAAACGAGCTCGACACCCCGAAGGATGAGAACCGCGCGGTCGGCTGGTACTACATCTACGACAAGCCCGGATGGGGTGGGAACGCCATCTTCTCGGCGCATGTCTATTACCACAGCATTCCCGCGCCGTTCGTCAACCTGGCGAAAAGCGCCGAGGGCGATGAAGTCGTCGTGGTCATGGAAGATGGTACCCGGTACCGCTACACCGTCATTTCGAACAAGCGCTACCACCGCGACAACATGCCCATGGGCGATATCATCTGGCCGAAGGAGAAGGCGGACTACGACGAGTGGATCACGCTCATCACGTGCGGCGGCGAGCTGGACTCAACAGGCCAGGAGTACGTGTCGCGCGATGTAGTCGTCGCAAAGCGCGTGTTCGACTAACCGGCCCCTTCACGGTTCCTTACGCGGAGGGCCGATCACGCATCGGCCCTTTTTCGCGCCTGCATCGGGATTTTCCTCCATGGGATCGGGGAACCGCCCGTCCTGGCCATCGGGCTTCTGCCCATTAAGGCAGGCATGGCACGTGCCTACGCTGACGCCAGCGAACCTTGCCCGGACCGGGCGCGCGGAGGTCGGTGATCATGCGCATGCGGACTGTTCTCCTGGCTCTCGCCCTGCTCGCCTTGACCGCCATAGGCGCGGCCACCGGCAGCGGGGACAACGCCAACGCCGCTCAGCTCCTAGCCGGCTGGAACAACATCTCCTACCTCGGAGCCGCGAAGCCGCCGGCCGAGGCGCTCGCCCCGATCGCGGGCCAGTATTCCGCCGTCTACCGCTGGGACCCGGCCACCCAGTCGTACCAGCTCTACGCCCCCGGCGTTCCGGGCTTCGCCAACACGCTCACGGAGATCAGGCCCGGCGATGCCATCTGGGTGAACTACACCCAGCCCCAGGGCGAACTTAACACGGGCTCGATCGGCTCCGCACCAGCCTCCGGCGGCTCCGGCAAGATCAGCATCGCGGCGAGCACCTTCGTCCCAATGAACGACCTGGCAGTCTACGAAAAGGGCTTCAACCAGCTCGCGCCCGTGGGTACCGATGCCGCCTCGCAGCGCTACTTCGCCCCGGTCAACCTCCCCCACGGCGCCACCATCACCACCATGACGGCGGCGTTCGAGGGTTCGGGAGACACCGTGAAGATCCGCCTGGACTACACCGCTATCACGAACGGCGAGGCGTCCGCCGCGGTCTACAAACTCGCCGAAGTGCTCTCCAGCGCGGGCGGCTCCCCCCAGACGGCTACCGCCTTCGCCCATACCGTCGATAACGGCGCGAACGTGTACTTCATCGTGGTGGACCTTACCGGCGGCCCCTCCTCGAAGCTCAAGGGCGTCTCCATCAGCTTCACCTACTAGGAGCGCCGCACATGACCGCCTCGCGGACCCTCTCACGGACTTCCTGGCTCCTCGCGCTCGTCGCCGGTGCGGTGTGGCTGCTTTCCGGTGGCCTCGGCGTCGCGCCAGCGCGCGCTATCGGCACCCCTGCGACCTACACGGTCGTCCAGTCCCCGGCCAGCGGCGATGTCGAGCCCGGCGACCCCGTTACCTTCACCATGAGCTTCGCAACGGGCGCCACGGCAGTTTCGTTCCTCTACCTCGAAGGGAGCCTCGGCTCCGGCCTTTCGGTCGCGTCCTTCAGCGGAGGCCTTGGCCCCACGCACTGCACATTCTCGGGGGCCAACAACCAGGACTTCTCCTGCAACCTTGGCAGCCTGGGCGCCAACACCGCGATCGCGCCCATCACGGTCAATGCCACGGTCGGCAACGTTGCCGATGGCACGACGATCGACCTCCCGGCGGGCGCCTTCAAAGCGAAGGATGGCCAGGCCGACCCCGGCGTTTCGCCCTCTTCGGACGATGCCGGCCCTCTTACCGTCCGGAACGAGAACGTGCAGGTCACCCTCACGCCCTCGCTCGCCGAGGTCTATGAGGCGGGCCTGGTCAACATCGCTGTCGGGTTGGCGAACACCGGCGGCGGCGCCACGGGCAGTTTCAGTGCCAGCCTCTCGGTCGCGGGCGCCACCGTCATGAACGTCGTCTGTCCCGGGGGCGGCCCGGGCACCGGTTCCGGGACCACGACCGCAGGGTGCACGGGCATCAGCATCGCCGCCAGCCCCTCGCCCTCGCAGACCATGACTGTGACCGTGAAGGCCGCCAACAACACAGGCGCGGGCACGCTGAGCGCCTCGCCCAGCCTCTCCGCGGGGATCCACGCCTCGTTGGGCAGCATGACGCCGCTCACCGTCCACGAACTCACGCTCACGGGGCCGGCGTCTGCTTCGGTGGGGGCGCCGGTAACGGTGTGCACCACGAACGCGCCCGCGAACCCCGCGCTCGTGGCGGGCTATCCGAGTACCCTGAACCCGCTGGCCGCTGGCGATTACGTCCTCACCGCGGCAGGGGGCGCCAGCGTCTCCGGCGTGGCTGTTGCCACCACCTGCCCCGCGGGCCAGCAGGGTGTTACGTTCACGTCGACAGCCCCGGGGACGGTCTCCGTGGTCGCGCGTACCAATGCGCCCGGCACCAGCACGGCCGTGATTGGCGAGAGCAACACCGTGCCGGTCACCTTCGGCGGAGGCAGCACGGCCACGCAGCTCGCGTTCACCGCCTCGCCGGCCTCGGCCGTGGTGGGCACCCCGTTCTCCACCGCTCCGGTCGTTGCCGTCCGAGATGCGGGCGGGGCGCTCGTCTCGAGCGACAACTCCACCCAGGTGACGCTTTCGCTCGCCAGCGCGCCCGCCGGGGCCGTCCTCACCTGTACCGGCGGCAACACCCGCACGGCCTCGGGCGGGCTCGCCACCTTCAACGGTTGCAGCGTCAGTACCGCGGGGGCCGGCTATGTTCTCCGGGCGACGGCCGTGGGGCTCACCCAGGCCGACTCGAGCTCGTTTGCCGCCACCACGCACGGCCCCGCTTCAAAGCTCGGCTTCCTCGCGCAGCCTGCCGGCAACTCGGCCGGGAGCCCCCTCACCACCCAGCCAGTCGTGGCAGTCCAGGATGCTGACGGCGCAACCGTGGTTTCCGACAACAACACCACGGTGACGCTGAGCGTGCAGAGCGGCCCGGGTACGCTGAGCTGTACGACAAGCAACTCGCGCACCGTTAGCGCCGGGGTCGCCACCTTCAGCGGGTGCACCGTCTCGGCCCCGGGCACATACGTGCTGCGGGCGACATCGGCCCCGGCGTACACCGCCGCCGACTCGGCGAGTTTCAGCACATCCTCCGCGGCTACGAAGCTCGAATTCACCACCCAGCCTGGCAACGGCGTCGCGGGCGCGGCGCTCAGCGCGCAGCCGGTGGTCGCCGTCCGCACGGCCTCCGGCGCCACCGTCATCAGCGATAACGCCACGCAGGTCACCCTCGCGATTAGCGGCGGCGCCACGCTCACCTGCACGGGGGGCCTCACCAGGCAGGTGACCGCGGGCGTGGCAGCCTTCGCCGGCTGCTCTGTCACTCCCGCCGGGGAGGGTTATACCCTTACCGCCACGAGTTCCCCTGCGCTTACGCCGGCCACGAGCGCGGCGTTCGACATCTCCGTGGCGCCGCCCACGTCGTCTACCCAGCTGGTCGTGGCTGCTCCCGCCGCCGGGACGAGCCTCCCACGCTCGCGGCTGGCCTTCACCGCCACCGATGGCACGCTCGCGCCCACGGCCGTGAAGTTCATCATCAAGCGCAGCAGCGACAACAAGTACTGGAACGCCTCGATCGGCGCCTGGGAGTCCAACGCCGTCCAGAACGTCGCCACCGGCTCCGATGGGAGCTGGAAGCTCGAAGTGACCGGGGCGGCCAGGCGCCAATTCGTGGGTACGACCGTAACGGTCGAGGTGCGCGCCACGGCAGGCGCCACGACCTACGTGAACGCGACCATTCCCTCCATCGCCATCCGCTGATGCCGGCGGTGGGCCAGGTCCGTCAGGGTTTCTCCCGCGCCGCTACCGGGTTTCCCGCGGGCGAATGCGAATCCGCCCGATACTCCCGGCGGCGCGACCACCGATAGGCTTCTTTCATGCGCATGACTCGACACCGCAGGGCTATTCGCCGGGCCGCAGCTGGCCTGCTGGGGGCGCTGGCGGTGCTTTCGACGGGCTGCATGCAGTACGCGCCCGACGGTTCGGTTGCCACCCCCGCCCCTCCGGGACAGTCCGATTCATCGCGCCTGCCGCAACTGCTGAGCCAGCTCCAGGGCGCCAGCGGTGCGGGGGTTGAGGTCTTCGACGGTCAGAACGAGGTCCTGGCGGCCCAGGATGCGCCGGGCCAGTCGCCGACTCCAACGCCGCTCGCCGGGAAAGACGCCCCCGGCGCGACTTCCACCGTCGCCGGCGAAAAAACACCCAACCCGGGCGCCGCCACGACAACCCCAACGCGCAGTCCTACACCCGCAGCCACAGCCCGCCCATCAAGCGAGGGGCAGTCACCCACCCCGGCCCCAACAGCGACCCCAACGACGGCGGCCACCCCGGCGCCCACCGCGGCGCCGTCCCCAACGCCAAGCCCCACGCCCACGCCGGTCCTTCCCCAATCCGAGGCCGGCCAGACTCCAACGGCGGCGCCCCCATCGGAGGGATAGAGCTTCCATGCCCGATACCTTCTTCCGCACGCGCTGCGCTTCGTGCTCTCGGCCGCTCGGTTTCGACGATTGGTCCGCCGGCGCCAGCCAGTGTCAGCACTGTCTTCGTGGCCGTGCGAGCCGCGCCGCCCCGCACCCGGCCAGGAGCGAGCTCGACCACGCCGCCCTGGCCGCCCGGGCGAATGCCTACGAACGCATGCTCGACGATCTCCCGGACGAGCTGATCGACGAGCTGGTGGCGGCGCTCGAAGCCGAGGCCGCGAGATTGCCACAACCCCAGCCCAACCCGGTCCGCGAGGTCATCGCCGAGCTTGGCATCGGCCAGTCGGTCCGTGAGCGCCACTGGGCCGCATGGGGGTTCGCAGCCGGGTTCGCCGCGAACATCCTTATCGCGAAGTACGCCCAGATGACCACCGCCTCGCCAATGTCGCAATTCATCGGACCAATGCTGCTTGGCGGCGTGCTCGCCGGGGCGGCCTGCGGGGCGATCGGCTGGGGGCTGGCCAGGCTGCGAGAGAAGTAGGCCCCGGCCGCCGTTGGCCGTTGGCGGCGCCTCCTCCAGACTGGGGACACGTTCTGTCCCGCGGGGGAGTGTTGTGCGGATCCTGGTAACTGGCGGCGCCGGCTTCATCGGCTCCCACATCGTGGAGGCCTACCTCGCCGAGGGCCACGAAGTCGCGGTGGTGGATAACCTTTCCACCGGGCGCCGGTCGAACGTGGACCGCCGCGCGACGCTCTACGAAGTCGATATCCACTCGCGCGAGCTCGATGGAATCTTCACGAGCTTCAAACCTGAAGTCGTGAATCACCACGCCGCCCAGGCGAGCGTCAAGGTGGGCGAGGCCGACCCGGTGCACGACCTCGAGGTCAACGGTGGCGGGACCGCGCGGGTTCTGCAGCTCGCGGTCGCACACGGCGCGCGCAAGGTCATCTATGCCTCCTCCGGCGGGACCGTCTATGGCGAGCCCATCACGCTTCCCGTCCGCGAGGATCACCCGATCGCCCCGCGTTCAAACTACGGGACCTCGAAGTACGTTGGCGAGCTCTATGTGCAGCTCGCGGCGCGCACATCCGGCATCGAATACACCATCTTCCGTTACGGCAACGCTTACGGCCCCCGCCAGGACCCGCATGGCGAAGCGGGTGTGGTCGCGATCTTCACCGGGCTCATGAAGGCCGGGCAGGTATGCACCATCGATGGCGACGGCGAGCAGAAGAAAGACTACCTCTACGTTGGCGACATCGCCCGCGCTAACATCCTCGCGCTCGCCAGCGGCAACGGGCTCGTGGCCAACATCGGGACCGGGCAGGGCATCACCGTGAATCACATCTACCGTGTGCTCTCCGCGGAGACCGGCAACACCGTGCCTCCCCGCCACGGCCCGCCACGCCCCGGCGATGTGCGCAACTTCTGGCTTGATTGCTCGCGGGCGAAGGCCGAACTCGCCTGGGAGCCCCGCGTCACCTTCGAAGAAGGCATCCGCCTGACTGTGGCTTCCTTCGGCGGATAAAGGGCGCCCCTACCGCTCCGCGATCAGGCTGCCATCCTTCCGCACCATCCTGCCCGGTTGCGGAATGCCATCGACGAGCTCCCGCGGCACCACCTTCTGCTCGCACCAGCGGTCAAGCGTGTCCCTGTCCGAGATGAACTCCATCCGTGGCACCGCGTATCCGCACGAGGTCTGGACCTTTTCCACATCGATGAGGAACGCCTGCCGGACGTAGGGGTGAAAGTCATTGCGGAAGGCATCGCGGTACCGCTCCAGCTCGGGCGCGTCGAGGTCGACCCGCCGCCCGCGGCCATACAGCCTGAGGATGCTTGCGGTCGCATCGAAGCTGCACAGCATGAGCGTGATACGCCCGTTCTCCAGCACACGCCGGGCTGTCTCGTTGCCGCTGCCCGGGTAGTCCAGGTAACCCACAAGGTTGGGCCCGAGCACCCGCAGCAGCGTCCTCCCCTTGGGCGACAGGTTCGGATATCCACCCGCGGGGCCATCGGGGGCGGTCGCCACGAAGAACATGCGCTGTCTCTCGATGAACGCGCGCCGCTCGTCGTCGATGTGGTCGTACCAGGTTGCCATGGTGCTCCTCCGGCGTTGTCATCCATCGTGCTGCCGGCGGCAACCATTCCCAAGCGCCAATTCTGCCTGGCCGGGCACCCCAAAGTGGCCCGCTCGGCCTACAGGAATGGGTTAGGCGCGGCGGTCATGCCGAACGTCTCCGCGACGGGCCCGCGGATGAGCTGTCCCCGGTACGTGCTGAGCGCTTCGGCGAGCGCCCGGTCGGCTCGCAGCGCGCCCTCCACCCCGAGCCGCGCAATCTCCTCGATATACGGCAGCGTGGCGCTCGTCAGCGCCTGTGTGCTCGTCTGCGGCACGGCCCCCGGCATGTTGGTCACGCAGTAATGCACCACGCCCTCGTCGATGTACACCGGGTCGCTGTGAGTGGTGGGGCGGCTGGTTTCCGCGGCGCCACCCTGGTCGATTGAAACGTCGACAATGACCGCCCCGGGGCCCATCGAGCGCACCATGTCGCGCGTGACTACCTTCGGAGCCGCCGCACCCGGCACCAGCACAGCCAGAATTGCCAGGTCGGCCCCGTAGAGCTCCTCGGCCACGCCCTGGGGCGATGACACCCGCGTGGCAATCCTCCCGCCGAAGTTCTCCTGCAGGTACGTCAGGCGCGCAAGGTCGCGCGACATCACCGTCACTCGCGCGTCGAGGCCCATCAGCACGCGGGCCGCTGCCGTGGCAACGGTCCCCGACCCCACGATGACCACTTTTCCGGGTGGCACGCCCGCGACGCCACCGAGCAGTTTGCCTCGGCCCGGCCCGGGGTGCTTGAGCAGGTGTGCGCCGATCTCTGCAGCCATGCGCCCGGCCACCTGCGACATCGGGGCGAGCAGCGGCAGCGAGCCATCTGGCTTGCGGACGAGCTCGTAGGCGAGCGAGGTCACACCCGAGGCCATGAGCTGCTCGGTGAGTTCCCGCTCCGCGGCAAGATGCAGGTAGGTGAACAGCGTGCACCCCGGCCGAAGGTACCCGTACTCACTCGGTACCGGTTCCTTCACCTTCACCACCAGGTCACACGTCGCCCACACCTCCTCCGCTGTTTCGATTGGATGAGCCCCGGACGAAACGTACGCGGCGTCGCTGTGCCCCGAACGCTCGCCCGCGCCGCGCTCGAAGAACACCTGGTGGCCATGGATTGCGAGGGCAAAGGCCCCCTCGGGCGTAAGCCCAACCCGGGCTTCGCCGTCCTTCCGTTCGCGAACCGTCCCGATGCGCATGATCCCGTTCACCTCCTCGCGCAGCCGCAATCCTACGCCGTTCACCAAACTTCAACCGTGATCTGCGGGATTGCCGGGCCCATGCCCAGTGCTCACCCTCGTCCCCGCTGCCGACCCTCAAGATAGACCTTATTTGCGGCGGCGCGTCGCGGGAAGGATCCGGGGTGGGGAACGGCGCTTCAAGTCCACGCTCACAGAGATTGCGCACGGCAGCCGCGCTTTCGTTGGTTGGCCTGTTCGCATGGGGCATCGCGGCGGTCATCAGCGCGGGGACAACGGGTGCCCGTGCCGATGCGCGTGAGAGCTTTCGCGACCTCGAGGCGGTGTTCCTGGTGCCCCACGATGGCAATTGGTTCTACGTCAAGGTCGGCTTCTTCATGCACGACGACGGGCAGGGTGGCTTCGAGGCTGCTGCCCATGCGGCCCGCGAGGAAATGCGCTCCCGGTTCCCGGGCGCCATCGAGGTCGATGAGCACGGGGTATCGGCGCAATACGTGACGAGCGGGTTCAAGTGGATGTCCGGCACCGCGAGCTGGGCCTACAACTCCCAGGGCGAACCTGCCTCCGTCGCGGGCGCCGTCGCCGGCGCGATGCAGTCGGCCGCCACTACCTGGGGCCAGCAGGGAGTGCCATTCTCGTTCACCGGTGGGGGACCCACGACGGCCGGGACGGGCGCCTGCGGAGGTGGCACCGATGGCTCGAACACCGTGGGCTGGGGCCCCCAGAGTGGCTCGGTCCTGGCGGTCACCTGCTCCTGGTACAGCACCACCGGGAGCCCCTACAAACCCGCAGTCGAATTCGACATGGAGTTCGACCCCGACTGGAACTGGACGACCGGGAGCCCCACGCAGGTCGACCTCCAAAGCGTGGCCCTCCACGAGTTCGGCCATGCCCTGGGTCTCAACCATTCGAGCGATGGCTCGGCAGTCATGTACGCGAGCTACCCCTCCGGTGCGCAGAAGCGCCAGCCCACCGCCGACGACATCCAGGGGCTCAACGCCATCTACGGCTCGGGCGAAGCGACGCCCACCCCGAGCCCCTCGCCGTCGCCTACCAGCACGCCAACGCCAACCAGCACGCCAACGCCGACCAGCACGCCCCCGCCCGGCAGTCCTCCAACGCCGACCATTCCGGGCGGCACGACGGCCACCCCGACGCCATTCCCGCCGACGGCCACCCCGTTCCCACCGACAGCCACGCCCACACGGACGCCGTCGCCGGGCGGCGGGGGCCCCGCTTCGACGCCCACGCCGGGCTTCACCGCGACAGCCACGCCAACCAGGTCGCCGTCGCCGGCCCCGGCTACTCCCACGCCAACGGGCACCCCGCCATCGCTTCCCATCCTCCCGGGCGCGAACCTCCTCGCCTGGCCCGGCAGCGATGTGCCGCCTGCCCAGGCGCTCGAGTCCCTCGCCTCGACCATCAGGATCGTCTATGGCTACGATGCCGCGACTGGCACCTGGGTGCGCTATGCTCCCGGCCTGCCTGCCTACCTGAACAACATGGCCCTGCTCAAGAAAGGCCAGGCCTACTGGTTCATCGCGAAGGGCGCCGCGCTTGTCCCGTTCGAAGAGTGAATCCTCCGGCCCATCCCCGGGTGACGGCCTCGCTGCCCCGCGCTACCTTCCGCTGCATGGGGCGCCTGGCTGGGCTCCTGCTGACCATCGTTGCCTGCTCGGTTGGCCCTGCGCCTACCCTGGCTGCCGAGGGAGTGTCCCCCGCCTCGTCCGGCGGTTCACACACGCTCTCCCTGGAGGTCCGCCGCCCGGCCGGCCCCCCGCTTCTCCTCCAGTTTCTTGTCGCCGCGGCCTCACCGGATGAGGCAGCGGCTACCGCGCGTCACGCTGCGGAAGCGCTCGTCCCGGGCGGCACCCTCGCCGATGGGGCGGTCTCGGCCCAGTGGATGCAGTGGGGATGGCGCTGGAACGATGACGAGCTGCCTGTGCCGGTGGCTTACAACCCCACGGGAGCGCCGGCCCTGGTCGCGCCGCAGGCGGTCATCGCCGGGTTGCAGACCTGGAGCAGTGTCCCCGGTTCCCGTTTTGCCTTCCGTTACGCGGGCATCACCGATAACGTCGCCTCGATCCTCGAATCCGGGCCCGACGGTGAGAACGTCATCTCGTGGACCGCTATGCCGTGCAACCCGGGGTGCGTGCTGGGGGTCACCAGCAAGGAATCGGCCCACGAAGTCGACATGCTGCTCAACAGCAACCCCGAGGCGGCCACCCAGGCGGGGATTCCCGGGGGTGCGCTCGACTGGCGCACCGTCATCCTCCACGAACTGGGACACATGGCAGGCCTCGAACACTCCTGCCCTGTGCCGTTCGGCCCCTGCACCGGGGCCGAGCTGGCCGCCGTAATGCACTTCCAGTACCGCGGGGTGCTCAGGAAGCTCGAGCCCGACGATATCGCCGGGCTCGTGGCGCTCTACCCCCTCCAGGAAGCACCACCGCCCCCGCCGGCCGAGCGCCTGGTCATCCTCGAGCCCGGGTGGAATTTCGTCGTTTTCCCTGCTGCGTCCAGCGATTCAGTGGGGCGGGAATTGCCGTGCCTGGCTGCCCTGTATGCCGCCGCTGACGGTGGCTGGCTGACGTGGATCCGGGGACTGCCGGCCGGTCTCCAGCAACTCCAGGGGACGGACGGCAGCCAGGCTTACTGGGCGCTGGCACGTGGGCCGTGCGCCGCGATCTTCCCCGGCTAGGGTCACCCTCGTCCGAAGCCTGCCGTCAGCGGTAGCCGCTCTCGTCGAGCGTAACGTACATGAAGTCCCGCGGCTGCGTGCGCAGGAACCGGCTGGCGCTATCGGGCATCGATTCCATGAACTTTTCAGGCTTGACGGTGCCGTCCGGCTGCCGGAAAAACAGCCCCGCCAGGACATACGGGCTGTTGATGTCGAGCTGCATCGCGTATTCCGCCCCGGCCGCCCAGAGCGCCTTCGCCAGTGTTTCCGCGCTGAGCGAGTTGCCGGCCCCCACCAGCAGGTTCCCGTCTTTCGTCAGCCCAACGGCCGACCGCCACGTGATGAATTCCGAGCTGTTGACCTGGACGTAGCCCCAGGTGTCGTTCCCTTCGGTCGTCCTCTTGCTCACCTCGCCCTTGTCAACCAGCAGGATGACGTTTTGTCGGCAGGCTTCGAAGCTCTCGTCCCAGGTGAAGTCGCGCCCGTACTCGCCCATGACGATCGTGCCGTTGCGCTTGACGCAGATCGTGGCGAGCCCCTTCCTCAGGGCGCGATACGTCAGGCCATCGGCCACCATGCCGAAGCCCCCGTGCGGGCCCTTGAAGCCGCCGTTCCACGCCGCCAGCAGCTCGTCGCGCTGATCCTCAGGGATGGCTCCGGGCCCCCGGACTCCAAGATCGCCCCCCGGGTCTTCCGTGCCCCCCACCAGGTGCAGGCGAATCCGGCGGTGGTCCATCAGCAGGACGCCGACCAGCGCGTACGGCCGCGACGTATCGGGGCGGATAAACGTCTTCATCATCAGCGGGTCGGAACCGGACGAGAGTGGAAGGCCCACGCTGGTCCACACACCTTCTCCCGCCTCGGGGTTCGGCCGCAGTGGCCGGGTGGTGGGCGGCACCATCGGGAGCGGCTGAAACGCATCGGGTGGTGGCAGGTAGTCCGGGCCCTTGCCCACCGAAAAATGAATCTCGCGGGCTGGCGGCCTGGGCACGAATTCGACGCGGACCTGCCGCGTGGCGAACGGGTTGGTCTCGCCGCCAAGCAGGCGGTACTTCGCCTTGTCTATCTGGTCTTCGACCTTGAAGAACCAGCCCTCGACGCGCGCCGTGCGCTCGTCGCCGATCAGCCGGCGGCTCATGTCGGCCACTTCGGGAGCGATGCGCTCTTTCTGCGAATAGGCTGCCGCAGCGGAGAGAAACCCGAGCATCACCAGCGCGAGCAGGAGGCGCTTCCAGGTGAACACCCTGCGGCCGGACGGCGGTGGTGCCGCTGATTCGGCCTCCGGAGCCTGAGGCTCCCATTCGGATACTTCGCCGCTTGCCGGCAGTGCGATCTCCAGCGCTGCATCGCCCGCCGGGGACGGGGCGGGGTCCTGCCTGAGCGTTTCCCGGCGGAACCCAAAACCCCTCAACACACCGCGAAGTCTAGCAAGACGTAACCAACCAGCAATCACACTCTGTGGCGCGCACCACCCACACGCCGCGCGCCACTGCGCCTACCGCAGAAGCGCATCCACAGCCCGCCCGAATTCCACGGGGTCCGTGGTGCCGATCGACACGTTGTGAACGTCCACGCCCGGCGCCTCGTCCTCGCGGATACGGGCCAGGCACTCGTCGGCGACCTTCGCCAGGCCAATCGCCTCGTCCTTCTTCATGTCGAACTGCCAGGTGATGCCAACCGAGAGATTGCGGGTCACACGTGCCTCCATGCGTTCTTGCCTCCCCATAGCCTGATGGCCAGCACCCCCACGCGCCACTCGCCGGCGCTACACTCGTGCCATGCAAATCCTCGCGATCGATATGGGCACCGGTACCCAGGACATTCTGCTGTTCGACCCGGACAAGCCAGTCGAGAACAACGTTAAAATGGTGCTTCCTTCGGCGACCCAGGTCGCCGCGACCCGTATCCGCCGGGCGGCCCGCAAGCGGCGGGCCATCGTGCTGACCGGCGTGGTCGCGGGAGGCGGGCCGTGCAGCTGGGCGGCCGAAGAGTTCCTGGCCGGTGGTGGCATCGCCTTCGCCACCCCCGATGCTGCCCAGACTTTCAACGATGACCTCGATGAGGTTCGGGCCATGGGCATCCGGATCATCTCCGAGGACGAGGTGCGCAACCTCGACGCTGACCGTATCGAGCTCCGCGATCTCGACCTGGATGCCATCCGGGTGGCGCTCTCCGCCTTCGAGGTGCCGGTGGAGTTCGACGGGATCGCGATCGGCTGCCTGGACCACGGGGCAGCGCCGCCCGGCGTCTCCGACCGCCTGTTCCGGTTCGAGCACCTTCGCCGGGTGGTGGAGCGCAGGAACGACCTCCTGGCCTTCGCCACCGCCCCCGGCGACCTGCCGCCCTACCTCACCCGCGCACGCGCTATGGCCGCCTCCGCGGATGGCGAAGCGCCGGTCGCATTCATGGATACCGGCCCGGCAGCGGCCCTCGGCGCGCTCCACGATGAGCGCGTGGCCGGGAGCGCCGAGACCGTCGTCCTCAACCTGGGCAACATGCACCTCCTGGGCTTTCATCTCCTTGGCCGTCGCATCGCAAGCCTGTACGAGCACCACACCGGCGAGGTGACCTCAGAGCAGATTGTTCGATTCACCGGGCGGATGGCCGAAGGCACGCTCGAGCACGCCGAGATTTTCGATTCGAAGGGCCATGGGGCCCTGGCGGCCGACCGTTCCCTCGTCCGCTCGGAGCTCCCGGCCATGGTCGCCGCCACCGGGCCCCAGCGCGAGAAGATTCGTTCGACCGGGCTTCAACCCTGCTTTGCTGCCCCGTACGGCGACATGATGATCAGCGGCTGCTTCGGCCTTGTCCGGGCGTTCGCCGAGATCTACCCAGAGGCGGCAGCAGCCGTTGAGCACCGGCTCGGCCCCCTGCCGGGGCCATGATGCCGCTCGAAATGCGCGCTTCCCCGGCGCCGGGCCTGCGCCAGTCGCCGGCCGCTTCTGCCTTCCCTCCGGGCCGGCCCGTGCGCTAGGCGCTTTTCCGCATCTCCCGCCAGCGCACGCGGTCCTTCCCGGTCCGTTTGGCCAGGAGCAGCATGTCGTCGGCCCGCTTCAACACCTGGTCGGCGCCCTCGCCCGGTTCGCGGACCGCGCACCCTACCGACACCGTGGTGGACGTTGCTGCCGACACCGCGCGCCGCAGCCGTTCGGCGATGGTGGTGGCGTCCTCGATGGCAGTCTGGGGCATGGCCACCACGAACTCCTCGCCACCATAGCGGGCCACCCGGTCGCCCGCGCGGACATTTCCCGCGAGCACGCGGGCGACGTCCTGCAGCACCTCGTCGCCGTACAGGTGGCCGTGCTCATCGTTCATCCGCTTGAAGTCATCGAGGTCGAGCATGAGCAGCGCGAACGGTTCGGGCGACGAAGTGGCCAGGTGGTCCAGCTCATCCAGGAACACCCGGCGGTTGGCAATGCCGGTCAGCGGGTCGGTCTCCGCGAGGATGCGCGCGGCCCGCTCAGCCCGCCTCCAGCCCGCCCCAACAGCCTGCGAATTCGAGGCAAGCACCACGGCGAGGACGACCATCGTCACCAGGTCGGCCGCCCCGGCTCGATTGGCGTCGCCGGCAGTTATCCAGAGCCAGCCTCCCGCCAGGTTTGCGACGATGAACGCCGTCAGGGCGAAGTAGCGCCATGAGTACACGCGCCGCGCGTAACTCACCAGGGCGTACAGGTACACCGCCCAGAATGGGGAATTCGGATTGTCCAGCACCACCCAGGCGACGGTGATGCAGGAGACGTCGAGCAGCGGCGTGGCGAACTCGATGGCCGCGTTCGAACGGCCCCGTATTCGTCTGCGCAGAACGTACCAGGCATGCACGGCGTGGTAGGCCACGATCCACGCGGAAGCCCCCGCCGTCGATACGCCGCCCCGTCCCCAGGCGCCGGCCAGCGCTCCGCAAACGAAGAAGAGCGCGATGGTGCTCTGGAGCACCAGCACCTGAATCTCCAGCCGCGGGCTGCTCCTTGCGGCGATTGCCGACACTGCCTGGGTTCGCCCGGCCGTCATCGCTCCCCTGACCCTTCCACGTTCTGATCAGAGGTTCGACACGTTCCCGCAACCGGGAAAGTGGAGTCTGGGTGACGCCCGGCCGCCAGCGACTCCAGACGCTGCCACACTTGCCGATGATCCGGCGGGTCAGACGGGCAGGCCGGAACGCGTCGTCGCCGCCGAAATCCGCCCGAGGTCGGTGGCCGGCGGCCGGTCGTCCACGTATTCCTCCACGATGGCGCGCCACGGCCCCGAGGCGCGGATGCTCGCCAGCAGCCCCGCGAGCCCGAAGTTGATCCTGGTCAGGAACACCATGCCCTCGGGCACGTTGCAGTGCTTGTTGATTTCGCCACCCATGCCGGTCGTCATCGTGTTCCGGCGGACCATTTCGGCCGCGAGCTCGGGCGTGAACTCCACCCGTTCCTCCAGGATCGGCGCCCAGTACCAGTGCATGTGGTCGTAGAGTTCCCGCGTGGTGAAAGGTGCATCCCGGTGGAGGATGCCCACCTGCTCGGTCGCCCGTCGCCACCCATCGATGTCCCCTGCCAGGAGCGCCCGGATCAGCCGCTTGAAATCGGTGACGACCGGGTTGCTGAACTCCGCGACACAGCCGTAGTCGACAAAAGCGACCCCTCCGTCATCCAGAAGGAGATAGTTGCCAGGGTGGGGGTCGCCGTTAAAGAGGCGATGGCGGTACAGGCTGCCGAAGCAGAACCGGTAGATGATCTCGCCGAGCCGGTCGCGTTCGGGCTGGGGCAGATCCCTGGCCGCGGCGAATCGCCGGCCCCTGATGTACTCCTGCACGAGCACAGTGCTGGTGGTGAGCTCGTGGTACACGCGTGGCACGCGGATGAACGCGTGTCCGTCGTACGCTTCGAAGAATCGCTGCTGCCACGCCGCCTCATGGAGGTAGTCGAGCTCAGCCCGGATCCCCTCCTTCAGGTCGCGGACGATGGTCTGTGTATCGAGTCCGCGGGCGATGAATCCGCCAAGGCCGATCATCATCCCCACGTTCGCCAGGTCGTGCTCGATGGCCCGGCGGACGCCCGGGTACTGGACCTTCACCGCGACCGGCGTCCCGTCGTCCAGCTCCGCCCGGTGGACCTGCCCGATGGAAGCCGCGGCGAACGGCTCCTTCTGGAACTTCCGGAACAGGCGGTTCGGCGGTTGCCCGTACTCGCGCTCAAACACCTGCTCCACCAGCTCGTAGGCCATCGGCGGGGCGTTCGATTGCAGCGCCGCCAGCTGCGATGTCATTTCATCCGGGATGACACCCGCCATCAGCGAGAGTACCTGGCCCAGCTTCATCGCCGCGCCCTTCATTTCGCCCATCGTCCGCGTGACATCCTCGGCGGTGCGTAGCACGGCCTGCCGGCGCTTCGCCTGGCGCTTCTCGCCCCGGTACAGGTAGGTGGAAGCCCAGCGTACGGCCGCGCTGCCCGCCAGCCGCGCCGGTTCGATCGACCGCCCGAGGCGGCCAGTCCGCATCGCGTTCCTGTTCACGAGGCAGGAGTCAGGGGTTCGATTCCCGGGCGTAGTCCCAGGAGATGATCTTCTCCGGCGTGACGGTTACGAGGCTCCCGGTCTCACCAGATCGCTCGACGTAACGGCGCCCCAGCCTCTCGCCGAGGTAATGAATGGCGATCTCCGTGGCAAGGGAAGGGTCGCCGGCCGATTCGCTCGCGCGTCCTTCGATCACGACCGCCTTGTAGGGTGCCACCTTCGTATCGACCACGATACTGATACGGGGATTGGCGCGGAGATTGCGCAGCTTCTTCGAATCGGGTCCGGTGTGGAACAGCACCTTCCCATCGCGCCACGCGTACCAGACGGGCATAGCGTGCGGCTTGCCCGAGGGGCCGGACGTGGCCACGACGGCAATGTGCGGTTCGGCGAGGAATGCATCGAGTTCCTGGGGAGTGAGGGGCACGGTTCGCTCCAGGGGGTGGTGTCGTTCAAGCGTCGCCGAGGCAGCGATCTGCTGCAACCGCGCTCCCCCCGGCCTTCGGCCGCCGGCGAAGGGGTACGACGCTGCGTCCTGGCCCGGTCAAGAAAGCGTAAGAGAACCGTTAGAGACTTAAGCTATCTATCAAGGCTATGCTTCCATAGTCGAAGATGGAGATAGGACCACCCGGGGGACAGGACCATGCCAGGCATCTTCTATGACCCGGCTTCGCGCCGCCTCCATGCGGTGCACGGCGCGCCGGATTCACGCTGGACACTGGTGACCCACAACATCAACGCCAGCGCACACCTCTGCCGCCGCATCATGAGCGAGTGGCTCTCGGCCGATGACATGTGCCGCGTCGACTGGACTATCCGGCGGGAACGCCTATCGGCCTGAGCCGCGCTACCATCGTTCCATGACCGATCCGGCCCTGGCGGCCCGCCTTGCCAGCCTCGATGCGCAACCCGCACCCTCGGTGGTGCGGTTCGACCCGGGCCAACACTTTCGGGGCCGCCTGGCCTTCCTGCCCTCGGCCTACAACCCGCCCACGCTCGCCCACGTCCGCCTCATGGAAACCGCGCTCGAAGTCGATGGCGTCGGACACGTGGCCTCGATGCTCACCACCCGGAACGTGGCCAAAGACGTCTTCGGCGCAAGCCTGCCCGATCGTGTCGCCATGCTGCTGGAGCTGCACCGCGAACGCCCGGAAGTAGCGGTCCTGGTAGCGAACGCGGCCCGCATCGTCGACCAGGCCGCGGCCCTCTCCGCAGCCTTCGATGGCGTGGAGATCGATGCCATCGTCGGCTTCGATACGCTCGAGCGCCTCTTCGATCCGCGCTACTACAGCGACATGGAGGGCGAGCTGGCGGCGTTCTTCGAGCGCCACCGGGTCATCGCCACCAACCGCGGTCCCCACGGGGTCCGCGACGTCGAGGGATGGGTCCGGGCCCACGCCGGGCCGTTCGCCAGCCGTATCGTCATCCGGGAGATCCCTGCCTACCCGGCCGCTCTCTCATCGACACTTGCTCGCGAGCGCGTGGCCATCGGCGCTGGCGAGCTGCCCGTCCCCCCTGGCGTCCTCCGCTACATACTGGAGCGTGGCCTCTATCGGCCAGCGTCTACGTGATCTTCGAAATGTCCGGCCCGCCGCGGGTGGCCACGATGCCGCGCGCCTCGAGTTCCTCCACCTCCGCCGCCCCCAGGCCGAGCAGGCTTCCAAGCACGTACCCGGTGTCTTGCCCGAGGCTCGGGGGCGGCCCCTTGATGCCGGCCTCGCTGCGCGAGAGTTTCAACGGGGTGTTGGCGATGGGGATGGTGCCCGCAACCGGGTGGGTCACCTCCTGGATCATCCCCCGCGCGCGGATATGCTCATCGCGCACCACATCGGCGACCGTGTTCACCGGCCCGCACGGGATGCCAGCATCGAGCAGTTCCGCGTACCACTCCGCAGTCGTCCGCCTCCGGAATGCCTCCGCCAGGATCGGTTCGAGCTGGGCATGGTTCCGCGTCCGCTTCGGCCCCGTCTCGAAGCGCTCGTCGTCGATGATTTCCGGGATGCCCAGGATGGCGCAGAGCAGGTTCCACTGGTTCTCCTCGCCGAATCCCAGCGCGATGACGATGTGGCCATCGGCCGTCGGAAATGCCTGGAACGGCGTGGCGCTGGGATGGCGCGTCCCCAGTGGCCCCGGCACTTCGCCCGTGACGAAATAGCGCATGATCGCGTTTTCCATCACGGTCACCTGCGTGTCGAGCATGCTGATGTCGATTGCCTGGCCCTTCCCGCTCCGCTCGCGTTCATGCAGCGCCGCGAGCACGCCGATGACGGCGAACATCCCGGCGGCCAGGTCGCCGTAAGAGGCGCCCGGGCGCACGGGATTGCCGCCCGGCTCCCCGGTGATCGACATGACCCCGCCCATTGCCTGCACCACGATATCCAGCGCTGGCCGCTGGCTGTACGGCCCGCTCTGACCGAACCCCGAGATGCTGGCGAGGATGATCCGCGGGTTCCGGGCCGCAAGCACGTCGTAACCGATGCCGAGGCGGTCCAGCGTCCCCGGGGTGAAGTTCTCCATCACCACATCGGAATGCTCGACCAGGCGCAGGAACACTTCCTTGCCTTCCGGCGAGCGCAGATCGATGGCCACGCTCCGCTTGCCCCGGTTGATCGAGAAGAAGTACCCGCTCCACCCGTTCTGGTACGGCCCTGTCGTCCGGGAGATGTCGCCGAATGGCGGCCGCTCGATCTTGATGACCTCCGCCCCCAGGTCGCACAGGATCATCGAGGCGAACGGCCCGGCAAGCACCCAGGTGAGGTCGAGTATGCGGACATCTTCGAGGGGACGGGACACGTGTGGCTCCGGTGAGAGAGGTGCTGAAGGCGCGGCCGCCGCTCCCGATCATGGCTGCGCAGTCGCGTGCGCGAAAGTCACGCCGCCCCGGCCGCTCGGTTGGGCCACCAATCGGGGCCGATCGTCCTTGTGCCACACCGGCGCCACGCATAGGGTGTGCCCGTGGCAGATGTCGAAGAGCACCTCAAGCGCTGGCTTGCCGAGGGGGTCATCCGGGACGACGTGGCGGAGCGCATTCGCGCGTTCGAGAGGCAGCGCGCCCGGGCGCCTTCGGGAGCAGAGCGGCCCGGTGCGATGGAGGCGCTCCTCTACCTCGGTGTGATTGTCGTTTCCGTGGGGGTCTTCGCGCTCATCGAGCAGCGCTGGCCCGACCTCGACTCCTGGGCGCGGATGCTCGCCATCGGCGTGCCCACGCTGCTGGCGCTGAGCCTGGGCGCCGCGCTGCGCACCAGCGAGGAGCCCGGGTTTGCGCGCGCCGGTCAGCTCGCCTGGTTCGTGTCGGTCGGGCTTTTTGCGGGCACCGTGGCCGTTTTTCTCAATGAATACCAGCCCGCCGGGATTGGCATCGAGGACGACCGCGACGGGCTCCTCATTACGACCGGGAGCGCCGCCCTCCTTGCGCTCGCGCTGTGGGTGTTCAGCCCTGCCCACCCCCAGGCACTGGCCCTGGGAGCTACGCTGTTCGCCCTTGGCCAGGGCGCCGGGAACTGGCCCGACGAGTTCAACCAGGTGCTGGCCGGCATGCTCATCTTCGCGTTTGGCGTGGCCGGCCTGGCGCTCACCGAACTCGGGCGCTTCACCCCGCGCTTCTCGGGCCGCCTGGTGTTCGCGGCACTGGGCGCCGTCGGCCCCTACGAGGCCGGCTTCACGGAGAATGGCATCGCCTTCGAACTCCTCGTCTTCGTTGTCGGTGGTGGCCTGGTCGCTCTCGGGGTACTCCGAGCATCGTTCACGCTGCTGGCTGTGGGTGTCGTCGCCAGTTTCGTGGGGCTCGTGACGTTCATCTTCGAGCACTTCGAGGACCGTATCGGCGCGCCCGTTGCCCTGATGCTCAGCGGTGGCGCGCTCATCGCCGGGGTCCTGCTGCTCGCCAGGTTCCGTTCGGCCGAGCACATCAGGAGGCTGCGGTGAGGGCCCGCATTTACGTCGCCGCGGTCCTCGCCGGTCTCGCCGCCCTCGTAGTGACCGTGCTCGTTGTCATCAACTACGGACGTCACGACCCCTCGCCACCATCGCTCCGCGACAACCCGAACCCCGCCATACCCGGCCGCATCATCTACCTCGACGAAGACCAGTGCATCGTCAGAACCGATGCTTCGGGCGCCGGTCCGGAGGAGGAGCTGTACTGCCTGTCGAGGAACGAGTACGTCTCTGGCCTGTACTACGTCGACCCCGGCAGGATCCTCTTCACCCGGGCCGACTACCCGAACCCGCGCCTGTTCGAGCTCGAAGTGGAAGCCCGCGCCGTGCGCGATCTCGGTGCGCTCCCACCACCCGCGAAACCAGAGAACACCGGGACAATCTCACCTTCTGGCGAAGAGGTCTTCGCGGAACACGATGGACGCATCGTCCTCCTGAAGGATGGCGCCCGTACGACAATCGCCGACTTCGACACGGGGGAGGATGGTGGCCCCAGCCCCGTCACGTGGTCGCCCGATGGCGCGTGGATCCTCCTCAGGTACTGGGGGCGTTCCAACGAGACGGAGCTCTGGATCATCAGCAAGGATGGCCAGGTGCGGGGCACGCTCACGGAACACGCCAGCGGGTCGCCCGTCTCCTGGCTCATTGACGGTACCGGCACCTACCCCCCATTGCCCGAAGGCTACCAGCGCTGACCTTCCGGCGCGGGCTTGTCCGGGTCGGCCCGTGTCATGTGGGCGGCCGAGGCCCCGGCGCGCCAGGGCCACGAGCCATCGCCGGGAGCAAACGCGCCGGGGGCGGCCGCCACGATCGCGCAGGCTATCTCGAGTGCCCGCCGGGCCCCCTCAGGGTCGTGGACGCGGAAGATGCGGGCGCCCTGGGCGAACGCAAGCGCGGCTGCCACGTGCGTCTCAAGGTCCCGTTCAGCCGGCGCCCGTCCGTTGATGCTGCCGATAAAGTTCTTGCGTGAGTGGGCCAGCAGGATCGGCTGACCGTGCGTCCGCAGTTCGCCCAGCCGGCGAAGCACCTGGATGTCCTCGTCATGGCTCTTGCCGAAAGCGATCCCCGGGTCGATGGCGATGTTGCGCCGGGCGAGTCCCGTGCGCGCCAGCTCGGCAAGGCTCACCTCCATCCAGCCAACCGTCTCCGCGACCACGTCTTCATACACCGGGGGGCTATCCGGCCGCCGCTTTGGCACCGAGTAGCTGTAGTTCAGCACGTAGCCCGCGCCCGCGCGGGAAGCCTCCTGCGCGGGCGCGACGCCCAGGGTCAGGCCGCTGATGTCGTTGATGATTTCGGCGCCGGAATCCAGCGCCGCCCGGGCGACGGCGCCTTTGTAGGTGTCAATCGAGACCACATGGCCTTCAGCGGCGAGCCCGGCGACCACCTTGCTGGCAAGCCGGGCCTCGAACGCTTCGTCCAGGACCGGCCGGTCGGCCCGGGCGCTCTCGGCGCCGACATCGATGATGTCCGCGCCAGCCTTGCGCAGGGCTTCTGCCCGGGCCAGGGCCCCCGGCAGCTCCCGGCCCACCCCATCGCCCGAAAACGAGTCGTCCGTCAGGTTCAGGATGCCCATCACCACCGGCCGCTCCATGCCAAAGGAGCGGCTGCGCAGCCGCCATTCAGTCACCGGTTCGAGGAACCGTCGCAGCGCCGCCGCATGCTTCGAACCCAGGAGTTCGAGCTGGCTGGCGAGCTCCTGCAGCTCTGCCACGCTGGCGGCCACGCGAATGGTTGAGCCGGTGAGGTCGAGCCCGAGGCCGATGGCGCTCGTCGCCACCTGCAGCCGTTCGCGATCGCCCACGAAGTGCGCAATGAACGGCGCTGCCGCGTCCGCGGCAAGCTGGCCCGCCCCCGGCGGGATCACCTGGAACGAGGGCATCAACGGACAGCGCCCGCCAGCTCGTCGATCATCCGCCTTGCCTGCCAGAGATGTTCGAGGTCGTGCTGATACACCTCGCGAGCCACATCGAGCACGGTGAGGCGGCCCCGATACGGGTGGATGCCGCCGCGCTGCCAGTCGCGCTCATCGATGTCCCAGAGCATGTAGGTGGTGCGCCGGCGGAGGTAGTGGAACTCCTCGAGGAGCTCCTCAGCGTCTTCCTCGCAGTAATCCTCGCGGAAGGGGATGTCGTCGAGGTCGACGTGGCGGATCTCCGGCTCCCGCAGGCGCAGCATCTGCTCGATTTGGCGCTGCACCCCCTGCTCAACCTGGCGTACGTGGTAGGGGATGGCGAGCAAGCACCAGCCTTCATCGGGCCCGGTACCTTCGCGCAGCAGCTCCCGTTCCGGGATGCCGAAAAACGCCCGGTGGAGCTCCCCGGCAGCCTCGCCCATCGCCTTCAGCAGGAATGAAGGGTCATTGCCGGCTTGCCGGACGTAACGCATGGCCAGATTGTACGCCACCGGGCCAGCCCTGCCCGCCGCATCCCGCCCGTGCAGGACTCAAGTAACGATGAGCGGCACGCCCTGTCTGCACAGCGGGCACTCTTCGGGGCTCCACGACGTGATTTCGAGCGAAATGCAGGCGTAGAACGGCACGCCGAAATCCACCTTGCCGGCCGTACGGTCCACCAGCACCCCCACGCCCACGACTTCCGCGCCCCGCTCGCGCACCGCCGCCAGCACTTCGCGGATGCTGCCGCCGGTCGTGAGCACGTCATCGACGACGAGCACGCGGTCCCCCGGCCCGATTTCGAACCCGCGCTTGAACTCCCGCTGCTCAGACCCTTCGCTCTTGCGCTCCGCGATGACGCTTCGCAGGCCCAGGTGGCGCGCTGTCTCGTAGGAGAGGATCACGCCCCCGGTGGTTGGGCCTGCAACCAGGTTCGCCTGCCCGCGGAAACGCTCTGCAATCCCGGCGCACAGCTCGCTCGTGACATCCGGCCACTGGAGGATGCGGAACTTCTCTACGTAGATATCGCCGTGGCGGCCGCTGGCGAGTTGGAAGTGTCCGCGGAGCAGGGCCCCGCGCTGTTCGAGCATGGCGACGTATGGGTCAGTCATCGCCCGTGAGCGTACCCCGGCCGGGGGCTCTGCAAAACGTCGGGGGCCACCGGCCGGGGTCTCCCGGCGCCCGGTTAGTCCTCGCCCGGCCGCCTGGTGGTCAGCACAGGCTTCTGGTCGCTCAGCGAACCGCCCTCGTTCGGCGCAAGACCAAACTTGTCGCGCGGCCAGTACGAGAGCATGGCCTTGCCGATGATGAGGTCCTTCGGTACCAGCCCGACCTGCGAGCTCCGGCTGTCAAGGCTGTTGTCGCGGTTGTCGCCGAGCACGTAGTACTCCCCCTCGGGGATGAGGATCTTCGGCCTGGTGTCGTTCCACGGCGTGGTGATGTACGGCTCTTCGAGAAGGCGGTCGTTGATGTACACCTTGCCGCCAACGATCTCCACGGTTTCGCCCGGCAGGCCGATGACGCGCTTGATCAGGTCGGTTTCGGGCTTGCGCGGGTCGCGCAGGACCACGATGTCGCCACGTTGCGGACCATGGAACACGTTCCGCTTCGGGTCGTCACCGGGGTCGACGAACGGGATGAACTTGCTCAGCTTTTCGACGTCGACTTCCGAGTAGACGAGCTTGTTAACGATGAGGAACTGGCCATCCTCCAGCGTCGGGTACATGGAGTTGCCATCGACTTTGAAGTTTTGGAAGCTCGCCCGGACGGAGAGGAAGACCAGCAGCGCCAGCAGGCCGGTTTCGACGAGCTCGCGAATCCACGTCTTGGTCTTCGAACCATGCTGAACCGGGACAGCCTCCCCGTCAGCTTCGAGCTCCCCGAGCGCCCACGGGGGCGGCACGAACCCGGCCCCGTCGGTTCCGAGCGTCATCCGGTCGTGAGCCAAAGCCTCTTCGACCTCGGGCTGGGGCGCCCACCCACCGTCGAACGTCTCTGCGGAGCGCTGCGGCGCGAACCCACTCAACCGGATGAACGACTGAGGTTCGGGCTCCTCAACCGCTTCTTCGACGATTTTCGAGGCATCCTGGCCGAACAATGCAGCAAGGGCTTCCTGCGTCTCGCGGTCGGTCTCGGGGTCGCGTGTCTCCTCGGGGTCGGGCATCGCCGCATGGCGCTCGAACGCCCGGAGGATCACGTCCTCTTCCTCGTCGCCTGCCTCGAAGACGCCGTCAGCGTCGTCATCGCCCTCGATCCGGGAGTAGCCCCCGGGAGTCTCCCACACCGGCGGCGCGTCGAGCTCGGCCGCCATCCGGCTTTCGAGGCTCGCTGCGAGGTCGATGTTGTGCCCATCGTCGGGCGCGAACACAGCTTCCTCGGTCTGTGCAGCGATGGCGCCCCACATGTCGTCCTCGGGCTGTGCAGGCGGCGCAGGGGCCTGCCAGGCAGTCGTGTTGGATGGCGCGAACGGCGTCTCCGCGGGCGCGAACGGGGCGGGCGGCGCGGGTGCCGCCTCAGCGTTCACGAAATCGGCCCAGGGGTCGTCGTCACGCTCTTCTGCGACCGGCTCCTCGGCCATCGCATCAGCGGAGGCGACGGCCTCGACCGACGGCT
>CAZYLL010000001.1:18894-413841 GCA_964648195.1 uncultured Anaerolineaceae bacterium | reverse complement strand
ACCGGGACCAGCCCCCTGTGGCTCACCGATACCGACCGCTCCAGGAGAAAGCGCACGTCCTTCTCGCCGGGTTCCGCAGGCAGTTCGTAACCTGCTGGCGCCAGCACCACGTTGAACGACGGCTCCGCGAGGCGGGTCAGCGCCTGCAGCGCCGGGTGGAGGTCTTCGTCCTCCTCTCGCGGGTCCGTCAGGAAGCGCTCAATCGACCGCTCGGCGAGCGGGCTTCCCAGCCGGCGGGTCTTGGCTTCGTCTTCCTCGCGGTCCCGGTCGGCCGCCATCTCTTTCCACGTGTTGTGCCACCGGGTCGCGAGCGCTGCATCCGCGCCGGCCGGCACCGCCTCGTCGTCGCGGTACACCAGGTCCACCAGCTCCTGCACATCGCCCGGGATGGCGATCGCCGGGCGCTCCCGCAGGGCGTGCCACGTCCGCAGCAGGATGTGCTTCTCGTACACCGCCCTGGTCCCGTCCTGGAACCGGGGCAGGCCGCCCTCGTCTGTCCCTGGCCAGAGGATCCGCAACACCGGCGTGCGCGGTCCGCGGTCATGACGTTGCAGGCGCCCCGCGCGCTGCAAGAGCAGGTCGACCGGCGCGAACTCGGTGAACATCACGTCGAAATCCACGTCGAGCGATTGCTCGATCACCTGCGTGGCTACGAGCACGAACCGCGAGGGACGTTCGGTGCTGGCATTCGGCGGTCCGAAACGGCGGAGGCATTCCTCCTCGATGCTGCGCCGGTCCTTTTCGAGGAACCGCGCGTGGAACAACCCGAGCTCCGTGCCCGGTTCGAAAGACACCGAAAGCTCGCGGTAGACCTCCTGCGCTCTCGCGACCGTGTTGCAGATCACCGCCGCGCAGCCGCCGCCCTGGAGCGCCTGGGCCAGCGCCGATGAGAGCGCTTCGGTCGAGTCCTCGACGCGCTCGATTGCGAGCGAGCGCACCGACCGCTCGCTGGGCTCCGCGTGTTCAGCTCCCGAGGCGGAGGCGCCGACCCACGTTACGCGCGGGTACGGCGGCACGGGCGGCGGCTCCGCGGTACTGCCCATCCCGCGGGAGTACGCTGCGAGCAGCTGTTCCCTCCTGCCGGAAGGCAGCGTCGCGGAGAGCAGCACCACCGGCGAACCGAGCGCTCCGAGCCACTCCAGCAGGCGCTCCAGCAGGCCGGTCATGTAGGTGTCGTAGGCGTGCACCTCATCGATGACCACCGGCTTGCCGGCCAGCCCGAAGAGCCGGACGAACACATGCCTTACCTGGAGGACAGCCATCAGCGCCTGGTCGACCGTGCCTACGCCATAGGGCGCCAGGAGTGCCCGCTTCTTCGGAAGGAACCACTCGGTCGCGGCGGCGTCGCCCGAACCGGCCGCCTCCTCTCCGTGAACCGCCGACGGCGCATATCGCGGTTGTTCCCATGCCCCACCGTGGGCCAGTACGAGGTTCGCCGGGTGCGCGGGGGCGCGCCGGGCGAGGAACTCGCGCACCCGGCCGTACATCTGGTTCGCCGTCGCCTGCGTGGGGAGCGCGATGTAGCTCCCGCGTGCTCCGTGGCTCTCCCACTGGTGAGCGACGTACAGTGCCGCCTCTGTCTTCCCTTCACCCATGGGCGCTTCGATGACCACCAGCCCGCCCGCCGATAGCATCGGCATGAGACGTTCAACGACCGACTGCAGAGGCCGGGGCGGGGGGGGAAACAACCCCCGGAACGTCGTGACCCGGGGAACTGGCGTGGGAATCCAGCGTTCTTCGTCGATGACCTGTTGCGCGATGCCCCGCACGCGCCGGAAGTACTCGTCGAGGTCATCCGGGCCTGCCGGGTCCCACACGAACCGCTCCTCGATCGAGCCGATCCAATCGGCTACAGAGATCAGCCCCGCGAGGAGCATGGCGGCTCCCGGGGGCGGCTCCTGTGAGGGCCACGAACGCAGGTCGAACAGCGCACGAAAATCCGCAAAGAGCGAATCTCGTGCCCGTTGCCATGCAGGCTGCCGGGTCTCGTCCAGGGCCTCGGAATTAAGCCCCAGAGGGTCGGCGTCCGGGAATCTCCCATGGTGCCCGCCGGTGATGATCCCCAGCTGGCTCGCGACGGGCCGGGCCAGGCCCAACTCCATGGCGTGCTCACAAAAGAACCCGGCAGTGCGAAGTCCATGTCCCGGGTCCTGCCGCGGGTCGGATGCGGTGAACCCCGGCGTGTTGAGCCGGGCCGCGTGGTTGCGGTCCTTCGCCTGGAACTGGCGCGTGGCCTTCCCGAGGTCGTGGCAGCCTGCGATAAACGCGACCCACTCCCTCGCCTCGTCCTCGCTCAGCCCCAGGCCATCTGCAAGTATCGACCTCGAGGAAGGGGGGAGCACCGAATCCCACATAGCCAGGGCGACCGCCGCGACATCGGCCATGTGGCAGACGAGGGGATGGTATGCCGGCGTCCCCCGCGCCGCTGATTTGCTGTCGAATTTCGCCGCAAGGGCGCGGTGAAGAGCAGCATTGCTCATCGGGATCCCTCCTCCCGTTCGCTCGCAGCGTGTCCTGCATGGGCGAACCCGAATGCCGCGGCAGTATAGTGGGTACTTCGCGACAGATGGTGTCGAGTTCGGTGCACGTGAAGTGCCCGTTCCGCGTGTCCCCGCTCGCCCAACACGGATGCCGATCTGACCGGCGGCCACTTCTGGCTCGCCTCAGCCCCGAACGCGGACTGCACGCAAGGCGGCCGGCAGCTGCGCCTTACGAGCTGCCGAGCAGCTCGTCCACCAGGTCCAGGAGCCGTCGCACGTCGATAGGCTTCGTCAGGTAGGCGCGCGCGCCCATTCGCAGGAGGCGTTCGACCTGGCGAGGGACTGCATCGGCACTGGCCACGATCACCGGGATCGAGCTGGTGGCCGGCTCCCGCGACAGGCGAGAGAGCACCTCAACACCCTCCACATCTGGGAGGTGCAGGTCCAGGAGGATCAGGTCTGGCTGGTGGTCCCGGGCAAGCTGGAGGCCAAGGCCACCCTGCATTGCGGGGATGACGCTGATGCCCGGCCGCCTCGCGAGCACCTGCTCGATCAACTTGAAGTTCGCCAGGTTGTCCGCTCTGTCGTGGGTGTGCGCGCCCCGGGCTCCAGCTGCTCGCGCTCTTCTGCATCAAGGACGATCGGCGTGGCTGATACGACGCAGCCAGTATCCTCCATCCCTTGCCTACTTTCTGACTAAGTACTAGGCCGCCTTCTGATACATGCTGGTGCCCGCGGTGCGGAAGCCGATTTCTCCCGAACGCATGATCATTTCACTCCCGCCGATGAAGAGCAGCCCGCCGGTCCGGAGCGCCTTCGCGAATCCGTGGTAGATGTGCTGCTTCGCCTCATCGGTGAAGTAGATGACTACGTTGCGGCAAAGGATCATGTCCAGGTCTGCCGGGTAGGGGTCGCTCAGGAGGTCGTGCCGCCGGAAGTTGACTTTCCGGCGGATTTCGTCGGCCACGCGAAAGGTCTGGCCCTCGTTGATGAAGTACTTTTTCAGGATCGGCGCCGGCACGGCCCGCACCTCTGAGGGGAGGTAGCCCGTGCCTTCACGGGCACGCGAGAGGATGGGCATGTCGACATCGGTCGCGAGGATCGTGTGACTTCCCCGCGGGTCGACTTCGTTGAGGATCATCGCAAGCGTGTAAGGCTCGCAGCCGATGGAGCAGCCGGCGCTCCAGATCTTCAGCTGGCGCCTCTCCTGCAGCATCCTCGGGATCCATTTCGCCTGGAGCTCCTGGAAGCGGTCGGCCTGCCGGAAGAACTCGCTCACGTTGATGGTGAGCGTGTCGCGCACGTCCCCGAGCAGCTTCGGGTCGGCAGCAATCGCCTGCTCGAAGGAGCGCCATCCGTCCAATCCGCGACGAGTCATGATGCTCGCGAGCCTGCGCTTCATCTGCGGCTCCTTGTACTGGCCGAGCGGTACGCCGATAGCGCGTTCGAGCGAGCGGCGGAATGCCAGCCATGCGGGGTCTTCGGGAGCCTGCATGTTCATCGTGCCAGCCTCGATGCCGGGAGTGTGTTCACCAGGGCGGCGGCGACATCGTCGAGCGGAACCTGGATGGCCTGCCGGACCCGCTCCATCGTCACCCGGGGCATCCCGTAGACCACACAGGTTGCCTCGTCCTGCGCGATGACCTTGCCACCGGCGGCCTCGAGCCTGGCGGCGCCGTCGGCGCCGTCCTTGCCCATCCCGGTGAGGATCGCCACGCTGGCGGCCCGGCCAAAGACTTCCGCGACCGAGAACAGGGTGATATCCACGCTCGGACGCACGCCATGAACCGTCGGTGACTGGTCGAGGTGGATGCGCTTGTCCCTGGTGACTGTGAGGTGATAATCGCCCGGCGCGAGGTAGACGCGTCCGTTGATGATAGGCTCGCCTTCAACCGCCTCGGCGACGGTGAGCGGCGCAAGCGAATCGAGCCGCCGCGCCAGGGCCGCCGTAAAGCCTGCGGGCATGTGCTGCACCACGATGACGGCCGCCATGAGGTCGCCCGGGAGGTGTGGAACCACCCGCGTGAGGGCCGGCGGGCCGCCGGTGGAAGAGCCGATGACCAGCAGGTTGTGCGCCGGGAGTCGGCCACCGGTGAGGATTGGTGGCCTGGCTGGAGTTGGTGGGGTAGCGGGACGGAGGGTGACCGCGCCCGGACGGTGGCGGTGGACACGAGCGACGCTCGCCCGCTCGATGGCTTCGATGAGCTTCTCGCCTACATTGACGAGGTCGGCGCTGAGGCCGCTCGGCTTGCCGATGCACTCAACCGCCCCCGCCTCCAGCGCTCGGATGGCCGTCGCTGTGCCCTCGCTGGTGAGGGTGGAGACCATCACGATCGGCGTCGGGATTGACTGCATGATTTCCGCCACCGCCGTCACGCCATCCATGCGGGGCATTTCGACATCCATCGTGATGACGTCGGGCCTTAGTTCGAGCGCGCGCTTGACAGCCTCCATCCCATCGGCGGCGCTGCCGATGACGGTGATGCGCGGGTCCTGGGCGACGAGGCGCTCGATGGCGCGGCGCATGAATGCCGAGTCGTCGACGACGAGGACCCGGATCTGGCGGCCGGGGGAAGGGGCCGGGAGGGCCACGGTACTCCCTCCTATGCGCAGAGCTTGCTGACGGCCGCGAGGACGCGGTCACCTTCGCAGGGCTTCACGAGGAAGTCCTTGGCCCCGCTCTTTACGGCTTCGAGGACAATTTGCTGCTGTCCGAGGGCCGTGACCATCGCCACCCGGGCGGCAGGGTCGAGTGCGCGGATCTCCTTCAGGGCCGTGAGGCCATCCATCTCGGGCATGGTGATATCCATGAGGACCGCATCGGGCTTTTCAGACTGGTACTTCTCGACCGCTTCGAGGCCGTTTTCGGCCTGGACGACCTGGTAACCCGCCTCGGTGAGGATCTTGGACATGCGCATCCGCATGAAGGCTGCGTCATCGACCACAAGAATTGTTGCCAAGGTTTGGACTCCTACAGTTCAATGGCCGGAGAAGCGGCCGTTCTCACGAATGTCTTGCCGGTAGCGACGTGGACCTCGAGGGTGCGGCCCCTGGTGCCCCCCACGTCCATGGCAGCGAGCGAGATACCGTGGTGCTTCAACCGTTCCCTGATCGCTTCGGCATTTCGCTCGCCGATCTTGAATTTTTCCGCGTTCGAGGGGCCGAGCACGGCAGCGCCGCCAGCGATGCGCACCACCAGCCGGCGGGGCGGCGCGCCAGCCTCGGCCAGGCGCTTGAGGAGCAGGTCGATCCCGGTGTCGGCGAACCTCGCCGGCTCCCGTTCGTCGGCGCGCTTGCCTTCGGAGCTCGGCAGGAGGACATGGGCCAGGCCGCCCACGCGGCTTTGAGGGTCGAAACAGCTGATACCGATGCAGGACCCGAGCCCATACGCCACAAGGACCTCTTTGGGGTCCCTGCTGACGGCGAGTTGCCCGATCCCGACCGATACACGGCGGGCGTCGGAAGGTGGCGCTGTCATGCTGCCACCCTCTCGAGCCGCTCCAGCGAAAGCGGATCGGGCGCCACGATGAGCAGACCTGCCGTGCGGCCTTTTTCATCCTCGAACACCGCGTCCATCATCACGACCTCGCCGCCCTGCGAAAGGACCTCGGCATAGACCGATTCGACCAGCGCGATCGCCATGTCGTGGATGATCGTTGGGGGACTGGGATGAAGGATAAGGTTCACGTCGTCGGCCAGCGCGTTCACGAACGCTGAACCCACGATGTTGCCGAGCTCGCCGATGGCGGATTGGGCAAGCTCGTCCGGCTCCGCTGTCGTCCCTGGTGCCTGGCCGCACATCAGGTCCACACACTCCAGCGCCCTGGGCACCGGGAAGAGCAGCATGACGTGGCCGGTAATGTCACCCGAGATCGAAAGGTACGCACCCAGCACGACATTCTCTTCGCCGCCGACGGCATCGCAAGCATCACTCTTCGTGCCCACGCGGACGTTCGGCACGTGGATGGAGATCTGCTGCCCCATCAACCCGCTGAGTCCACGGCCCGCCCGGATAGCGCCATCGCGAGCGACCAGTGTGAGCTTCTGAAGCAGTGCATCCTGTGCCATGAAATCCCTCCCCGTGGTCCGGTCCGCTCAGGCCGGAATTGCGAGCCCAGCCTGTTCGGTGACAAGGCTGGCAGTGTCCACAATCAGTCCGAGCGTCCCATCTCCCAGGATGGTCGCCCCCGTGAGCCCTCGCCGGTTGCCCACCAGATCGCCGAGCGACTTGACCACGACGTCCTGTTCGCCCAGCAGGCGATCGACCAGGAACGCTACCTGGCGTTCGCCGTGCCGTGCCGCCACCACAAACTTCCCCGCTTCCATCTGTCGCGGCCGCGTATCGCCAAGGGCGCGGGCGAGGTCGATCATCGGCAGGAGGCGCTGGCGCAGGCGCAGCGTCTTGCGGCCATTCACCGTGTGGATGTCCGCCTCATGGTCCGCGAGCGCCTCGGTGACCGAGACCAGGGGAATCGCATAGACGGTGCCGTTCGCAACGACCATCAGCGCCTTCGTCGTCGCGAGCGTGAGCGGCAGCTGGATGATGACTTCCGAGCCCTTCCCGGGCGTGCTGTGCAGCGTGATCTGGCCATTGAGCCGCTCGATGTTCGTACGGACGATATCCATGCCCACGCCGCGGCCGGAGACATCGGAAATCTGTTTGGCGGTCGAGAGGCCGGGGAGGAAGATCCACTGGATCGCCTGCTCCTCTGTCGCCGACTCGGCGGCATCTCGCGACATCAGACCTTTCTCCACCACCTTCCGGCGGAGCGCTGCGGTGTCGATCCCCTTGCCGTCGTCCTTCACCGAGAGGTAGATGTACGTCTCCTGGTTCCAGGCAGTGACCGTGACGAGGCCGGTCTCCGGTTTGCCCGCCGCGCGCCGCTCTTCGGGTGTCTCGATCCCGTGGTCGACGGCGTTGCGCAGGATGTGCACCAGCGGGTCCGAGATCTCCTCGATCACGGAGCGATCGAGTTCGGTTTCCTCGCCCGCCGTCACCAGCTCAACCTTCTTACCGCACTTGGCGGCGACATCGCGCACCAGCCGCGGAAGGCGGGTGAGCACCGAGCGGACGGGCAGCATCCGGCTCCGCATGATCTGCTCCTGGAGCTCATCGGTCACACGCGCCAGGTGCGATGTTGTCTCCTCGAAGTTCTCGGTGAGCTCGTTCAGGTTCGCGTCCTTCAGGACAGCGCTCAGCTGCTCACGGATCTGCTGCAGCCGGGTCCGGTCGATCACGAGCTCGCCAACGAGGTTCATTAGCCCATCGAGCCGCTCGACATCAATACGGACCGACTGGGTGGCCTTGCGCGAGGCGCTGCGGGAGCTCTCCGCCGGCGAGCCGTCGTCCACCAGGGCCAGCCGCGGTCGCTCGGCCGCTCCGGCGGACTCCACCGGCCGCGCCGTTGGGAGCAGGGGTTTGGTCACATCCTCCGGAGGGATCGACCGCGTCTGGACCGAAGCAACGTCGGAGACTGCTCCGATGGCGGCCTGGAGTTGGTCGTCGGACTGGCTCGAGAGGAGGAAGCACGCGAGCGAGCATTCGCCCGCCCCGGCTTCGATGAGTTCCCGATCGGGCCACGAGACCAGCAGCTGACCGAGAGCGTCGATCTCCTGGAGGACCTGGTAACTGCGGATCGAGGGGAGCTGGCAGTCGCTCGAGATGGCTACTTCCACCAGGTACAGCGAGGTGCCGTTGTCCATCCCGGCAAGCGCGGCCTCGGCACGGGCGCCATCGAGCCGGAAGGCGAAACCGCTCCCGGGGTCGGGCTCCGCTTCGCCGGGCTCGGCGTCCGGCGCTTCGAGGACGGCGTGAAGGTCGGCTTCGAGCCGGGCTGTCTCGATGCCGGAATCGACCCGGGTAACGACCTCGTTGGCGAGCACCCGCAGGGCATCGAGGCCGGCGAGCAGCGCATCGACCACATCTGACGTGGGGCGCCGGCGCCCCTGCCGGACAGCATCGAGCACCGTCTCCATGGCGTGCGTGAGGCTCGCCATCTTTTTGTGGCCGATGGTTGCGCTCGACCCCTTCAGGGTGTGGGCGGCCCGGAAAATCTGCTGGACGAGTTCGGGGTCGGGCTCGCCTTCGAGCTGGACCAGCGAGGTATCGAGGAGCTCGATCTGCTCGTCGGCCTCTTCGGAAAAGAGCTTCAAGTCCTCGTCATCGAGGTCGAACTGCAGGCGTTGGCCTTTGGTGCTTGCCATGCGGCGGCACTCCTGGAGGTCAGGTAGGGGGAAGGACGGGGGCGGGCGACGGTTCAGGCCGCGCGTGAGGCGCCAATCGACACGTCGTCCTCGAGGCTCGCTGGCAGGACGCCCTCGAGGTCCATCAGCGAGACGAGGCGGTCTTCGAGCTTGGCAATGCCGCGCAGGTACGTGTTCTCCGGCATCGAGACGATGGAGCTCGGCGGCTCGACCTGGTCACCGGGGATCCGCATGACCTCGGAAACTGCATCGACGATGAGGCCGACCATGCCGCCCGCGCTCGAAACGACCACGATCCGCGTCTCGCTCGTGTACTCGCCGGCATCGATCCCGCAGCGCTTGCGCAGGTCGATGACGGGGACTACCCGGCCGCGGAGGTTGGTGATCCCTTCGACCCAGAAATCTGATCCGGGGATGGAGGTGATGGTCTGCATCCGGACGATTTCCTGGACGGTCTGGATATCGAGCGCGTAGTACTCGTCCTCGAGGCGGAAGATGACGACGTGCTCCTCGGCGCTCAGTGGTGCGGGTGTTTCTGCGGTGGGTTCCGTCTTTGCGGCCACGGGGACAATCCTCCTCGAAGTGCCGGCAGGTGGGGCCGGGCTCGTTCCTAAAGCTACGAGCGAACGGTTCGCTCGCGGCATTCGGCGGCGCCCCCAAAGCTGGCGGGGATATCCCTGATGCGAGTTCGCCTCTACGAGGGTGACACCAGGAGACCACTAGGGAGTTCTCGTATACCCGGCCGATAGTCAATGCAGGGAGACTGTGCGCCGAGAGGAACCTGCCCGTGGCATCAGAAAACGCCGTCCTCAGCCAGCGCGAAATCGATGCCCTGCTCAGCGCCGACGTCAGTCAGCTCGAATCCGACGCGGTGGTGGCACTGCCGCCCCCTGCCAGCAAGGACGCCGCGAAGCGCGTCAAGCTCTACGACTTTCGCCACCCCGAAAAGCTCTCGAAGGAACAGATCCGCGGTCTCCAGATCATCCAGCAGGGTGTGGCCGGCGCGATCGCGGCGAATTTCTCAGGCCGGCTGCGCGCCCCCGTCGAAGCCCGGCTGAGCGCCCTCGAACGGGGCATCTACGAAGAGTACGTCAACCAGATCGGTACATCGTCGGTGGTCATCATCATCGACATGTCCCCCCTGCAAGGCTATGCGGTCACCTCGTTCGGGCTCGATGTCGCCTTTGGCATCATCGACCGTCTGCTCGGCGGTAAGGGCAAGCGCGCAGCCAGGGTCATGAACCGCGACCTCACAGATATCGAAATCGCGCTCATCCGCCATATCGGGATGGACATCGCGCGGTCGCTGGTCGACCCGTGGATGCGCGTCGTCGAGCTCGCCCCGGACGTCTCGGAGCTGGCCCTTGGCCCGCAGGTCATGCACGCAATTCAGCCATCCGAGTTCGTGATAACCGCCTGGTACGAAATCCGGCTCGCCGAGCAAACGGGTGGCATCTCCCTCTGCTTCCCGCTGACCATCCTCGAGCAGATCCTCCCGAAACTGACCGGGCAGAGCCTGTTCGACAACCGGCCATCGCGGACGGCGCGGGCCGAGGCCCGGGTGCAGGAAGAGCAGCTGATGCCGGCCTCCGTGCTGGTCCGGGCCATCCTGGGCGGCGCAAGGGTCGAGGCTCGCGACCTGGCCGAGCTCGCCCCCGGCGATGTAATTGTGCTCGATCACCTGGTCGCCGACCCGCTGCGGATCTTCGTCGGCAACTGTGAACGCTTCGCCGGCTTTGCCGGCACAAGTGGCCGGAAGCTCGCGCTACAGGTTTCGGGATTGGTTGACGATGATGGATTGGTGAGGACCTTCGGAGTAGAAGCCGATGAGTAACGTCATCCCGATACGCGCCGTGCTCATGTCGTCGGAAATCATGAACGGCGGCTCCGGATTCCATCGACTGGTGTTCAAGGTGGATGGCGGGCGGGCCGGCATGTCGAACGTGACGGTGCTCATCTCGCAGGATGCCCACCGGAAGATTGTGCAGCAGATGTCCCGGGCGCGGTTTCCAGCCGTAGAAAAAGTGGCCTTGCTCAAAACCTGGGCCCGCTGGGAGATCGCGCTGCGGCTGCAAGAGCAAGGCACGTTGCCCGGCACGCTGACCATCACCTCGCGGGACATCGATGATTTCGGCGCCTATGCCACGGACCTTGGGCGGACGCTCCAGGTGAGCTGACCGGCCACAAACCAACTCGCACTCGCCGGCCGACACGTTCGGCGGACTTTGGAGGAGCAGATGCTGGCGAAGATCACCGTTGATGAGGCCGCGAGGGCGGCGGCTGAGGCGCCAGAGCGCGCGCGGCTCGAGCTCATCAGCCCATTTGTTGAGGCTGCGGCGCGGGTCATTCAGCAGGAGTGCCACGAGACGGTGAGCCGCGGACAGCTCCATCGCGTGCGGTCACCTCAGACCAGCAACGAGGTCAGCGCACTCATCGCGATCACCGGCGGGGTGGCAGGCCTGGTGATCTACTCCATGTCCATGGAAACGGCCCTCGGGTTCGCTTCGAGGATGATTGGCGACCCCATCTCCGACCTCGATGCGCTCGGGCAAAGCGCCATCGCCGAGCTGGCCAACATGATCACCGGACAGGCGGGCATTGGCCTCGAAAAGAACGGATTCCCCAGCGACATGTCGCCGCCTGTGCTCCTGCTCGGCAAAGGGAGCTCGATTGCGACCCTGAACCTTACCCGCCTTGTCATCCCGCTGCTGGTGAGCTTCGGTGAATTCACGATCGACATTGCCGTGAAGGAAGTGTAGCCAGGCCCCCAAAAGCGCCCCGGGAGCGTTGCTGTACCGTTCGGGAAGGCGTCGCTACCATGCGGGAGATGACCGCACGCCAGCCTCGCCGCTCTCGCCGCCGCATGGCCGCCCCGGCCGCCGCGCTTCCCCGCCCCGTGGCGGGAGGGGATAGCGAGGCTCCCACCGCCGCGCGCGCCGCCCGGCGTGGAGCCCCGGCGCATCATCGCGAACATCACGTGACCAATGACTACAGCCACGTGAAGAAAGACCTGTTGACGATCCTCATCGTCGGGGCAGGGTCGATCGGTTTTATCGTGGGAATGAGCGTCGTCGTGCAGAGCTCGGGCTGGTGACTCCGGCGAAACCTCTCGCCTAGCGCAAGTTCTGATACGCCAGGTACGCGGCGATGCCCGCAGCGACCAGTCCATAGAGCGCGACCCGCATCGGGATGAATAGCAAGGTCATGCCCCACGCGACACAGATGCCAGCGATGGCGAAGGAGACCACCACCGGGCCGCGTTTCCGGCCGGTGGCCACTTCGAGCGCGCGGGTGAAGGCGTAACCGAGGCCGGCCCCGAGAAAGATGGAGAAGAAGCCGAAGGTAAACGGCAGGAGCACCAGCCCCCAGATCAGCCCCATCACCACGCCGCCAATCATCGATGCCCCCGCGGCCCGGGCGATGCTGGCGGAAGAAAGCGTGTAGACCGGGGATTTCACCATCCTGGCGCAGTCGCGGCAGCGCGCCCCGACCGGGCTCTGGATGAGGCACCTCGGGCAAATCGGTCTTTCGCAGCGGCTGCAACGCAGCGCCGTCTCCACGCCGGGATCGCGAGGACATTCGACAACGGTCGCCGGGCGGAACGAGTAGAGCCCGGGCTCGGCGGGAGGGGCGGGCGATTCACCAGCGCCGTTCCGGGCAGCGTCGTAGGCGGAGCGCTTCTGCGCGTCGGAAAGCACCGCGAAGGCGGCCTCGACGTGCCGGCGGAGTTCCCGGACGGCAGGGTTCGGGTCTTCGCCGTACTTCCGCATGAGACCCCGGTAGGCGGCCTCGATCACCTCCGGGCTCGCGGAAGGGGAGACCTGGAGGACTTCGTAGTAGTCGGTCGAGGAATTGGGAACGCTCATGTCGATCTTCACGATCCTAACGCCGGGCAGGTAAATGGGCAGAGCAGCGGGCCGACGTTAGTCGCCCGGGTTAGCGCCGAGGTCGACCAGGGCGAAGGAGATGGTGCCTTCGGCCGCGAGTTTCCCATCGACGGTGGCCCTGACGTGGCCCTTGCCGATTGGTCCGCGCATCTTTTCGAGGGTGAATTCAAGGCGGAGCTGGTCGCCGGGGACCACCGGCTTCCGGAAACGCATATTCTCGATGCCCCCGAAAAGTGGCGACTTGCTGGCCATGTCGACTCCCTTAAGGAGCGTGACTGCCGCCACCTGCGCGAGCGCCTCCACGATGAGCACTCCCGGCATCACCTTCCTTCCGGGGAAGTGGCCCTCGAAAAACCACTCATTAGCGGTCACGTTTTTGATGCCGACCCCGCTTTTGCCTTCCTCGAGCTCGATGATCCGGTCGACCAGGAGGAACGGGTAGCGGTGGGGAATGATCTGCTCTATCTGGTCGGCTTCCAGCATCAGTGCACCTTCTTTCCGGTGTCCACGCCCTGGCGTTCGAGATAGTCGAGGAAGGCGTCCACCTGGTCGTCGGCGAAGGGGATGTCGCCGATTTCCCGGTCATCGGGGTTGCCGAGGCCGTGATAGTCGCTGCCGCCGGATTTGGCAAGGCCCAGGCGGGCCGCGATGCGTTCGTGGGCGCGGATCGTCTCGGCGTCGTAGTGCTTGTAGTAGGTTTCGATCCCGTCCAGCCCCCACCGCGCGAGGCTTTCGACGGCCTCCGGGTAATCGTCGCCGATGAAGATGGCATGGGCGACGAACACCACGCCACCGTTTTCGTGGATCAGCCTGATCGCGTCCTCCGGGATGAGCTTGTCGCGGTCCACATCCGCTGGCTTGCCGTTCCCGAGCCAGAGGTCGAAGGCTTCCTGGACGCTGGCGACGTAGCCCTTCTCCAGGAGTGCGCGGGCGACGTGCGGACGCCCGACCGTGGCCTCGCCCGCGATCTGGAGGACGCGGTCGACCTCGATTGGCATGCCGTTCTCGCGGAGGATGCGCACGATGGTCTGTACCCGGGCGAGGCGCCCCTCGCGCTGCCAGCGGAGGAACTCCTGCAGCGGCTTCGAGTCGACGTCTAGGCCGTAGCCGAGCAGGTGCACGTCGGCCTTGCCCAGGTCGGTGCTGAGCTCGATCCCGGGGACAAGCTGGAGCCCAAGGCGGTCAGCGGCTTCGCGGGCCTCCGCCAGGCCGTCGGTGGTGTCGTGATCGGTGAGCGCAAGCGCGGCAAGGCCGCGGGCGGCGGCGGTCTCCACCACCCACGCCGGAGAATGGACGCCGTCCGAAGCCGTGCTGTGCAGGTGGAAGTCGCCTTTCGCCATCAGCAGCACACCCGGTCGTAGCGGACGATGCTCGTCGCGCGCCTGGTCACATCGTCGGCCTCGATGAGGAGGCCGTTGATGATCGCTGTCCCCGTCGCGGGCGCCAGCCGTGTGGGCATCTGGGTGAGGAACCGGTGCAGGACCGCCCGGACATCGTCGCCGATGATGGAGTCGCGCGCCCCGCACATGCCCGCGTCGCTGCAGAACGCCGTTCCACCGGGCAGCACGCGCTGGTCCGCGGTCGGCACATGGGTGTGGGTACCGATGACGGCCGTCACCCGGCCATCCAGGTGCCATCCCATCGCCTGCTTCTCGCTCGTCGCTTCGGCGTGCAGGTCCACGAGGACGAACCGGTTGGCAGGGAGCGTCTTCAGCGCTTCATCGGCTGCGCGAAACGGGTCTTCGTAGTCGGCCGGCATGAACACCCGGCCGATCAGGTTGAGGACCACCAGCTCGCCGACCTGCGCGATTCCGGTCCCCGGGGCGCCGGTGGGGTAGTTGTGGGGACGGAGGACGGCGGGCGTGCTTTCCAGGTACGGGTACAGCTCGCGATGCTGGAAGGTGTGGTTCCCGCCTGTGATGACATCGATGCCGCAATCGAGGAGCTCATCCGCATGCTTCGGAGTGAGGCCCTTGCCGCCCGAGCAGTTCTCGCCGTTCGCCACGACATAATCCAGGGCAAGCTCACGCCGGAGAACGGGCACCATCGTGACGACGGCCTCGCGGCCGGCATTGCCGACGATATCGCCGAGGAACAGCAGTCGCATCGGGCTAGCGCGCGTACTCGGTGGCGCGCGTCTCGCGAACCACGGTCACCTTGATCTGGCCCGGGTACTCCATCGTCTCCTCGATCTTCTGGCTCACGTCGCGGGCGATGCGCATCGCCTCGAGGTCATCGATGATTTCGGGTTTGACGATGACGCGGATTTCGCGCCCGGCCTGGATAGCGAACGCGGCCTCCACCCCCTTGTAGCTCCTGGCGATGCTTTCCAGGGTCTCAAGGCGCTTGATGTACGCTTCGAGGGATTCGCGCCGGGCGCCCGGCCGGCCGCCCGAGATAGCATCGGCCATCATCACGATGACCGCCTCCACGGTGCGCGGCTCGACCTCCTCGTGGTGTGCCTCGATGCAGTGGGCGATGGCGTCCTTCACCTTGTAGCGGCGAGCAATCTCCGCGCCGATGATGGCGTGGGTGCCTTCGACCTCGTGGTCGACGGCCTTGCCAAGGTCGTGGAGGAAGCCGCCGGCCCGCGCGACTTCGACATCGGCGCCGATCTCCCGGGCGATCATTGCGGCGATGTGGCCAGTCTCGATGCTATGGCGCATGACGTTCTGTCCGTAGCTGGTACGGTATCGCAGCCGTCCGAAAACCTTGAGCACCTCAGGGTGGAGGTTGAGTACCCCGGCCTCAACGGCTGCGGCCTCGGCCGCTTCCTGCATCGTCGCTTCGACATCGCGGCGGGCCTTGTTCACGGCCTCCTCGATGCGCGTCGGGTGGATGCGCCCGTCCTGGACGAGCATGCTCAGGGCCTGGCGGGCGATTTCGCGGCGGACGGGGTCGAACGCGCTCACAGTCACCGCGTCGGGTGTGTCATCAATAATCAGGTCGACACCCGTTGCCGCCTCGATCGCGCGGATATTTCGCCCCTCCCGGCCGATAATCCGGCCCTTCATGTCGTCGCTGGGGATGGGAACCACGGAGACGGTGGTTTCGGCGGTAACTTCTGACGTGTACCGCTGGATTGCGGTGGCGAGGATTTTGCGGGCGCGCTGCCCGGCAGTAGCCTCCACCTCCTTCTCGATCTCCCTGACGCGGCGGCTGGCCTCGTCGCGAATCTCGACCTCGATGGCGGCGAGCAACTGCTGACGCGCCTCGTCAACCGTGAGGTTGGCGACGCGCTCCAGTTCGCTCGCCTGGCGCTGCCGCAGCTCTTCGGCCTCGGCGCGCAGCTTTTCGATCTGCGCCTCGCGATCGCGCACAGATTGTTCGCGGCGCTCAAGGGCCTCGATCTTGCGGTCGAGGTTCTCTTCCTTCTGGGTCAGGCGCTGCTCGATGCGCGCGGCCTCCGCGCGGCGATCCCTCAGCTCTGATTCGAGCGCGTTGCGGAGGGCGAGGGTCTCTTCCTTGGCCTCCAGCAAGAGCTCTTTTTGACGTGTCTCGGCCTCAGCGAGAATCCGGCTGGCCTGCTCCTCTGCCTGTTGCAGTGATGTTCCTTCGGCGCGTCGGCGAACCAAAAAGCCCGCTCCAGCACCTGCCAGCAAACCCACGAGGCCGACGATAACGGCTATCGTCAGCATGTAACGTCTCCAGGAAAGTCAGTTGAGATGGCAAGAGTGACGCCATAGGGGGCGTGAGAAACCCTTAATGGATGCGGTCGATCCTACTCTCGGCCGCCGTGGGGCGTCAAAGAAACCACGTCTCAGAACAGCCGGCGCTGGCGCCCCTCGCCGCCCCCCGGGTGCGGCAGGTGGAGGTCAAACGCCAGGCCGGCGACCCGCACCAGTGCCGTGACCGAGACGCCGAGCAGTGCGGCGCCCCCCGGGGAGACTGGCTCCGCAAGCCAGACGGCCAGCCCCCCGGCGGCCGCCGCGGTCGCGTTCACCTCGGAGCGGAGGACCAGTGGCACACGGTCGGCCAGGAGATCGCGGACCACGCCGCCACCCGTGGCCGTGAGCATGGCGAGGAGCAGGACCGAGAGGACGGAGAGGTCGGCCTCGATGCCAGCCAGCGCTCCGGCCGTCGCGAACGCGCCAAGCCCCGCGGCATCAGCGATCGCCAAAAGGAAGCGCGGATACCTGCGCCGCCGCCAGATGAGCATCGAGGCGATGAGCGACGCTCCCAGGGCCCAGAGCAGGTAGTCGGGCCGATCAAGCACCAGGGGAAGCCTGCCCAGGACCACATCACGCATGAGGCCTCCACCTGTGGCCGTCACCGCGCCCATCACCAGCAAGCCGAAGATGTCCAACTTCCTTCGAACGCCGACTTCCACCCCCGAGAACGCGAAGGCAACGATGCCGGCGCGGTCGAGCACCCCAATCAGGTCCGAGGCGTCGATCTCCACGCGCGCAAGGGTACTTCGGTGGCGCACAGGCGCCAGCACCCGGGCCTACGCGGCAGTTGCAGGGCCGTTACGGCGTGCTCCGCTATACTCGGAACACGCTCCTGATTCCCAGGGTTCATCACGCGGGGGTTCCACGATGCCGCTCTCTCTCGGTTTTACTTCGAAGGTCTTCCAGGTCGACACGATTCAGCTGGCGGACCGCAAGGAGCAGATCGTCAAGGGCGGGCGGCACCTTTTCCCCCTCCTTCCGAAGGCGTTCGAGGGTATTAAGCAGATCGGCGTCATCGGCTGGGGATCGCAGGGCCCGGCACAGGCGCAAAACCTGCGCGATTCGCTGGAGGGCACGGGCATCGTCGTGAAGGTCGGGCTTCGGAGCGGCTCAAGCTCGATGGACGAGGCGCGGGCGGCCGGCTTCCGCGAGGAGAACGGCACGCTCGGAGAGATGTTCTCGGTCATCGCCGAGTCGGACCTCGTCCTCCTGCTGATTTCCGATGCCGCGCAGGCCGAGGTCTTCCGCGACGTCTTCGCAAAGCTGCGCCCGGGCGCGACGCTCGGCCTCTCCCACGGGTTCCTGGTGGGGCACATGCGCAATGTGGGCGCAACGTTCCCCACCAATATCAACGTGATCGCAGTCTGCCCCAAGGGCATGGGTCCGTCCGTCCGGCGCCTGTACGTGCAGGGAGCGACGGTCAACGGCGCCGGGATCAACAGCAGTTTCGCCGTCGAACAGGATATCGACGGCCGCGCCACCGATCTCGCCCTGGGGTGGTCGGTCGCGCTCGGTTCGCCCTACACGTTCCAGACCACGCTCGAATCGGAATTCAAGTCGGACATCTACGGAGAGCGCGGGATCCTGCTGGGAGCGGTCCACGGAATCATCGAAAGCCTCTACCGGCGGTACATCAATGAAGGGATGAGCCACGAAGACGCGTTCCGGCATTCGGCCGAGGCGATCACGGGGCCCATCTCCCGCATCATTTCCCGCCAAGGGATGCTGGGTGTCTACGAGGCGATCGGGGCCGATGGCCGCCCGCAGTTCGAATCCGCCTACGCAGCCGCGTACCCGGCCGCGCTCGAGATCCTCTCGGAAATCTACGACGAGGTTTCCAGCGGGAACGAGATTCGCAGCGTCATCCTCGCCGGGGAGCGCCTGAAGAAGCGGCCCATGGGCATCATCGATCGGACGGAAACCTGGCAGACGGGCAAGCGTGTCCGGGCCACCCGGAAGGAGGACGAGATCCCGCTCGACCCGTTCACGGCCGGCGTGTACATCGCGACGATGATGGCGCAGATCGATGTGCTCATCGCGAACGGCCACCCATACTCTGAGGTTGCCAACGAGTCGGTGATCGAGGCGGTCGATTCGCTCAACCCCTACATGCACGCGCGAGGCGTCTCGTACATGGTCGACAACTGCTCGACCACGGCCCGGCTGGGGTCGCGCAAATGGGCGCCGCGCTTCGACTATGTGCTGACGGAACAGGCCTACCCCGCGCTCGACGAGAAAGACCCGCTCGACACCGGGCTCGTGGACCGCTTCAAGAACCACGACATCCACCAGGTCCTGGCGGAGTGCGCCAGGCTGCGCCCCTCCGTCGATATCTTCGTCGAATAGGTCCCGGCTTTCTGTTCGCCCACGGACTGCAAGCGGGGCGCCAGATGACGCCCCGCTTGGCATAATGAGCGGCGCACTCCCCTAGATTGGGAGGATCGCCCGCCGGGCGTGCCGGTCGCCGGCGTAGTTCTCGTAGGGATTGACGCCGATCTCGCGGAGCATCCAGTAGGCCTCGACCACGCGGACCTTGCCATCGACCAGCCGGAACCATTGCGCCAGGCGGGGCCGCGAGGGGTCGATCGCCAGTTCGAGCAGGGCGTCGTGCGCGCCTGCCAGCAGCCTGGTGACGCGCTCGGTGCCGAAGGGGGGCGTTGGCCGCGAAACGATGAGGTCGACCAGGTTCTCCACCCCGGTGGCGATCCCGAACACGCCATCGATGATCGTGGCTTTCTCATGGGTCAGTTCCTTGATCCCGTCCATGTTGGCCGTGGTGATGGCTGCCAGCAGCTTCTCCATGGTCGACCGGGTCGCTGAGGCGCTGCCGCCCTTGTACCCCTTCGCATCGGCCATCGAGGCCGTTGCCGCCTTGTCGAGCTCGATGTCCCGCAGCATCCCGTAGAGCCTGCGGTCCGAGACCTCGCCGGCAACGTTGAACTCGAAGACCTCGACCACGCGCTGCGTGAACGGCCGCCAATCGTAGCCCTTCGCCTCGATCGTGGCCCGGACCGCGACGACGTTGTCCTGCTCGATGTACTCCAGGTCGGTGTAGTTGCAGTCCTGGTAGTCGCGCAGGAATTCCCTGTGCCAGTCGGCGATGGCGACGCTACTCCGCAACGTTGGGCCGCGGAACGAGTGGAAGACGGCATCCGGGGCATGACGTGCTTCGATTTCGGCGAACCGGTCGAAGTTGATGGCGGTGATGAGCGCGTTGACCGCGGGGATGTTGGACATGGTGGCCGGCACTACCTGGTGGTGGGGTCGGGCGGGATTGTACCGCTTGTCACGAACTCGGGGTAGCGAAGGTGGGACGCACGCGGGGCTCTGGCGGCAAACGTCCCGTTGACATCAGGCACATGCTCGAAGCCCCTCCGACGAAGCGGAGGGTGAGAGGAGGATTGAGCGTGTTGGAAGCGGGTGAGCGAATGCCCGGCGTCGCAGGGGAACTTCAGAGGTTTTGCGTCAAGGGGCTCCATGCCGAGCACCATCTGGTGATTGCGGCCCGGGTTCATACGGGGACCACGAAGGGGGCTGCTGCGCTGTCCTCCTATTCGGAATCGCAAACGAAGCGGCGCTGGGACGAGGTGAAGGACTTCGTCCTCGTGCCCCTCGGGCTCCCGCGGCACGACGACGTGTTGGCGGGGCTCTGGGTTGTGCTGCACTCCACGTGCTGCACCGCGCCGTCGTTTTCGCTGCTCAGAAATGACAGCCGATTTGCGGGCGAAAGCTTGTAGAGTTGCTCGACATGTCCGCAGCACAATGCTCGCAGCCGGGCGCCTGGCTGACAAACCTGACAGATTGGAGTTCAAACATGAGAAAGCAGCACTTCCCCGGTTTCGCGCTGACCATCGCCCTCATCGTTGCGGCTCTTCCGGGGGTGGCATCAGCTCTCTACAGTTACGAGGGCAGCGACTACTCGTACGACTTCGGCTCGTACGGGAACGGCTGGCTCGCCAACTGCGACATGGAGAGTGATGGCAACGGCGCGTACGCCAAGTACAAACTCGTCGGCAGCGGAGATCAACACAGGCTCGAGGATCCCAACGGATCACAATCCGGCTGCGGGTACGGCGGATCCTACGCGACGTACGTTTACAGCCACCAGACCTGCGAGGATCAAGCCTGGCAGCCCGATCCATGCGGGGCCACCGTCTACCCGTCGTGGTGACGTGCGGCTAACCTCGATTGCAGCGCGAGGGACACTGACACCTCGCGCTGCAAAATCGGACGGAGGCACGGATGCTGCACCTGCGTGATGTTGTTCTGAGATACGGCAGCCGTGCAGTGCTCGACGGGGTGGATCTGCGATTGGAAGCAGGAACCGCCACGGCGATCATGGGCCCGTCCGGGAGCGGGAAGACATCACTCCTCCACTGCATCGCCGGCATTATCCAGCCGGATTCGGGTACGGTCGGAGTTGGCGGCGTGGACATCGCCGCGATGAGCGCATCCGCGCGGGCCCGGTTTCGCCTCGAACACGTCGGCATCGTCTTCCAGTTTGGGGAACTGTTACCCGAGCTTACCGTAGGTGAGAACGTCGCGCTTCCGTTGCGCATGCTTGGCAGGCCCGCTCGTGAATCAGGCGATCGCGCCCTCACCGCTCTCTGCGCCGTTGGCATCGATTCCCTCGACCGACGACACCCGGGCGAGATTTCGGGCGGAGAGATCCAGCGTGCGGCCATCGCACGGGCCATCGTTGCGCGCCCGCAGATCCTCCTCGCGGATGAACCAACCGGCGCTCTCGACGAGGAGAATATCGAGTCGATCGCCAGGCTGATTACGGCCCAGGCGCATGAACTCGGCGCCGTGGTCATCATGGCCACGCACAACCCCGCGGTTGCCCGGTTCGCGGATCGGGTCTTCCGGCTGCGTGCGGGGCGACTTGAAGAATCGGCAGCGATGGTTCCCGCATGACGGTTACGATCGCCTTCCGCGTCGCTCTCCACCTGGTCACACGGCGCAGGGTAGAGAACCGATGGCGACTGGTCGCAATCCTCGTGTCTTGCTCCTATGCCATGCTCCTGGCTCTTGGGGCGCTGAGCGTTTATCTCTTGCTCGAACGCGAGCAGGCACGAGTTGATGGTCGATGGCCAATCCTCGCCAGCCCCGAGGAGCCTGCCACGCTCCTGGTGGTCGAACGCGACGACGATTGGGATGGCGACCAGTTCCCGGTCTTCTGGATCGAGCCGGTGACTGGCGTCGCGCCCGTGCTTCCACCCGGCCTTCCCCGAATGATCGAGCCGGGGGAAGCTGCCGTCTCCCCGCGGCTCGACGAACTCGCCCGGACGCACCCTGAGGTCGCCGCCAGGTATCCGCACCGTATTGTCGTCGGCAACGAGGGCCTCCAGAGCCCGGATGAGCTCATTGCCTACTACCGTCCGGTAGAAGGACGATCGCTCGGTGAGTCCCCGTTCATCATCCGCGTAGCGGCCTTCGGTCAAGGTCCGGCGGAGCGGCGTGGGCCTCCACTGAGCCAGCAAGACCCGCCGAACGGCACCCCGGTCGCGCTCGGACTCCTGGCCCTTGCGGGGGTGCCAGGTATGGTTCTGCTTTCCTGCGGTCTCGGCGCGCTATCCGGTGCGCGCCAGCATCGCTTCCAGGTTTTGCAGTGGCTTGGCGGCCCGGCCTCGATGCTGGCCGCGGTCAGCGTCTTCGAGGTCTTAATCCTGGCCGTGCCGTCAGCCGTCGTCATGGGCTCCGCCTGGTATGCGGTGTCCGGGCAGCTGGAGGCGACTCCCTTCCTGGGGCGATCCGTGCTGCGCGGCGACCTGCAGCCACCGATCTGGGCATGCCTCGCAGCCACCGGCGGCCTCACGCTCGTGGCCGCCCTGCTCGCCGCAGCCAATGGCGCACTGGCCCCGTACCGGCGTTCCTCGCAGGCCAGGCCGGGGTTGCGGCCGATCGCTGTTTCGCGCCTGCGCCTCGCCCTGCTCGCCTTGCCGTGGCTTCTGCTCGTACTAGGGGCACGGCTCGGTGGCTACCGGGGAGCCCTCGCCCTCATGTCCGGCCTCATCTTGATTCCGCCGACAGCTGTCAGTGCCGTTCCGCATGCCGTCCGCGCCCTCGGGAGGGCGTTGCGCGCCGCCTCAGCTCCCGCACTGCTCATTGCCGGCCGGCGGATGGAGTGGGATCCCTTCGGTAGCGGGCGCCCATTTCTTGGGGTAACCGCGCTGGCGGTTTTCCTCATCGGCACGGCTGGATACATCCGCATAGTGAACTGGGGGGACCCGCCGGGTAGCAACCCGGGCTCTGCTTCCTCCGCCACCATCGGATGGCTCAACCCCGCGCCCGGCGACATAGAGCGACTGGGAAGCGCGCTCGGTCCCGACACCGCGGTCGTCGGCCTCGCGAGGTCTCAGCAGGGCGACGTCACTATCTACGGTTCCTGCCCTGCCCTCGCGCGGGTGATCCGCCAACTGCCTTGTAACGTAGCGGACCCGTTCGAGCTTTCCCCTGTCGCACGCGCATTGTTACCGGAAATCGTGCCACCGCAGGTGCCTATCAGGCTCAGCGGGGAGGCCGCCGCTCAGCCAAATGCGGCCCTCGTCGTCTCCGGCGAATCGCAAGCTTCACTCCAGCAGCGCAGCCGTACGGCAGCGATGACCAACCTCCCTGCACCTACTGTCCAGAACCCGGTGGGCTTCGGGATGAGAGCCTCGCCATTGGTCCGCTGGCTCACTCTGGGGATCGTCGCCGGCGCGTCGGCGCTGGTTCTCGGCACCGTGCTCCTGGCGGTGAATGGCGTGATGGAATGGCGCCACTACCTGCGGCCCCTGGTCATCATGGGCATTCGGCGTGGGCAACTTCGGCGGCTGCAGGCCGCCCTCTTCGCCCTGCCGTTCGCGGTACACGCCGGCCTGGGGCTTGCCATCGGCCTGCCAGCCTGCTGGTTTATCGTTAGCCGCGACCGCGCACCTATGCCCTGGTCACAAATCGGGGTCATCGCGACCGCCTTCGCCCTCGTCGGGGCTGTTGGAAGTGCGCTCCTGTACTACTTTGCGCCGGCACTCCAACTGCGCGACCACAGAGAGTAGCCTCCGAGCGCCTCACGCGGTGGAACCCTTACCCTACCCCTCCTACCACCCGCGCGCGGCTTCGAACGGAGCGTTACATGACTACAGTTACCACTGACGTGCGCGACGATCTGACCCGGGCCGATGAGGCGGCAAGGCATGCCGGCCGTGCGGCGAGTCGATGGCGGAAACTCGTGAAGACGTTAATGGCGGTTGCGATCCTGGCGGTGATGAGCGCGTTGACCGCGGGGATGTTGGACATGGTGGCCGGCACTACCTGGTGGTGGGGTCGGGCGGGATTGTACCGCTTGTCACGAACTCGGGGTAGCGAAGGTGGGACGCACGCGGGGCTCTGGCGGCAAACGTCCCGTTGACATCAGGCACATGCTCGAAGCCCCTCCGACGAAGCGGAGGGTGAGAGGAGGATTGAGCGTGTTGGAAGCGGGTGAGCGAATGCCCGGCGTCGCAGGGGAACTTCAGAGGTTTTGCGTCAAGGGGCTCCATGCCGAGCACCATCTGGTGATTGCGGCCCGGGTTCATACGGGGACCACGAAGGGCGCCGCCGCGCTGTCGTCCTATTCGGAATCGCAAACGAAGCGGCGCTGGGACGAGGTGAAGGACTTCATCCTTGTGCCCCTCGGGCTCCCGCGGCACGACGACGTGTTGGCGGGGCTCTGGGTTGCGCTGCACGCCGGATGCTGCACCGCGCCGTCGTTTTCGCTGCTCAGAAATGACAGCCGATTTGCGCGCGAAAGCTTGTAGTCGCCGGTCGTCCGAGCAGGGTAACGTCGCCCAACCGCCGAACCCATCCGGCGCAGGAGGCGAGATGAACCGAAAGTGGATCGCTGGCGCTATAGCAGTCACGACGCTATTGACGTTCGCCGTCGCGGGGAGCCTGGCCGTCACGTCCGACGGAGAGGCTGCTCCCGTGAGCTGTGTTTCCCTCGTGATGGAAGATCTAGCTGCATGGAGCAGGCCGGACTTTGACTTCGCAACCCACGAACTCACTCAGGAGACGCCTTCCGCTAATTGCGAAAAGGACGGAAGCGTGCTTCCGGGAGACCACCACCCGACGAAGGCGGGGATCACGCCCCCAGCGCCCGGGACAGTCGCGAGGGATCGGCCATGAGGACGCGAACGACCACGATCTTCGTTGCTGTCGTGTTGGCTGCCATCGTCGCTATGCTGGGCAGTGGGCAACTCGCCATGGGCCACGCCGGGGGTAGGAACCCTGACCACCTCTCGCTGGTGATCAGCCCGCCCAAGTCCGGAACCATCACAAGCACACCGTTTTCGTTGAACCACGTGGACGACTGTGGGGCGACACATGGGGTCGACTACTGTCACCACCATGCTTTGTACGGGGCTGACTGGTCGTTCGACGAAGGCGCGTCGGCTGGCAATACCGTCACGTTCAACGTCCATCCCGGCTTCGCTAATCTGTACGTTGTTGGATACGTTCAATCCATCACCGCAAATTGCAGCGCCGCAGAGCCCCGGGGCTACAACGTGGTCATGGAGGTCTGGGTCTGGGATTACGCGCGAAGCGTTTGGCGTCAGCTCGGCCTTCACAACCTCGCACACGTGACCCCCTGGGTGAGCGCCGGCTCGTGGGTCGGGGCCGGACAGACAGTCGGAACCGTGGAATCCCACTCTTGGTACACTAACTGCTGGGAGGGAGTTCATGTGCACGGCGACTACCTCAATTACGAGCACTATGCCGCCTGGACCGACAAGGCCTGGATCGGAGCGAGCGTCAGCGCCAGCGCCACGCAATGGTGGCTCAACGATAGCTTCGGCGTGTTCGGGGGTACGTACGGCAGTGGGCCGGACGGTCACGGTGGGACTTGGACAGGTTATTAGCCACTTCGCGCAGGCTCGTGGGGCGCGTGGCCTGGCTGGCGCCGGCCGCTCTCGCCGCCGGGTTGCTCGTCGCCTGCCTCCCATCCGAGGGTGATGAAGGCATCGAGGTTACCGCGGGGAGTGCGCTCGCATATCAGGACGACGGCGCACTGCTCATGTTCGCCGACCTGAGGACTCGGGAGTCCCAGCGTGCCCAGACGTCGTGCATGTCCCCCTGGTCAGCCAACGACGGCTCGCCCGCACTCGCATCATGGACCTCCGCCAAGGGCGGACTTTTCGCTTGTGTCGGCCCCAATGGTGAACTCATCGTCCAAAACCCATCTTTAGGGGCCGTGGTGGAAGCGCTACCTGACGGAGGTTGTGGCCGCGATGTCCGGTTCTCCGCGACAGGCGAGTTCGTTTCGTGCATGCTCGAGAGCCGCCTTAGGGTTCGGCGCACCGATGGGGGGTTCGTGTCGGAGGTCTCGGGCGTCGCTCAATACTCGTGGTCTGGGGCTGGGGACTACCTCGTGATCCGCCGCGCTGAACCTCCAGCGCGGAGCTACCTGTTGACGCCCGAAGGAACTGCCATTGCCACGCTTTCCGGGCTGGCGGACGTCGGTATGGTGCGCTGGTCTCCGGACGGTCGGCGCCTGGCGTTTGCCTCTGGAGAGTTGCTCGTCGTCGTGGACGCCCAGCTTGGATCGATCAGCGAACTCCCTCTGCCATGGTCCGAGTCGGAACTCCTCGGGTGGTCCGCCAGCGGTGAGGAGGTCCTGCTCGTACCAATCGGGACTGGTCGCAGTGCCATCTGGGCAGTGAACGCAGGAACGGGCAAAGGTGACGAAGTCCTGTCGATGCCTGACATCTGGGGTGCTACAGCATCTGCAGACGGGCGCTGGGTGGTCTTCGCAACCTCATCGGTGTCCGGCGACGACGTGGTTCTTGCCGACCTGACCGACCGCTCGATTCGCCGCCTCGGTGAGCATCCGTTGCCGGCACGCCGAGAAGGGAAGCCGGCGTTCCGATTTGACCGGTCCGGGGAACACGTCTGCTGGGTGTCCGTGGAGACCGTGACCTGTGACAGCACGACGGACATGTCGGGAGTCTCGCACCCGCGCCGTCCGGGCGACTCGGAAGCTGTTGCACTTGCGCGGACCAGTTGCACCGGCGAGTTCGTCCTTCAGTTGAGCGATACTGCGTCGGAGTTCTTCGTCTTGAATCCCCAGGGGGAAACCGTGTTCACAGACGGAGTACTCGCCGAGTCCGAACCGATCTGGTTATGCTGACGATGAGGCGGCAAGGGATCCTGGCGATGCGGCGAGTCGATGGCGGCAACTCGTGAAGACGTTCGCGGCGGTTGCGATCCTAGTGGTGTTGAGCCTCGTGTTCACGGGCTGCTCGTCGTGGCAGGACGCCGACGTGAAGGAGGGGTGGCGGTCGCCAGGTGGGACGAGAATCTCCCTCCTCATAGGCACCCGCAACGCCCCGCCTGCGCAGCCGGGTTGAGGAGACCGGGCGGGAGGTGCGTGTGCTGGTGAGCGCGTGCAACGGGGAAACGGGTGACTGCGCGGACGCCCATACGATCTTCCTTTCTGAACCGCTCGGTGATCGGCTGCTCATCGACGAGTCCGACGGCGAGCCCGTTGCGGTAAGCCTCGACGAAAACATGCCGGAAGCCCTGGGCCGATGAGGTCTCCCGCGACCCTGCGGTGCATGCTCCCGAGCGCCAATGGTGAGCCACTTCGCGCTCGCGCCCTGGCCGGCGGAGGGGCCTCAGCCGGCGAGACCCAAACCTACCGGCCGACCACCCGCGCCCCCCGCGCCGCGTCGAACGGAGCGCCCCATGACTACAGCTACCACCGACGTACGTGACAACCTGACCCAGGCCGACGCCGCGGCGCGCGCCGCCCGCGTCCGCCATTGCGACTACACCATCGACCTGCAACTCACCCGGGGGGCGGAGACGTACCGCGGGGTCGCCAGCCTGCGGTTCGACGCCACGGGCCAGGGCGACCTCTTCCTCGACTTCCGCGGCAAGACCATCGAGTCGCTGGAAGTGAACGGCAGTAAGGTCGAGCCGCGCTGGAATGGGTTCCGGCTCTGGCTGCCCGGCAACGCGCTCGCCGCTTCGAACACGGTGAGGGTGGTGTACGAGAACGAGTACGACCACGAGGGCGACGGCTTCCACCAGTTCGTCGACCCGGAGGACGGCGAGGAGTACCTCTACTCGAACTTCGAGCCCTACGAGAGCCACCGTCTGTTCCCGCAGTTCGACCAGCCGGACATCAAGGGCACGTATGCGCTCACCGTGGCCGCGCCCGCCGAGTGGGTGGTACTGCACAACAGCCGGGCGGCTTCGGTGTCCGAAACCGCTGGCGGCAAGCGGTGGGAGTTCGAACAGACGAAACCGTTCAGCACGTACCTCTTCGCGCTCGTCGTCGGGCCTTACCACGAGGCCCGCGACAGCCACGAGGGCACAGCGATCGGGCTCTTCTGCCGGAAGTCGCTCGCGAAGCACATGGACACGGACGAGCTGTTCGAGCTCACGAAGCAGGGACTGACGTTCTTCTCGGACTTCTTCGACTTCCCGTACCCGTTCGGCAAGTACGACCAGGTGTTCGTGCCGGAGTTCAATGCCGGCGCGATGGAGAATGTGGGCCTCGTGACCCACAACGAGTACATGATCTTCCGCGACCCGCCGACCGATAACCAGCGCCGCGGGCGGGCCGAGACGCTGCTCCACGAGATGGCGCACATGTGGTTCGGCGACCTGGTGACGATGCGCTGGTGGAACGACCTCTGGCTGAACGAAAGCTTCGCCACCTACATGTCCTACCTCTGCCTGGAGAAGGCGACCAGGTTTACAACGGGCTGGCAGGACTTCGCCGTGTCGATCAAGAACTGGGCGTACCGCCAGGACCAGCTCGTGACCACCCACCCTATCGCGGGCCAGGTGGAGGACACGGACCAGACGTTCCTGAACTTCGACGGGATCACGTATGGCAAGGGAGCTTCGGTGCTGAAGCAGTTGGTCGCCGCCATCGGCATGGATGGCTTCCGGGAGGGCATGCGCCACTACTTCCGCACCCACGCCTACGGCAATGCGACGCTGGCGCAGTTCCTGGAGTCGCTCGAAATGGGAAGCGGTGTCGACCTGAAGGAGTGGGCGCGGCTCTGGCTCGAGACGCCCTCGCTGAACACGATAGGCACGCGGCTGGAGCTTGATGGGGATCGCATTGCGAGCCTCGTCCTGACCCAGAGCGCGCCCGCGGAGTACCCGACGCTGCGACCGCACCGGCTCGATGTGGGCCTCGTGCGGGACGCGGGCGGGAAACTGGACGTGACCGTTATCCCGGCCACCATCCGGGAAGCGGAGACGGAGATCCCCGCGGCTCGCGGATTGCCGGCGCCCTCGCTCGTGTTCCCCAATTACAACGACCATGGCTATGCGAAGGTCGCACTCGATCCCGAATCCCTGGCCTTCGTCCGCGGAAACATGGAGCGGATTGACGACGACCTGCTGCGCCTGCAGCTGTGGGCTTCGCTATGGAACATGGTCCGCGACCAGCAGCTGAAATCGACGGACTACCTCGCCCTGGTCCGCTCGAAGATCGTGCTGGAGGCGATGCCTGAGGCCGTCGAGGCGGTTACGAACAACGCGATCGCCGCCATCGGCCGCTACGTGCCCGAGGCCTGGCGCGACCGCGAGGCGCACGAGTTTGCGCAGGCAGCATGGAAGGCACTCAAGGCGGCGACCTCGAACGACTTGCAGATCATCTGGGCGCGGGCGCTGATTGCGGCCGCCTCCGTGCCAGAGGACCTCGATTTGATAGGCCGCCTCGCGGACGGGACGGAGTCAGTCCCGGGCTTCACCGTTGACCAGGACATGCGTTGGAACATCGCCGTGAAGCACGTCGCGTACGGCATGCCGGGAGCGGCCACCCGGGTGCAGGCGGAGGCAGAGCGCGATCCCTCGGACCGTGGTGTGCGCGCAAAGCTCCGCGCGGAGACTTCCCTGCCCGACGCAACTGCCAAGGCGGCAGCGTGGGAGAAGATCCTCGGCGAGGGTTACGGTTCGCTGGCCCTGACGGAGGCCGCCATGATGGGGTTCAACTGGGCACACCAGCGGGAACTCCTGGCGCCATACGTTGGCCGCTTCTTCGACGAGGTGCCCGAGGTCTTCCGGAATCGCGACAAGGAGTTCGCGACCGATTTCTACCGGTTCCTGGCCCCCGCCTACCGGGTCGACCGCGAGACCCTGGCCAGGGGCGAACGGCTGGTAGCCTCAATCGGCGATGAGCTGCCCGTCCTCGTTCGAACCGCCCGCGAGGCCAACGACGACCTCTTGCGGGCGATTCGCTGCCGGGAGTACGCGGCGAGCTGAACCGGTTGTCGCGCCCGTCCCGGGGCCGTAGGCTCGTGGCTCGCGGAGGTGGACGCCAGTGAACTTCGGACTGCACATCGGTCAGCAGAACATCAGCATCGACGAGCTGCGCCGGACGTGGAGGTGGGCCGACACGGCCGGCTTCGACTGGGTCGACGTCTGGGACCACTTCTACGAAGCGCCGCCGGTAGATGGGAGCGGCAGCTGCTTCGAGGCCACCACCTGCATGGCCGCCATCGCCTGCGAAACGCAGAACGTGCGGATCGGCGTGCTGGTGCTTGGGATGAACTACCGCCACCCCGCAATCCTCGCGAACGCGCTGTGCACCATCGACCAGCTCAGCGGTGGCCGGCTCGAGATCGGGCTTGGCGCTGGCTGGCATGAGCCCGAGTACCGCGCGTACGGCATCCCCTTCCTCCCGATTAAGGAGCGGATGGACATCCTCGAAGAGGGCGTCCAGGTTGTCCGCCTGCTCACCACGCAGGACCGCTCGAACTTCAGCGGCAAGTACTTCCAGCTGAACAACGCGGCGTGCAACCCGAAGCCACTCCAGCCTCGCGCACGCATCTGGGTCGGCGGGAACGGCGAAAAGCGCACCTTGCGGATCGCCGCCCGCCACGCCGACGGCTGGAACACGCCCTACACATCGCCCGAGGAGTTCAAGCGGCTCTCGGGCGTGCTCGATGCGTGGTGCGAGAGGGAAGGGCGCGACCCGGCGGGGATCGAGCGCAACGTGAACCTGAGCTTCCACATGGCTGCGGGGCCTGCCGATCTCCCCCGGGCCGAGCAGCACTTCCGCGAGACGTGGGGCCCGGCTGCCGAAGCAATGCGCAGCCGCGGCGTCGTCGTCGGGTTGCCCGAACAGGCTATCGACCTGGTCGGGCGCTACCGGGAGGCGGGCGCGGCGCGCGTGAACATCGCCCTCCGGCCGCCGAACGACTGGGACGCAATGCGCGCCTGGGCGGAGCAGGTGATCCCGGCGTTCCGCTGATCGCTGGGGGCCATCACTGTCACGGTCGTCCGGGGCGACGTACGATCGGGTGGTGAGCAATCCCCGCCGCATCGCCGTCCTTGGCTCCACCGGTTCCGTTGGCCGCCAGGCGCTCGACGTCATCCGGCAGCTGCCGGAGCGGTTCCAGGTGGTCGCGCTGGCTGCCGGTCGGAACGCCGACCTGCTTGCGGAACAGGTTGCGGAGTTCCGGCCGATGTACGTCATGTCCGAGGCCGAGTCGCCGCTGCTGGCGGAGGCGGTTGCCGCAACTGGGGCCAAATACCTGCCGGTCGAACAGATGGCGGTGGCTCCGGAGGTCGACATTCCGCTGGTGGGCACCGCCGGGGCCGCCGGCCTGATGCCCACGCTGAACGCGCTCAAGGCCGGCCGCCCGGTCGCCATCGCCAACAAGGAAGTGCTGGTGATGGCGGGCCACCTGGTCCGGCGGGCGATGGCGTCAGGCCGGGGCGAATTGCGGCCGGTGGACAGCGAACATTCCGCGATCTGGCAGTGCCTTTGGGGCGAGGAAGGTCACGTCATCCGGCGCATCCTCCTCACCGCAAGCGGCGGCGCTTTCCGCGATTACGACCGCCAACAGCTTGCCACCGTGACCGCTGAACAGGCACTTAACCACCCCACGTGGAAGATGGGAGCGAAGATCACCGTGGATTCGGCGACCCTGATGAACAAAGGCATGGAGACCATCGAGGCGATGTGGCTGTTCGATGTCCCCATGGAGAAGGTGGAAGTGGTCCTTCACCGCGAATCCATCGTCCATTCCCTGGTCGAATTCAGCGACGGCAGCGTGAAAGCGCAGCTCGGGGTGCCCGACATGCGGCTGCCAATCCAGCTCGCGCTGGCCTACCCGGAACGCATGCCCGTACCGCCAATGCCGCCGCTCGACCTCGCAGCCGCCGGTGCGCTCCATTTCGGGACGCCCGACATCGAGCGGTTCCCGTGCCTCCGGCTGGCGATGGAGGCGGGTCGCCTGGGCGCGACTTATCCCGCGGCGATGGCGGCCGCCGACGAGGTCGCGGTCGAACGCTTCCTCGGCGGCGAGATCGGGTTCCTGGATATCCCAATTGTTATCGAGGCTGTGATGGAGAAACACCAGCCCGTTGCCGACCCTGAACTGGGGGCGATCCTCGAAGCCGACGCGCGGGCTCGCGCGGCGGCGCGCGTCGTCCCCGCAGGTGCCATCGCATGAGCTTGCTGATGACGTTCCTGGCCTTCGACGGCGTCGCCATCCTTCGCGCCGTGGTCCCCTTTCTTGGCCTGCTGCTCGTGCTGGTGGTGATCCACGAGTTCGGCCACTTCCTGGCGGCCAAGGTGTTCGGAATAAAAGTGCTCGAATTCGGCATCGGCTTCCCGCCGCGCGCGTGGACGTACCTGCGCAAGGGCGAAACCGAGTACACGCTCAACTGGCTCCCCATCGGCGGATTCGTGCGGCTCCTCGGCGAGGAAGACCCGAGCGATCCGCGCTCGCTCGCCGCCGCGCCGCGCTGGAAGCGGCTCACCGTGATGTTCGCAGGCGTGTTCATGAACCTGGTCGTGGCCATCCTGCTGATGGCCGCCGGCTTCATGATCCCGCGCGAGCGCTCTCTGGCCATGGCCCAGGTATCGACCGTGGCCCCGGGTTCACCCGCTGCCGAAGCGGCCATCGAAGGCACCATGCGCGACGGCTCCGCGCCTGTCCAGGGCCTTCAGCCCGGCGACATCGTTCTCGAGGTTGAGGGGCGGGAGATCCGGAACACGAGCGAGCTGGTGTTCGCCAACCGTTTGAACCTGGGCGAGGTACAGGATTGGGTCATCAACCGCGCTGGCTCGACCCTGGCCGCCAGGGTGTACGCACGCTGGGACCCGCCCGAGGGCCAGGGACCGACCGGCATCACCATTTCAGCGCCGGCCACCTGCCTCGAGTTCGATGACGAGGGTAACTGTGCGCGAGCCCAGCTCCTGTACCCCTACACCGAATCGGTGTGGTACCCGCCGTGGGAGGCGCTGCCGAAGGGCGCCCGGGCGCTGATCGATACCATGCGACTCACCATCAACGAGATCCGCGTCCGTATCAACGGCACGAGCGGGGCTTCAGTCGGCGGCGACCAGCCGGCGTTCACCGGGCCGGTCGGCATCGCCGATACCACAGGGCAGCTCATCGCGGAAGAGGGCTGGCGGCCCCTCATCGAATTTGCGGCGCTGTTGAGCCTGAACCTGGCGATCTTCAACGCCCTGCCTCTTCCGATGCTCGACGGTGGCCGAATGTTTTTCGTGTTCCTCGAAATTATCAGAGGCGGGCGGCGCATCGCCCCGGAAAAGGAAGCCCTCGTGCATCTAACCGGGTTCGCGCTGCTCATGGCGGGTGTGCTCATAGTGACGTACTTCGATGTCGCCCGGCTGCTCACGTAGGCCGGCGGTGTTTACCCTCATCTTCGTCAGCATGTTCCTGGCCGGATGGCTTTTCATGGCCCTCGTACCGTGGATGGTCCTCTCGGTGGCGACTCGAGGCAACGCGGGGTTATCCAACCTGCCGCTGTGCCTGTTCGCGGGGGTGGTCGGGGGGCTGGCGGTCCCGTTGCTGGGCAAGGACGATGTGGCCGGCATCTGGCTGAGCATGCTTGCGGCCCTGGTCGTGCCCGCACTCCTGCTGGTTGCCCGCCGCATGAGCCTCGGCGCGGCCGCCCAGTTGCGCCACCAGACTGCCGGAGAGCCCCACCAGGAATGAAACCCCTCGCCCTTTCGACGATGTTCGCCCAGCAGGAGCGGTTCGCGGACGGCGCTGTTTTCGCGCGGTTTGCGGCCGATGCGGGCTACGACGCGATCGAGATCAGCCACTCCACGCCGGTCGAGAAGATCGAGCGCATCCTCCAAAGTGCCGTGCTGCCGGTGACATCGGTGCACCAGCCCGCGCCGTGGGTGCGGCACACCAACGGCCGGAGCAACTCGCACGTGAACCTGGCCGCGCTCGACGCCGATGAACGCCAGGCAGCCATAGACTACGCCAGGAGGAGCATCGAGTGGTGTGCCCGCATGGGGGCGACACGGCTGGTCGTGCACCTTGGCCACGTCGGCCAGGTGGTGGAGCAGTTCGAGGAAGAGATCGAGATGCGCCGCCTGTTCGATGCTGGCCACGCCAACGACGGGCGCTTCGTCGAGCTGCGGGAGCAGCTGGTGCGACGCCGCCGCGCGGAGGCCGAGCCGTATCTTGAGGCCGCCCGGAAATCGCTGGTCGAGCTCGTGCGGGCTGCTGAACCCCACCGCGTGACCATTGGTGTAGAGAACCGGTACCACTACCACGAAATTCCCCACCCGGCCGAATACGAACAGGTTTTCGAAGGCTTCGATCCCGCGCAGGCAGGCTACTGGCACGATGTCGGTCACGCTGAGGTCCTTCACCGGCTCGGGCTGATCGACCGGCACACCTGGCTGGACGGGTGGAGCAAGAGAATCGTTGGCGCCCATCTCCACGACGTCGATGGCATCGGTGATCACCGCGCGCCCGGCGACGGGGACGTGAGCTGGGACTACGTGGTCGCGGGAGTCGGGGCACTCCCTGGCTACACCCTCGAAATCAACCAGCACCAGACGGACGAAAGGGTCCGCGCCGCCATCGGGTTCCTTTCGAAGATTGGCCTCCGGTAGGCTCAGATTTCCAGGTCGAGGCTGATATCGAGCGCCCGGGCGCTGTGCGTGAGCGCGCCCACCGAGATGGCGTCGACGCCGATCCCGGCGATCCCACGCACCGTATCGAGGTTCACGCCACCGCTTGCTTCGAGCCTGGCGCGGCCGCGCGCCCGGCGGACGGCTTCCGCCATCTCCGCCGTGCTCATGTTGTCGAGCAGGACCCACTCGGGGGCGGCCTCAAGGGCCGCCTCGAGCTGGTCGAGCGAGTCGATTTCCACTTCGACCGGGATGCCGGGCGTTCGCCGGCGGATGGCCGAGACGCCCCCGGCAAGCGACTGGCCCGCACGGGCGAGAGCTTCGCGGTGGTTGTCCTTGATCATGGCCATCACGGCCAGGTCGCGGCGGTGATTGGTGCCCCCACCGCAGCGGACCGCGTATTTCTCCAGGTCCCGTAGCCCGGGGGTCGTCTTTCGCGTGTCCAGAATGACTGCCCGGGTGCCTGCAATCGCGTCGACGAACATCCGCGTGAGCGTGGCGGTCCCCGAAAGGCGCTGGAGGAAGTTCAGCGCGACCCGCTCGGCCTGGAGAATGGCCCGCACGGGCCCGGCGACCTCGGCGAGGATCGCTCCCCGGCGAAAGGATTGACCTTCGTCGATGTGGACGGTCACCGCGACGGCAGGGTCGACCAGCCGGAAGGCCTCCGCCGCGACCATCATGCCTGCGAGCACTCCCTCCTGCTTCGCGAGGAAGCGGGCAACCCCGGCGAGGTCCGGGGGGACCGTTGCCAGCGTGGTGGCGTCTTCGAACGCGCGATCCTCTTCGAGTGCGGCCCGGACGGCCGCGCGGACGGTGTCGATGGCTGGCGGCTCAATATGCACGGACGAACACCTGATGCCGTTTCCAGTGGAGGTCGTCTCTCGCGGGGAAGTCACTCCGGTAGTGGCCGCCACGGCTTTCCGTACGGTTCAGCGCGGCGCGGAGCATCAGTGTGGCCATGACGGTCATTTGACGCCTCTCGAACGCCGGCCGGGTTCGCTCATCCGGCGGGACCGGCCACGAGGCGATGGTCGCGAGTGCTGCTTCCATGTCGCCGGCGTTCCGTTCGATGCCGGCGGCATCCCACATGAGCTGTTGCAGTGCGGCGTGGGACGGGGCTGCGGTCGCGGGTGGCTCCAATGTGGTGCGTCCGGGCCACGGGTCTGCGCAGCCCCCTTCACCGCTGGAAATGTGTTCGACCACCCGCTTGCCAAAGACCACGGTTTCCATCAGCGAGTTGCTCGCCAGGCGGTTGGCGCCGTGCACGCCCGTGCAGGCCACCTCGCCGCAGGCGTACAACCCCGGCACGGTGGTCCGCCCGTGGATATCGGTGCGGACTCCACCCATGAGGTAGTGCGCGGCCGGCGAGACCGGGATAGGGTCCTTCCGCATGTCGATCCCGGCATCCATGCAGTAGGCGAAGATCGAGGGGAATCGGGCCGCGAGGTCGACCGATTTCAGCCCGGTGCAATCGAGGAACACGTTCTGGGTGCCCTCCTTGCGCATTTCCGCGACGATCGCCCGTGCCACGACGTCGCGTGGCGCCAGGTCGCCGAGGGGGTGGTAGGCGTGCATGAAGGAAACACCCCCGGCATTTCGCAGGGTGGCTCCCTCCCCCCGGACGGCCTCGGATATGAGGAAGGTGGGCACCCCGGGGACGCGCAGCGAGGTCGGGTGAAACTGGTAGAACTCAATGTCGGCGATCTCCGCCCCGGCATCGAAGGCGAGCGAGATGCCGTCGCCGGTCGCTACATCGGGGTTCGTCGTGTGCGCGTAGAGCTGTCCCGCTCCGCCGGTCCCCAGCACAACGACGGGGGCCTCGTAGTGCTCGGTGGCGCCCGTTTGCAGGGCCACTGCTTCCACGCCGGTCACGCGCCCCCCGGTGACCAGGAGCCGGGTTGCCAGCGTGTGGTCCAGGATGGTGATCGCGGGGTCGGCCGCGGCGTGCGAGAGGGCCGTCTCGATCTCGGCGCCGGTGCGGTCGCCGCCGGCGTGGAGCACTCGCGACCGGCTGTGCGCGGCCTCGCGTCCAAGCGCGACTTCGCCGTCGAGCGAGTCGAACGAGACGCCGTAGGCAACGAGGTCGCGGATGCGGGCGGGGGCTTCGGAACAGAGCACCCGCGCCGCCTCCTCATCCACGAGACCGGCGCCTGCCGCGATGGTATCGGCCAGGTGTTGCTCCGGCGAATCAAGCGGGCCAACCGCTGCCGCGATGCCTCCCTGCGCCCAGCGGGTGTTGCAATCGTCGATGGAGCCCTTTGTGAGGACGAGGACCCGGCCGAGCCGCCGCGCTTCGAGCGCGACAAACAGGCCAGAAATGCCGCTGCCGATGACGATCAGGGCGTAGCTGGATCGCGGCGGGCCGGCCATGTGAGTTAGTGTAGTTACTACACTAACTCGGCCGCAACGTGCTGGTAGTGTGCAACCGGGGATACACTAGCCGGCGGCGCACGCCGTCTACACTGCCGCGGAGCAGCTCCTTGGCCATCATTCCTATTCGCCGCGCGGGTGATCCCGTCCTTCGGGAGAAGGCCCGGCGCGTGCGGACCATCGATAAGTCGATCCACAAGCTCATCGAGGATATGTGGGAAACCATGTACGACGCGCCCGGCGTTGGCCTGGCTGCGCCGCAAATCGGGGTCTCCCTGCGCGTCATTGTGATCGATGTCGGCGATAAGGAGCCCATCGCCCTCGTGAACCCCGAGATCGTCAAGCGTTCGGGAGAGCGGCGAGTGGATGAAGGCTGCCTGTCGGTGCCCGGCTACCGTGGCGAGATCACGCGCTCTGTCAAGGTCATCGCCCGCGGGATCGACCCCTACACGGGTAAGGAAGTACGCATCAAGTCAGAGAACGACCTGATGGCCGAGGCCCTGGAACACGAGATCGACCATATCAACGGCATCCTCTACATCGACTACCTCGCGAGCCCGGACGCGCTCATCCCGTTGAGCGACGCACCGGAGGTTCGCGGCTAGGCGCCTGTCGGGCAAGGAGCAGACATGTTTATCGAGACGATTCAGGCGCGCGAAGTACTCGATTCGCGCGGCAACCCGACGCTACATGTGTCCGTGGCGCTGGCCGATGGCGCCGCCGGCGAGGTGATGGTCCCATCGGGTGCATCGACGGGGGCGCACGAGGCCGTTGAACTGCGCGATGGCGGGCGGCGATATGGCGGAAAGGGGGTCCTCAAAGCCGTCCAGAACGTGAATACCACCATCGCCAGGGCGCTAGAAGGGTTCCCGGCGACCGAGCAAAGGGTGGTCGACCGCCTGCTTTGTGAACTCGACGGGACCCCGAACAAGGGCAAGCTTGGCGCCAACGCCATCCTCGGCGTTTCCCTGGCAACGGCCCGGGCCGCCGCCGACTCTCTTGGCATCCCGCTCTACCGCTACCTTGGTGGCGCATCGGCCCACCGCCTCCCCGTGCCGATGTTCAACATCCTGAACGGCGGCAAACATGCGCCGGACTCCACGGACTTCCAGGAGTTCATGGTGATGCCGGTCGGCGCCGAAAGCTTCGGCGAAGGCCTGCGCATGGGCGCCGAGGTGTACCATGCCCTCAAGGCCGTGCTGCACGACCGCAGCGCCATCACCTCTGTCGGCGACGAAGGCGGATTCGCGCCGTCACTCCCGGGCAACGAAGACGCCGTCCAGGTTGTTATCGAAGCGGTGGAACGCGCTGGCTACAAGCCCGGAACCGACATCGTCCTGGCGCTCGATCCCGCAACGACTGAGCTGTTCGGGAACGGGAAGTACGCGCTAGCGAAAGAGAAGCGCGTGCTGACTTCGAAGCAGATGGTGGAGCACTGGGCTTCGTGGGTGGAAAAGTACCCCATCCGCTCAATCGAGGATGGCCTCGCGGAAGACGACTGGGAAGGCTGGGCGGCGCTGGTCGCCAGGCTCGGCGAGCGCTGCCAGCTGGTCGGCGATGACCTCCTCGTCACCAACCCCGAACGGATCAGGCGCGCAGTCAGCGAAAAGGCGGCCAACAGCGTGCTCGTGAAGCTGAACCAGATTGGCACGCTCACCGAGACGCTCGAAGCCGTGGAAACAGCCCAGCGTGCCGGCTGGACCGCCGTGATCAGCCACCGCTCGGGCGAAACCGAGGACACGTTCATCGCCGACCTTGCGGTGGCAACCGGCGCCGGCCAGATCAAGACGGGCGCGCCCGCGCGGAGCGAACGGACTGCCAAGTACAACCGGCTGCTGGCGATCGAAGCGGAGCTCGGGCCCGGCGCCTCCTATGCCGGCTGGGAGGCCATCAAGCAGCTTGGCCCGAAACCGGTACGCGAGGCTGCGCCCCGCCCCCGGGCGCGGTCTGAGCGACGCCCTCCCCGTGCCCGGCACTGACATGACTCCGGAACTGCGGGCGATCCTCGATCGTTTCATCTACGAGCAAGCGACCGTGATCCACATGGTGACCTCGCTTTCCCCTGTCGGCATCGACAGGGTCATGCCGGGACCTGGCTGGACGGTACGCCAGCTCGTCGCCCATTTCGCCGACTCGCAGGAGAGGCACGCGTTCACCATTGAGCGCTGGCTGGCTGGCGAACCCGCGGCGCCCGGCGAATTCGACATCGAGCGCCTCAACGCGATGACCGTGGCCGCCAATGCCGCCACTCCGTTGCCCGACCTGCTGACGCGGCTGAGGAAGTCGCTTCGCACGCTGTTTGCCGCGTTCGAACACGTGCCGGGGGCCATGCTGAATGAGGACCTTGACGGAGAACCTCCCATCGAGGCGTTTCACGCATGGGAACGTCACTACCGGGATCACGCGTTCGACCTGCTCGATGTTTCGCCCGAGCTGAAGTTCGATCCGCTGGTGCTCAACTGGATCCTCTACGCGGAGTTCGAGGACGAGGAGTTCTGCGCCCGGCAGCGGGCGCTGTTGGACGAGGTCCGCAAGCACTACGCCTCCGCGCCTGGCGAGGAGATCGGGCATGAGTAGCAGCGGATTCCGGGTTTCGCCGCCCCGGGTTTCCCCGGTGGCCACGCGCGCCCCGAAGCCTCCAACTGGCGCGGGAGAGAGCGCCGACGCGTACCGCCAGACCACGTTTGTCCTGGGCGAAGAGGTTGAGCTGTTGCTCGATGGGCTCAACCTCGAAGGTGCTATCGCCGAGGCCTCTTCCGCTGCTAAGTACCGCACCCAGCCGATGGCCGCAGCGCTTGGGCCGTGGTCGCGATCCTGGTTGTCGCGGCTGCAAGCGCTGCACGCGGTCGAGTGGGGAAACTACTCCGCAGCGGTGACGTTGGTGCGGGCGGCCGCAGATTACCAGGCCTCGACGTTGTACGTGCTGCGCACCGGCGCCGCCGAGTGGCAGGAGTGGCTGGATGGCAGCGGGATTGGACCGGCGCACCATCAGCGTGCGATCGAATTCCGGCTGCATGCCTTTCGCGCAGCCGAAGTCCTGGCAGCCCACGACATCCTCGGGCCGGTCTACCGGGCGGCGATGGACCTTTCGCTATCGCACTTCGGCTCGACATTGCTGCTGGCAGGAAACGAATCCGCCCCCGGCCGGGTGCTGATGACCTTCGGCGACCGGGACTTCCACCTCGGGCTGGCGGAGTTGCACCTGGGCTGGCTTGCACTGCTCGGGATCGCCCAGGTTGATGCGCTCCGCGAATTCGAAGGAGTGTTCGCCATACCCGAGCCCGCGAAGCTCGATGCCTGGCGGGAGGGCGCCGCAACGCTGGCGGGACGCAAGGACCGGTGCAGGGTCGAGACGATCGAGCGCGACGGTGAGAAGCGCTACCTGGTGCACGAGTGGCGGCGTGAGCCCCGGGCAGCGCCGAAGCGCCTGCTGCTCTGAACCACGGCTAACCAGTACCGGGTGTAGCATGTGCATCCATGCGACGAGTTCTGTTTCTCCTTGCCTGCGCCCTGCCGCTGTTGCTGGCCGCCGGCTGCGGCGATGACGACGATGCGGCCCCGGCGCCAACCGGCCCCGCCGGCACCGACGAAGACTACCTCCGCGCAATCTGCATCGGCACAACCAACTTCTCCAACGCGCTCCTGAGCAAGACGACGGCCAAGGAGATCGCTTTGGTCGTGCGCGAATTCGCCGACCAGATGAAGGCATTGAACCCGCCGGCCGATCTGCAGGAGTACAACAAGAAATTCGTCGCATACCTCGAAGCCGCACTCGAGGAGCCGACGTCGCTTGTGACCACCGCGCCCCCGGAGCCACCGTCCGAGGCCCGCCGGCGGCTGGCCGCCCTGGAATCGAGAATCCCCGAGTGTAAGGACCCAACGTTCTTCAGCCGGAACGAGACGCCATAGCCCTCACGGGGCGAGGCCAAAACGCACCACCGGACTATACTGAGCACCAGCGCCGGAGCACCGGCCAGAGGAGAGCCATGCCGACACCGTACGCGTACTTCCAGGGCAACATCGTCCCGCTCAGCGAGGCGAAGATCGGGGTCATGACCCACGCCTTCAACTACGGTACGGCGGTGTTCGAAGGCATCCGCGGAAACTGGAACCCGGACGACCAGACCACCTATCTCTTCCGCATGCGAGAGCACTTCGAGCGGCTCGGACAAAGCTCGAAGATCCTGACCCTCCAGATGCACGAGACGGTCGACAGGCTATGCGAAATCGCTGTCGAGCTGGTGGAACGCAGCGGATTCACCGAGGACGTGTACCTCCGGCCGATGGTCTACCTTTCGAGCGAGCAGCTTGGCGTGCGCCTGCACAACCTGGAAAGCAGCACGCTGATCTTCCTCACCCCGTTCCCTGCCTACCTGCCCGAGGTCGCGCGCTGTCATACCAGCACCTGGCGACGTGTCCAGGATACGGGGATCCCTCCCCGCGCCAAGGTGACGGGCATCTACGTCAACAGCGCGCTCGCGAAAACAGAGGCCAACGCAAACGGCTTCGACGAGGCGATCATGCTGAACGAGAACGGCCATGTCTCCGAGGGCAGCGGCGAAAACATCTTCATGGTGCGCGATGGCAAGCTCATCACGCCCACCCCGGCCGATAACGTCCTCGAGGGCATCACGGCGAAGAGCGTCATCGAGCTTGCGACGAAGGAGCTCGGCGTCGAACTCGTGCAGCGCGAGATCGACCGCACGGAACTGTACATCGCGGATGAGGTGTTCATGACAGGCACCGCCGCGCACCTCACGCCCGTCGTCGAGGTCGATCGGCGTACGGTGGGCAGTGGCCGGCCGGGCCCGGTCACGAGCAGGCTCAGCGAGCTCTTCTACGACTGCATCCGCGGAAAAAGCGAGAAGTACCGGCATTGGTGCACGCCAGCACGCGCCCGCGTCGCAAGCTAGAACCGGTCGCGTTCCGGCCACCCCGGGCACTCGGGGTCATTGCCGGCGGGGGCTTCACGGTATGGGCGCTGATCGCCGCGGGCGTCGCCGCGCGGACCGCGACGGGGGCCCAGGCCGAGTTCAAGACGTTCCTCGCATGGCTCGTGGCTGGCCTCTGTCTCGTGCTCGCGGCGGTGTTTGCGAACTGGACCTACGCCGTGTTCAACATGGCCTACCTGGTCGACCGCGACACGCTGACCATAAGGTGGGGTTTCCGGCGCATCGTGGTGCCAATCGAGGCGATCCAGCGGATGGTACCTGGCCGGACGCTCGATGAGGCGCACGTTAGTGGCCTGAACTGGTGGGGTTGTCACATTGGTGGGTCCGATGTGAAGCGCGTCGGCTACACGCTCTTCTACTCCACCCATTCCTCGCCGGATGAGCTCCTCTACCTGGTGACGAATGACGAATCGTACGCCATTACCATCCTCGACCAGGCGGCGTTTGCTGAGGAGATCCAGGCCCGGGCAGCCCTCGGCCCGGTGGAGCCCCACGTGCAGCGTTCGGAGGCGACAGGGCTCGCCGCCCTCCCCTTCTGGCGCGACCGGCACGCGCTCATCGCGGTGGGCCTCGGCGCGCTGGCCTGCGCCATTCTTGGCGGGTTCGTGTTCGCGCGCTATCCGGGCCTGCCCCGCGTCGTGGAACTCAGCTTCCCCGCCCTCGGCGGCGTCGTTCGTGTGGGCGATAAGGACGAGCTACTGCGCATCGCCTACGTGGGCGCCGGTATCTTTGGCGTGAACACCGTCATCGGGATGCTCCTTCATGCAAGGGAGCGGGCTGCGGGGATGTGGCTCATGGCGAGCACCGGGCTCCTCCAGGCTATCCTCCTCGCCGCCGCCGTGGTCGCGTTCGCGCGGGCGTAGCGCGGATGCTCGTGCGGTAAGCCGAGCGACGCGATACCATGAGTTCCCGGTACGCCCCCGTAGCTCAGCGGATAGAGTGTCGGCCTCCGGAGCCGAAGGCGCAGGTTCGATTCCTGCCGGGGGTACCACCTCGCACGCCTTCCGCGGCTGGAGGAGTTTGTCCCGGACACCATGGGTCTCGCGCCGCGGTGTTGTCCGCGTGGCCGCTGAGGCGAACGGGTTGAGTCAGCCCTCCCGGTGCCTCGCCACCGCCGGTTTCACTGGCGATCCGCGCACGCAATCCAGGCGCGGGGTGCAAGTCACCGGGCCTCTTCGCCGGATGCGAGCATCAGCCTGCCAGGATGTCGCAGAGCACGCCCGGGTCGATGTTGCCGCCCGAAATGATGACACCTACCCGGAGGTTGTCCACGCGGCCGGCGGCCCCGCACATGAGCGCGGCCGCCGGGAGTGCGCCGGTCGGCTCGACCACCGTCTTCATCCGCAACACCATGAACCGCGTGGCCTCACGAATCTGGTCGTCGGTGACGGTCACCACGCCGTCCGCGAGGCGGCTGACAACGGCGTAGGTCAGGACGCCGGGCTGGCGCGTGCGCACGCCATCGGCAATGGTCACCGGCGGGTCGATCATGACCCGTTCCCCGGCGGCGAGGCTCCTGACCCAGTCGTCGGCGCCTTCGGGTTCGACGCCCAGGATGCGTGCGCCGGGCGATAGCGCCCGGACCGCCGTGGCCGTCCCTGAGAGCAATCCCCCTCCACCGAGCGGGGTGAGAACGAGGTCAAGCTCGCCCACCTCGTTGATGAGTTCGAGTGCCGCGGTCCCCTGCCCGGCCATGATCAGGGGGTCGTCGAAGCTCGGGACAAGATACGCGCCTGTCCGTTCACGCGCGGCGCCGACTGCCGCCTCTGGCGTCTGCTGCATCCGGTCGAAGAATTCAACGCGGGCGCCGTAGCCGCGGGTCGCGGCCGCCTTCAGTGCCGGGGCATCGTTGGGCATGAGAATGGTCGCGGGAATGCCGAGGAGGCGTGCTGCCAGGGCCACGCCCTGGGCGTGATTGCCGGAGGATGCCGCGACCACGCCGCGCTGGCGGGCATCGGGAGGCAGTGCGGAGAGGTGGTTGTACGCGCCACGGAACTTGAACGCGCCGACGCGTTGAAGGTTCTCGGCCTTGAAGTATACACGCGTGCCACGGCCTACGAGCTGGTCGAACGTAGTGGAGGTGAGCACAGGCGTGCGGGTCGCGACGCCTTCGAGGCGGCGCGCGGCCGCCTGCACATCGGCGAACGAGATCGGAAGTGGGCTGGACACTGCATCATCCTAACCGCCGGGCGCATTGGCGACAGCGCCATCGCCGTGTAACCTGTGCGCTGGCGGGGCCTGGCGGGGGTCCTTCATGCGCGATGCGACGCGCACGAATGTGGTCGGGACGGTGGAGCCCTTCGGGCGCTCCCTCACCTGGTGGCCGCTCGCCTTCCTCATCGCGGTCATGGTGCTGCTCGGAGCAGTGGTGTACCTGTGTTCGGTTATCGCCCACGTGCTGGCGGCCGCGGCGGGTACGGCAGCGAAGCCGGGGGTCAGCGGGACGTCAGTGGTCCGCTCTGCTGCCGTCGAGGGCGACAGAATGGTGGCACGTGCCCCTGACAACATTCCGGAAGACACCGACCTTGATGCCGCGATCGGCGCCGCGCTGGCCCGGCACCCCGAGGCGGCCGGGGTAGCGGTCCTGCACACCGAACACGGCCGCTGGGCTGGCCACAACGCTGACCGCGTGTTCTACGCTGCGAGCACGTTCAAGCTTGCCGTGCTGTACGAGGTCGAGCGCAGGGTGAGCGCGGGCGAGCTTTCGTACGACGACCGGCTCACCCTGACCGGCGAGGAATTCGCTGAGGACCTCGGGACGCTCGACCGGGTGCCGGTGGGGCCCGACGGTACGGTGAGCATCGGCCAAGCCCTTGAAGCGATGGTGACGCTCTCGGACAACGCAACGGCGGTCGCCATCATGCGGCTGGTCTCCCCGGCGGCGATCGACGCCACGCTCCGCGAGGTTGGACTGCGGACGATGTCGGTGAATACGGTCGGGCTGCCCGCAACGGCCGCCGACCTGGCTCTGCTGATGCGGGCGATTGTGGAGGGCGTAGGTGTTGCGCCGGAACAGAGCGAACACATGCGAGACCTCCTCGTGCGCCAGACGGTGCGGCATGGTATCCCCGCTGCTGCAGGTGGCGGAGCCATGGTTGGGAATAAAACCGGCACGTGGCCCGGGTCCACCAACGACGTCGCGTTCGTGGAGACGGATGGCGGCACCTACGTGATTGCCATCATGGCGGAGGGAGACTGGAACTGGGAGCTGATTCGCGATGTGAGCGGCGCCGTGGCCCGGGTGCTGGCTGGCCGGTAAACGCGCTGGTCGCCTTCGCTCTGGTGCCGTAGGGTATGCGCCTGAGACGAGGGTTCGGGGGAGCCTGAGACCGCGCAATGCTGGACTTCGAACACCCGCAGGGCCACGCAATTCCGCGGTTCCTGCTGTGCCTCGCGCTGCTGGCCACTGCCGTGTCGGCGCTGCTTGTGGGCGGGTCGGCGCTCGGCGGTATCCCCCTCAGGGCGTCGGCCGCCGCCAGGGCCGGGCTCGATTGGGATTTCGCCCGGCCTGCGCTCGATAACCTCAACGCTGCTGCGATCCAGGTCTGCGCGGCGGATGCCCTGGCGCAGGCGGCGGCCGGAACGGCGAACGAAGAAGTCCGCAAGGCGCAGGTCGAAGTACTTGCGAATGAGTACGCGGCGACGGCGAGGGAATACAACCAGCAGGTGCGGAAGCGCATCGAGGCGGGCATCACACGTCCCGCGGATGTCCCGAGCCGGGCGCTCCCGCTCGACCTCGCCCGCCAGCAGCTCTGCCTGAAGACCGCGAAATCGCCCCCGCTTGCGCCGCCGGCGCCGACCCTGCCAGCCAATGCCGGGCGTTTCCTGACGCTGGAGCAGCTCGATGCCTATGCGGCAGCCGCCGGATGGCCCATCGAGCCGGGATGGTGGCCCGAGATGCGAAAAATCATCCTTTGCGAGACCAGGAGCCTGGACACCATGGCGCACAACACGAGCGACCCGAACGGCGGGAGCTACGGCCTCGCGCAACTCAACGGCCGCTACCACTTCGACCGCGCCGGGGAGGACTTCGAACAGCGCTACGATCCGGTCGTGAACCTGCGCACCGCGCTCTGGCTGCGGACGGTACGGGGCCACTTCGGTGGATACGGCGGGTGGTACAACTGCGCAAAGCTCTGGGGGATAGACTAATCACAGCAGTTGCGGAGGTGCCCCATGTTCATCGCAATGAATCAGTTCAAGGTTTCCCCGGGACGGGAAGCGGAGTTCGAAGCCGGCTGGCGCCAGCGGGAGAGCTACCTGCACAACATGCCCGGGTTCCTGCATTTCGCGCTCCTCAAAGGCGACGAGCCCGGCGATTACGCCTCCCACACAATCTGGGCATCCCGTGAGGCGTTTCTTGCGTGGGCGCAGTCCGATGCCTTCCGGCGCGCACACTCGGGGGCGATGCCCGAGGGCGTCCTCGAAGGTCACCCGCGGGCACGCTTCTACGATGCCGTGCTCACCGAAGGCGGAGCGGTGCCGGCCCTTGGCTGAGGAGTCCGGCTCCCCTCCGCTGCGCCCCGAGTTCTTCGCGCGCCAGGATGAGAGCGACGACGCGCTCTTCTACCGGGAGCCGCGCCTCGTCACGCACATCGACGACGAGGCGATATCAGCCCTGACGGCCTTCTACCGGCAGGTGATTCCTGATGGCGCCCTTGTGCTCGACCTGATGACGAGCTGGGTGTCGCACTTGCCTGCCGGGAAGCCGCTGGCCGGGGTGGCAGGGCTAGGGATGAACCTCGTGGAGCTGGAACATAACCCGGTCCTCACCGAGCGCGTGGTGCAGGACCTGAACCGGCAGCCCGTGCTTCCCTGGGCTGATGAGACGTTCGATGCCGCCATCGTCACCGTCTCGGTGCAGTACCTGACGCAGCCCCAGGAAGTGTTCGCGGAGGTGGGGCGAGTGCTCAAGCCGGGCGCGCCATTCGCGGTTTCGTATTCGAACCGCTGCTTCCCGACCAAAGCTGTGGCGATCTGGCGTTCGCTCGGCCCGCGCGATCACGCTGAACTCATTGGCCTGTACTTTCGTCTTGCGGGCCGGTTCGATCAGGCCCAGGCGTACAACATCAGCCCGGGCGCCGGGCACGACCCGATGTACGTGGTAGTGGCACGCCGCCAAGCGGCCGTTTAGAACACCATCGGTTTGCGGCTGGTGAATTCGTACAGCATGGCAGGGCGGTGCGCGCCGACCTTCTCGAACTCGCCCGTCTCCCTCACGATGCCCAGCCCGACTACGCGCCGCCGAAAGTTCCGCTTGTCGAGCGGTTCGCCGAGGATCGCCTCGTACACTTGCTGCATCCGGGTGAGCGTGAACCGTTCGGGCAGCAGGCTGTAGACAACATTGGTGTATTCGAGCTTGCTCCGGAGCCGCTCCTCGGCGTAACTCACTACTCTCTCGTTGTCGAAGGCGAGGTGGGGCAACGGGTGCACGGGCTGCCAGGCGGGACGCCATTCCGAGTCCTTACGCAGCCGTGTTCGGGCCAGGTCCACCAGCGCGAAGTATGACACGACGATGTCGGCCCGGCCCTCGCCAAGGTGGTCGAACGTATAGAGCTGTTCGAGGAAAACATCCGAGACGCCGGTCTCGTCCTCGAGCTTGCGCCGGGCTGCTTCATCGAGCGACTCACCCGGGAGGAGGAGGCCACCGGGGAGTGCCCACTGCCCGGCGCACGGCGGCGCCGCCCGCTCGATCAGCAGGACGGAAAGGCTCCCCTGGCGGACCGTGAAGATGACCACGACAACGGCGGCCGGCATGGGAAGAGTGTATCCCCTGTCCGCGCAAGGCTCAGACGCGAGGAACCACTTCCCGCATGAAGCGGCGCAACATCACCAGGTACTCATCGAGTGTCCGCGCGCTCAACGAGAGCATGAGCTCGTCGAGCCCTGCCTCGGCGTAGGCGCGGATGTCTTCGGCCTGTTCGTCCGGTGTGCCCGAAAGCGGCCAGCGGGCACCGTCCGGCCGGGTCCGGCCGCCGGGCATATGGCGGAGGCAGACGGGTCCGGGCGTCTTTCCGAGGCGCTCGCAAAGGGCACGGTAGCGCGCAACGTGCTCGGCGAATTCGGCCGGCGAGAGGTTGATCGGGTGCCAGCCATCCCCAAGCTCGGCGGCTCGCCGGATGCTTGCCGGGCCATTTCCGCCTACCCAGATCGGGATGGTACCGCGGCGGCCCGGCGCCGCCTTCGGAAACATCCGCATGTTGCTGTAGCGCTTGTACTCTCCGGTGAACGAAGAGGTCTCCGTCTCCCAGAGGTTGCGGATGACGCGCAGGTATTCGTCGGTGCGCTTGCCGCGCTCTTCGAACGGGACGCCCAGCGCTTCGAACTCGGGGACGAGCCAGCCGGCGCCAGTGCCCACCACCAGCCGACCGTTGCTCAGGTAGTCGACGCTGCTCAGGAACTTGGCGGTGAAGACCGGTTCGCGATAGGGCACGATCAGGACGCTCGTGCCGATGGTCACGTGCCGGGTCTCGGCGGCAAGGTAGGAAAGCACCGCGAGGGGTTCGGTCATGAACTCCGGGATGTACGACGAACCCTGCTGGACGATGATGTGGTCGCTCACCCAGACCGAATCGAAACCGATATCCTCGATGGCACGGGCGATCGCTCGCAGCACCTCGGGAGAGGCGAACTGGTTCGCCTGGGGAATCGCGACTCCGTAGCGCATGTCGTGCTCCCGTGTGGGATATGGCCAATCCTACAGGAGTGCCCGCTGGATGACCGTATGCGGGGCGCCGCCCTACAATGAGCTTCTTCGCGCGCGTGGAGGGGTCGCATAGTGGTCTAGTGCGCCCGCCTGCTAAGCGGGTTCCGGGGTAACTCGGTCGAGGGTTCAAATCCCTCCCCCTCCGCCACCTCACCTCCCAGGGCACCTTCACACATGACCAGCCGCTACTACCTCTGGACCGTCGGCTGCCAGATGAACAAGGCCGATAGCGACAAGCTCGCCGCCGGCTTCGAGCGCATGGGTCTGAAGGCAACCGGCCGCATGGAGCGCGCGGACATCGTGGTGCTGAACACGTGCAGCGTGCGTCAGCACGCCGAGGACCGCGCCTATTCCAAGCTCGGCAGGGTCAGGGACCTGAAGAAGGTGAACCCCGGCCTGAAAGTGGCGGTGATGGGCTGCATGGTCGGGCTCAAGACCGACGACCTGCGAAAGCGCTTCCCCCAGGTCGACGTGTTCGCGCGGCCCCAGCAGTTCGAACCCATCATCGAGCTGATCGAGGGGCCACACGATGACCTTGGCGGCGAGTTCTGGCCGAGCACCTACGCCATCCCCGAAGGGCCAACGGCGTTCGTGCCGGTCGTCCACGGCTGCAACAAGTTCTGCACCTTCTGCATCGTCCCGTACCGCCGCGGCCGGGAAAAGAGCCGGCCCGCGGCCGAAATTGTGCGCGAGGTCGCCTACCTCGCCGCGAACGGAGTCCGCGAAGTCACGCTCCTTGGCCAAACGGTCGAGGCCTATGGGCACGACCTTGCCGGCCAGCCGGACCTCGGCGACCTGATGCGCGAGCTCTCGGGAATCGAGCGGCTCGAGCGCATCCGCTTCCTCACCTCGTACCCGAAGGACATGACCCACCGCATCCTCGAAGCGATCGCCGGACTGCCGAAGGTGATGGAGTGCTTTTCCTTACCCGTGCAGGCCGGCAGCGACCGCGTGCTCGAGTCGATGCGGCGCGGCTACACGCGTGCGGAGTACCTCGAGAAGATAGCCGAAGTGCGCGCGCTCATGCCCGGCGCGGGCATCACGACCGACGTCATTGTCGGCTACCCGGGCGAGACCGAGGCGGACTTCGAGCAAACGCTCTCGCTGCTCGAAGAGGTCCGGTTCGACAAGGTGCACGTGGCGGCCTACTCGCCCCGGCCCGGGACCATCGCCTACCGGAAGATGGAGGACGACGTGCCGGCCGCCACAAAGGCCGAATGGCTCCACCGGGTCGAGGCCATCGAGAACCGCATATCACAGGAGATCAACCAGGGCTACGTGGGAACAGTCCAGGAGGTCCTGGTCGAGGGGATCCGGGGCGAGCAGCCGTTCGGGCGCACGCGGACCGGGAAGCTCGTCCACCTCAATGCCCCGGCCCGCATCGGTTCGATGGTTGATGTGCGGATCGAGCACGCCGGGCCGTTCGCGCTGCGCGGTATGCCGGTCGATGCCCTGGCGCTCGCGTAGCGCCGCCCGTTGCGAATGGCAGGGTTGTGGCGCAAATCCGGCACGAAGTCCCGTTCGATTAGGCCCCGGATAGCTACACGAGCCCCGGGCGTCGGGGCTCGATCATCGTTCCACAAGCAGTTTGGTTTGGTGGAGCTGAGGGGATTCGAACCCCTTACCTCAACACTGCCAGTGTTGCGCTCTCCCGATTGAGCTACAGCCCCTCACCACCCAACCGATGGTACCAGCCGCCCTCGCGGAGCGGCAAACTGCGATGGGCGTTATTTCCGGGTTCGCGGGTCCAGCGCATCGCGCAGGCCATCGCCCAGGAACGTGAAGCACAGCATCAGCAGCGCGACCATCATCGTGGGCCAGACGAGCTGGATGCTGTGAGTCTGGATGGAGTCCAGGCCCGAGTTGATGAGCGACCCGAGGCTGGCATCGGGCGGAGGCACGCCGAGGCCGATGAAGCCCAGGGTGGCTTCCGCGAAGATCGCCAGCGGGATCCCGAAGGTCGCGGCCACGATCACCGCGCTCAAGGTGTTCGGGAGCATATGCACCCGCACAATCCGCCATGGACTGGCGCCGATGGCGCGGGCCGCGGTGATGTAGTCCTGCTCCTTGATCGAAAGCATCTGCCCGCGCACGAGCCGCGCCACCGTGGTCCAGCCGACGAACGAGATGGCCATGATGGTGACGAGGAGCGAACTGGGGAAGCCCGGGATCTGCGGATCGCCGGTGCCGATGATCGGCCAGTCGCGCCCGAACAGCACCTGCCGGAGCAGGATGATGGCCAGCAGGTCGGGAAAGGCGAAAGCGAGGTCGGTGATCCACATGAGCACCGTATCGCTGACGCGGCCGGCGAGCGCCGCCGACATGCCGATGGTGACGCCAATCAGCAGGATAACCAGCTGGGTGCCAATCCCGATCTTCAGCGAGAACAGCGTCGCCTGCGTCATGCGCGCGTAGAGGTCGCGGCCCAGCCCGTCGGTCCCCAGGGGGTGTTCCCAGCTGGGGTTCTGCTCGATGAGCGCGAAATCGGGCACGGCCGGGTCGTGGAGTTGCACGGCGGGGATGGTCTCGGCCAGCACCGAAATCACCAGGATCGCGAGAAGGATGACGCCCGACACCACGGCGAGGCGGTTGTGCAGCAGGCGCTGCCACGCCTGCGCCCACAGGCCGCGCTGTTTGGTATGAAGAACTTCGGCGGCGAAGTCAAAGGGCTGAACGAGGGACTGTTCGGATGCCGACAACTCGGGAACCCTCCTAGTATCGGATCCTGGGGTCGGCGATGCCGTACAGCAGGTCAACGACGAGGTTCATGAAGGCAATGACCACAGCGAAGAAGACCGTGACGCCCATGATGAGTCCATAGTCGCGAATGATCACTGACCGGACGAATTCGCCGCCGAGGCCGGGGATGGCGAACAAACGCTCGATAACGAGCGAGCCAGTGATGAGGCCAGCGAAGATCGGCCCCAGGACGGTGAGCACCGGGATGAGCGCGTTCTTGGCGGCGTGGTGCATGACCACGCCAAACTCCCGCAGGCCCTTGGCGCGCGCCGTCCGGATGTAGTCCTGCCGGAGCACTTCGAGCATCGATGCCCGGGTGATCCGGGCGATGAACGCCATGGGCAGGAACCCGAGCCCGATGGTGGGCAGCACAACCTGCTTCCAGTTGCTGAAGTCGCCCTGGAACCAGCCGGTGAAGCCGTAATCGGTGCTCAGCACCTTGAACCAACCGAGTTCGACAGCGAAGGCGATGGTGAGCAGCGGCGCCAGCACGATGCTGGGCATGGCGGCGCCCGCCGTGGCCACGAAGACGCCCACGTAGTCGCCCAGCCCATTCTGGTTGAGCGAGGAGATGACGCCGAGCGAGAGGCCGAAGATGGTGGCGAACAGGAACGCGGCGATGCCGAGCTGCACCGAGACGCGCATCCGCTCCTTGATGATGTCGCTGATGTCACGGTTGTTTGCGAACGAGATGCCGAAATCGAGCTTTGCGAGGTTTTTCAGGTACGTGATGTACTGGACCGGGAGCGGATCGTCGAGCCCGTACCGCCGTTCCAGGTTCGCTTTGGTCGCCGGCGAGAGCGGTTTGTCGGCATCGAAGGGCCCCCCTTCCACCGAGTGCATGAGGAAGAAGGTGATGGTCGCGATGGCGAAGATGAGCGGGATGATGGCAAGAACGCGCCGGATGGCGTAGGCGAGCATGGCTTGATCCGCAATTTAGTTGGGCCGGGGACTCCGCGCGGAGTCCCCGGCCCATTGTGACACGGCACGGGATGCGCCGTTCGAGCCTACTTCTTGGACGTGGTCCAGAGCTCGATGTACCAGTCGCCCGGCACGAAGGTGTCGCCGGGGCGCTTGTTCTCGACCATCCCCTTGACGTGCGGCTTCACGAGCATGGCGGCGAGGGTGTGCCACAGCGGGGCGATACCGTTCGCCTGTTCGAGAAGGAGCTTCTCGGCGTCCCGGTAGAGCTTACGGCGCTCTTCGTCGTTGGTGTTGAACTTGGCCTTGGCGATCGTGTCGTCGAGCGCCTTGATGCTGGTCTTCGTCTTGTTGATCGAACCACCCGTCTCCCAGAGTCCGAGGAACCAGTTCTCGGGGTCTGGATAGTCTTCCTGCCAGCCACCCGTGACCAGCTGAAAGTCCGAAGAGTTGAAGCGCGACGACCGCGTCTTGGAGTCGGTGATTTCGAGTTTAAGGTCGATGCCGAGGTGCTTCTTCCATTCCGCCTGGAGGAATTCGCCCAGCAGCTTGTTGGTCGCCGAATCGACGATCAGCAAGGTCAATTCAGGGAAGCCCTTGCCATCGGGGTAGCCGGCCTTGGCCAGGTTTTCCTTCGCCTTGGCCGGGTTGAAGCCCAGGATGCTGTCGTACTCGCCGCCCTTCAGGCCGTTGCGGGCCGGGGGCACCCAGCTGGTGGTGGCGGTATTCGCATCCTTGAACACGACCTTCATCATGGTCGTGCGGTCGGTGGCCTGGGAGAGCGCAAGGCGCACCTCAGGCTTATCGACAGGGGCCTTGGTGACGTTGAACTCGAGACCGATTGTGCGGGTCGCCGGGTAGAGGTAGAGCTCCTTGGCGAACTCGGTCTTCAGCTTATCGAGCTCCGGTTTGTTGGCCACGGTGGCATCGACTTCGCCGGTGCGGTACGCCTGGTTGAGGACAGCCGGGTCATCGACGTACTTGAGGACGACCTTTTCAACCCCCACCGGCTGGCCGACCCAGTTCGGGTTGGGCACCAGTTCCATCGTAGCCTTTTCCGTGTAGGCCTTGGGCATGAAGGGGCCGTTGTACACGTTCTCCAGCGGGCCGGGCCACGGCGCATCAACCGCGGCAAGCTTGTGCTTCGGCGCCGGGAAGGTGGGCCAGAGCGCGAGCAGCGTCGCGAACGTGGGCTGGGCCTCGTTGATCTTGATTTCGAGCGTCGTCGCGTCGATGGCCTTGACGCCGACGGCCTTCTGCAGTTCCGCCTTCTTGGCGGGAGTCGCGTCGGCTGCGGCATAGTAGTCATCGCAGCCCACAATGTTGGTCAGGATGTACTGGTAGTGGCCCGCGACATCCGGGTTGCAGGTCCGCTGAATGCCCAGGACGAAGTCCTCGGCCGTCAGCGGCTGGCCGTCCGACCACTTGAGGTTCTTTTTCAGGGTGATGGTGTAGGTCTTGCCATCGCTCGAGACCTTCGGGGCGCCGTCCGCCATCGCGGGCTGCGGCTTATCGTTCAGGTCCAGGTGATACAGGCCACGCCAGACGTACACCATGTGGGTGATGTCCTGCGCGAAGTCGGAAAAGTGCGGGTCCCAGGTTTCGAACTGGGTCGCGCCGATGGTGATGGTGCCCGAAGGCTTCTGGACCTGTGCGGTCGGGGATGCAGTGCCTCCACCGCCGCCGCTGGTGTCGTCACCACCATCATCATCGTCGTCGTCGCCGCAGGCGACGGCGATGGCCATGATGGCGAGTACGGCGAACATGCTCAGGAGCAGCCGCCATTTAGACTTGGTCATCGTTAGTGGTTCCCTCCTCTTTCGATTAACCGTCCGGTAAGGTGCTTTCCGGATCGCTTAAGGTCAACAATCCGTAAGGGCTCTGGTGCGCGCGCTCACATGCGTGGAATCCGGCTCACCTCCTGGGAAACGCTTGCCTCGGTGACATCAGAGGCACTGCCGAGGCTGGTCCCTTCAACCGGTACGGCGGCCGCGCAGCCTATGGATGTCTCCATTAATCGCATAGCGGCGGCTTCCCCCATGCCGGTATCGAAACCCGCGCGACTATAGCGCCGGGTCCGCGGTGTGCCAATAGGGCGCGCTGGCCTATGCTCGGCGACGGTGCGGCAGCCTGCCGCTTGTCGAGGAGGGAATTCGCGTATGGCGCGGGTACTGGCGATCGTGAACGTGCTGGGCAACGACCAGAAAGGCGTCGTCGCCCGAATCAGCACCTACCTCGCCGAGCGCGACGTCAACATTGAGGACATCGAGCAGCGCGTCGTCCGCGGGCAGTTCCTCATGGATATGCTCGTCGATATCTCCGAGGCGTCAGTCTCCCTCGACGAGCTGATTACCGGCCTCCTTGCGATTGGCAAGGAAATCGGCATGGAAATCCGTGTCACGCTCCACGGCGAGCGTGAACGAAAGCGCGTTGCCGTGCTGGTGAGTAAGGAGGCCCACTGCCTGGAGCAGCTCATCGCGGATGCTCGCTCGGGCGACCTCCACGGCGAAATCGTCTGCGTCCTTTCCAATCATGAGACGCTCCGGGGCGTCGCCGAGGCGGCAGGGCTGCCTTTCCAGTGGTATCCCAGCGAAGACAAGGCCGCCCACGAGGCATTCCTCCTGGAGCGGCTCGACGCCTGCCGGGCCGATCTGGTGGTGCTCGCGCGCTACATGCAGATCCTTACCCCGAAGCTGGTTGGGCCCTATGCCGGGCGGATCATCAACATCCACCCTTCGCTCCTGCCGTACTTCCCCGGCGCAAATCCCTACCGGCGCGCCTGGGAGGATGGCGTCCGGGTGACAGGGTGTACGGCGCACTTCGTCACCGAGGAGCTCGATGCCGGGCCTATCATCCTGCAGGACGTGTTCCAGATTGATGTCGGTGTGGACACTGTCGACGATGTGCGGCGCAAAGGGCGGGCGCTCGAGGGCGTGGTCCTCAGCCGAGCGGTCCAGCTTTACCTCAACAACGAGGTAGTTGTCATCAACGGGAAGGTTGTCTTTAAACCCGGGATGAGGACGCTCTTGCGGGACTTTGGAGACGGCCGCTAGGTCCCTCTGTGCCGGTGGGCTCCGCCAGCCGCCAGGCCATCCGCACGCCAGGAATCCGGCCCCGGTAGACATCCACCACGTGCTCCGGGCACGCGTTGACCACGACATGTGTCCCATCGGCCAGCTCTGCGAAGCGCTCGACCGCACGGTCGATCAGGTCCGGCAGCGCCGTGAGCAGGCCGACCGTGCCGGTCGCGGGGCGCGGAGGGACTTCCAGGTGCATGCAGAGGGCACAGGGCGTCATGGGGCGGCACCTTCCTTCCTGGGGGCAACGGCGAGCCTACCACCACCACGGCCCATAATGTTCGTGCGTTCGTGAAAGTCAGGTCGGCGGCGGCTTCTCGTTCAACAACGCGCGCGTGCGCCGGTGGCGCCACGCGAACATCGCGAGCAATGCCGGGCGGACCAGCCAGAATTCCAGGAATGCCCCAACAGGAGTGGGGAGGAGGCGGAAGGCGACGACGTCGGTGAGACGGCTGCCCGCGCCGTCGCGCTCCACGCGGTGCTGGTGCCGCCACCTGCGGAAGGGCCCCGATTCCTGCGTGTCCTCCAGCAGCCGCCCGGGCTCTATCCGGGTGATGCGGGCGCGCCAGGTCCGCGCGAGCGGCCCCCGGCCAATGCGGAACACCTGCACGTCGCCGGCTTCCGTCTGCTTCGGAGGTGTCACCATGACAAACGGGGGCCACGGGGGCGAGATGCGTGCCAGGTTTCCCGGGTCGAGGTGAAACGCGAACAGCTCCTCGGGGCTGGCATCGAATCGTGATGACTTGATGACGAGCGTCACAGGGCCGGCCTCACTCCAAGGGATTCCACAACATCGCGGTAGGCGTTGATGCCCGAAAGGGCCGTGCCCACAGTGCCCTGGCCCGGGAACACGTGGTCGCCGGCAAGGAACAGCCCGCGCCCGGGGCGGTGGTGGGGTGCCCTGAACGCAACGTTGCCCGGGTACTGCACGAGCCCGCCAACGAACCCGCCGGGCCGCCCGGTGAAGCGCTGGAACGTGGCCGGTGTGGCCGACCGCATCACTTTCACGCGCGAGTCAAGACCCGGGATGACTTCCGCGGCCGCCCGGAGGAGACGGGATTCCAGCCCCGCGCGCCGGCATGCCGTTCGAGCCGGGTAATCGAACCATCCCTCCGCCCGGGTATGTGTGGAAACTGATATCGACCAGCGGTCGCTGCGGTCGCCTCTCCCCGGATACACCGAAACGAGGCAGCTCGCACCCTCAGCCTCCATCTCGTGGGTCGATGTGATGACCTGGTGGAAAGGGTGCATGGGGGCGAGGGCCGCCCCATCGATTCCCAGGTGGAGCACGAAGGCTCCCCACGCATCGCCGGCGGCCGGAAGCGCGGGGCGGCCCCCGCGGAGACGGTCGAGTGCGGCCGGCGGAATGTTCGCGACCACCCGGCGCGCAAGAACCTCCTGGCCCCCTGCGAGCGTGAGCCGCCAGCATCCGCTGGACGGCGCGAGCGCGGTGACTTCGGCCGCAAAGAATACTTCGCCGCCGTTTCGCCGGATGTTGCGCACGAGCTCGCGGGCGAGCCGCGCGGTGCCGCCTTCAACCCACTGGCATCCGCGCCGGTAGAGGTCGAGAGCAAGGGCGCCCTGGATGGCGCTGCACCGGGCCGCGGTCGCACCTGTCGCGTCGAGGAGCAGGCTATCAATGAGGGCGTCGGCAGCCGCATGCCCGCTGGCGCCAAGCCGGGCTTTGATGGCGCCCAGCGTCTGAAAGAGGAGTGGCAAGGTTTTCGCGACTTCGGGCCGCGCCGCACGGGACGTCCGGCGCACGTCAGCCCAGCGCTGGATTGGAAGCGAGGGCAGGGCGGAGCCGACGCGATAGACAATTCCACCGATGCCATGAGTCCACTCCCAGAACCGCGCATAGCCGGCCGGCGCATCCGGGAACGCACGCCGGAACTCGTCGATCCAACCATCTGAGCTGGCGACATAAGGGATCGCGCGGCCATCGAGGCGGAACACGATCGACGGGTCAAGCGGCTGTGACTCCACGCTGATTGCGAGGGCATCGAAGACCTGTCGAAGTATGCCACCATGTTCGAGGCCGGTGACCACGGTTGCCCCCGCGGGAAACCAGTAGCCGCCGAGGGCGAAGTCGCCGGCGCAGCCGCCCGGGCGTGTATGCCGCTCGAACACCGCGACACGCAAGCCCGAACCTGCGGCAAGAGCCGCGGCCGTGAGCCCCCCGAATCCCGAGCCGATGACGGCGACGTCGAGTGTACCGGCAGGTGTTTCGTTCATCTGCTGGGATCGTAAGATATGGACAGAAGATTGACAACAGTCGCTCAAGCGTCTATGTTTTGGCTATGGACTTTGACAGCGAGCCAGCGGACGGCCTCAAGATCGCCCAGGTAGAACGCCTGACTGGAGTAGGCGCGCATACCCTCCGAGCCTGGGAACGGAGATACGGTGTCCCCCGGCCCGACAGGACCGGCGGGCGCCAGCGCATGTACAGCCAGCGCGACGTCGAACTCATCCTCAGGATGAAAGAGCTGGCCGGGGTCGGCATGCCTCTCGCGGCAGCGGCCCGGCGCGCGCGCTCCGAGCAGGCCGAACCGCCCGCACCGGGAGCGCCCGCATCGGCGGCGATCCGGGACACCCTCACCGGCGCGCTGTTGAACTTTGACGACCAGGGAGCGTCGGCCGCCTGGTCGGAAGCCGTGGAACTCTTCGACCTGTCATCCATTTTCGAGCGGATAGTCGCGCCGATGATGGTTGAGATCGGCGCCGGCTGGCACGCCGGCACCGTTTCCGTGGGCCAGGAACACTTCGCCACGAACTTTGTGCTTTCCCGGCTGAACTTTCTGGGCCGCCAGGTCCAGCCCGCGTCCGGGTCGCCGGTGGTGCTGCTCGCCTGCCTGGAGGGTGAACACCACGAGCTCGGCCTCTTGATGCTCGCGGTGAAGCTGCGGTTCCAGGGCCTGCGGACGATCTACCTGGGGCGCGACACGCCGGACTCCGACCTGGTTCGCACCATCGAGGACACGCAGCCCCAGGTGGTCGCGCTATCTGCCAGTACGGAACAGGGCGCAAGGCGGCTGCCCGGGATCGTGCAGCGGATCGGCCAGTCGGCGCCGCTGACCGCCGTCGTCTACGGCGGGCGTGCATTCGAAGGCGACCCGGCACTCCGGCCTGCCGGGGCGCAGTACGGCGGTTCCAGCCTCACGGCCGCGGCAGGAATCATCTATCAACTGGGCCACCGGGCCCGCACTGGAGGATCGTCATGAACATCGTTGTCGCAGGCGGAACCGGGTTCCTGGGCCGGGAAATCACCAGCGCGCTACTGGAGGCGGGCCACAAGGTCACCGTGGCCTCGCGTTCCAATCCTGATACCGATCCCATCGATCCGCGTGCGCGCTGGGTGCGCGGAGATGTCATGGACCCCGCGTCGCTTGCCGCCGCGCTCGAAGGCGCCCGGGTGGTGGTCGATGCGGTCCAGTTTCCCAATTCGCCCATCGAGACGCCCCGCAAGGGCTGGACGTTCGAGCGCATCGACCTGGGCGGAACGAAGAACCTGGTGGATGCTGCCAGCTCCGCGGGGGTCGCGCACTTCATCGGGCTCAGCGGCGTTGGCGCCGCGGAGGATGCGAGGTACCACTGGCTCCGGTTCAAATGGGAGGAGGAGCAGTACATCATCGCGAGCGGGGTCGATTACACGATTTTCCGGCCGAGCTGGGTGTATGGGGCGCGGGATGCCGCCCTCAACCGGTTCCTTGGCTTCGCCCGTTACCTGCCCTTCGTCCCGGTGGTGGGGAATGGAAAGGCGCGCATCAACCCGCTCTTCGCCGGCGACCTCGCCCAGCACGTGGCTGCGGCGATCCAGAACCCGGAGGCGCGAAACGGCCTGTTTGAGATGGGCGGCCCTGACGTCCTGACGATGGACGAAATCATCCGCACGGCGCTGAAAGTGGCGGGCAAGCGGCGGCTCCTGCTCCATAGTCCAAAACCCCTCATGAAGCTGGCTGCGGGCGTGATCCAGTTCTCCCCTGGCCGCCCGCTTACACCGGACGCAGTCGAGTTCATCACCATGGATGGTGTTGCGGACACGTCGCGTCTCACGGCTGCCTTCGGGATCCCTTTGACGCCGTTGGAGCAAGGGCTCGGACGGTATCTGCGAAAGTCGTGACGTAATCGGGGCTCTCATCTATAGCTTGAATGTGTCGCTTGCATAGGTAGGCCGGCGATCCCGTAGAATCACCCGCGTGGCGGCTTGCGGGGGCCGCCGTCGGAGAAGACTACATCCGCCGGAAGCACCATTGCGCGCTGATACTTCTGACGTCGCGTTCAGGCTGTTACTCGCCCTGGGAGAACTCTGGGATGGACTTGACCGGGCGGGGGTCAACCCCTCAGCGAAAGGTCTGAACCTGGCCCAGGAGTACCTGGGCGGGTACACGCGGTTTTCGGCGGGCCCCGGCTCCCATGCGCGCCTGGTTGTGGAATGGAACGAGTCGTCGCGTCACCTGCGCGTCCTGCGCTGCGAACCCTGGCCGGGTGCAGAGGCGACCATCTCGGCGACCGTCGCCCACGTCCGGTCTGAGGCCCGCGCGCGCGGCATCATCGATATTGTCGACCGGGCTCTCGCGGCGGCCTGCCAGGAACCGACGGCGCCCTGCCGGCGGACGGTGATCGCCAGCGCGATGGCCCAGCACCAGGCCGTGCCCGCCCGGCGGGCGTAGCGGCGCGGCGGCGCTCGCGCTAGCATGGCCGCGATGGCGCGGCCGCTCCCCGAAGGGTTCCCCCTCCGCTCCCACCTGCTTCCACGGCTGTACGCCGAGCACCGCCGGACGGGCTGGCTCCAGCCCGCGTCCGTGGCCGCCATCGCCCGTGAGCTGCGGCTCCCGGTTGCCGAGGCCTGGGAAGTGGCGACCTCGTTTGCCGACTTCCGGTTCTCGAACGGCGAGCAGCACGAGGTGTGCTCGGGACTGACCTGCCAGCTGTTCCGATGGGACGCGGGCGAGAGCGGCCCGGCAGACGGGCAATGCCGGTTTCGATGCTACGACGCCCCCGTCAGCGGGAGCGAACAGCCCTTCCCGGCGGGCAGGGTCCAGCGCGCCGGTCCGCTCCTGGCGCCAGACGTGGGCGATGACGCCGGTCTCGCCCGCGCTCGAACGCTTGGGCGAGATGCTGCGCTCCGGGCACTTCTGGATTCTGGACTGCGCGGGCGGGGCGGAGCCTACTTCCCTGCGGGAGCGAAGTGGCGGGCGGCCCTCGCCGAGAACCGCCCCATCGCCCTCGTGGTGAACGCCGAAGAAGGTGAGCCAGGCGTCTTCAAGGACCGGGCGCTGCTATCGCTGGCGCCCCGGCGCGTGACCGAAGGCATCGCTATCGCCGCATTCGTGCTTCAACCGGCCGTGGTCGTGGTCTTCGCCAACGGGCACGCCGATCCCGCGGTCGCATCGCTTGAGCGCGCCCTGGATGAGGCGGCGCCGGGGCTCGACGTCGCCTTCGTTCGCGGCGGTGGCGGGTACGTGCTGGGAGAAGAGAGCGCGCTGCTGAACGCGATCGAGGGGCGACGGCCGGTGCCGCGCACCAGGCCGCCGTATCCGGTCCAGTCTGGCCTGTTTGGCATGCCCACAGTGGTGAACAACGTCGAAACGCTGGCCAACGTGCCGGTGCTGTTCCGCGACCTCGAGGCATATCGTTCCCGCGGCGTGGAGGCGGCTCCGGGGACCAGGATCCTCAGCGTCAGCGGGCGGGTTGCTCGTCCGGGCGTGTATGAGGTCGAAATGGGGACGCTGCTTCGTGACGTCGTCGCTTCCGCAGAGCCCATCGTGGAAGGCGACGTAGCCGTGCTCGCCGGTGGGCCATCCGGCGGGTTCCTGGGCTCGAGCGCCCTGGATGTCCGGCTCCAACCCGGTTCGCTGCACCCGTCCGGGGCGATGCTCGGCGCCGGGGGCATCGTGGTTCTCGATGCGCCGCGCGATATCCGTGGCGCTGCAATCGCCATGGCACGCTTCAACGCGGAGGAATCCTGCGGGAAGTGCACACCCTGCCGCGAAGGCGCCCCGCGCCTGCTGGACATGCTCACCGCCGGCGAAACCGCGTCCATCCCGGAGCTCGCCGACGTCCTCCAGTTCGGTTCGCTCTGCGGTCTCGGGCAGATGGCGCCCGGCCCCGTCCGCTCGGCCCTGCACTTCTGGCCGGAGGTGTTCGCGTGAGGCTGAATGGCGAGCTGGTGGAACCCCGTGGTTCGCTGCTCGACACGGTGCTGGCCGCCGCGATCGAGCTTCCCCACCTGTGCAAGGATGACAACCTCCCGGTGATCGGCGCCTGCCGCACATGCCTCGTCGAGGCCGACGGGCGCATCGTGGCTGCATGTTCGACCCCGGCCGCCGGGGTACAGGAGTGTTCGACGGACTCCGAACGGGTCCTGCGCATTCGGCGGGGCGTTCTGGAACTGACTGTCGCCATGCAGCGGCCGTCATCTCCCCACACGGCAGGTGGGCCCCGGAGCGGGGAAAGCCTGGCGGCCTACGAGTCCCATGGCATCGGTTCTGGCCAGTACGCCTGCAGGACGGGCGGCCACACCGACGTCTCGAACCCGTTCTTCTCGTTTCACGAGGATGCATGCATCCTGTGCGCCCGTTGCGTGACGGCCTGCCAGGACCTCCAGCACATTGGAGCAATCGGCATCGCCGGGCGCGGACGCACGGCGCGCGTGACCCCCGGCTCGGGCGTCAGCTTCCGTGATTCCATCTGCACCAGTTGCGGTTCGTGCGTGGCCGCATGCCCCACAACCGCACTCAGGCCCAGGGGGTGACAACGATGACCCGCACCGTCCAGAGCATCTGCCCCTATTGTGGCGTCGGCTGTGGCATCGTGCTGAACATCGACGACCGGGACCGTATCCGTTGGGTCGACGACGACCCGGGGAACCTCTCGAGCACCGGGATGTTGTGTGTGAAGGGGCGCTTCGGCACCACCTTCGTGAACCACCCGGACCGCCTCCAGGCGCCGCTGATCAAGCGTAATGGGCGCTTCGAGGAGGCATCCTGGGACGAGGCGCTGGACCTGGTGGCGAAACGCTTGCTCGAACACCGGGGGCACTTCGGCAGCTTTGCCAGCGCCAAGGCCACGAATGAGGATGCCTTCATTCAACAGAAATTCGTCCGGCTCATCATGGGCACCAACAACATCGACCACTGCACGCGGCTCTGCCACTCCCCAAGCGTCGAGGCGATGCTGCAACAGCTGGGCAGCGGCGCGACGAGCAATTCCTACATCGATTACGAGGAAGCCTCGTGCATCGTGCTCGTCGGCTGCGATCCCGGCTCGAACCACCCGGTCATCGCCTCGCGCATGCGACGGGCGATCGACACATGGGGCACGAAGCTCGTCGTAGTGAACCCCCGCCGCATCGAGATGTGCGACCGCGCCGACCTCTTTCTGCAGCCACGGGCAGGGACGGATGTGGCGCTTTTCAACGGCATGGCACGGGCCATCCTGGACGAAGGCCTGGAAGACCGGTCCTTCATCGAGACCCGCACCGAAGGATTCGCCGCGTTCCTGGCAGCCGTCCGGGAAAAGACGGTCGAGGAGTACGCTGGCGCCTGCGGGGTGCCGGCGGAGGAAATCCGGGAGGCGGCGCGGCTGTTCGCGAGGCCCCCCGCCCGGCGGGGTCAGCCCACGGGGCTCCGGCCCGGGAGCTGCCTGGTCTGGGGGATGGGCATCACCCAGCACACGCAGGGCACCGATAATGCCCATTCGCTGTTGAACCTGGCCCTGCTCTGCGGCCAGCTTGGCAGGCCGGGGTGCGGCGTCTCGCCGCTGCGGGGCCAGAACAACGTGCAGGGATGCGGCGACGCGGGCTGCATTCCGGACTCGCTGCCGGGCTACCAGAGCTACGGCGATGCCCTCATCGCGCCATTCGAGGAAATCTGGGGCGCGGGGTTGCCCCGTGAGCCGGGACTCAAAGCGACCGACATGGTGGAACAGATCGCATCTGGCGCCGTCCGGGCCATGTACATCGTCGGCGAGAACCCCCTGCTCAGCGAGCCGAACCTCCATCACGCGACGGACCTCATCCGCTCGCTCGATTTCCTGGTGGTCCAGGACCTTTTCTTGCACGAAACCGCCGAACTGGCCGACGTGGTGCTGCCGGCATGCTCCTTCGCAGAGAAGGATGGGACGTTCACCAACAGCGAGCGCCGGGTGCAGCGCGTCCGCCGCGCGATCTCCCCGGTGGGCCAGTCGCGCCCCGACTGGGAGGTGCTCTGCGACGTCGCCCGGCGCATGGCCCCGCACGTCGGCGTCGAGCCTGGCCAATTCGCCTACGCGTCGTCGAGCGAGGTGTTCGACGAATTCGCACGGCTCACTCCGCAGGTGAGAGGCATCAACTACGCGCGATTGGATTCCGAAGGCGGCATCCAGTGGCCGTGCCCCAATCCCGCGCACCCGGGGACGCGCTACCTCTACGCCGAATCCTTCCCCAGGGGGCTCGCGCGGTTCGTGGCGGTGCGGCAACGCGCCATCGCGGAGGAGATTCCGGATGGCGAGTACCCCCTCGTGCTCAACACCGGCCGCATCCTCTACCACTGGCATGGCGGGACAATCACCCGCCGCGTGGCCGGGCTCATGGAGCAGGTCGATACGGTGCCGGTCGCTGTGCACCCGGCCGATGCTTCCGTCGCCGAGATCGGGGATGGCGATGCGGTGGTGATTTTTTCACGGCGCGGGCGCATGACAGCGCAAGCCGTGGTCACCGATGCAGTCCAGCCTGGCAACCTGTTCGTGCCGTTCGTGAAGCTCCAGGACCAGGCGGCCAACTTCCTCACGAACAACGCCTACGATGAGGCATCGCGGATTCCCGAGTACAAAGTCTGCGCCGTGCGCATCGAGAAGAAGCGGGAGCGCAAAGGAGCGTTTTCCCTCCGGGCCTGACCTACTGGCGCTCTGCCCACTGTTTCGCGTGGTACGTAATGATGATGTCGGCGCCGGCCCGCCGGATGCTCGTCAGCGCTTCATCAACCGCGCGGGCTTCGTCGAGCCAGCCGTTCTGGATGGCCGCCATGAGCATGCTGTATTCCCCGCTCACGTTGTAGGCGACGACCGGCGCATGGACCGAGGCGCGCACCCGGGCGATGACATCGAGGTAGGGAAGCGCCGGTTTCACCATGACCATGTCGGCGCCTTCGGCGAGGTCGGTGAATACCTCGTCGAGTGCCATGCGGCCATTAGCCGGGTCCATCTGATAGCCGCGCCGGTCGCCGAACTGGGGCGCGCTGTCGGCGGCTTCGCGAAACGGCCCGTAAAAAGCGCTCGCGAACTTCGCGGCATACGAGAGGATCGGCGTCTCGTTGAACCCTGCCGCATCCAGCGCTGCCCGGATCGCCGAGACCCGCCCGTCCATCATGTCGCTGGGGGCGATGATGTCACAGCCAGCCTCCGCAAGCGAGACGGCCGTCTCGGCCAGCAACGGAAGCGAGGCGTCGTTATCGACCGACCCATCGGACCGGAGCAGACCGCAGTGCCCATGCGAGGTGTATTCGCAGAGGCAGACGTCGCCGAGCACGAGCAGGCCGGGGCTGGCGTCCTTCAGGGTGCGGATGGCGGTCTGCACAATCCCGTCGCGGGCGTATGCGCCCGAACCTCGCTCGTCCTTCGTTGCCGGCAGGCCGAAGAGCAACACCGCGGGGATACCCAGGGTTGCCAGCGACCGGGCCTCGGCGGCCAGCCCATCGATGCCGAGTCGATCCTGTCCCGGCATCGCCCCGATCGGTTGCCGCCCCGTGAGACCAGCCTCCACAAAGAGCGGATAGACCAGGTGTTGGGGCGACAGCTCGGTCTCCCGGACGAGCGCGCGGATGGCGGGTGTTGCCCGCAGACGGCGGTGCCGCCGGAACGCGGATAGTTCCATAAATCCGAAGTCTAGCATCAGTGGCTCTCCCGAGGTTCCAACCCCGGCGCTGCGGTATCCTGCCGCCATGGAACGCCGGCTCCCGCCGCAGTATGCGGGCTGGCAGGACCACGAGCCTGCCTTCCGCCGCATGTCAACGCCCGAACTGGTCGCGGAGATCCAGGACGGCCCGCCCGACCGGCGGCTCGCGGCGCTTTCCGTCATCGACTTGAGCGGCGTCGAGCCACGCATCATCGAAGACTGGATCCGCACGCTGCCCGATGCGGAGGCGAACGAGCTGGCCGGCGCGATCCCCGCGCAGCGTCCCCATGCTACCTGCGCCGAGGACAGCCGCTGGGTGGAAGTTGCCCGGCTGGGGTACGAGCAACGCCGGCTGCCGACATTCCTGGTGATGTTGTTCTCATCGCTCGATGCGCTCGATGCCCGCGGGTGCCCGGAGGCGGCTGCCGAGTGGGAGCGCATCAGCGATTGGCTGGGCGACATGTACGACCGGCTTGTGGCCGCCGGCGAAGTCGACGCTCTGGGCGACATCTCGCTCTTTGTCTTCGAGAACTACCTGCACAAGGACGCCATCTTCGAGGCGTTCTGCGGCATGATCGTCCGGCACGAACGGCTCGCTCGCGAAGTCAGCGCGAATCCCTCGCTCTACCTGGCCGACCTCGACGAAGCTCGCCAGCGGCTAGCGCTCCAGGAAGCAGCGGCCAACGGTGGCCTCAGCTTCCGGCAGGCGTGGGAGAACCTCCTCGGCTTCTGACCGTCAGACCGCGCACTCACCCTCGCCGCGCTGCAGCTGGTAGAGCTCCAGACGGTTCCAATCGATGAACATCGAACGGTTATCGTCGCTGAACTCCCCCGGGAGGGTGAGGTCGGCGATTGCCTCCTCGAAGCGGGCGGCGCCGGCGCGGTCGAAAAACGCGTTGAAGGATTCCCCCGGCAACCGCTCGCTTTCGTACAGGGAAATGAAGCGCTCGACCGCCTCGGGACCCCGTTTCGCGGGGAGGCGAACCTTGAGCTGTGTGGCAATGCGTAACGCGCCGTCCTGGTACGAGCCGCCGATGAAGACGTGGTAGGCGGGCAGCTGATGCGGCCCAACCTTCATGGCCGCGCCATGGAAGCCAATGTTGGCGATGTGGTGCTGTCCGCAGCTGTTTGGGCAGCCGCTCATCTTGATGTTGATCCGCCGCGTGAGCGGGTCCTCAGTGGCCATCGCTTCGACGCGCTGCTGGATCGCCTGGTTCAGCCCCATCGAAGAGGTGATCCCGAGCTTGCAGCTATCGGTGCCCGGGCAACTGACCACGTCGGTGATGGTCCGGGCGCCGGCATCGGCGAGGCCCAGCTCGCGCAGCGCCGTAAAGACCTCGTACAGGCTCTCATCGCGCACCCAGCGGAGAACGACGTTCTGGCCAATGGTGGTGCGGGCGTATCCCCCGCAGTACTCGCGCATGATTGCGCCCAGGCCGCGGAACTGCTCTGGCTTCAGGTCCCCGCGTGAGACCTTCACCTCCACCGTCGAGAAGCCCTGCTGTTTTTGGGCGCGCACGTTCGCGCTCACGAAGGCGACGAATTCACGGTGGTCGCCATTGGGCTGCGCGTACCGGGGCTTTCGCTCTGGCGCGCCTGCCTCCTCGTCGTGGACGAAGAGCAGGCGGTCCGGCCGGAAGTCCTTCGCAGTCCAGTCGCCCTGCAGTTCAGCATCGACCATGCGCCTGAACTCCTCGATGCCCACGCGGTCGACCAGGAACTTGATGCGCGCCTTCGCCCGGTTCTTGCGGAGCTCGTCGGCCTTCTCGAAGATCCGGATGACCGCCTCGGAAAGCTTGAGGTACTCGTCCACGCTGACGAATTCCGTGAGAACGGGCGCGTTGCGCGGCATGATGCTCAGCCCGCCACCAACCACCACCTTGAAGCCGCGGATGCCGCCCTGCACGCGCGGGATGAACCCCAGGTCGTGGATACCCGTGATGGCGTTATCTTCGTCGGTGGCCGTGAAGGCAACCTTGAACTTGCGCGGGAGGAGTTGGGAGAGCGGGTTGCGCAACCAGTACCGGGCAAACGCGCCTGCGTAGGGCGTGGGGTCGAACAGTTCGCCCGGCTGGACCCCGGCCCACGGGTCACCGGTCACGTTACGGACCGTGTTCCCGCACGCTTCGCGAGTGGACAGGCCAGCCCTTCCCAGGACGAACAGCGCCTCCGCGGCCTTCGCCAGCGGGACGTGGTGGAACTGGATGTTCTGGCGGGTGGTGATGTGCCCCTTCCGCAGGGGCGCGAACCGGTCGGCGACCTCCGCGAAGGCGTCCATCTGTTCCGGGGTCACGCCGCCAAACGGCAGCTTCACCCGGATCATCTGGACGCCGGGCTGGCGCTGCCCATAGACGCCCTGCTTGAGGCGGAAGCCGATGAACTGCGTCTCCTCCCATTCGCCCCGGAGGAAACGATGGGCTTCGGTCTGGAAGTCCTCGAGCTCCTTCTGGAGCACCGGGAGGACGTGGCCGGGCGCGTTGCTATGGACGATGGTTTCCACGTTGGGCATCTGTTTCACCTTTCCCGCGGATGTGGCCTTCCCCGGCCAGCGACGAATTCGAGGAACCTGAGCGACTTTATCAACAAACCATCTTGCTTGCCAAGCGGCTACTTGATAATGTTGACCAAATTACTCAGGTTAGACACCAGCGTGACCACGCCGCCCGCACTCACCGCCACTGAAATCGACCGCCTCAACGCGCGCTTCGAGGCCGCCAGCCCCACCGAAATCGTCGCCTGGGCGGTTGAGACCTTCGGCGATGGGTTGTCGGTCGGCGCGAGTTTCGGAGGGGCTTCTGGCATGGCGATCCTCCACATGGTCGCCGCCCTCAAACCGGACGTTCACGTCTTCGTGCTCGACACCGGCTACCTGTTCGAAGAGACGCACGAGACGATGCGGCGGGCGATCCCCGCGCTTGGACTGTCCAACGTGCAGGTCTACACCCCCGGGCTGACGCACGAGGAGCAGGCCGCCCGGCACGGCTCCGCGCTCTGGATGCGAGACCCCGATCTCTGCTGCGAGTTGCGTAAGGTCGAACCCAACCGCCGGGCCTTGGCGGGGAAGTCCGCCTGGGTGAGCGGATTGCGAAGGGATCAATCGGAGGGCCGGGCCGATACCCCGATCGTCTCGTGGGCCGCGAAATTCGGGGTCGTAAAAATCAATCCGCTCGCCAACTGGACCGAGAAGGAGACGTGGGACTACGTGTTGAAGCACGGCGTGCCCTACAACCCGCTGCTCGACCGGGGCTACGCGAGTATCGGTTGCTACAACTGCACGGTCCCGGGTGTGCAGGGGCGAGCCGGGCGTTGGCAGGGCTTCGAGAAGGATGAGTGTGGCCTCCACATCTAGGTCTGCGCCAACCACGCCAAACGGCTGCCGGCTCGCCGGCCAGGGAAAGGAAAACGAGTGAGTGAGGGGAATGGCTTTGTGCTCTGGTTCACCGGCCTCTCGGGCGCCGGCAAGTCAACCCTGACCGGGGCGCTGGCTCCACGGCTGCGCGGCCTCGGGCTGCGCGTTGAGGTGCTGGATGGAGATGAGGTGCGCCAGCATCTCTCCGCCGGGCTGGGATTCAGCCGGGCCGACCGGGACATCAACATCCAGCGCATCGGCTACGTGGCGAACCTGCTTGCCCGGAATGAGGTAGCGGTGATCACCGCGGCGATCTCGCCCTATCGCCAAACGCGAGACGCCGTCCGCCGCATGGTCGAGGCCGATGGCGTACCGTTCATCGAGGCATACCTCGCGGCCACCCTGGAAGAGTGCGAGGCGCGCGACGTCAAGGGACTCTACGCCGAAGCGCGGTCCGGGAAGCGGCCTGGCTTCACGGGCATCGATGACCCCTACGAACCTCCGCTCTCCCCCGAACTCGTGATACCGACCGGTTCGGAGGCCGCCGCGGCTTCGGCGGGCAGAGTGCTGGCCTACCTGCAATCGCGCGGGCTCATCCCTGCTGCAGGCGGGGTGGGAGTCCGGCGATGAACGACGTCGCGGTCGACCTGGCCCCCGGCGCCGCTGACGCCGGCCTGGATGCGCTCGAGGCGGAGAGCATCTTCATCCTGCGCGAGGTTGCAGCGGAGTTCGAGCGGCCAGCGCTGCTGTTCTCCGGCGGCAAGGACTCGATTGTGCTGCTGCGGCTGGCCGAAAAGGCGTTCTGGCCCGCGCGCTTTCCGTTCACGGTCATGCACGTCGACACAGGACATAACTTCCCGGAAGTCATCGAGTTCCGCGACAGGCGCATCGCGGAGCTTGGCGCGCGGCTGGTCGTCGCCTCCGTGCAGGAAGCAATCGACGCCGGCGAACTGGTGGAGGAGCGCGGCGCCCGGGCCTCGCGGAACCGCCTGCAGACGCCGGTGCTGCTCGCCGCGATCGCCCGTCACCAGTTCGATGCCGCGATTGGAGGGGCGAGGCGCGACGAAGAGAAAGCCCGCGCCAAGGAACGCGTGTTCTCCTTCCGCGACGAGTTTGGCCAGTGGGACCCGCGGAACCAGCGGCCCGAGCTCTGGCACCTGTTCAACGGGATGCACGTGCGGGGCGAGCACATCCGCGTATTTCCGCTTTCGAACTGGACGGAGCTCGACGTCTGGCGCTACATCGAGCGCGAGGGGATAGAAGTCCCGTCGATCTACTTCGCACACGAGCGGGAAGTGTTCGAGCGCGACGGCATGCTGATGGCAGTCAGCCCGTACCTCCCGCTGCTCCCACACGAACGTCCCTTCCGTGCGCGCGTACGCTACCGGACTGTTGGAGATATGACCTGCACCGCCGCCGTGCCTTCCGAGGCGCGCACCCTTCCCGAGGTGGTCGCTGAGATCGCGCGGACGCGCATCACCGAGCGCGGCCAGAGCCGCGCCGACGACCAGTTCTCCGAGGCCGCCATGGAAGACCGCAAGCGAGAGGGGTACTTCTGATGGACCTTCTCCGGTTTGTGACCGCCGGGTCGGTGGACGATGGCAAGAGCACGCTCATCGGCCGCCTCCTCTACGACTCCAAACAGGTGTTCGATGACACACTCGCAAGCCTGGAACGGGCGAGCACGGCCCAGGGACTCGACCAGGTGAACCTCGCCCTGCTGACCGACGGCCTCCGCGCTGAGCGCGAGCAGGGCATTACCATCGACGTGGCCTACCGCTACTTCGCCACACCGCGGCGAAAGTTCATCATCGCCGACTCGCCAGGGCACGTGCAGTACACCCGCAACATGGTGACCGGCGCCTCTACCGCGCAGCTCGCGCTCATCCTGGTCGATGCGCGCAAGGGTGTGGTGGAGCAGACACGCCGGCACGCTGCACTCACCTCGCTGCTCGGCATCCGGCACCTGGCGTTATGCGTCAACAAGATGGACCTGGTGGGTTGGGAGCAGTCGCGCCTGGAGGAGGTCGAAGCCGAATTCCGGGAGCTCGCCCGCCGGCTTGGCGTGCCGTGCGTGACCGTGATCCCGATGTCGGCGGCCTCCGGCGAGAATGTCGTACAGCGCGGCGGCCACATGCGCTGGTACACGGGGCCGACGCTGCTGGAGTTCCTGGAGACAGTCCAGGTGCCGGACTCTGCCCGCCACGCCGGTCTTCGCTTTCCCGTCCAGTACGTCATCCGCCCCCAATCACGCGACTTTCACGACTACCGCGGCTACGCGGGCACCGTAGCGGCCGGGCGTGCCCGGGTCGGAGACGAAATCGAGGTGCTCCCCGGCGGAGCCAGGTCGCGCATCGTCGCGATCGACCGCTACCGCGAGTCGCTCCAGGAAGCGCGAAGCGGCGATGCCGTGACCATCAGGCTGGCTGATGACCTCGACATCAGCCGCGGACAGATGATTGCCGGTGCCGATGTTCCGCCGGCCGTGACCACCAGGTTCACCGCAGATATCTGCTGGATGAGCGAAACGGCTGGCCTTTGGCCGCGCCAGCAGTACTGGCTGAAGCACACCACACGGCGGGTGAAGTGCATGGTCGAGTCGGTCGACGATCGCCTCGACGTATCGAGCTTCGAGCGGGTGTCCGGCGCCGGGGCGCTGGCGCTGAACGACATCGGCCGGGTGACCCTGCGCACCCTCGAACCGGTGTTCGCCGACCCCTACGCCGAAAGCCGCGAAACCGGCAGCTTCATCCTCATCGACCCTGCAACCCGTCATACGGTCGCAGCAGGCATCGCGCGGGAAACGACGGCAGCGCCCGCGGGCCGCAGTGCGATTGACGACTGAGGGCGAAGCGCGGCGGCTGGCACGCGAGGCCCGGCCGGTGGCCGGTGAAGCAGTGCCGGTCCGGCGCTGGCCCCGGTCGTGGTGGCCGCCGATGGTTCGCGCCGGTGCCGGTGTGGCTGGCCTCGCCCTGTTCGTTTTCGCGCTCCAGGTGGTGAAGGCCGGGGCAGGCTCCCTTGTGCCGCTGCTCGATGGCCTTGAGGTTGCCGGTCCGGTCAACGGCGTCGGCTTCGGCTGGCTGCTTGCCTATGCCGCTATGAGCGGGTCGCCCGTGGCGGCGATCGGCGTGACGTTGCTCTCTGGCGGGGTGCTGAGCGAGGCCGAGGCGTTTGCCGTGATTGGTGGCTCCCGCCTGGGGGCTTCGTTCATCGTGCTGGCTGTCGGGTTTGCGTTGTACCTGCGCCACCGGCGCAACGCCGATGGACTCTCGATCGGCGTCATCGCCCTGGTCACGACGTTCACCACGCAGGGCCCGGCGATCGCGCTCGGACTGGTGTCCCTGCGATACGGCTGGCTCGATGGCCTGGCGTTTTCGCCGCCGCCCACGATGCTCGATTGGGTCGACCGCGTTTATAGCGAACCGGTGGCGCTGCTCGACCGGGTGTTGCCGGGCGGGCTGTTGTTCGGGGCGGGCGCCGGTGTCCTGCTCGCGAGCTTCGCGGTGTTCGACCGGGCGCTTCCGCGGCTGGAGGCTGGTTCGAGCTCGGTCGAAACGGCGCTTCACCGGCTGAACTCTCGACCGCTGATGTTCGCGATGGGCTGTGCGGTCACGGCCATGACCCTCAGCGTTTCGATTTCGTTGACCCTGCTGGTGCCCCTCTCGCTCAAAGGGTACCTCAAGCGCGAACACGTCATCCCGTACGTGATGGGTGCGAACATCACCACGTTCGTCGATACGCTGGCGGGTGCGCTCATCCTGGGCGGCGATACGGCGTTCACCGTGGTGCTGACCGAAATGATTGCGGTTGCCACCGTCTCATCGATGCTGCTCACGGTCGCCTACGGGCCATACAGGCGGCTGGTCTTGGGAGCCGCCCACGTGGCGACCCGGCGCCCGCGAAACCTGGCATTGTTCCTTGGCGCGATTGTGGCGCTGCCGGTGGTGCTGCTGGTGGCTTAGGCCCCGTCGAACCCCAGCGCAAAGCTCGCAGCAGCCTGGATGGCGCGCATGCGCTCGTCTGAGAGCATTGCCACGGGTGGACCAGGGTCGTCTTTGCGGACGGTCTGGATGTTGTCGAGGTTCACCGCGCTGACCTGTGGCATGCCGTCCTCTGGCCCTATCACCACCTCACCGGGAATGCCGCGTACGTTGGCAGTGATTGGGGCGACCGTCACTCTTGTGAGGTATCGAATCGCCGTGGTCCTGGTCAGAACCACCACCGGACGACGCTTGCCGGGGGTAGCGAAGCGGTACAGGCGAACCTCTCCCCTGTCCCGGGGGGCTACCGGTGGAGCGATTCGTCCGGGTCGTCGGCTGTAATGCCGGCCGCGTAGAGCTCCGCGATCTGCTCTTCCGGCAGGTGGAGCAGGTCGCGCAACACGTAGCTGTTGTGCTGGCCGAAGCCCGGAGCGGGCAGGCGAATGTGTCCTGGTGTCCGGGAGAGCTTCCACGGGGGCGCCTCCATCTCCCACATCCCCGCATCGGGATGCGTGTGCTCCACCCAGGCCCTTCGCGAGCGGAGGTGGGGTTCGGCCAGCAGCTCAGGCGTGGTGAGCACAGCCCCGGCTGGTACCCCGGCTCGCTGGAGGATGTGCATGGCCTCGTAGTGGCCGCGGACCGATGTCCAGGCTTCGATGAGGGTGTCCAGCTCGCGCTCGTTGGCTTTGCGGGCAGCGTTGGTCGCGAACCGCTCATCGGCGGCAAGCCCGGGCTGGCCGATGGCGGCGCACAGTGCTGCGAACTGGGTATCGGACTCGCAGGCGATGGTCACCCAGCGGTCATCGCCCGCGGAGCGGTAGCAGTTGTGCGGGGCGAACACCGGGTGGCGATTGCCAATGAGTGGGCGCTCCTCCCCGTTCATGCTGTAGTCGACCAGGTACTCGCCGACGAACATCGTGAGGTTCTCGCGCTGGGCAAGTTCCAGGTACATGCCCTGGCCGGTCAACCGGCGCTGGCGAAGGGCAGTGGCAACCGCACCCACGAGGGCCGTGCCGGCCATGGGGTCGCCGTAGCTGAAGCCCGTCTTCATCGGTTCGCCCCCCTCGTAGCCCGAGAGCGAGACGAGCCCGGCAAGCTGTTCCACGTTCGAACCGTAGGCGACGAAGTCCTTCTCCGGTCCGGTCTTCCCGTGGCCGGGCATCGACACGTAAATGATCCTCGGGTTCGCAGCACGGACCGCCTCGTACGTCAGGCCAAGGTTGTCCATGACGTCGGTGCGGAAGTTTTCGACCAGGATGTCGCTCACCGCACACAGCCGCAGGAGGACCTCCTTGCCCCGTGGGTCGGCCAGGTCGAGGGCCAGCGCGTACTTGTCGCGGTTGTTGTGGTTGAAGTACGCGGATTTGTTGTACCAGCGCGGCTCAGTGCGCGGGATAAGGCCCAGCGACCGGAGGAGGTCCCACTGGCGAGGAGACTCGACTTTGATGACCTCGGCGCCGTAGTCGCCGAGCATGCGCGTGCCAAAGGGACCAGCCCACACCATCGTCAGGTCGATGACGCGGATTCCAGCCAGGGGCATGGTCATGCGGGGCGCTCCAGCCGGGCGAGGCTCGGCGGCCCCTGCCACGTTTCTCCGTTGTCCAGCAACACCCGCAGTTGGGTGCCTGTCTCCTCTACGGTCCCGGCGATCCCGGCGCCCGAGCGCGGGTAGCCTGGCTTCTCGGGGACCACCACGCGGACGCCCGTGGGGAACTCGGCGGACGCCGCAATCTCCAGGGTCTCGATGCGCTGGCCAATTGCCCGGGCGAGCACCTGGAAGAGCGCGAAGTCGCCGGTCCCGCGGAGGGTCGCGACGGCCTCGGCGCTCGATGCGGCTTCCCGGGCGGCCCGTAATTCGGCCGGACCCGGGATAGCCTCCTCAGTGCCCCGCGCCAGCAGCTGGCCAACCATTTTTTTCGCTCGCGGCGCCACCTCGGCGATGAGCTGATGGAGCAGCCCGATGTCGTCGCAGGTTTCGAAAAAGGCAATGGCGCGCGCTACTTGCTCTCGCGACGTCATGAGGGCACCCCGGTGTGGGCGAGAGCACGGTCGCTCAGGCCCGCAATGCCGCGCAGGACTTCTTCCGTGTGCTCGCCGAGGAGCGGGGCGCGGCCGTGGCTCCAGCTATCGGGGCCCAGCCACCACGGCGGCCCGGGATAGGTGGCAGTCCCGGCGGCCGGGTGGTCGACTTCCCGCAGGAATCCGCGGAAGTTGAGCTGCGGGCTATTGAGCAGGTCATCCATTGTGTGGACGAAGGCGATCGGCGCCCGGCCTGCGCCCGCCCGCCGGTACACGTCGTGTTTCGTTTCGGTGGCAGCCCAGGCGTAGAACTCCGCCATCAGCTCGTCGTTGTGCTGGGCGCGGTCGGCCTGGGTGGCAAATCGCGGGTCGTCGAAGAGGTCGGGGCGGCCCATGACCTCGGTGAAGGGCTTCCAGTTGCGCGGCATGATGTGGATCCCCAGGTGGCCATCGAGGCAGGGATAGATGCCAATGAAGCTGGCCATATGGTTTCCTCGCCGGAGCCCGGCCCAGCGCCCGAGGTAGGTGTAATAGGGGATGGTCGCCTCGAGCAGGGGCGCCATGCACTGCTGGATGCTCACATCGACATGCTGGCCGAGCCCGTCTCGCTCTGCGGCGAGCACCGCAAGCATCCCCGCTGAGAAGGCGTTCAGGCCGCCCTGGTAGTCGGCCTGGTAGCCGCCGTTCTTCAGCGGGCCACCTTCCTGTGTGCCGGTAATGAACATTTGGCCACCCATCGCAAAGGCGACCAGGTTGTTCGAGAGGTAGTTCGCATAGGGTCCGTCCTGGCCGAACGTGGTCACCGAAATCAGCACCATGCGGGGATTCACCGCCCTGAGGTGCTCGTACGTGAGCCCCAGCGCCTGCATGTCGGCCGGGAGGAAGTTTTCGATCACGACATCGGACCGTTCGACCAGGCGCAGGAACGCGTCGCGGCCGGCAGGAGCCCGCACATCGAGCTCGACCGACTTCTTGCCGGTGTTCAGGTAGAGGAAGAGGGCGCTCGTTTCGGGGTTGGGTACGCCCTGCCGGAAGGGCCCGTGGGCGCGGCTAATGTCGCCGCCGGGTGGTTCGATCTTGATCACTTCGGCCCCGTACCCGGAGAACAGCTTGCCGCAGTATGGGGCGGAGACGAACGTGCCGAGTTCGAGGACGCGCAGGCCGGAGAGGGGCTGGGGCATGGTGGCGATTCTACGCTCGCTCGCCGCAGATGCCATCGCCACGCAGACCTCACGTGTTGACGTAACGCTCGGCCACCAGGATCACGCGGCTCGTGTACTCCCCGCCGCCACCGGCGTACGGGACGAACGTTCCGCCGCAGCTGATGAGCGTCACCCGTTCGATGCCGGGGGCCAGCGCGGGGAACACCACGGCGTCCATGTCGAGCTGTTCGAGCGGCACGATCGCCACGCTCTTCACGGTGTAGGTGTACGACGTGCCGTTATCCATGGAGACGTAAAGGGCATCGCCAGCCGAAGCGCTGGTGATGTAACCGAAGGGCCCCTTGCCGAATCCCACGTAGTCGACGTGTGCGGCGAAGATGCTGTTGGCGCCCGCATATCCGGGGTGGCCAAAGCGCGCATACCACGCGATGCGCTGCGGGGCGCTCGGGTCCTCGAAGAACTCGCGGCCACCGGCGAAGTATGTGTCGCGAACCTCCACAGGCCAGGACGCGTCGAGCCTTGCCGGTGCGAGGTAGAGCGAGGCAACCGGACCGTTGTAGGGCACGGGCAGCGGCGTGGGCGTCGGTGTGGGTGGCAGTTCGGCCCGGGCGACCTCGGGCGCGTAGGCCCGGTACGGCAGCGCCGGCGCGGCAGAGCTCGCGAACCTCCCGGGGAGGATCGCGCCGAGCAACACCGCAATGCCCGAAGCCGTGAGGAGCAGAACGCGAGGGCTCACGGCGCTCCCCCGGGTTCCAGCGAGTTCCAGAATGCCTCCAGCGAACTCGCGAGCCGCTCCGGCGCGATAAGCGGGATGTTGTGCCCGGCGTCATCATAGCGCTCGAAGCGAACCGCCGGGTTTTCCGACCGCATGCGCTCGGCTACGGCCATCGAAACCTCGCTCGACTTGCCACCATGGATGAACAGCGCCGGCAGCCGGATGCGGCGCCACTCCCGCCAGTACCCGCGTCCCCGGTGGAGCCGGACTGTTTCCGTGAGGGCGTGCCGCGGCGCCCGCCAGCGGTAGCCGCCACCAGGCGCGGGCTCCAGGCGCGCGAAGAACAGGGCAATAGCCTCCGGCGTGGGCTCACGGTTCCGGAAGGCGAAAGCGACCGCGCTTTCGCGGCTTTCGAAGGTCTCCGGGCGGGAGTCGATCGCCGCGATGGTCTGGGCGATGTTCGCCTTCGAAGCCTCCGGCCCGATGTCGACTATGGCGACGCTGCGGAGTTTCGGGGCGTGGCGAGCCGCCACCAGGAGCGCGATGCGTGCGCCCATCGAGTGACCGGCCAGGTGCACCGGGCCACCGAGCCGGTCGATGGCGGCGAGCGTGTCGGCGATGTAGGCGCCAGTGCCGTACCCGGCATCGGGCCTCGGGCTCTGGCCGTGACCGCGCTGGTCGATAGCGACATATCGCCGGCCGGGGGACAGCGCTCCGGCCGTGGGACCCCACACGTCGGCCACGGCGGTCAAACCATGGAGAAAGAGAACGGTCTCGCCGCCAGTGCCCCAGGTAAGCGTGCGGAACGCGCCCGCGGGGAAGTCGAGGAAAGACTCCGCCGGTCTCATGCTTCGCCGAGGTAGGCGCGGCGCACGCTGTCGTCGCGCCCGAGCGCTTCGCCCGTCCCCTGGAGCGTGATCCGCCCCGATTCGAGCACGTAGCCCCGGTCCGCGATTTCCAGCGCCATAAGCGCGTTCTGTTCCACGAGCAGCACCGTGGCCCCTTGCTCGCGGATCGACTTGATGGTCGCGAAGATCGTCTCTACCAGCAGTGGCGAAAGTCCCATCGATGGCTCGTCCAGCAGCAGGAGCCTCGGGCGGGCCATGAGGGCACGGCCGATGGCCAGCATCTGCTGCTCGCCGCCTGAAAGGGTGCCGCCAGGCTGGCCGAGGCGCTCCTTGAGCCGCGGAAAGAGCTCATAGACGCGGCGAAGGTCGGCATCAAGCTCACGGTCGCGGCGCTGGTACGCGCCCATCAGCAGGTTTTCGTACACGGAGAGCCGGTGGAAGATGCCGCGGCCTTCGGGCACATGCGACATGCCGAGCTGCACGATCCGGTGCGGCGCCAGGCGCTGGAGCGCCACTCCACCGAACGTGATGGTGCCCGCGCGGGGCCGGATGATGCCCGACAGGGCGCGCAGCGTGGTGGATTTCCCCGCCCCGTTCGAGCCGATGAGCGTCACGATCTCGCCCTGGTCGACGGTGAGGTCGATCCCCTTAACGGCGGTAATGGCGCCGTAGCCCGCAACCAGGCCCGAAACGTCAAGGAGCGCCATGTCCGCTCCCCCTGAGCGCGCGCGTCCCGAGGTAGGCCTCGATCACCCGGGCGTCGCGCTGGACTTCCGCGGGGGTGCCCTCGGCGATCTTGCGGCCGTAATCGAGGACGGTGATGCGCTCGCAGACGCCCATCACCACCCGCATCTGGTGTTCGATCAGAATGATCGTGGTCGCGAATTCGTCCCGGATCTGGCGGATCAGCGCGACCATGGCAGCGCTTTCCTGGGGATTCATCCCGGCGGTCGGCTCGTCGAGGAGCAGGAGCGACGGCCGCGTGCCCAGCGCCCGTGCGATCTCCAGCCGGCGCTGGTCTCCGTAGGGAAGGTTGCGCGCAAGCGCGTTTTCCCTCCCCGCGAGGCCCACCGCGGCGAGCAGCCGTCGCGCGGTGGCGACCGCCTCGCGCTCGGCGCGGCGGACCGCCGGCGGCCTGGTTACAGCGCCGGCAATTTCGATGACGCCCTGGAGCGCGGCGCGAGGTGCGCCGCGCAGCGACAGGAGCCGTTCCACGACCGCGATGTCGCTCGGGCGGCGTATCGAGAGGACCTCCGTCCCGCCGGCGGCGATGTGGGTGTGGCTGCCAACCAGGACGTTCTCGAGCGCGGTCATGTTCGCGAAGAGGCGGATGTTCTGGAATGTCCGCGAGACACCGAGCGCCGAAATGACGTGCGCCGGCAGTCCGTCAATGCGCTGTTCGCCGAGCCAGAGCTCGCCCGATGTGGGCCGGTAGAACCCGGTCAGGCAGTTGAAGAACGTGGTCTTTCCTGCGCCGTTGGGCCCAATGAGCCCGTGGATCTCACCGGCCGGGACGTGCATGGAGACGTCCGCGAGCGCCGTGAGACCCTCGAACTGCATGCCAAGATCGCGTGCCCGGAGGGCCGCCGCCACCATCACGCAGCTCCCGGCGAGGATGGTACGGGTGCGTCCTCAGTCTCGAACTCGAGCTGCCTCCGGCGTGACGGCATGAGGCCTTCGGGCCGCAGCACCATGATCGCGACCAGGAGCGCGCCGAAGATGATGAACCGCGTGTCGTCGGCCAGTTCGCGGCCCCACTGGTCGGCTGGCGGAAGGCGGCCGAGGCTTCCGGGGATGATCGCGTCGAACGCCGCGACTATCGCATTCAGGCCATCGCGCAGCCATTCGAACCTGGCGAGGAAATCCGCGGTCTCCTTGAACAGCAGGACCCGTGGGATGCCGATGAGCACGAGAGAGCCGAGAATGACGCCCGGCGTGCTGCCCATGCCTCCGATGATCACCACCGCGAGTACGTCGATGCTGACCTGGAGGCTGAACGCCGCCGGGTTGATGAACCCGATGAAAGAGGCGTAGATGACCCCGCCGAGCCCACCGATGGCAGCCCCGATGGCGAAGGCGAGGAGCTTGTACTTGACCTTGTTCACGCCCATGGCGGCGGCGACATCTTCGTCTTCGCGAATGGCCTCCCAGGCGCGGCCGATGCGCGAATCGCGCAACCGCGACGCCACGAACCCGACGATCACCGCCGCGAGGACGATGAAGTAGAACCACTCGGTGAAATCGTTGATGCGGAAGCCCACAATCTCGGGGCGGGCAATCGCACTCAGGCCCTGCGACCCCGCAGTGACGTCCTCCCGGTTCACCAGGAACAGCCGGATGATCTCGCCAAATCCCAGCGTCACGATTGCCAGGTAATCGCCCCGCAGCGGCAGCACCGGGAGTCCCAGGAGTATGCCGAACGACGCGGCGATGAGGACACCGAGCGGCAGCACCAGCCAGAAGTTCATGTCCAGGTCGAAGGGGGACCCCGGCGAGGTCATGATCCCCAGGCTGTAGGCGCCGGCGGCGAAAAACGCCACGTACCCGAGGTCCAGCAGCCCCGCAAACCCGACGACCACGTTCAGGCCAAGCCCCAGGACGATGAACAGCCCAACAAAGAACAGCATCTGGACCCAGACGTCGGACAGGAGGAACGGGAGCGTGCACACCAGGGCGAGGAACAGTGGCCACCTCGCCGGGTCCGGGATGATGTTCCGGGTCGTCGCGGGCACTCGCCCGGCCGCGCCGGCTGCTCCCTCAGGCACGGGTCGATGCCCTTTCCGCGAAGATGCCGGTCGGCCGGAAGATCAGGATGGTGACGAGCAGGCTGAACGCGATGACGTCCCGCCACTGGTTTCCCAGGTCGACACCCGGGAGCTCATTCAGCAATTCGCGGCCGACCGTCTCGGCGAGGCCGAGCGCATATCCCCCTGCGACGGCCCCCGGGATACTGCCGATGCCACCGAGCACAGCGGCCGTGAACGCCTTGATCCCGGGCAGGAATCCCATGCTCCCGCGGATGGTCTGGAAGAACAGGCCGTGCAGCACGCCGGCTACGCCCGCCATCGCCGCGCCAAGCACAAACACCATGACGATCGTGCGGTTGACATCCACCCCCATCAGCGAGGCATGGGCAGGGTTTTCGGCTACCGCGCGAATGGCGCGGCCCATCCGCGTGCGCTGGATGATCACGTAAAGGAAGACCATCATCGCAAGCGAGCTGGCGATCAGAAACGCCTGGATGTAGGTCATGTTGAACGGCCCGATGCCGAAATCGCCGCGCGGGAAAATGTCCGGGTAGAACTTCGCCCTCGCGTCGGTCCGGTCGAGCACGAGGTACTGCAGGAAGATGCTCACCCCAATGGCGCTAATGAGCGGCGCCAGCCGGGGGGCGTTGCGGAGTGGCCGGTAGGCGACGCGTTCGACGACCGCCGATGTCGCGGCCGAGACGGCCATCGCGCCAATCAACGCAACGAGGATTGCGACGGCCACCATCGCTCCCGAAAGGTCATTGCCCCCCATGGCCGTGAGGACACCGTACCCGGCGAACGCGCCGAGCATGAACACCTCACCATGGGCGAAGTTAATCATTTTGAGGACGCCGTACACCATGGTGTAGCCGAGGGCGATCAGCGCGTACAGGCTACCGGTGGTGAGGCCATTGACGAACTGGTCCGACCAGAAGCTGACCGAGAGCGTAAGCGCGGGAGCATCCACTGGCGGCCTGGCCCTTTCGGTGGCATGTCGTTACGTGGAGGGAGGCGCCCAGTTTGCCAGGCGCCTCCCGGTGGCGTGCATTCTAGCGGGTTCTCAGTTGCCCGCTGCTATTGCTTGATCTCTTCGTAGGCGCCGTTTTTGACGGCGAAGAGGCTGACCGGCGTCTCGCCGCCCGCGTTGTCGCCGCGGGCATCGAACTTGATCTTCCCGGCTGCGCCGTCGAGTTCGGTCTTGCGGATCTCCTCGTTGAGCTTCTTCAGGTCGATCTTGAGCTTGTCGCCGTCCTTCTGGGCCACCTTTTCCAGGGCCATGATGATGACCGTGGCGGCATCGTAGGACTCGGCCACGAACGGGCTGGAATCAACCTTCAGGCCGGTCTCCTTTTCGAAGATCTGGCGGAACTTGGTGTAGCCCTCACCGGCGTACACCGGGCTCGGGAGCGAGAGGTACGCGCCCTCGGCATCCGCGCCGGCGCCTTTGGTGAACTCGTCGTTCTTCACCCCGTCGCCCGCCAGGAACTTCACATCTTTGTTTTGGGCGCGGAGCTGCTTGATGAATGGCGTTGCCTCAGCGTAGAAGCCGGCGAAGTAGACCAGGTCCGGCTTGGCGTTCTGGATGTTGGTGACGATCGACTTGAAGTCGGTCTGCTTCTTTTCGAAGCCCTCCGGGCTGCCGACGATCTTGCCGCCCTCGGCCTCGAACGCCTTGCGGAACGCATCGCGCAGGCCCGAGCCGTAGGCGTCGGTGTCGTACACGATATAGGCCGTCTGGGCCTTGAGCGTCTCGCGGGCGAACTTCGCCTGCGCGGGGCCCTGGATGTCATCGCTGTAGGTGGTCCGCAGGAACGTCTGGAACACCTGCCCACGGTCGGGGAAGGTTGGCTTGTGCGCGGTCGACGACGGCGAGACATGCGTCACGCCCGCCTCCTCGTACGCCGGCTGCGCGGCAACGACGGCGCCCGAGCAGATAGGCCCGACCGCGGCGACCACGCCTTCCTGCAGGATCTGCGTGGCTGCCGCGGCGCCGCCATCCGGCGAGCACTGGTCGTCCTTCACCACCCATTCGATGGAATGACCCTGGATGGTCTTGTCCTTGCCAGCCAGCTTCGCCGCATCGACGATCGGCTGCCCGAGGCCCTTGAGGTCGCCCGATGTCACGCTGGAGATGCCGATTTTGATCGGCGCACCCGCGGCAATTTCGACGGTCTTGAAGCCGGCCTTGCCGTAGGTGACGTCGCCACCGTCGCCACCGTCATCATCGTCGTCTCCGCCACAGGCCACGGCGGTAACCGCGACCAGCGCGAAGGCCGCCAGCAGCCAGTGCAGGCGGCTCCAGTAGGATCGTTTCATGTGTGCATCCCTCCTCCGGCACCTTTACCGATGGGTAGGTCCCCGGTAACGGTACGCAGTCGCGGGGATGCTAGTTTTCGGGCCGGATTGCGTCAAATCCGTATGACGCAAGAGACGCCGGGCCATTCTGCGTACATCATCAGTCGCCGGTGGGCAGCCCGGCTTCCACCCAGGCCAGTGTCCCGCCTTCGACGTTGTAGAGCGGAAGGTCATCGAGGCCGGCCGCCGTGGCAAACTCAGCGGCCAGGGCGCTCCGTTGGCCCGACTTGCAGATGAACAGCACCTCCTTGCCGCCGGCGAAGTCGCGAATCTGCTTCACCTCGCCCATGACCGAGTTGACGGGGATGAGCCGCACACCGCTGGCGTGCACTTCCGCGTACTCGTGCGGTTCGCGGACATCGACCATCACGGCCTCGCCCCTGTCTAGCTTTTCCTTCGCCTCGATGACCGAGATGCGGGTAAACGGCTCGCGCGGGTCCCTGGTTGCCACGTGAACTCCTATTGTTGACTAATCTGGTAGAGAAAGCCTACCACAGCCGGGTGAACTTGCGGCCCTTTCGTTTCACCCCCAGACTGCCCGCCATGACTGGACCGTTGGGGCTCGACCCGCAACAGCTGCTTGAAGCCTGGGGACGCCAGGTTCGACTCAACCGGGAACAGGCCGGCGTCTTCCGCGAAGCACCGGAGCGCCCGGACTTCTACGCGCCAGTTGCCGGCGGGTTCAAGTCCGACCCCCGGCGCACCGACGAACCGGCGCTCGATGTGCTGCGTTCGCTCGTGGTGCCCGGCGAAGCGTGGCTTGATATTGGTGCGGGCGGCGGGCGATACGCGCTTCCACTGGCGCTCCAGGGCGCCCGGGTCACCGCGCTCGATCCGTCCCCCGGGATGCTTGCTGTGCTGAGGGAAGCCGCCATCGAGTTCAACGTCGCCGGCGTCGAAACCGTCGAAGCGCGCTGGCCTGCGGAAGGCGTGCCGATGGCGGATGTCGCGCTCATCGCCCACGTGAGTTACGACATCGAAGACATCGGGCCGTTCATCGAGGCGATGGAGGCGCACGCGCGCCGCCTCTGTGTTGCCGTTCTCCTGGCCCGGGCGCCCTCAGCTGCCGCTGAACCATTCTGGCCGGCAGTCCACGGTGTCGCCCGCAACCCCCTTCCGGGTCTGTTGGAGTTCCTCGCGTTGTTGCTGGCCCGGCGAAAGGTGTTCTCCGTGTGGCTCGGTGAGCGGCCACCCGTTGCCTATCCAACGGTCGAGGCCGCGCTCGGCTTCCTCCGCCAGCAACTGTTCATCGAACCGGGCGGCGAGAAGGAAGCCCGCCTCATCAAGGCTCTTGAGAGCGCCCCCCGGACACCCGACGGGCGAATCCAGGTTGCCGCCGAAGCAACTCCCCTGGGGGTCGTTACATGGAAACCGTGACCGGTCCTGCGAGCCAGCCCGCCCTCAACGACCGCGTGGTCGCCCCGCTGCGCGAGTGGCGCCGGCCCCTCCACGCCGGACTCGCAGCGCTGCCAGCGGCTGCCGAATCGTTGACCGGAACGGACCCGGCCGCCGCGCTGGGGGCGCTTGACCGGGCGCTCGTGTACCTGAAACGGACGTTGCTGCCGGCCTGCGATGCCGAGGAATTCACCCTCTTTATCGCTGTTGATGGGGTGTACGGCGCTACCGGGGCTGTTGCGGTGATGCGCGCCCAGCACCAGGTGATCGTGGAAATGACCGCTGACCTCGAAAAGGTCGTCGCAGCCTCCCGGGAAGCCAACGACCCATCGGCCTATGCCCGTTACCTCAATCCATTGTTGTACGGACTGTACGGCCTGGCGCGCGGGCACCTCGAATCGGAGGATGCAGCCTACCTTTCCATCCTCGATGAGCACCTGAGCGAGAGCCAGGTGAACGTCATCGTGGAGAACCTGGACCGGATCTCCTCGAACCGAAACGCCCCGAACAGCTAATTCCCGGCTGCCGTCGCGGGAGCGGCGATTACTTCCCCTGCACCGGAAATGTCCGCGAGTAGCGGATGAGCTCCGTGCCCTGCCATGTCAGCCCCGTGAAGGTGATACCGATCTCGGTCCCGCCGTCGTCGGTCACTTCCAGCAGGCCGAACTGCCCCCCGCCGGGGAACGTCCCCTCAGAGTACGGCCCGCCTTTCACCGATCCCCGGCGGTCGAGCGCGCCCGCGTGAAAGACCGGGAAGCCCGGGGTGCCCAGGCTGCGGTCGTACGCTTCCCGGATTGCCCCCGGATCGTTCTCCCTGATGTTTTGGTAGTGGAAGTCGCCAGTGTTGATATAGAGCAGCGGTTGCGCTTCCCGGATACGGTCGAAGACGCGTCCGTTTGATTCCACCCTTGCGCACGCTGCGAAAGCCACTGCAAACGACGCCGGCCCCGCCGGCAGGGTGGTTACCTGGCCACGCCTGCCCTCGTCGACATGCCCATCCCGGCGGATCGCGTACGAGTAACGGGTGGATGGCCGCATCCCGGTCACGATGTACCTGGCGACTCCCGCACCCGGTGATGGCGCCCCGGCGGGTTGAACCGCGAGCGGCGCCGCGTCCGTCCCGGCGGGAGTGACGAGCAGCTCGCCCGCGCCAGCATCCGGGTCCGCGAGCTTTGCCGTGACGGTGAACCCGTCGGCCGTCACGGCCCGGGCGATCACCCATCGGGCAAGGTCGACGGGGATTCGACTCGCCGTCGAGTTTGGGTGGGTCGGCCCGGAATAGTAGTCATACACCCGGTACGCACCGATCCCTCCGAAGACGAGCAGCGCGACCATGAACGTGATGACACCGGCAAGTGTGGCCGGCCGGTGGTGGCTCTGCCAGTAAAGGAGGAAGAGCGCCCCCGGGACGAAGAACGCGAGGCAGCCGAACAGGGCAACCGCCGGGTGGAAGGCAAGTGTCGCCAGGATGCCCAGCATCACCGACCCTGCGAGGATGATAGCGCCGCCAGCACCTTCCCAGCGTCCTCAAGTGTCGCGCGTGCCCTGGAGCCGCGGCTCAGGCACCCACCCGGGAGAGGTCTTCCAGTCCTCGCGGCACCCGCGGCACCTGGACTTTCTGGACTTCCTTGATGATGTGCCGTGCGCGTTCCCGCTGCTCGGGCGTTCCCGCCGGGAGGGCCAGGCCGATGCGGCTCGCGTATTCGCGCTGCTCGGCAACGAACTGCGGCAGCTTTTCGTAGGTCGACGTCTGCGCGAACACGCGCAGGACATCCTCCGGGATGACGCGTTGCATCTCCTGCCACTGGCCTTTCAGCGAGAGCTCGTGCAGCTGCATCCCGAGGTCCTTCAGATTGTGGACCTCGAAGACTTCGTGGTAGCTGCGTGTCGAGCCGTAGAACGAGATTGGCTGGCGCAACCGCTCGAGCCCCTGCTCGATCTCCGATTCGGTCTCCCCAAACACCGTGAAGCCGCCACCGGAGATCTCCACATCCTGCCACGTCCGGCCAGCTCGCTTCAGGCCGATGGCGACGTTCGGCAACACCACTTCGCGCATGTACTTGTCGGTCATGAAGCCGTGGGGCATCACCACATCGGCGACCTCGCCAGCGACACGAGCCATCGCATCGCCAACGAGCGCAAGGCCGATCTTCGGGTTCGGATAGTCGATCGGCCCGGGATTGAAGTTCGGAGTCATGAGGGTGAAGTGATAGAACTTGCCGACGTAGTCCGGTTTCTCGCCCGTGCGGAATGAGTGCCACACGGCCCGCATCATGCGGATGTACTCCTTCATGCGGGTAGCGGGCGCGCCGGGCCATTCGACGCTGAAGCGGTTCTGGTTGTGGCCTTTCACCTGGCTGCCGAGGCCGATGGTGAAGCGGCCCTTTGTGAGGTGCTGGATGTCCCAGGCTTCCATCGCCAGCACCGTGGGGCTGCGCGGAAAAGCGATCGTGACGCTCGTCTGGATCTCCAGCTTTTCCGTGTTGGCACCGGCCAGCGTGGCGGCGAGCATGGAGTCGTGCTGCGTTTCGGGGGTGGAGGCGAAGTCGTAGCCGAGGTCTTCGGCCCGGCGAGCCTGTTCGGCGACGATGGTCAGCCAGCCGCCACCAAATCCTGAACCAACTTTCATGCGGTCATCCTTCGGCCCGGGGTACGGGCGGGTGTTGCGAACCGGAGTCTACAGACCGCCGGGGCCGGGTGCATCGCCACAGTTCGCCGCACGCGAAGGTCGTGTGACCTTTCCCTTTACGTCAGGGTTGTGGCTTGCTAGTGTGTCCGCCATCGATATCCACCACTGCATCCCCGGGAGGGACCCACTTGGATTTCCGCGATACCCCCGAACAGGCCGCCTGGCGCAACGAAGTGCGCACCTTCCTCGAGACGGAAAAGCCGAAGATCGACCCCGACGCAAACCCCATGGAGGCGATGCGCCGCGGCAGCAGCTACATGAAGGAGTGGCGGGATAAGCTCGCCAAGAAGGGCTGGGTCGCGCCTGCGTGGCCCAAGGAATACGGCGGCGCCGGTCTCAGCGTGATGGAGCAGTTCATCATGAACGAGGAGTTCGCCGAGGCCCGCGCCATGAACGTCGGCGGCATGGGCACCTCCATGATCGGCCCAACCCTCATCATTCACGGCAACGAGGAGCAGAAGAAGCAGCACCTCGGCGCCATCCTCCGCGGCGAAGTGCAGTGGTGCCAGGGCTACAGTGAGCCCGGCTCCGGCTCCGACCTGGCCAGCCTCCAGACCCGCGCCGTCCGCGACGGCGACGACTTCGTTATCAACGGGCAAAAGATCTGGACTTCTGGCGCCCACAATGCCGACTGGATGTTCATGCTCGCGCGGACCGATCCCGATGCGCCGAAGCACCGCGGGATCACCTACTTCCTGCTCGACATGAAGAGCCCTGGCGTCACCGTCCGGCCCCTCATCAACATGGCGAACGGCCACCAGTTCAACGAGGTGTTCTTCGAAGACGTGCGCGTCCCCGCCCGCAACGTGCTCGGCGAAGTGAACCGCGGCTGGTACATCGGCACCACCACCCTCGACTTCGAGCGCTCCTCCATCGGCAACGCCGTCGGCCAGCGGCAAACGCTCGAGTACTACATGAAATTCTGGAAGGAAAACCGTGGCCGCGCCGTCACCGGCAGTGCGAGCACCAGGGTGAAGGACGAGTTCGCCGATCGCTGGATCGAGGCGGCGACCGCGAAAATGCTGAGCTACCGCGTGATCACCATCCAGGCCGAAGGGCGCGTCCCCAACCACGAGGCCTCGATCGCCAAGCTCTTCAACACCGAGCTCAGCCAGCGCATCGCTCGCACAGCCATGAAGCTCATCGGCACCAATGCCCTCCTGATGGGCTCGGAGGCGCCGATGAAGGGCCGCGCGCCATCGAGCTACCTTCAGACCGTCTCGAGCACGATCGCGGGCGGAACCAGCGAAGTGCAGCGCAACATCGTCGCCACCCGCGGCCTGGGCCTGCCCCGCGCCTGAGAAGGTCCTTCGCCGAACACGAAAAGGCCCGGGCATCGCCCGGGCCTTTTGCCTGCCTGTACTAGTTGCCGATGGGCGGGATGAACTGCTTGAACGTGGCCGGCATCATCTGCCAGAGCTCGTCCGTGGTCCACGGTTTGTTGCCCTGGAGGACCACCTGCGGGGCGATGTTGTTGTAGAGCGTGATGCTGTAGCCCCTGATGCCGAAGCAGCGGCCGCTAATCCAGCCGCCCTCATCGCTCGCAAGGTAGACCAGCGGCGGCGCGATGTTGGCCGGGTCCCGTTCGGTGCCCTTTGCTTCGTCGGCGTGAACACGCTGGGCGCCGCCGGCCGCGCGTGCATCGGGCACCGTATCGGTCATGCGAGTCGCGGCGCCGGGCCCGATCGAGTTCGCCGTCACTCCGTACCGCCCGAGGGCGCGTGCGCAACTCAGGGTGAAGCCCCAGATGCCCATCTTCGCCGCTGCGTAGTTGGGCTGGCCGGGCGCGCCGAAGAGCCCCGACCCGGAGGTGAAGTTGATGAGCCGTCCGCCATTCCGGGCCTGCCGCCAGTGGATCGAGGCGAACCGCGTGGTGGCGAAGGTGCCCTTCATGTGCACGCGGACCACTGCGTCCCATTCTTCCTCGGTCATGTTGAAGACCATGCGGTCGCGGAGGATGCCGGCCACGTTGACCAGGATGTCGAGCTGCCCCCACGCGTTGAGGGCCGTTCGGACCAGGTCCTCGGCCTGGTCCATGTCGGTGACATCGGCGTAGTTGGCGATGGCCTCGCCCCCGGCCGCTTTGATGTCGGCCACCGTCTGCGCCGCGGGAGTGTTGTCCTGGCCCTCGCCTGCTACCGAAACGCCGAGGTCGTTGACGACAACGCGGGCGCCTTCCTTTGCGAACAGCAGCGCGACCTCGCGGCCAATGCCACGGCCGGCGCCGGTGATGATGGCGGTCTTGCCTTCGAGCTTTCCTGCCAAAGCGAAAATCCTTCCTTCGGGAGTGATGCGCCGAAAGCTTACGCTCACGTGAAGGATCGCGAAACAGCAGCCGCCTAACCGGCGAGCATGAACACGGCAACGACCATCCCGTAGGAAATGACCGTGATGCGCAGCCACCTGCGGCCGAGCCTGCGGGCGATCCCCACGCCGTAGTAACCCCCCGCCAGCGCGCCAGACGCCATGACGACGGCCGGGAGCCATTCGACCGGCCCGAACACGGCGAAGTACAGCACGGCCACGAGATTGATCAGCGCCGAAAGCAGCCCCTTCAGCGCGTTTGAATGCTGGATGTCGTCCGGGAGCAGGATGCTGAGGACCGCGAGCGTCATGATCCCCAGGCCCGCGCCAAAGTATGCGCCATACATCGCCAGGAGGACGATGCCGAGGTGCAAAGCGACGGGCACATGGTCGTCGGCGCGCGAAACCAGGCGGTGTGCCGCCGCGAAGCGCCCGAGCGGATCCTGGAACGCCATGAGGCCGCAGGCGAACAGGATCAGAAACGGAACGATAGCATCGAAGGCAGACTCCGGCGTGGCAAGCAGGATGACCGACCCCAGCAGGGCGCCCAGGACGCTCGGTAACACCAGCGCGACGATGCGCTTGCGCTGCCGCTCGAGCTCGCCACGGTAGCCAATCGAACCGCCGATGTAACCAGGCCACAGGGCGACCGTGTTCGTCACGTTTGCGGTCTTCGAGGGGTAGCCCGCCGCGACCAATGCCGGGAAACTCACCAGCGATCCCCCGCCGGCGACCGCGTTGATCGCCCCTGCCGCGAAGGCCGCGGCCGCCAGTGCAATGCCTTCGACCAGTTCCATCCAGCAGGTGAAGGTCGCCCAGCCGGAACCTACGCGCCAGCACCGCTACGATGGGGCCGTGGACAGGCCCCGGCTTACGTTCGACCTCGACGGGGTGTTGTGCAGGCCGCCGTTCGGCATCAACCCGGGGACGGGGAAGCACAGGCGCCGCGATGCCCCGGGCAAGAAGGGCGTCCTCTGGATGACCGAGGCCTGGCGGTACCACGGCCGGCGCCCGATGCCCGGCGCTGTCGAAGGATTCCGCACGTTCGCCGAGCGGTATGACTGCGTTGTGGTGACGGCGCGCGGGTACCCGGCAGAAGGTCTCACGCGGAGATGGTTCGAGCGCAACTTCGGGTTCGTGCCCGAGCTGCACATGCGGCCGTCCTGGGAAGAGACGTCGGCGCAGTTCAAGGCGCGCAAGATGACGGAGCTCCGGCCGCTTGCCCACTTCGAGGACGACCCGTTCACGGCGCTCTGGGTCGCGGAGCTCGTTCCGCAGGTGTTCCTTGTCGATTGGAGGCGAAACCGCTGGCTGACGGCGGAGCGGGTCCACCGCGTGGCTACGATTGGGGAGGCGAACGGCTATCTGCCCGGGGGCGACGCAGCCCGCACGCCGGGCAGCTGGAGTGGCTCACATGAGCGCGCCTGACGAGCAGCCACGAATCGCGCCCAGGCCCCCAAGGAGCGTGGAAAGAGCTTGGGGGCATTCGTCCCCTGACGGCTGTCCGTCCGATTACGCCCGGCGTTCGCCCTGCCGGGCTGGGGCTAGCGCAATTCGCCGAGCAGTGCCCTGCGGAGCAGCAGCAGGCCCGTTGTCACCGCCCGGCGTTTCACGGCCTGGCGCCCCTGGTTCATGGTCATGCTCATCACATGCGTACCCCCGTCCGGGGTGGCCACTGCCACATGCACCGTGCCGGGCGGAATGCCGTCTTGCGGGTCGGGGCCGGCGACGCCGGTGATGCCTACACCGTAGTTGGCGCCGGCCTTGTGCCGGGCGGCCTCGGCCATGGCCCGCGCAGTCTCTTGCGAAACCGCACCGTGCATGATGATGGTGTCGGCCGGCACGCCGAGGTCGATCTTCTGTTGCGTCTGGTAAGTGACGAAGCCGGCGGTGAAGTAGTTCGAGGCGCCCGGCACGTCGGTGAGCGTACTCGACATGAGCCCGCCCGTGCAGGACTCCATGACGGCAAGCGTAGCCATTCGCTCATGCATCTGGGCTGCGATGTAACCCTCCAGCGTGTCGTCATCACGGCCCCAGATCGCGCTGCCGAAGATGCGCTCCATCTCCGCTTCCACCGGGCGGATGCGCTCCCAGGCTTCTTCACGCGTGCGGGCCTTGGCTCCGATGCGAAGGTGGACACCGTCGGCGCGGGCGTACGTGCCGATGCCGATCCCCGGGATGCCGTAGAGCGGCCTGGCCATCTCATCCACCGTCCCTTCGCCCAATCCCAGCGTCTTGATGGTCCGGGTCACCAGCACCTCGCCGGTCGATCGCCGCTCGAGCTCGGGCTGGACCTCCTTCTCCCACATTCGCTCCATCTCTGGCGGCACACCAGGCATGCAGACGATGATTCGGCCATCGCGCTCGACCCACCACCCGGGAGCCGTGCCCCTGGGGTTGTCGATGGCCCGCGCACTCGGGATCAACCACGCCTGCTTGATGTTGGACTCGGGCATCGGGTAGCCGCGGCCGGCGAACCAGGCCCTCACGCGCTGTTCGAGCACCGGGTCGACGTAGAGCTCTTCCCCAAGCACCCTTGCGATGCCCTCACGGGTCATGTCGTCTTCGGTCGGTCCAAGCCCGCCGGTGCACACGATCAGGTCCGAGCGGTTCCACGCGCGTTCGAAGGTCTCGACGATCCGCCCCATGTTGTCGCCGACCACCGATTTGTAATACAGGTCGATGCCGAGCTCAGGAAGGCGCTGCGCGATGTATGCGCTGTTGGTGTCGATGATCTCGCCGAGCAGGATCTCGGTGCCGATGGCGATGATTTCTGCTTTCACGAGTGCGAAGTCTAGGGTTCCGGCGGTGCGATGGGAATTCGCCCTTTAGGACGGGCCCGTGCCGTCGCGCAAAGCCCCACGGATGACTCCGTTGCCGCCGCGCTGGTTGTCGCTCGCCCGGGTGGTCCACCGTTTCCATCGCTGCTCGTGACTGCCGCCACTGCCGGGATTGCCTTCGTGGCTGTTCACCGGCCGCCAGCGGCGCACTCGCTGGCGATGTCGTAGATGGCTGTCATGCCGCCCTCCTGTGGTGAACCGGGATTATCCGCCCCAGGGCAAGTGGCCGGCCAGCGCCGTAAAGTTGGCCCGCACACCGGGGGTTGCCGCGATGATGGCGCGTGATGCGATGGTCGCCTCCGCACCCCCGCGCTCCACGACCACGCCGCCGGCCTCCCGGACCAGGATGAGCCCTGCGACGATGTCCCAGGGCTCGAGGTCGGAGTGGAGGTAGAGGTCCCACCGCCCGGCCGCGAGATAGGCGAATCCCAGTGCCGCGGACCCGGTGACCCGCAAGGACTGCATACCGGGCCACAAGTGGCTGGCCGTGGCGAGAAGCTGGCTCGCGCGCGCGTCGTTATAGCCAAGGTCGATGGCGACGACCGCCTCGCTCACCGTGGCGCAGTCCGACACGGTCACCGGGTGGCCGTTGAGCGTGGTGCCCAGCCCGCGAACGGCCAGGAACGTGTCGCCCAGCAGCGGGTGCGTCGTGAGTCCGAGTGCCGGTTCGCCCCTGAGGCAAAGTGCGAGGGTAAACGCGAAGTGCGGTATCCCGCGAGAGAAGTTCTTCGTCCCGTCGAGCGGATCCACCACCCACAGCCACCCGTCGGAAAGGGTGTCCGCCGCCGTTTCCTCGCTCAGGATGGCGTGGTCCGGGTATTCGCGACGGAGCATGGCGGTGACTGCCCGTTCGACGGCGTAGTCGGTCTCCGTGACGATGTTGCCCCGCCCTTTGACCCCGGCGACGGTGGCCTGTCCGTAGCCCGCCCGGATGATGCGGTTCGCGGCCTCCGCGCACTGGGCAGCGACAGTGGCTGCGCTGGCGCCGGTGGCCGAAACAGGGAGCTCCACTCTGCGGATGCTACCGCGTCGCGGGCTAACGGTTGCGCTTTCGGAGGTCGCGCGCGGAAACGGCGTTGACCTCGCGCCAGCGGTCGGCCGCAACCAGGTGCTCGAGCGGCAGCCGGTCCTGGGGCGCCAGCTCCTTGCGCGCCAGGTCTTCGGGCAGGCTCGCCGGGTCGCCGGGGTATCCTGCGGCAACCACCGCCACGATCCTTACGCCATCCGGGGCCTCGAAGACTGCGCGGACCCCCGGTTCGTCGAAGCCGGCCATGGGGTGAGCGACCAGGCCCATGGCGGTGGCCTGCGCCATGAGGTTGCCGATGGCAATCCCGGCATGCATGGCCCACACCTCGCGGGTCGTGCCGCCGAAGTCCTGCGGGGTGGTGTCGTGGGAGGGCGCCGCCGCGATGGCGAAAAGCAACGGGGCCGCTGGCGCCCAGTTCCGGTTGCCTTCGGAAATAGCGGCAACCAGGGCCGCGCGGCGTTCGGGCGAGCGGGCGACCAGGATGCGGGTCGGCTGCGTGTTGCCGTGGCTCGGAGCCACAGAGACGGCCCTCCACAGCAGGAGCTGCAGCTCGTCCTCGACGGGGCGGCTGGCGAAGGCGCGGGATGCACGCCGGTTCGCCAGTGCCGGGAGCAGTTCGGGCATGCCCGAATGGTGCCACGCGCGGGCGAACACCGCTACGCTCAGCGGATGACGGTCTTCGCCGGGGTCGACCTGGCCTGGAGCGGACGCAACCCCAGTGGCCGGTGCGTGCTCCGTGCAGCGGGCAGCCGCCCGCAGGTGGAGGTGCTCGACCGTGCGACGCTCGATGCTGCCGCTGTGGCGGACTGGCTCGACTCGTTGGGGGACGACGTGGTAGCCGGGATCGATGCTCCGCTCATCGCCGGCGAGTCCCGGGCGGCGGAAGGAGCCATGGCCCGTGTCTACGGCAGGCAGGGGGTTTTTGCATATGCGGCCCGGCCACGCTTCCTGCGACGGCACGGGATTGCGGAAGGTCCAGCCCTGGGCGCCGCGCTGGTTCGATGCGGGTGGAACCTGGCGCCGGGCGCGCTTGCCCGGTCAGGGCGCCATGCCCTGGAGGTGTTTCCGCACGCCATCACGGTCTCGCTCCTCGGAGCACCGCGCGCGCTTTGCTACAAGCGGGGAAGGCTTGCGGAGCGCCGCCTCGCGCTGGGCGCCTACAGGCAGCTCATCCGTGCGTACGTTACCGCCGAGTGTCCCCGCCTGACGGAGACGTTGCCCGGCGCGGTACTGGATGAGCTGCCCCTGCCGGCAACCGGCGGCACGCTGAAGGACCTGGAAGACCGCCTGGACGCCCTGGTCTGCGCCCTTGCGGCGCGCCACCTGTGGGTCCACGGGGCCGCCGGAACGCAAACGTTCGGCGACACGCGTTCAGGGTATATCGTCGTGCCCGTGCGGCCGGCGGGCTCGCAGTAACTACATCTTCTCGGGAGCGCTCATGCCCATGAGTTCGAGGACGCGGGCGAGCGCGATGCGCGCCGCGAGGACCAGCCGTAGCCGGGCCCGGGACATGTCAGCATCGCCGGTGATGACTTTGAGCGATGGGTCGTTCGCCTGTTTGAAAGCGTCATTGAATGCGTGGAACGCTGTCGCGAGGGACATCGCGTAGTGGGGAAGCTGCTGGGGTTCGAAGGATGTGGCTACCAGTTCGATAACGTCGGTCAGCCGCATCATCTCCCGGATGAGCGCCAGTTCGGCCGGGTGCGTGAGCTTTGCCACGTCCCCGCCCTCGGGCGTGAGGCCCTGCTCCCGGGCGCGCTCCAGGATCGAGCACAGGCGGGCGTGCGCATACTGCACATAAAAGACAGGGTTGTCGCTCGACTGCTCCTTCGCCAGGTCGAGGTCGAAATCCATCTGCGCGCCGGGCGACCGGAGGAGGAAGAAGAATCGCGCGGCGTCGGTGCCCACATCGGCAATGAGCTCGTCGAGCATGACCAGGTCGCCGCTTCGTTTGGCGATTTTCACCGCTTCGCCGCCGCGCTTCAGGAACACAAGCTGGTAGAGCAACACGTGCAGCGCGTTGGGGTCGCCGCCGACAGCCCCGGTGGCGGTTTTCAGGCGGGACACGTGGCCGTGGTGATCGGCGCCCCAGACATCGATCACGAGGTCGAACCCCCGCCGGATGAACTTGTCCCAGTGGTACGCGATGTCGCTCGCGTAATAGGTGGGGCGGCCGTCGGAGCGCACGACGACGTTATCCTTGTCCTCGCCCAGCTCGCTCGATGTGAACCAGAGCGCTCCCTCGCGTTCGACGAGCATGCCCTTTTCGCGGAGGAGCCGGATGACGACCTCGTAGGGGCCTTCGGGCTGGTACAGGGACTTCTCGCTATACCAGCGATCGTACCGGACGCCGAAGCGTTCGAGGGTCGCGCGGATGTTGCGGACCATGAGTTCGATGCCCAGCTCTCCCAGAGCCGCCGGCATCGGTTCGCCCTCAGGCAGGAGGAAGCGGTCGCCTACCGCCTCCTTCACCTCCCGGGCCAGGTCGATCATGTATTCGCCAGGGTAACCGTCCTTCGGGATCTCTACCTGGCGCCCGAACAGCTGCTGATACCGGGCGTAGAGCGTTTCCGCGAAGTAGTCGGTCTGGGTGCCCGCATCGTTGACATAGTATTCGCGCTCCACTTCGTAGCCGGCGGCCTGGAGGGCCGAAGCGAGCGCATCGCCGATAGCAGCCCCGCGCCCGTTGCCCACATGGAGCGGTCCCGTGGGGTTGGCCGAAACGAATTCGACCTGGGCCTTCTTGCCCTTCCCGATGGCGACATCCGCGAATGCCGGCCCGACCCGGATGACGTGTTCGACCTGTTGCTGGAGGAAGCCCATCGAGAGCCGGAAGTTGATGAACCCCGGCGGTGCCACCGAGGGCGTCTCGATTGCGGGGTCGGCGGGGATGTGCTGGGCGATGGCCCGGGCCACTTCGATCGGCGGCTTCATCGCGGCCCGCGCGAGGCGCAAGGGAAGCGTGCTCGCAAAGTCGCCGTTGGATGGGTCCTTCGGGCGCTCCAGCGAGGCGCCCGGGATGGCCACATCGGGCAAATCGCCGGCTGCTACCGCGGAGCGCGCGGCGGCTTCCACCAGTTGCTCAAGATACGAGCGGATGTCTCGAGTGTCGGGCATAGGGCCTTAGCGTAAGGTGCCGCGTCCAATCGCGACAGGGCAGACTCATTTCTCACTGAATGGGAACGCCCGCGTGCGCGCCATCTCCGTGAGCTCGTGCGCCGCTTTCTCCGCTTGTTCAATCACCTCGGGCGGGTAGCCGTACTTCTTCTGATGGACCTCAAATTCGTCTTCGTCGAGAAGCTCGAAACATCCGCTTGGCAGCACCTTCACGTCGAGGTCGAGGTCAACATAACCGATCTGGCAACCGTCGAAGAGCGGGGGTGTGGTGACGTTGCAGTACCAGAGCGCGAGGGGACAGCCCGGGCGGGACAACCGGAAGACGTTGTACCAGCGGTCGCGCCAGAAATAGACGAGGGAGTCGTAGGGGGAGCGGAACTCGCCACGGCTCGTGTAAATCGGCGTGCGCGCCCGGTAGGACGCGATCAGCAGGGTCCCGTCGTCGGAAACGACCTGGAAGGGCTGTATCCAGTGCGCGGTGCCGTCGAACTTGGTCGCACGCAGGAGCACTCGCGTGCCGGGGCGTCCAACGGGTCCGGTGAGGACATCCATCTGTGAATGATACACAGCGATCGCCCGTGAATCGCGCCCCCTTACGTGAAGTACGGCGAAAATCCGGTGCTAGCTATTGACGATCGTCAGCCCGGCAACGACCCCGGCGACCAGGGCGACCAGGGCGAGCAAGTAGCAGAAGAGTTCCTGCCCCGGCGTGAACCGTGCCTGGATGTCGTGGTGCATCGGTGCGGCGTTGGGGTCTTCGTGGCCGTGCGCTTCTGCCATCGGGCGCTCCAGGGAAATGCGGATTTCCGCCATTGTTGCGGTTGGGGCCGTTGTGCGCACCGGCGGCGCCGCGGTGTAGGCTCGCATGGTGCCCGAAGTTCGCCGGAAGCGGCTCGTCCAGAAATCGATCACGGTCCCGGGGAATCTTGCCCGGGCCTGCGATGAGTTCAACGCGGGACTCTTCTACGAATGCCACGAAAGCCTGGAGGAGATCTGGCAGGAGGAACACGGCCCGGTGCGCGACCTCTACAAGGGACTCATCCAGGCAGCAGCGGCGTTTGTCCACCTGTCGCGCGGCAACTACCCCGGCGCCGAACGCCTCTGCCGGACGGCGCTGGGCTACCTGGAACCGTACCGCGAGCCGGGCGCGCTCGGATTCGACGTAAACCGGATCGCCGCCGAGCTGGAAGACGCCTGCTTGCGCATCCAGGACCTGGGGCCCCAGCGTATCCGCGAGTTCGACCTCCGCCAGCGGCCGGTCTTCGCCTTTGACCCGGCAGCGCTCTCCGAGGAGGCCGTCCGCTGGCGGGCATGGGGGTTCGACGCCGCCGGGAACGCCGAAACGAAGACGATCACCGTGGCCGAATAAGCTCACCCGGTGCGGGGCGGCCATCGCACCGGCACGAGCTGTTGGCCAGCGGAGAATTCCGGTTAGCCGCCGGTCACGCTACGCTGGATCGCACGTGCCACTCGAAGGGCGAAATGGGGAACCCGCCCGCCAGGAAGCAGGGGAGAGTACGCCATGTCTGGCAATCCTCCGCCGGGAGCTGCGCCCGGCGAAACGGTGATCGAGGCTCGCGATGTGGTGAAGACCTACGACACCGGCGTCATCCAGGTCCATGCCCTTCGTGGCGTCAGCCTCGAAGTCAAGCGCGGTGAGATGGTCGCCATTATGGGCCCCTCCGGTTGCGGCAAGACCACCCTTCTGAACAGCCTGTCCGGGCTCGATGATTTCGACTCGGGCATGGTGCTCATCAACGGGCAGGACATCACGCGGATGCCGGACGACAGGAAAACCGAGTTCCGCGCGCGCGACATGGGCTTCGTGTTCCAGACGTACAATCTCTTGCCGGTCCTCACCGCCGTAGAGAACGTGGAGCTTCCGCTCATCGTCTCTGGCACACGCCCGAAGGAAGCGCGCGAGAAAGCGCTGGCATCGCTGGAACGGGTGCGGTTGCGCGAGTGGGCCAACCAGCGCCCCGCCCAGCTCTCCGGGGGCCAGCGGCAGCGCGTCACCATCGCCCGCGCCCTGGTCAACCGGCCGGCGATCATCTGGGCCGATGAGCCCACCGGCGCGCTCGATTCGGCCACCGCCACCGAGATCATGGACCTCATCGTCGAGCTCAACGAGACCGAGCATCAGACCTGTGTCATCGTGACGCACGACCCCAAGGTCGCCGCTCGCTGTCACCGCACCATCCAGATGGCCGATGGCCAGATCGTGCGAGAAGACTCCCAGGCCGAGATGGTGGCGGTCGCCAATAGCCACTGACGGCAAGCAGGCAAGAGGTGCCCAATGAATGACCTGTTCGGGGTGTCGATGGACATCATCGCCGCGGTATCGATGGCAGTTACCGCGGCGATCCTGCTGTTCGTCGCGTACATCGCATGGCGCAACCCGGTGATGTTCAAGCTGGGCCTGCGGAACATTCCACGGCGGAAGGCCCAGTCCACGCTCATCGTGGTGGGACTGATGCTCTCTACCCTCATCATGAGCGCGGCGTTCGGCACGGGGGACACGCTGACCACGTCCGTGACCGGGGAGGTCTACTCCATCCTCGGCGAGGCCGACGAGTGGATCTCCTGGGACGCCGAGAAGGAGCCGCGCCCGATCGAGGACCAGGTCATCCCGCTCGCTACCGTCGAAGAGTGGCAACGGGCGTTCGCGGATGACCCCGACATCGAGGCCCTCGTGCCTTTTCAGCGCGAAACGCTGCCCATCCTGAACCAGCGAACCAAGCTCAACGAGCCCTCGGCCCGAATCGTCGCGTTTCGCTCGTCTGATGCGGAAGCGCTGGGCGGCCTGCGCGACCTGGCGGGCGCGCCGGTGAGCCTGGCCGGCAACGGCATCGCCATCAACAAAGACCTCGCGAAAGAAATCGACGCGCAGGTTGGCGATACGGTCGTCGTCTTCTATGGCGGTGAGCAAGTGGCGTTCACGGTGGTGGCCATCGTGCCATCGAACGTCCTCGGCGGCGCCATCGACTCCAATGCGAAGAACGGCGCCGCCGTGGATTTTGCCACGATGGCAGCCATCACCGGCCGTGGCGAAAACGCGAATGCGGTCATCGTGTCGAACCGCGGAGGGGTGAAGGAAGGGCTCAAGTCGGCAGACGCGGTGGTCGACAAGCTCGAGCCGCTCCTCGAAGACACGCCCTACCAGGTGGTGCCCCTGAAGAAGGACCTCGTCCGGTTCGCGGAGCTCATCGGGGCCTCGTTCACAGCCGTCTTTGTGGTGTTTGGCCTGTTCTCGATTGCCGCGGGCGTGCTTCTCATCTTCCTGATCTTTGTGATGCTCGCGGCTGAACGGAAACCGGAGATGGGCATGGCCCGGGCCGTTGGCGCGAAGCGGCGCCAGCTGGTGGAGTCGTTCCTGGCCGAGGGCATGGGCTACGACCTCGGGGCCGCGGTGGTTGGCCTGTTCGCGGGGATGGGCGTGACCATTGCCATGGTCGAAGTCATCAAGGCCTTCGCAGCCGACAGCCTCGGGATTCCCCTGAATGTCACGTTCACAGCGCGCTCCCTGGCCGTCGCGTTCTGCCTCGGGGTGATTGCCACCTTCATCGTGATCTTCATCTCATCGTGGCGCGCGAGCCGCCTGAACATCACCGCCGCCATCCGCGACCTGCCGGAATCCCGCCCCATCGACCCCGAGGCGGAGACGTGGCGCGGCTACTACCGGGCGGTCATCAACGGGCTTGCGGCCCTCTCGCTCCTCATCGGGCTTTCGTTCTTCCTTTTAGGCCCCCCGGGCATGGCGCTGGGATTGCCGCTGGTGCTGGCGGGCCTCGTGAGCCCCTGGTTCTACTTGCTGCGAGGGTCGAGCTTCGCCGCGCCGGCAGACCACCGCATCCCTGAGCCGCTCCCCCGTTGGCCCTGGATCGTGGGCCTTGCCATCCCCGTCATTGGCTGGCTCCTCGTCCTCCCGTGGTACTTCATGGCTGTGCTCATGGTCTGGCTGACGCGCGACCGGAAGCCAGACGCGCTGCCGAAGTGGGCGCGGGTGCTTCCCCTCGTGGTGTGGCCGTTCGCCTTCGTGCTGGCGCTCTTGCAGGCGTGGCGCGTCCGCATCTCGTGGACCGCCGCGGTTGCGGCCGGGTTCGGGGCCGCCGGCATCGGCCTTACCTACGGAGGTCTCGACCGCGACTCGGCGTTCTTCTTCCTGCTGGGCGTCTCGTTGATATTCCTTTGGGTTGCCGTCACCCTGCATTACTTCGGGGTCGCCGAGCGCGTCTCCTTCACGACCACGAGTGCCGCTCTGCTGGCCCTCTGGTATGTGCCCTCGAGCTGGACCGAACCACTCTTCGGTGAACTGAACGGCGACATCGAGATGTTCTTCGTGAGCGGCATGGTGATGGTCACGTGTGGCGTGTTCATCGTCATCTACAACGCCGACATCGTGCTCCCCGCCATCGCGCGGTTGGGTTCCCGCTTCGGGCGCATCGTGCCTGCGCTTAAGACCGGCGTGGCCTATCCGCTGACCTCGCGTTTCCGGACCGGGATGACCATGGCCATGATCGGGCTGATCATGTTCTCTCTCGTGATGATGGCCACGATCAACCGGAATTTCGCGGCGCTCTTCTTGAACGAAGACAGCAAGGGCGGCTACGACGTGGTGATCGCGGTGAACGAGAACAACCGGCTCGCCGGGATCCGCGAGGGGCTCGAGGCGGCCGGCGTCGATACCTCCCGGATCGTGGCCGCGGGCGAGCTGCGGATGGCCTTCGCCTTCGAAGCGGAGGTGGAGAACCGGGACGGCTTCAAGAACAGCGAGGAGGGCGAAGTCAAGCCGTACAGCAGGACCAAGCTGTTCGGCGCCGATCAGGAGTTCCTGGAAACCAGCAATATGAAGCTCAAGTTCCGGGCTGCCGGTTACCCGACCGACGCCGATGTCTGGCGCGCCCTGGCAGCCGACCCATCGCTTGCCGTGATCCCGGCGTCGACCACCGCGGAGCAGCAGGGCTTTGGGCAGGGTCCCAGCGAGCTTCTGCGGCTGAACCCGCTGAATGAAGGGTTCGAACCGTTCACTCTCGAACTCCGCGACCCGGGCACCGGGGTGACCCGGAAAGTGACCGTGATCGCGCAGATGAAAGAATCGGCCGATACGTTCCTTGCCCTTGGGTCCACCGACTTCGCAAGCGGGATGATCATCCAGAAATCGACATTGCTCGAAGTCTTCCCCGCCTCCCGTGGGCAGCGATTCTACCTTTCGCTGGCGCCTGGCACAGATGCGGAGGAGTACGCGCGGACGGTCGAGGCCGCCCTCGTCCAGGCATCGGCCGATTCGCTCCAGGCCCTGCTCGATGAGCAGCAGAAGCTGCAGACGGGCTTCCTGCTCGTGTTCCAGGGCTTCATGGGCCTTGGGCTCATCGTCGGCATCGCGGCACTTGCCGTCATTGCCTCCCGCGCCGTGGTAGAGCGTCGCCAACAGATTGGGATGCTCCGGGCGATCGGCTACCAGCGTGGTATGGTTGCCCTCAGCTTCCTCTTCGAATCCGGGTTCATCGCACTTTCGGGCATCCTGCTCGGCCTGACGCTCGGGCTTTCGCTCGCATGGGTGCTGTTCACCAGCGGCGATTTCGGCGAGGAGGCGCGCAACATCGATTTCACCGTTCCGTGGCTCGACCTGGCGGTCATTTGCGGGATCGCGCTGGGGGCGGCCATGCTCATGACGTTCCTGCCCGCCCGCAGCGCCTCTCGCGTGCCGGTCGCCGAAGCACTGCGGTACGAGTGACCGTGCTGCGCGCCGCAATCGGCTGGCGGTAGACTGGCCGCCATGGAACGTCCCGAGTTGCTGGGAACGCGGCTCTTCAGCCTGGAGGGGCGGGTGGCACTGGTCACCGGTTCAGGCCGCGGCCTGGGCCGGACCATGGCCCTCGCCCTGGCAGCAGCCGGCGCCGACGTGGTGGTGACCAGCCGCACGGGTCCAGAGGTCGAATCAGCCCGCGATGAGATCCGGATGCTCGGGCGGCGATCCGAGGCAGTGACCGCGGATACCACGGTCGAGCCCGATTGCGAACGGCTCGTGGAACGGGCCCTGGAAGCGTTCGGTCAGCTGGACATCCTGGTGAATAACGCGGGCATCAACATCCGCAAGCCGGCGCTGGACCTCACGCCCGGGGAGTACCGTCAGGTGCTGGCGACCAACCTGGAGGGGTACTTCCTCTGTGCGCGCGCGGCCGGGAGGCACATGGTTGCGCGCGGGCAGGGCAAGGTGATCAACGTTTCGAGCATCATGGGCTCCGTCGCGCTCCCCAACCAGGTGGCGTACGCCAGTTCGAAAGGCGGGGTCGAACAGCTGACCAGGGTGCTGGCCCTGGAGTGGGCGCCCCGGGGCGTGCAGGTGAACGCAATCGCGCCGGCATACTTTGAGACAGAGCTGACGCGGCCACTGTTCCGGGACCCGGAGCGGAACAGCTTCATCACCGGGCGGACTCCAGCGGGCCGCTGGGGCCAGCCCCACGAGCTCGCGGGAGCTGTCATCTTCCTTGCGAGCGCAGCGAGCAACTACGTAACGGGCCAAACGCTCCTGGTGGATGGGGGCTGGACGGCCTGGTAAGTGGCGGCCCCGGAGACGGGATCGCCTCCGGGGCCTGCGAGTTGCGCCTGTGGAGCAGGGATTACGCGAAGAATGCGCTCGCCCGGGCGAGGACCTGGGCGCGGATGGAGCGCGAAGCCTGGACCAGTGCCGGGTCGGTGGGGTCGATACCCTGCGCCTTGCGAGGCGGCTTCTTCAGGTACTCTTCGCGATAGAGGGCTTCGTGGGCAGGCTCACCCTGGGGGGCGAGAAACCGGACCAGCTGGGGATCGTAGAACACGGTGGGGCTCCTCCGTTGTGAATGTGCTTACTTTCACAAGCAAGCGTAGCAGAGCCCCGGGCTCCTTGTGTGACAATTCTCAGAATCTCAGGGCGAAGCCGGAGATTCCCATACCTGCCATAGGCTGAAGACATACCCGTCCGGGCCAAGGACCTGGCACTCGAGGGTCCCGTCGTATTCGAACGGCGCGGCGATCGACTGCGCTCCCCGCTTCAACGCTTCGCGATAGGCGGCATGCACGTCTGCCACACGGAAACGCAGCTCGGCCCCGATCCCTCGCGCGACGCCTTCGTTCGCGAGGGCCTCGTACCATGGGTGCCCGCGATAGCTCTCATCGTCGTGGACCTGCAGTTCGACCCCGCCCACGGAGAGGGCGGCGAAGCCTGGATGGCGCTGCCGTATCTCGGCGCCCGCCACCGCCGCGAGGAAGTCGGCGAGCGCGTAGACGTCCGTGGCCCAGAAGGTCACCCCGAAATTCGCCGGCGATTCCACGTGCGCTCCACGGGTCGATGGGGAGTGATAACTATCGGTCAACTGTCAATGACCACGGTTGCCATAATACCGGTCACCGTGCCAGGACGCCCGGATCGCCGGTCATGCGGGGCGGAACTTCGGCAGGGCAACATCCTCGTGCCGCTCAAACTCCACCACAACCGCCATGCCCACCCGGATGTCCTCGTCGGCGATGCCAACGATATTGGTGGCGAGCCGTGGGCCCTCCTCAAGCTCCACGATGGTGACGTTGTACGGGGTCTGGAAACCCGGGTGGTAGCGCTGGTGCATGATGCCGAAGGTCCGGACGATTCCGCGCCCGCTTGCCTCTTCCCAGGTGAAGGCCCCTGAGAGGCACGAATCACAGTGCTGCCGCGAGGGGAGGCGCCAGGTGCCGCAGCCGGAACACCGCATCAGCATCAGGCGGCCCTCCATCGCCCCATCGAAGAACGGCCGCGAACTGTCATCGGCCTCCGGCAACGGCCTGGGGATGGTGGTCTGTTCGGTCACGGATGCCCCCTCAATGCTGGTGGGGACTCAGGATGAGGCACGCATGGTAGCTGAGGCTGCCCCCGTTCCCGGTCACCAGGACGGTATCGTTCTTCGCGACCTGGCGTTCCCCGCCCTGGCCGCGCGCCTGGATGATGCCCTCGCTGAGGGGCGTCATCCCCCACATGTAGTAGCCCGAAAGCTCGCCCCCGCCCGTGTTTGTCGGCAACGAGCCACCGGGCCCCAGCTTGCCATCTTCGACGAACGGGCCGCCCTCACCTTTCTTACAGAAACCGTAGTCCTCGAGCGTGACAAGGACGGTATAGGTGTAGCAGTCGTAGACCTGGCAGATGTCGATGTCGCCCGGGCCGAGGCCGGCCATGGTGTAGGCGGTCTGGGCTGCGAGCCGGGCCCCGGTCTGCGTCTCCCAGTCGCAACCGGCGCGGCTCGTATCGCCCGGGTGCCCCTGTCCCATGCCCAGCACGTAGACGGGCGGCTGTGGCATCTCCTTCGCCGCCTCCGCGCTACTGACGATGACTGCGACCGCACCATTGGAGACCAGGCAGCAATCGAGCAGGTGGAGCGGCTCGATGATCCAGCGGGAGTTGTGGTAATCCTCGAGCGTGATTGGCGTCCGCATCTGGGCGAGAGGGCTCATGGTCGCCCACTGCCGTTGTGCCACCGCGATAATGCCCAGCTGATCCTGGGTGGTGCCGTACTCTGCCATATGCCGGCGTGCAGCGAGCGCGTAGGGCGTGTTCGCACCGAAGTACCCCGCGGCCGCGTACAGCCCCGCCATGCCGCGCGGCCGCTGCGGGTTGCGGGCCGCCCCCCCGTAGGCCGCACCCGCCGAGCTTCCTTCGCGGAGTGGCGCATCGGCGAACACGCAGAGCACATGGTTCGCCATCCCGGCCGTGATGGCCATCGCCGCGTATTGCACCATCTGTGCGGCGGTCGACCCGGCGGCGTTCATGTGGTTGAGCAGACGGAGGTCTTGCAGGCCGAGGTAGTTCTGCAGGCCCAGCGTGAGCCCTCCCCCGGTGGTGCCGGTGATGCCCGCGTTGATCAGGAGCCCATCGACCTGGCTCTTCTCCAGGCCCGCGTCGGCGAGCGCTGCGCGGGTGGCATCGGCAGCCAGCTCCATGGTGGACTTGTAGATGCGCCCCATCGGGGTCATCCCGAGGCCAGTGATGGCGGTGGCGCCACGCAGCGGATGTCCCATGCGGTAGTTTCCTCCGCGCCGGATTCTACCCGGGCGCGAAGCCCGCGCCACTCTCAGAAGCGATAACGCGCGAGGTCTTCCGCAACTGTGGTGTTGGCAAGGTCTCCTGCCGTCACATCCGGGGAGATGTGCGTGAGGAGCAGGTGGGCATCGGGGCGCATCGCGGCGCGGACGCGCGGAATGTCGTCGACGAGGTTCATGTGGATGTCGAGTACCTCGGCGCGAGAGGCACACTCGCTCACCAGCACTTCGGCGTGGCGCGCCATGTCGAAGACCGCATCGCACATCGCGGTGTCGCCCGTGTAGGCGAACCTGCGCCCTCCCAGGACCGCGTTGAACCCGAGGGAACCGGAGAGCCGCCGGTCGTGCTTTACCCCCAGCGCCTCAAGCTCGAGCCCGGCGATGGCGAGGCGCTGCCCGGGCTCGGCCTCGACCCACGTGATCTCGAATCCGGCGTCTATGACGCCCGGGTACACCTTCAGCGCGATGTCCGTCGCGAGTTCGCGCGTGCGCGGAGGCCCTACGATGACGACGGGGCGTTGCCGGCCGAAGTACTTCCACTGGAGCAGAAGCGATGGCAGACCGAGGAAGTGGTCGCCGTGGTGATGGCTGAGGATGACGGCATCGAGGCCGTTGGCATCCATACCAAGCTTGTTGAGCGATTGCAGCGCCTGGGGTGGCGCCTCGAAAAGGAAACGCTCGTTGACGACGAACCCGTTCCAACAGAGCCCGCCCGGCGCAAACGCGTTGCCCGTCCCGATGAACCGCAGCTCCAGTTCGGTCACGGCGCATACTCTACGCTCACGGGGGTCGGCCGGCGGATGATCCCGGTCAGGCGCTCCACGCGAGTGTGAATTGCGTCACACAAGTGGCTTTGTCGCCGCCTGGAGTCCACAATTTCCAGGTGAGTTACCGCATCGGCATCATCAATGTCACCGGCTATGCAGGCATGGAGGCGGCCCGCCTGCTCTGGAAGCACCCCGAGGCTCGCCTCGTGGCGGCCACGGGCCGTTCGCTCGCCGGGCAACGTTTGGGTGAGGCCTTCCCTCACCTGGCGCTCTACGGAGACTTTCCCATCACCGAGGAGGTCGAAGAGAGCGTCGACATCGTCTTCTCATCGCTTCCAACGGCAGCCAGTGCCGAGGCCTGCGCACCGTTCGTGCGCGCCGGCGTCAAGGTCGTCGACATCGCGGCTGACTTCCGCCTTCGCGAGCCTGGGGCTTTCGAGCAGTGGATGAGCGGTGGGCAACCCCACCCGGCTCCAGACCTGCTGGCAGAGGCAGTGTACGGACTGCCAGAGCTAAACCGGGAGCGGATTGCCGCGGCGCGCCTGGTCGCCAACCCGGGATGCTATCCGGCTGCCTCGGTGCTTGCCCTGGCCCCGGCCGTGGCCGCGGGGCTTGTCCGGGGGAACGTCATCGTCGATGCCAAGTCGGGCATTTCGGGCGCAGGCCGGGGATCGGGCGGGGGCTTCGGCTACAGCGAGGTGAACGAGGATGTCTCGGCCTACAAGATCGCGAACCACAACCACCAGCCGGAAATCCAGCAGGAGCTCGGCGCGCTCACCGAAGCCCCCGCTCCGAACGTAACTTTTGTCCCGCACCTGGTCCCCATGACCCGGGGCATCCACGCGACCTGCTACGCGCCACTGGCCCGGCCGGTTACCAAAGCAGAGGTGCTCGAGGTTTACCGGGAGTTCTACCGCGGGGCTCCCTTCACCCGCGTGACCGGCGCCCCACCCCACACCAAGCACACGCTCGGGACCAACATGTGCCTGGTGCACCCGGTCGTTGATGAACGCAACGGGATGCTTGTGGCCGTTGGGGTGCTCGACAACCTGGGGAAGGGAGCGGCAGGCCAGGCCATCGAGAACATGAACCTGATGCTGGGCCTGGACCAGGCCGCGGGTCTCGACCTGCCGGCGGTGTACCCATGACGCCCGGGGTCGATCCCTCGGGGCACGTGACCACCCCGCGTGGCTTCGTCGCCGGGGCGACCTACGCGGGAGTGAAGACGTTCGGCGAGGGGAAGCTCGACCTCGGCATCCTCGCCTCGCAGTTCCCCTGCACGGTGGCGGCGACCTACACGAAGAACGTGCTGCACTCGGCGTCGGTCGATATCAACCGGGCCAAACTGGCTGCTGCTCCCGCACGGGCCGTCGTCGTCAATGCTGGGGTGGCGAATTCGAGCACCGGGCAGCGGGGGATCGAAGACGGGCTCCGCATGACGGAGCTTGTGGCGGAGAAGCTTGGGCTCGATTCCAGTGAGGTGCTGGTGTGCAGCACCGGGGTCATCGGCCACTACCTGCCGATGGACAAGCTCAGCGCTGGAATTGCCGCCATCCGCGTCGATGGTAACGGTGGCGAGCCCTTCTCACGTGCCATCATGACCACCGATACGCGCCCCAAGCACGGAGCCGTGGGCTTCGGCCCGTACACCCTTGCCGGGTGCTGCAAGGGTTCCGGGATGATTCACCCGAACATGGCCACGATGCTCGCCTTCCTGACCACCGATGCGCCGGTCGAGCAGGGGTTCCTGCAGCGCGCGCTTGCGCAGGCGGTGGACCGGTCCTTCAACCTGGTCTCGGTAGATGGAGACACCAGCCCGAGCGATACGGTCCTGCTGTTCGCTAACGGAGCCGGCGGCGGTGAGCCGATTGGCGAGCACTCGGAGCTTGCCGCCGAGTTCATGGCGGCCCTTGATGCCCTCTGCACCTACCTCGCGAAGGCGATCGCCCGCGACGGAGAGGGCGCGACCAGGCTGGTCGAGTTCCGCGTCGGCGGCGCAGCAACGGTGGACGAGGCCCGGGCGCTGGTGCGGCTTCTCAGCACCTCGTACCTCCTCAAGTCAGCCATCCATGGCGCCGACCCGAACTGGGGACGTATCGCGGCGGTCATTGGGCGTTCTGGCCTGACCGTGAACGAGCCGGGGGTCACCATCGACATCTGCGGGACGCGCGTCTTCGAAAAGGAGCAGCCGACCGAATTCGACCCTGAGAGCCTTTCCGCCGCTATGCGCGGCGAGACCGTGGTGATCGACGTGAGCCTGGGCGCGGGCGAGGCCGAAGCGACGGGCTGGGGCTGCGACCTTTCGGCTGAATACGTCTCCATCAACGCGGATTACCACACATGAGCCGGCCACTGGTTATCAAGATCGGCGGAAGCACCCTTGGCGCGGCCGACACAACCTTCCGGGACGTGGCGACGCTCGCGGCTGGCGGCAATGTGCCCGTGGTCGTGCATGGAGGTGGCGCCGAAGCCAGCAAGTGGCTCGATGCGATGCAGATCCCGTCGCGCTTTGAGCGGGGCCTTCGGGTCACGGACGAGCGCGTGCTCCCGGTCGTCGTGGCGGTGTTCGCGGGCCTGGTGAACAAGCGCATCGTGAGTGCGATCAACGCGGCTGGCGCACGGGCCGTGGGCCTGTGTGGCGCCGACGGGCGCATCCTGGAATGCCGTATGGCCTCGCCCGAACTTGGCTTCGTTGGCGACCCGGTGACGGTGCACCCGGCCGCGATCGCGGCGCTGCTCGGCGCCGGCATCATGCCGGTCATTGGCCCCATCGGGTTTGTCCCCGGCGATGAAGCCGACCAGCTCGTCAACGTGAATGCCGACACGGTTGCCGGGAATATCGCCGCGGCGTTGAACGCGGAGCGCCTGGTGTTCCTGACCGACGTTGAAGGCGTGCGCGGCGCGGACGGCCAGACCATCCCCCGCCTCTCGGCCGCCGGGGCGTGCCAGCTGATCGCCGATGGCACCGTCTCGGGCGGCATGATCCCGAAAGTCGAAGCCTGCCTCCATGCGCTCTCCCTCGGTGTCCCGGTGCAGATCGTCGATGGCCGTCAGCCGGGGGTGCTGCTTGGCCTCGAGGGGCGCGGGACGATTTTCGACACCTGAACCGGTTCGTTAACACTCCGGGTTATGCTTTCGAGTGACATCCGTGACTCTTATTGACAGAATGATTCCTGACTGTGAACGAGACCGAAACCGTTGCCCGTCCCCCTGAATTCCCCGCCGGTGAGACCGTCGATCCAACGCCGCTTGTGGCAGACCTCGACGATCCCTCGCTCTACCTCAACCGCGAGCTCAGCTGGCTGGAATTCAACCAGCGGGTGCTCGAGGAGGCGCACGACGAACGGAACCGCCTGCTCGAGCGGGTGAAGTTCATCGCCATCAGTGCCAACAATCTCGATGAGTTCTACACCAAGAGGGTGGGCTGGTTACGGCGGATGCGGGCGGCCGACCCGCGGGCCCAGACCGCCGATGGCCGAACCATCGCCGAGCAGATGGAGATGGTCATCGACCGTTGCCTCGCCATGCGAGCCGAGATCGAATCGGCATGGCGGCAGGATCTCGCCCCGCGGCTCGCCGAGGCCGGCATCCAGATCGTCCGCTACGAGGACCTCGACCGCGAGGCGCGCGAGCGGCTGACTTCGTACTTCGAACACGCAATCTTCCCGGTGCTCACGCCGCTTGTCGTCGATCCGGCCCACCCGTTCCCGTTCATTTCGAGCGGCAGCCTCTCGCTCGCGCTTAACGTCAGGCACCCCGCGAACGGCCAGGACAGGTTCGCGCGGGTGAAGGTGCCCGGCAACAGGCCAAGGTTCGTCGAGGCGGGGGATAACCGCTTCGTGCTCATCGAGGACCTGATAGCGGCCCACGTGAACATGCTCTTTCCCGGCATGGAGGTGACCGAGGCTCATGCACTGCGTGTCATCCGCAGCGCAGAGATCGGGAGCCCGGGCGAGGAGGCGGATGACCTCCTGGAGCTCATCGAAAGCGCCCTGCGGAAGCGGCGCCTCGCCGAAGCCGTGAGCCTTGAGGTGACGGGCTCGCTCTCCCAGAGCCGCCTGGAACTTCTGCTCGAAGAACTGCAGCTTTCGGAGCGCGATATCTACCAGTCCCAAGGACCGCTGGGCCTTCACGACTTGTTCCAGCTGGCGAACCTGCCATTCCCCGAGCTTTGCGACCCGCCGTTCACGCCGGCCGTACCGGCGGTGTTCCAGGGGACGGGGGACGCCGCGTCTTTTTTCGCGACCCTGCGAGAGCGCGACATCCTGGTGCACCACCCCTACGAGTCGTTCGACGCGACCGTTGTCCGCTTTATCGAAGAGGCCGCCGGGGACCCGGCTGTACTGGCGATCAAGCAGACCATGTACCGCACCTCACCTGACTCGCCAATCCTGGAGTCGCTCATCGAAGCCGCAGGCCGGGGCAAACAGGTGGCGGTCCTGGTGGAGCTGACCGCCCGCTTCGACGAAGCCAACAACATCGAATGGGCGCGCAAGCTGGAAAGCGCCGGCGTGCACGTGGCCTACGGGCTCCCTGAGATGAAAATCCACTCCAAGATCTGCCTGGTCGTCCGCGAGGAGGTGGGCGGGGTGACGATGTACGCCCACGTCGGCACCGGGAACTACAACTCGCGCACGGCCCGGCTGTATACCGATCTTGGCCTCTTCACCTCCGACCCCCGCATCTGCGCTGATCTCGTCCGCATCTTCAACTTCCTCACCGGCTATAGCGATATCGCCGAAACGGAGGAGCTGCTTGCCGCCCCGGCCAACCTCCGTACCGGGCTCGCAAGCCGTGTGGAGCGGGAAATCGCAAATGCCAGGGCGGGCAAGCGCGCACGTGTGGTCTTCAAGGTGAATGCGCTGGAGGACTCGGAGTTCACAAAACTCTTGTATCGCGCTTCCCAGGCCGGCGTGCAGGTTGACCTCCTCATACGGGGCATCTGCAGGCTCCGGCCAGGCATCCCGGGGCTGAGCGACAACGTGCGTGTGGTGAGCATCATCGGCCGTTTCCTCGAACACTCGAGGGTGTATTACTTCGAAAACGGCGGAGACCCCGAGTACTTCATCGGCAGCGCCGACGTGATGAAACGCAACCTCGATGAGCGGATCGAGGTCCTCGCTCCGGTCCGTTCCCCCGACCACCGTGCACAGCTCGATGACCTCATCGAGACCATGCTCGCCGACCGGCGCCAGGGCTGGCGGCTGATCGACAGCACGTGGTATCGCGACCCGTCGGTCACCGAGCCGGGTGTCCACGCGATCCTGCTGTCACGCGCCCCGTTCGGGTAGCCGCTGGTTTCCGGTGGGACCCCCAGCGACTACCATGGCTTGCCTGGAGGTTGCCATGACTGACTGGGTCGCCGAAGAACATCGCTACGTGTTTCAGAACTACGGGCGTCAGCCCGTAGTGATTGAACGTGGCGAGGGCACCCGTGCGTGGGATGTTGAGGGCAACAAGTACCTGGACTTCGTGGGTGGGGTAGCAGTGAACACGCTCGGCCATGCCCATCCCGTGGTCGCCAAGGCGCTCGCCGAGCAGGCGAAGACGCTCATCCACACCTCGAACCTGTTCTACACGCGGCCCATGATCGAGCTCGCCCGGCTCCTGGTTGAGCATTCATGCCTCGACCGCGTCTTCTTCTGCAACTCGGGCACCGAGGCCGTCGAGGGCGCCATCAAGCTTGCGCGGCGCTGGGGACACGACACCCGCAACGGCGCCTACGAAATCATCACGACTGTGGATAGCTTTCACGGCAGGTCCATGGGCTCGCTGGCCGCAACCGGCAACGCCCGCTACCAGGAGCCGTTCGGCCCGCTGCTGCCGGGATTCGTCCACGTGCCGTGGAATGACGTCGACGCCATCAAGGGGGCGACCGGTCAGCAGACTGTCGCAGTCATGGTCGAACCAATCCAGGGAGAGGGCGGCGTCAACATGCCCGCCCCGGGCTACCTGCGGGCCATCCGGGAATGGTGCGACGAATCGGGGCTGCTGCTCATCCTCGATGAGGTGCAGACGGGCGTCGCCCGCACTGGCACGCTCTGGGCCTACGAACAGGAAGGTGTGGAGCCCGATATCATGACGCTCGCCAAGGGGCTCGCGGGCGGCGTGCCAATCGGCGCGGTGCTCGCCCGAGAGGAGATCGCGGCACACCTGGTGAAGGGCGACCATGGCAGCACCTTCGGCGGCAACGCCCTCGCCACGGCTGCCGGCCTCGCAGTGATGAGGTACGTCCTCGATAACGACCTCCCGGCGCGCGTGCGGCAGGCCTCGGACCGGCTCATGACCCGGCTCCGCTCGTTGGAAGACCGGCTCGACGTGGTGACCGAGGTGCGGGGCCGCGGCCTGCTCGTGGCGGTCGGGCTGGCCCGCGACTGTTCGGCCGAGGTGGTCGACCAGTGCCGCCAGCGTGGCCTGCTGGCGAACAACGTGAGGCCGAACGCCATCCGCCTCATGCCCCCGTTGAATGTCTCGGACGACGAAATCGACCGGGCATGCGACATCCTCGAGGCAGCCATCGCGGCCGCGACCATGCCACCGGTGAAATGACAGGGGGCCTTGCGTGTTGAGGTACCATGCGCTCGGAGGGCTGGCCCATGGGCGACGAGTTCCAGGATTTCACACTGGCGGCGGTGCAGGCCGCCCCGGTGTACCTCGACCGGGATGCGAGCATCGAGAAGGCGTGCCGGCTCATTGACGATGCCGCCGCCCTCGGCGCGGACCTGGCCGTTTTTGGAGAGACGTGGGTCTCGGGATACGCCTCGTTTGGCGCGTGGCCGAACCACCCCGCGTTCGGCGCACTCCTTCGCCGCTTTGTTCTGAACGGGGTTGAGGTCCCATCACCCGCCACGGAAGCGCTCTGCCGGGCCGCCCGCCGCGCCGGGACCGACGTGGTCATCGGCGTCGCGGAGCGGGACACGACGACGCAGGGAACGATTTACTGCACGCTCCTGTTCATCGGGCGCGAAGGCAAGCTCCTCGGAAAGCACCGCAAGCTCAAGCCCACAATGTACGAACGCACTGTCTGGGGCGAAGGCGACGGCAGTTCGCTGCGGCTCTATGACCGCCCCTACGGGCGGCTGGGTGGCCTGAACTGTTGGGAACACCAAATGGTGCTCCCAGGCTATGCGCTCATCAGCCAGGGCATCCAGGTGCATGCGGGCGCGTGGCCCGGCGGTGCGTTCACCCGCCAGGATGTGCTTTCGCGCGCGTTCGCCATGCAGGCGGGCGCGTATGTGGTGATGTCAGGCGGGCTGCTGCGTGAAGAAGATCTCCCTGCGGAGCTCCGCGAGCTGCGCATGGAGATCGACGGCAAGAGCCGCAACGTCATCCTCCCCTGCGACGGGCTCTCCGGGATCATCGGGCCGAATGGCGACTACCTGGCCGGGCCGGTGCAAAACGAGGAGGTGATCCTCACGGCAAAGGCCAACCTGGGCACCGTGATGTTCCAAAAGATGATCGCCGACCATGCCGGCCACTACACGCGTCCGGACGTGTTCCTGTTCGGCGTGAACCGCCAGCGGAAACGGGTCGTCACAGTCCAGCCGGACCCGGCCGCCATCGAGGCTGTGCACGCCGGGATCGGCAACGGTTCGATTCGCGGAACGGACGACCTGCACGGAGCAGTGGAAGACCTCAAGATAAGCACCGAACTGGCACGCGGAGGGTAGCCGCAGGTGTGGTTTGCGTTCCTCGTAATGACGCTCGGGGCGGCGGCGATCACCATCGTCGGCTGGTATGCGTGGGTCGGTAAGCTGCCCCGGCAGGGTTTCGCAGGCATCCGCACGCCGTACACCATGGCGAACGACGAGCAGTGGTATGCCGCCCACCGCTATGGGGCTCCGTACCTCATCTTCGGCGGGGTCGCCGTCCTGGCAGTCGGCCTTGCGGCGCTTCCCTTCGCGATCGCCGGGAGCTTGCCCTTTGCGTTTTCGGCCACCGTCCTGCTGGTCTGCGCTGCCGTGCTTCTCGGCGCCGCACTCGCATCGTGGTACTACGGTGTCCGCGGGGCGAAGGCGCACCTCGGCCGATAGCGCATTCCCCCGTTACCGGCCGGCAGGAGATACTCTCCAGCACAATCACCTTGCGGGAAGCTTCCGTGCCGAAACTCATCCTCGCCTATTCGGGCGGCCTCGATACCACGACCGCCATCAAGTGGCTCTCGGTCGAACAGGGATACGACGTCATCGCGCTGAACATCGATGTCGGCAAGTCGCGCGAGCAGCCGGTTGTCGAGTCGCGCGGACTGGCGGCCGGCGCCCTCAAGGTCCGAGTCATCGACGCGCGCGAGGACTTCCTGCGCTACTTCGCCTTCCCGGCCCTGGCGGCCGGAGCCGTGTACCAGGACCAGTATCCGCTGGCCACTGCGCTGGCGCGGCCACTCATGGCCAAGCTCCTCGTGGATGTGGCGCACGAAGAGGGCGCGACCGCTGTTGCTCACGGCTGCACCGGCAAAGGCAACGACCAGGTCAGGTTCGATGTGGGCATCCAGACGCTGGACCCGACGCTAAAGATCGTCGCGCCAACGCGTGAGAACGCGATGGCGCGCGAGTACCAGATCGAGTACCTCAAACGGCACGGTGTTGACATCCCCTGGGGCGAAAAGGGACCGTTCAGCATCGACGAAAACATGTGGGGCCGCAGCGCCGAGGCGGGCGTCCTCGAGGACCCGTGGGTAGAACCTCCCTGGGAAGCCTACGAGTGGACGCGCGACCCGGAAGAGGCGCCGGCCACCCCTGATTACGTGGAGATCGAGTACGAGTCAGGCATGCCCATCCGCCTCAACGCGGAAGACATCGGCCCCGTTGCGATGGTCGAGCGCCTGAACGACCTCGGTGGCCTCCACGGGGTCGGGCGGATCGACCACGTTGAAGACCGCCTGGTCGGCATCAAGAGCCGGGAGATTTACGAGGCTCCTGCCGGTGTGATCCTGCACACGGCTCACCGCGCGCTCGAATCGCTTACGCTTTCGAAGCAGCAGATCAAACTGAAGAAGCTCATCGCCACCGAATACGCAGAGCTTATCTACAACGGGCTCTGGTTCAGCGCCCACCACCAGGACATCGCGGCCTACGTGGCAAGCACCCAGCGCCACGTCACGGGCACGGTCCGGGTCAAACTCCACCGCGGACAGGCGACGGTGACTGGCCGCAAGGCGCCCCGCTCGCTATACGACCGCGGACTCGCGACCTATGATCGGGGCGACACCTACGACCAATCGGCTGCCGTCGGCTTCATCAACATCTGGGGCCTCCAAACGCGCACCCAGGCCCGGGTTCAGTTGCTCGGGGAGCTTCCCGAAGCGCTGAAAATCGCCATGCCGCAGCACGAATGAGACGCAGCGAGGGGGATCCATGCCGGCAGTGACGGAGTCAGCACCGATCGTGAGGTACGAGGGTTCGAGCCCGGGCAGCGAAGTCTGGGGATACACCCAGGCCAACTTCCTGGTCGCTGTGCCCGGCCGCCACGCGAAGGAATCAGCAGTCCTCCTGAACGAGCCCGCGGGCCGCTTCCTGGCGACGGAGCTTGGGATCGAGGATTCGACCGGGACTCGCGAGGCACTGGCGCGCCTGGTGGGCGAGGCCTGGTACCCGCTCGCCATCGAGCGCGGACGTGCCATCGAATCGATCGTCACGGTTTCCCGCGCGTTTCTCGATGAGCACCCGGAAATCGTTGAGGCGGTCCGGAAGGCGCTTGGTTGACGATGAATGACTGGTGGCGCGAGGCGGTCGTCTACCAGATCTATCCGCGCAGCTTCCAGGATAGCAACGGCGATGGCATCGGCGACCTGGAAGGCATCATCTCTCGCCTCGACTACCTGAACGACGGTACCCGGTGCTCGCTGGGCATCGATGCGATCTGGCTCTCACCCACCTTCCCCTCGCCCATGGCCGACTTCGGCTATGACGTCTCGGATTACGAGGGTGTCCATCCCGAGTACGGGACGCTGGAAACCTTGGACCGGCTCATCGCTGAATGCCACCGCCGGGGCATACGGGTCCTCCTGGACTGGGTGCCGAACCACACGTCCGACCAGCACCCCTGGTTCGTCGAATCGCGTTCCTCACGCGACAATCCGCGGCGCGACTGGTACATCTGGCGCGACCCGAAGCCCGATGGCTCGCTCCCCAACAACTGGCTGAGCGTGTTCGGCGGGCCCGCGTGGACGCTGGACGAGCGAACCGGACAGTACTACCTGCATTCTTTCCTGAAGGAACAGCCCGACCTCAACTGGCGCAACCCGGAGGTGGAGGCCGCGATGCTCGATACGCTCCGCTTCTGGTTCGAGCGGGGCATCGACGGCTTTCGCATCGATGTCATGGGCATGATCATCAAGCACCCGGACCTCGCCGATAACCCCCTCAACGGAGATTGGATGCCGGGCGACCGGGAACGCAGCAGCCAGCTCTGGCAGAACAACCGCAACTACCCCGAGGTATACGAGACGGTCAAGCGTATCCGGGCCGTGTTCGATGAGTACCCCGGGCGCATGGGAGTGGGCGAAGTGTTCGGCACCGCTGAGGAAGTTGCCGGGTACTACGGAGACGAAGAGGGAGATGGCCTCCACCTGGCCTTCAACTTCCAGTTCATCCACGAAGGCGAGCACGGCCTCACCGCCTGGGACGCGGGCGCCCTGCGGCGCATCGTGAACGCGGCCGAAGCTTCGCTGCCGCCAGGCGCCCAGCCCTGCTTCGCGCTCGGCAACCACGACCGCCCACGATTCATCTCACGGCACAACGCCGATGGTCGCGGCCGCGAGCGCGCTCGCGCCGCGGCCATCCTGCTCCTCGGCCTGAGGAACACTCCCTTCATCTACTACGGCGAGGAGATCGGGATGGAGGACGTGGATATTCCCGAGCATCGCCTTCGTGACCCCGCCCGGATACGCACCATCGGGCGGGACCCCGAGCGAACCCCCATGCAATGGGATGCCTCCCCCGGCCGGGGCTTCTCAACCGCGGAACCGTGGCTCCCGTATGGCGACCCTTCCTGCAACGTCGCCAGCCAGGACGGGGACGCCGACTCGCTGTTGTCGCTGTACCGGAGGGCCATCTGGCTCCGGCGGACCACTCCAGCGCTATTGAAAGGCGCCTACCGGGAACTGCCCTCACCAGCCGGGGTCTTCGCGTGGGTCCGGACGCTGCCGGGGGAGCGCCCGGTGGCGGTGGCGGTCAACACATCGACGGCGCGCCGCGAGGTGAGCCTGCCGGGTGGGGGGACCGTGATCCTCGCCACCCATCGAGCGATGGAGGGCAGCCGCTTTGAGCGGACCCTGGAGTTGCCGCCGCTGGGCGCCGCCATGGTTCAGGCGCCCCCGGGCTGAGGCGCAGTCTCCCGAAGGATTGGTATGCTTCCGGGATGAGCAATCAGCGCCGTGTGCCGCTCGATGAGCGCGGCCTGCCTGTCCGGGCGGAAGATGCCGAAGGCGAACCGGCGCCACCTGCCGAGTGCGCATGCCCTCATCTCGACCCTGATGACTGGGATGCCGTGGAGAGCGACTGGTCCGGCATCGCCTTCGTGAAGACTTCGGTACCCGCGGTGCTGGGCGTGCCGGTCGGATTCGATGCCGCGCGGGACGCCCTGCGCAAGAAGGCGGGGAGTGTGGGCGCCACCATCCCGGACGACGCCATGCTGCTCATCGGTGCTGGCAAGTTCCGGCGACCCGTGTTGCTCGAGGTCGAGGATGTCCCTGCTGGCGCCAGGGAAATCGAGCGCCCTGGCGGATTCGTCTACACCCGCCTTCATCCTGCCCCCTGGGGGGAACTGCCAAAGGTCGCCCGACGGGTGCGCAAGGAGGCCGCCGAGCGGTACGGGCGCGAGCCGGATGACTTCTGGGTCTGGTACCTGACCTGCCGGGAGTGCTCGCGCGAGCGCAACTTCGAGACCCTCCTCGTGGCACACTACCGCCAGCCATGAGCCCGGCAAGCCAGTTGGAGGTATTCCTCTGGGCGTTGCTCGCGCTGGGCCTCGGTGCGGCCGTGGGGCTCGAACGCGAGGCTCGCGGCCACGAGGCCGGGCTTCGCACCAACGCTCTTGTCTGTTGTGGCGCGGCGATTTTCGGGCTCATCAGCAACGAGCTGGGCGACACGCGAATCGCCGCGAACATCGTCCAGGGTATTGGCTTCCTCGGAGCCGGCCTGGTCATTCAGCGGGGACATGTGGTTCGCGGGGTCACGTCAGCGGCCACGATCTGGGTGCTGGCGGCAGTCGGGCTCCTGGTCGCGAACAAGTTGTGGCTGACGGCAATCCTGAACACGGCCGTAGTGGTCGCAGTCCTGGAGCTGGCGCCATTTTCCGACCGGGTCCTGCGCTGGTCGCGGGCCCGGGAGGCAGCCAAGCGAGCTGGCGCAGCACCATCGAAGCAGGGCGACAGGGGCGATCTGTGAGGCTGGCTGCGTGACGCTGCCGGGTCGGGTCAAGTAGGATGTTGAGCCTGATGCATCGCGTGCGACTGCTGCTCATCCTTACCCCGCCCCGCGGCGAGTAGCCGGCGGGGCGTTCCCCACGGCTCGCGATGTGGCGAGCTACCCCCTTTCCCCGAGTCTGACCCAGTGAGGTAAGTGATCGTGACGGATCGTTACGACCGGCATGTTATTGAGCCGAAGTGGCGCCAGCGCTGGCACGACGACCGCCTGTACGCCGCCCGCAACGACGACCCGCGCCCCAAGTGGTACGCGTTGACGATGTTCCCCTACCCCTCCGGCGACCTGCACACCGGCCACTGGTACGCAATGGCGCCTTCAGATGCGGCGGCGCGCTACCGCCGGATGCGCGGCTACAACGTGCTCTTCCCCATGGGGTTCGATGCATTTGGGCTGCCCGCGGAAAACGCAGCGATCAAACGAGGCATCGACCCGGCCGAGTGGACCTACGCCAACATCGAGCGCATGCGCGGTCAGCTTCGGCTCATGGGCGCCAGCTTCGACTGGGACCGCGAAATCGTCACGAGCGACCCCGAATACTACCGCTGGACCCAGTGGTGGTTCCTGCAGCTCTACAAGCGTGGCCTTGCCTATCGCGCCGAGGCTGCGGCGAACTGGTGCCCCGGTTGCCAGACCGTGCTCGCCAACGAGCAGGTGGTGGATGGCCGTTGCGAGCGCTCCGACGACATCGTCGAGCGGCGGTTCCTGACCCAGTGGTTCTTCCGGATCACCGCCTATGCCGAGGAGATGCTGAAGTCTGAGGGGATCGATTGGCCGGAGCGCATCCGGACGATGCAGACGAACTGGATCGGGCGTTCCGAAGGAGCCACCCTCCAGTTCCACGTTGATGTGCCCGGTGTGGATGACCCAATCACGGTGTTCACCACGCGCCCCGATACTGTCTACGGCGCGAGTTTCATGGTGCTCGCGCCAGAGCACGCTCTCGTCGAGCGCATCACCACACCAGGACAGCGGACTGCCGTCGAGGCCTACCGCCAGCAGACCAGCCGCCAGACGGAGATTGAGCGGCTCTCCACCGAGAAGGAGAAGACCGGTGTCTTCACCGGGGCGTATGCGATCAATCCGTTCAGCGGCGAGCGCATCCCCATCTGGATTGCCGACTACGTGCTCATCACTTACGGCACGGGGGCGGTGATGGGCGTGCCGGCCCACGACCAGCGCGACTTCGAGTTCGCTGCGCGGTTCGGCCTGGCGATCCGCCCGGTCTTCGACCACCCGGAGATCGATGTCACCCGGCCACTGGAGCGCGCATTCCCGCACGGGACAAGGATGATCAATTCGGGGCCCTTCGATGGCACCCCCGAATCAGAGGCGGTCGCGAAGGTGGTGGCGTATGCGGTCGAGCGTGGATTCGGCGAACGCACGGTAACGTACCGGCTGCGCGACTGGCTGATTTCACGGCAACGATACTGGGGCGCGCCCATCCCCATGATCCACTGCCCGGACCATGGAGTCGTTCCGGTGCCTGAATCCGACCTCCCGGTGAAGCTGCCCAGGAATGTCCGCTTCGAGCCGACCGGCCAGTCGCCGCTCACCCAGATCGACGAATGGGTGAACGTGCCCTGTCCGATCGATGGCAAGCCGGCGCGCCGCGAGACCGACACGATGGACACGTTCATGTGCTCGAGCTGGTACCAGATGCGCTACGTGGACCCGCACAACAACGAGCGCCCGTTCTCGCGAGAGGCGGCGGAAAAATGGCTGCCGGTCGACCAGTACACCGGCGGCGCCGAGCACGCCGTGATGCACCTGCTGTACACGCGCTTTTTCTGGAAAGCAGCCCGCGACATGGGGATGGTGCAGGGCGATGAGCCCATGCTCCGATTGTTCAACCAGGGGGTCATCCTCGGGCCCGATGGCAATCGCATGTCGAAGAGCCGCGGGAACGTGGTTGCCCCCGATGAGCAGGTCGACCAGTGGGGGGCCGATGCGTTCCGCTGTCAGCTGATGTTCGTTGGGCCGTGGGACCAGGGCGGACCGTACAATCCCACGGGCATGGCGGGCATCGTCCGCTGGCTGAACCGCCTGTGGTCGCTTGGCACCGAGCCGGTGGAACGGGTTGTCGCCCCTGCTGCCCCGGCGACCGTCGCGCTGCGCCGCGCCACGCACAAGACGATCCTGGCAGCAACCGCCGACATCGAGGCGTTCCGGTTCAATACCATGATCTCCCGGCTGATGGAGCACACGAGCGCGATGCAACGGGCGCGCGAGTCCGGCCCGGTCGACGGGGACGCCTGGGACGAGGCCGTCAGGACCGCCCTCCAGCTGACCGCGCCGCTGGCTCCGCACGTCACCGAGGAACTCTGGGAACGCACCGGCGGGGCGTACAGCATCCACCTTTCTGCCTGGCCTGAGGCCGACCCGGAGCTCGCCCGCGATGACGAGGTGGAAGTCGTGGTCCAGGTGAACGGGAAGGTGAGGGACCGCCTGGTGTTGCCGGCGGACGCCGATGAGGCCGCGGCCCGGGCGGCGGTGTTCGCTTCGAGCAGGGTGCAGGACTGGCTGGCTGGCAAGGAGCCGCGCAGGCTGGTGTATGTGCCGGGTAAGCTGGTGAACATCGTCGTGTAGCGGTACTCTGCCAGATTTTGGGCTTAACCCAGGGTTCCCAGTGTTGCTGAAGTTTTACGAAACGCTGGTGGACGGGTGGTGGACACGGGCCTATGGTGCAGACAGCCGGGCTGCCCGCCCGCCGGCGTGGGCGTGCCCTTTCGAATCCAGGAGGACCTGTGCAACTGAAGAAGTCCCCCCGCGACGTCCGCTACCCGGATTCCGTGACCCGGTACGAGAACGAGTCGTTTGGCGTTGAGCCTGGCGATGGATACGACGAGTTTCAGCCCGAGGCGCTGACCGCGCGCCGCCAGAGGGAGGCAGCTCCCTCAAGCGGAGCCGGTGAAGAACGCGGCCCGCTCGAAACACGCACTGAAAGCCTGGTCGACCGCCATTCGTCCTTCGACGGGCGGTATGAGACCGGACACGACCTGCGCGTCGAAGGCTCCATCAGCGGCGAGGTGTTCTGCCGCGGCGTGCTGACTATCGAAAAGGAAGCCTCGGCCCGGGCACGCATCCAGGCGCGAGAGGCACACATCCGCGGCCGGCTGGAGGGCGATATCGTCTGCACCGGGCGGCTGTTGCTGGCAGCGACGGCGGTGGTGACCGGCACGGTGAAGGCGGCGACGCTCGTCGTGGAAGAAGGGGCGTCGCTGTCTGGCACGGTGGATACCTCGCAGAAGGCTGCCGCCGAGCCAGCGCGGGCGAACAGGCCGGTGGCGCAACAGGAGGCGCCCCCGCTCGAGAACCCGGTCGCGCCTACCCGCGAGCCGGTGGGCGCCGCGCCCCGGAATGGGAGGCGCGAGGTGCCGACGTTTGCAATCGTCTCGAGCGAAGAGCGGGCCGCGATAGAGCGGCCGTAGGCGGTGGCAGGTTCTTGCGGAGACACGCAGAGGGAGTGACCACATGGTCACTCCCTCTGCGCTTTCTGGCCGGCTCCTTCGTTCAGGAAACGCTGAAATAGACGATTCCGTCGACGACCCAGGTGTTGCTGCTCTTGCCCATCCTCTTGGCTGCGCGGCTGATGCGAAGTGCGATGCCGCGGGGAGTCTCGCCGCGCGACGGAGTGAGCTTGCCGACCTTTCCCGATGGCACAGCTTCGATGTACTTCTCGTACTCTTGCATTCGTGCAGCCAGGCGGCCTGTCTGGCGGGCAGGCCGTGGTGCGTCAGCCTCTTTGATTACCGTGAATTCTGCCATGTGAGCGATTCCTCCAGAGCCCCAATCCACAATCCCCCGCAAGGAATGGGACAGGTGGCGGTTCCACGAGGAAATATAATCGCAGGAGCGAACTTCTTCCAGTGGCATATCGAGTTGCGAGCTTGGCGGCACCTGCTGTTACCGCTTTTCCTGGAGGCTGGAAATACTCAGGCGGATCGAATCGAGGAATGCCTGTAGCTGGTTTTCGAGCCGGCGAAGCACCTCGAACGCGTACTGGTCCGCATCGTCAAGCTGCTTGCTTGCCGCTTCCGCCGCTTCGCTGAGGTGGGCGGCCGCCGTAGCGTCGGCTTCCGCGATGACCTGCCGCGCCCGGGCTTCCGCATCCATCAACATCTGTTGGCTACGGTCCTGCGCTTCGCGCACGATCGCGCTTTCATCCAGCCGCCGCTGGCGTTCCTGTTCTGCCCGGTCGATCGTCGCTCGTGCCGCCTGGTGAGCCTCTTCCAGGATCTGGTCCCGTCCTTCGAGAATCTGTTGTGCCTGCCGGAGATCAGCTGGTACTGCCAGCCGCATCTGATCGATGACATCGAGCATGCGCTTCCGATCGACGACAAGGTTGCCGCCAACGGGAAGCCGGCGGGACTGGATCACCAGTTCTTCCAGGGTGTCGATGAGGTCGAGTATTTCCATGTGTGCCCCGTCAGGGCTCACAGCTTACGACTGTCCCAGGCGTTCGCGCAGTGCGGTGCGCACGTGGGGCGGCACCAGGTCGGCAACGTCGTATCCCAGTCGCGATACCTCTCGAATGCGGCTGGCGCTGATGTAGAGGAACTCCTGGTTTGCCATGAGGTAGACCGATTCGAGGTGCGGGGCCATCTTCCGGTTCATCAGCGCCATGTCGAACTCGGCCTCAAAGTCGCTCACGGCTCTGATGCCTCGCACCACCGCGACTGCGCCCTTTCTCTTGGCAAATTCCACCGTCATTTCGTCGAAACCCTCAACCTCGACGGTGGGGAGATGCTCGACAGCCTTCGCGAACATCGCGATGCGTTCCTCCCAGGTGAAGAGCGACCCCTTATCGCGGCCTTTCACCACGGCCACAATCACGCGATCGAAGAGGTGGGTCATCCGGGTGACCAGGTCAAGATGACCGTTCGTGACCGGGTCGAAGCCCCCCGGGAAAACAGCGATCCTCATGCCCCCTCCAATTGGACGTACAGCGCGATGGCGCTATCGCCGTACACCCTCCGCTCGGCCATGCGAAGGCCTCCAGGGCGTTCTGGCGGATTGTAGCGGCTTCCATGCTCGAAGACGACCATCCCGGACGGGGCCAGCAGCCGCGCCGCCTCCATGAGGGTCTCCTCGGCCCCCTCGTCGCCGTAGGGAGGATCGAGGAAGATGAGGTCGAACGAAGACGCCTTAAGCCGCTTTACCGCCGCCGGCAGCCTGCCGCGCATCACTGTCGCCCGGTCCGGGAACCCGGCGCGGCTCAGGCTCTGGAGGATTGCCTCGACGCAGGCGGCCTCGCCCTCCACGAACGTGGCGTGGGCGGCACCCCGGCTGAGGGCCTCGATGCCGAGTGCCCCGGTGCCGGCGTAGAGGTCGAGCACGTGAGCGCCGTGCACGCGGTCGCCGACGATGTTGAAGACCGCTTCGCGCACTAGCCCGGAGGTTGGCCGCAGCCTTACTCCACGCGGTTCGACGAGTGGCATGCCCCGCGCCGTACCACCGGCGATCCTGACTCCGCGTGCGCGCGCCATGCTAGTTTCCCGGCGTCGTGCTGGCCGCCGGCGTGCGCGAGTCGCGCGCCTTCACGTTCACTGGCACCGTGTTTTCGAACATCGCCACGCCATCGCTCAAGGTGAGGCTGATGGTGTACGTCCCGGGTTCGGCCGGGGTGAACCAGTTCGCCGTGCCCCGCCGCGTTGATTCGATGGTCCCGCCGCTGGCCGCCCACCGGGGCTCCAAATCGCTTTCGTTGGGCCGGAGCAGGATCGGCTGACCGCTGGTGATGAACGGTACGAGGGCGGTCCAGATGTTCCCGAGGTAGCGGTCGTCGCCCGCGTTGTCGACCGCGACGCCGCCCAGCTTGTACTTCGGGATGAGCTCCAGCTTGAAGCCGATGCTGAAGAAGTTTTCGATATACACCGTGCGGCTGCCGCCGCCCTGCGCCTGTTTGTAGCTGAATGCCACCGAGGCCGTCTCGGGGAACCAGCGCACGCCAGAGAGGTTCTCATTCCGGTCGATGTTCGTCCCCGCCACCTCGACGTTCGTTGAGGTCGTGATGGAATCCGCATCGGCCCGGATCGCGATCTGGGTCGCGATGTTCATTGCATCGGTGAGCTTGTAAGTCTGGATGACGTCGCCACCCGTTTCGGTCGCGAAAGGCGAAACGGTGAGCAGTAGCTTCGCCGGCGGCACCTGCGCCGTGAGGTGCGCGAGGATCTCCGGCATATCGAGCCGGAACTTCGCCTGGTCGCGGAATGGCGCGATCTTGATGAGGTCGGCCGTCTGCGAGAGCGCAGCCCAATCGTAGGCTCCCTCGTCGATGCGGTTCTGCGCCTTGATGGGTGGGGGCAGCGTAAGCGTGAGCTGCTTGTTCTGCGCGTGCAGCGCTTCGTAGAGTTCGCCGATGAACAGCGAGAACGACGTGCGCTGGGTGGCCGGCAGGTCGAGATACGCGATATCGATGCCGCGTACGTTCGCCTCGGCAGCCTTCGCTACGATCTGGCGTACATGGTTCGTCCTCGCTGCCGGGCTTGCCAGGATCGCTTCGACGACAGCGACGGCGCCCTGCGTGCCGGGGTTTGCGGCGATCACGGGGTAGATCTCGAACGAGCCGTCGCTGGTGATGGAGCTGAGCTCGCCCTGTACCGAACCATCGGCGGTTGGGGCGAAGTCAATGGGATGAACGATGGTGACGTGGCCAACGGCGTCCGGGTGGAGTTGGGCATTGTGCGGAAGATAAGCAGCCACGCTGCCGCCAGGGGTGTTGCGGCGCATGACGGCCATGACCGCGGGCACGTCGGTGAACGTGGCACTGACGACCTTGCCCTGGGCATCCAGGATGGCCGGGCCGATGGGCTCCCAGTTCTTGGTCTCCTCGACATAACGATAGAAACTCAGCGCTTGCCCTTGCTCAACACCCTTCGAGAGGGCGACCTGGACCACGAGATCGAACCCGGGCTGCACGGCCCCGCTCTTCTCGTTGTAGGCGAAGATCTTTGAAACGAACTCGTAGCCTTCCGGTGCCGCAATGTTCCGGTCCGAGGGGCAGTAGGGGTCGTCGCAGCCGCCCGCACCACCACATGCGCGGGTCACCAGGAAGAACGCGATGGCCAGGACGCCGATGACGATGGCGGCGAGCATGCCGATCCGCCCGTATCCGCCGCCCGGCCGGCGGCCGCCATACAGGCCAGGATTGCTCCCGGCGCCCCAGGGGAGCTGACCGCCCCTGCGACTCATGCGCGACGTGACCTCGGGGGCGGAGGCCACCCTCTACGAATGTTTGCCAAGGCGAACCTCGACGTCGATTATCCGGCCATTCCGATTGAGGACAACCCGGACGGTGTCGCCAGGCGCGTACGCCATGAGCGCGTTATAGAGCGGCAGCTCACGGGTGATGTCGACATCTCCGAGGCGGGTGATGACATCTCCGGGTCGAATGCCAGCGCCGGCGGCGGGGCCGCCCGCCGCTACAGCGGCAACCAGGGTGCCCTGGCTCACTGCGGTGCGAGGCAGGCGCGCGATGTTCTCGGCAGTGATGTCGATGTGTTCGATGCCGAGGCTCGGGCGCTCGATGGACCCGCCATTGGCGATGATCCGGTTGGCGATCTCCATCACGCGGTTGCTCGGCAGCGCAAACGCGATGCCCTCAACCGCTGAGCCCGAGCGCGACTGCCGGAGCACGGCCGTCGGCATGCCCACAAACTGCCCGGAAAGGTTAAGCAGGGCGCCTCCGCTGTTACCGCTGTTGACGGCTGCATCGGTCTGGATGAGGTCGTCCTGGCGAACCGCATCGAAAACGCGGACGCGGTCCAGCCCGCTGACGACACCAACGCTGACGCTGCCGTCGAATTCGGCCAGCGGATTGCCTATGGCAATGACGGTCTCGCCCAGGCGGAGCGAGCCGGAATCGCCCGGGGGGATGGGCTGAAGGTTCCCGGGACCGATCTGGAGGACCGCGAGATCGGTGAATGGGAAATCGTGCCCAACCAGGATCGCGGGCCGTTCCGTGCCGTCGGCAAGCACGACCTTCAGCGAGTCGGTGCCGATGACCACGTGTGCGTTGGTGATGATGTGCCCGGCCGTATCGAGGACCACACCGCTGCCGATGTCCTGCTCCTGCCCGGTGAGGGTGGACTTCACACTCTCGATGCGGACGACGCCGGGGCGCGCCGAGCTCGCGACTTCCGCGATGGCGCTGGTCTGCTCGACGGTGAGGGCAGCCGGGCGTGACGACCCCGTATTCGCGCCTGAGTCGTTGTCCGCCGACTCGTACGTGGCGACGATCATTCCGCCGGCCAAACCGCCCAGCAGGGAGGCCACGAAGGCCACGACGCCGAGTCCGGCCCAGCGGGTGGCGCCCGTGCCGGTCCATGGCGGCCGGGCTACGGTCCCCGCCTTGCTCTGCACCGGGTCGGGCGCCGGTAGTTCCTCTGGCAGCGGCGCCGGGGCAGGTTCGAAGCCAGGGCCGGCCGGCGATTGGAAGCGCCGTTCCCATGACGGCCGGTACGGGTCTTCCGGCGGGCGGCCCGGGCCTGGCCAGTCGTTGTCGGTCACGGGGTGGCCTTTCGTGTGGTTTGCGGGGCACAGCGGCGCGCCGGTATACTCGCGTCGGAGACTGAGGCATTTCGTGGCCTCAGTCCCTTTTTGTCCTGGCGGCACCGTTGCCAATTAGGGTACGACATGACCGATAAGCCCGTTCCGCTGACACGTGAAGGAAAAGCAAAGCTCGAGCACGAGCTCGAGGAGCTGCGCGTCCGCCGGCGTGAAGTTGCCGAGATGATCCACAACGCCCAGGAGCAGGGTACCAGCCAAAACGACGCGGAATACGACGACGCCAAGATGGAACAGGGCCGCGTCGAAGGCCGCATCCTCGAGATTGAGGACATTCTCCGCCGCGCGCGCATTATCGATGAGGAAGGCGCCCACCACGCTGGCCGCGTGGTGGTCGGGAGTGGTGTGCTGGTCGAGCAGGATGGCGTCACGCGGCACTACCAGATCGTCGGGGCTCCAGAGGCCGACCCGCTCAACGGCAAGATCTCCAACGAGTCACCCGTGGGCCTGGCCCTCCTCGGGAAGGCCGTGGGCGATCTCGTGGAGGTCAACGTGCCCAAGGGTGTCATCAAAGTGAAGGTGCTGAAAATCGACTGACCGGCGCCGGTCTGCGATGGTATATCACGGGCCGCGTCGCAGCGGCCCGCTTGCGTTGTGGAAGGGGAACGAACTGTGGATGAGCTGATGGCGCAGCGTGTCGCCAAGGTCCAGGAACTGCGCGCCGCCGGGATCGACCCCTACCCGCCCCGCGTGACCCGCACCCACACCGCTGAGGAAGTCACGCTGCTGGTCGAGGCCCTCCCCGAAGGGGAGACCGAAGTCGAGGGAATCGAGGTCGACATCGCGGGCCGGGTCGTTGCCCGGCGCGACATGGGCCGGGCAACGTTCATCGACTTGCTCGATGGGAGCGGCCGGATCCAGGTGCTCATGCGCCAGAACACCGTCGCCAACTATGAGCTGCTCCGCCTTATCGACCTTGGTGACTTCATCGGCGTGAAGGGCACGCCCATCCGGACGCGAACCGGGCAGCCGACGGTCCAGGCGATCCAGTGGGTGATGCTGGCGAAGGCGCTGCATGCCCCGCCCGAGAAGTACCACGGCCTGGCCGATGTCGAACTTCGGCAGCGCAAGCGCTACCTGGATCTCATGGCGAATGAGGAGACCCGTCAGCGGTTCATCACCCGCAGCAGGGTGGTCTCGGCCATCAGGCGCTTCCTCGATACGCGCGGGTTCCTCGAAGTGGAGACACCGGTCCTCCAGGAGGAGGCAGGCGGTGCGGCTGCGCGGCCGTTCACCACCTACTACAACGCGCTCGAAGAGGAGCGCCATCTGCGCATCAGTCTCGAGCTCTACCTGAAGCGTATGGTGGTGGGCGGATTCGAGCGGGTCTACGAAATGGGCCGGATCTTCCGGAACGAGGGCCTGGGGGCAAAGTACAACCCTGAATTCACCATGATCGAGCTCTACCAGGCCTACGCCGACTACCACGACGTCTCCATGCTCGTCGAGGAGATGATCAGCACCGTCGCGCACGAGGTCCTGGGCAGGGACACCTTCACGTTTCGTGGGCAGGAGATCAGCCTCCAGCGTCCGTGGCGCCGCATCACGCTCCACGATGCGCTGCGGGAATATGGGGACCTGGATCTTGAGGAGTTTGGCACGGCGGACACGCTCCGGGCCGAACTCGAGCGGCGCGGCCTGGAGCTCCCGCCAAACGCCGGCTACGGCAAGCTTGTCGACGAGGCCATGTCTCACTACGTCGAGCCGAAGCTCATTCAGCCCACCTTCCTGATGGACTACCCCGTCGAACTGTCGCCTCTCGCCAAGCGGCGTACCGATAACCCCAGGCTGGTCGAGCGCTGGGAAGTGTTCATCGGGGGCTTCGAGGCGGGAAATGCCTACACCGAGCTGAACGACCCCATCGACCAGCGGGTGCGCTTTGAGGAGCAGGCGCGGCTCAAAGCAGCCGGCGACGATGAGGCCGAACTCATCGACGAGGACTTCCTTTTCGCCCTCGAGCACGGCATGCCCCCCACCGGTGGTTTTGGCATGGGCATCGACAGGCTCTTGATGATCCTCACCGAGCAGGACTCGATTCGCGATGTCATCCTCTTCCCCCAGCTAAAATCGGTGAAAGCGTGAACGGCGCGCCGTGCGAGCGGCACCACACGGCGACGGCCTACGTGGTGGCCGGTGGGCGGACGCTCTTGCTCTGGCACCCCAAGTTGCGCATGTGGTTGCCCCCGGGCGGCCATCTCGAACCGAACGAGGACCCGGTCCATGGCGCGCTGCGCGAGGCGCTGGAGGAGACTGGCCTGCCAGTCGAAGTCGTGCCACCAGCGGGCCTCCTGGTGGTCGAGCGGCCGCTCGTCCTTCCCCCGCCGGCGGTCATCCTCATCGAGGACATCGTCCGCGACGACCAGCCGTTCCACCAGCACATCGACCATGTGTACTTCACCGTCGCGCGGTCGCGCGTCGATTTCGCGGCGCCCATTCCCCACGGCGAACACCGCTGGTTCTCTGTGGACGACCTGGTTGCGGCGTTTTCCCTCCCGGCACCCGATGGTACGCTCGTCCCGGTTGCCGAGGACGTCCGCCTCCTCGGCATTCGCGCACTCGCCGCCGCCGCGGCAATGGAGCCCTGAACCATGCTGAGTCTGCAGTACATCCGCGAAAACGTGGAGCGCGTGAAACGCGATGTCCTGCTTCGAAACACCACCGCGCCTATCGACCGGATCCTGCAGCTCGATGAGGAACGCCGCTCCCTCCTGCATCAGGTGGAAGGGCTGCGCGCGAAACGGAACACCGTGAGCAAGGCGATTGGCCAGTCGAAAGATGCCGCCGACCGCGAGCTGCGCATCGCTGAGATGCGCCTGGTGGGCGACGAGATCGACCGGCTCGACGGGCTCCTCAAGCGGGTTGAGAGGGAGCTCCAGCAAAAGCTGTACGAGGTCCCCAACATCCTCGACCCCAACGTCCCCAGGGGGCCGGACGAAACCTCGAACCGGGTTGTCGAAACCGTTGGCGAACTGCCCCACTTCGACTTCCACCCCCGCCCGCACTGGGAACTTGGCGAGCTGGTTGGCGGGTTGGACATCGAGCGCGGGGCGAAGATGTCGGGCTCGCGGTTCTACACCTTGAAGGGGCCTCTCGCGCGGCTTCAGCGGGCGCTCATCCAGCTGATGCTCGATGAACACACCCGCGCCGGCTTTGTCGAGGCCTACTTGCCGTACATGCTGACCGAAGCCTCGCTCTATGCCGCAGGCCAGCTGCCGAAGTTCCGGGAAAATCTGTACCGGGACGCGGAGGAGGACTACTACTTCATCCCCACCGCCGAGGTGGCGTTCGTCAACCTCTTCCGTGACGAGATCCTTCCCCCGGGGCAGCTCCCCCTGCGGTTCGTTGGGCACACGCCGTGCTTCCGCCGCGAAAAGATGAGCGCCGGGCGCGATGTGCGCGGCATCAAGCGCGGACACCAGTTCGAAAAGGTCGAGATGTTCGTCTATTGCGAGCCGGAACAGAGCGCCGCCGAGCTCGGCCTGCTGGTGGCACGCGCTCGCGCCATCCCCGAGATCCTGGGGCTCCCCTACCGTCTGGTGGAGCTGTGCTCAGGCGATATCGGCTTCAACGCGACGCGGACGTTCGACCTGGAAATCTGGGCGCCGGGCCAGGGTGAGTGGCTCGAGGTGAGCTCTGCCTCCAACTGCCTCGACTTCCAGGCTCGCCGCGCGAACATTCGCTACCGGCCGGGGGGCGACGAGCCCACCCGGCATCCGCACATGCTGAACGCAAGCGGCCTCGCGTTGCCCCGCACCGTCATCGCGGTGATGGAGAACTACCAGCGGGCCGATGGCAGCATTGAAATTCCCGCCGCACTTCGCCCCTACATGGGGATCGATGTGATCCCGGTGGAGGGCAAGAAAGACTGAGCAGCCGCTAGGCTGACGCCTTTCCGTTCGGGCTGGCAGCCGCGGCCTGGCCGGGACGGTCCAGGATTTCGTCGATGAGGCCGTACTCCCGGGCCGCTGGCGGGTCGAGCCAGAAGTCACGGTCGGTGTCATGCTCGATCCTCTCCATGGGCTGGCCCGTCGTCTGCTGAATGATCGTCCGCAGGACCTTCTGGAGGCGGAGCGTTTCGCGCGCCTGGATCTCAATGTCGCGAGCCTGGCCCTGTGCTCCACCGAGCACCTGGTGGAGGTGAATCGTGCTGTGGGCAAGGGCGTACCGTTTTCCCTTTGCGCCCGAGGTCAGCATCACCGTGCCCATGCTGGCTGCCAGGCCCATGCACAGGGTCGAAACTGCCGGCCGGATGAGGTTCATCGTGTCGTAGATGGCAAGGCCCGCAGTCACGCTGCCACCCGGGCAGTTGATGTACATCATGATGTCCTTCTCATCGTCCTCGCGGGCGAGGTAGAGCAGCTGGGCGATGATGACGTTCGCGACCATGGCATCGATGGGCGTGCCAAGGAAGACTATCCGCTCTTTCAACAGCAGCGAGTAGATGTCGTACGCCCGCTCGCGGCGGCCGTCGCTCTCGATGACGAACGGCATCACGTCCGAAGGGCGCACGAGGTCGGCATCGGGGCGCTTACCGGCGATGAGTTCCTGGATCAGGTCGTAGCTGCTGCTCATGCGATGCCTCCCAAACCCGCTGGGGTGTGGTTCCAGTGTGCGGCGTTGTTACCCGATTGCGCAAAGGCCCGGGAGGCCTGGGGGAAGCGCTGAGATGAGCGTTCCTATGCGGTTACCGGCCTCTCCAGCAAACTGGATCGTATGTCCCAACGCCGCGCCGACGTGCGCAACATCGCCATCATCGCCCATGTCGACCACGGGAAGACGACCCTGGTCGATGCCCTGCTCAAGCAGTCACACGTCTTTCGGGAGAACGAGGCCGTGGGCACCCTCATCCTCGATTCGAATCCGCTCGAGCGGGAGAAGGGCATCACTATCATGGCGAAGAACGCCGCTATCGAATATGCCGGGGTTCGAATCAACATCATCGACACGCCCGGCCATGCCGACTTCGGCGGGGAAGTCGAACGCGTGCTCAACATGGCCGATGGCTGCCTGTTGCTCGTTGACTCGGTCGAAGGGCCCATGCCGCAGACCCGGTTTGTGCTGCGCAAGGCGCTCGAGATCGGTCTACACCCCATCGTCGTGGTGAACAAGATCGACCGCCCGAATGCGCGCATCGCCGAGGTCATCCACGAGACCAGCGACCTGTTCCTCGACCTGGCCACGCAGGACCACCAGCTCGAGTTCCCCACGTTGTACGCGAACGCTCGCGATGGCTATGCGGGGCTCACGCCCGATATCACGTCGGGCACCATGCAGCCGGTCCTGGATGCCATTGTGGAACACATCCCGGGGCCCGAATGCGATGAGGATGCCCCGTTCCGCATGCTCGTGACCACCTTGATGTACGACAGCTACCGCGGAAGGATCGCCGTCGGCCGTATCACCGATGGGGTGGTGCGAGCCGGCCAGCCGGTCATCCGGTTCAACCACCACGGCGAAACCAGCCAGCACCGGGTCGCCCAGCTCTTTGGTTTCCTGGGTCTTGGTCGTGTGGAACTTGAGGAAGCGCGGGCGGGCGACATTGTCGCCATCACCGGCGTGGCCGACATCCTCATCGGCGAGACCATCGCCCACCCGGACGTCACCGGGCCACTCCCGGTCATCACCATCGAAGAGCCGGCAATGAAGATGACGTTTCGCGTCAATGACTCGCCCTTCGCCGGGCGCGAGGGCCAGTTCGTCACGAGCCGGCAGTTGCGCGAGCGGCTCTTCCGCGAAGTCGAAACGAACGTCGCCCTCCGCGTCGAAGATGGCGAGACGGCTGACCAGTTCATCGTCAGCGGACGTGGCGAGCTGCACCTGGCCATCCTGGTGGAGACCATGCGCCGTGAGGGCTACGAGTTCGCTGTAACCCGCCCGGAGGTCATCGTCCACCAGGGCCCCACGGGCCGGGAGGAGCCCTTCGAACGGCTGTACGTCGAGGCGCCAGAATCGGCGACCGGGTTCCTGATCGAGACGCTCTCGGGGCGCAAGGCCCAGATGGTAGGGATGCATTCGGACCACAACGGCAACGTGCGCCTCGATTTTGATATCCCCACGCGCGGCCTCATCGGCTTTCGCGACACCTTCATCAGCGGCACCGGTGGCGAGGGAATCATGAATACGGAGTACCTTGGCTACCGGCCATGGGCCGGCGAGATCAGCCGCCACCGGAACGGCGCGCTGGTCGCCTCCGAAACAGGCACGGCCCTGAGCTTCGGCATCGCGAACGCCCAGGAGCGGGGAATGCTCTTCATCTCACCTGGCGACGAAGTCTATGCCGGCATGGTGGTCGGACTTCACGCGAAGGACACCGACCTCGAAGTGAATGTCTGCAAGGCCAAGCAGCTGACCAACATCCGCAGCTCGACCTCGGACATCGCCGTGAAGCTGACTCCCCCATCCCCTCCGAGTCTTGAGCGGAGCCTCTCGCTCATCGGAAACGACGAGATGGTGGAGGTAACTCCGAAGTCCATCCGGATCCGCAAGACGGAGCTGAACGCCACGATCCGGGCCCGCGAAGCCAAGAGGGCAAAGTACGCGGCGATGGAGGCAGCCAACGCCTGAGGCGGCAACAGCCCCGGCCCGGGCCGTGCGGGTGCTGGTAGCTCGCCGCTACCTGATGCCGGCGGGGAGCCGGTAGACTGCCGCCATGCACATCGACGACCTCGATACGCCCTGCCTGTTGCTCGACCTCGATAAGGTCCAGGCGAACATCGCCACCATGATGGCCATGATCGACGGCACCGGCTTAAGCCTCCGGCCGCACTTCAAGACGCCCAAGTGCCCACAGGTCGCGAAGCTCCAGCTCGAGGCGGGCGCCACCGGCATAACCGTAGCAAAGCTTGGCGAAGCCGAGGTGCTGGCTGATGCGGGCCTTGGCCCCATCCTGATGGCGAACCAGGTCGTTGGCGCGAAGAAAGTCGACCGCCTGATGGCGTTGCTCGCCCGGGGCGTCGACATCACCGTTGCCGTCGAATCTGAGTTCAATATTGATCAACTTGCTGAAGGGGCCAGGCGCTCGGGGCAGCGCCCGGCTGCCGTCATCGAGGTCGACGCAGGCCTTCGGCGGTGTGGTTCGGCCACTCCCGAACAAAGCGTGGACCTGGCGCGCAAGCTTATCGCGAGCGGGATCGACTACCGCGGAATCATGGGCTATGAGGGCCACATGTACGGCCAGCCCGACCCGGCCGCCCGCGAGCAGCTCATCCGCGATGCGCTCGCCGTCGTCAACGCGCATGTCGAGGCCCTTGCCGAGGCCGGGCTCGCTCCTGCGATCGTTTCCACAAGCGGCACCGCAAGCGTGCCGATCGCCGCCCGCACACCTGGCGTTACCGAGCTCCAGGCCGGCACCTATGTGTTCCACGATAGCCACAATGAGGAGTTCATCCCGGGCACGTTCCAGCAGGCGCTCACCCTCCTCACCACGGTCATCTCAGTGAAGGAGCGGTACGCAGTCGCCGATACCGGGGCGAAGTCGTTGACCAACGAGTTCGGGCCGCCGATGTCCGTGGATGGGCGCATCAAGGTGGCACGCCTGAGCGAGGAACACGCGACGCTCACCGGGGAAGGCATTGCGCAACTCCGGGCGGGCGATCGCATCGAGATCGTGCCGAGCCACGGCGACACCACCTTGAACCTGCACGATGCTTACTACGTGCGCCGCGGCGACGAGGTGATCGACACCTGGCCGATCCTGGCGGCGCGCAAGTTCAGGTAACGCGCGGGTCCCCTACAATGGGGAAGGCAGAGTCAACCAGAGTGTGAGAGGTCTCGCATGCGCGAATGTCCGTGGTGTGGACGCCAGAACCTGAACGTGTATGCCTACTGCCAGGGCTGCGGCCGTGGCTTTACCGAGGCTGATATCAAGCCAAAGCAATCCCCCGGCAAGCGCTGGTACTGGCCGTTCGGCGGCCGGAAGGCTGCCTGATCGCCATCGACTCGTGGCCCGCTGGCAGGAGCGCGAAATGACATCCTCGTGCTTCGCTGTCCTGCAGGTGGATGGCGCTTGGTTCCGGCTCGGCGCCGTGTCGGAGCCGCTGGTAGCCCACACGAATGCGGAGGTTGCGCCCGTTCTGGCGAAGGTCGAACGGCTGACCAACGCCGGCGCTCACGCTGCCGGGTTCGTCGCCTACGAAGCTGCCGGGGCGTTCGGTCTCGATGTCCATGCGCCGGTCGACGGGCTGCCGCTCGCTGCCTTCATCGTGGCCGATCGGCTCGAGCCGTTCGACCCTGGCAGGTTCGTGGACGATGCCGCCGGGCTGCCCGGCATCAGCTGGCGGCCGTCGATCAACGAGACGGAGTACGCAGCAGCGGTGCGCCGGGTTCGCAGGTCCCTCGCAGCCGGCGAGACCTACCAGGTGAATCTTACCTTTCCCCTGGAGGCCAGCTTCACGGGCGACCCGTTCTGGCTGTTCGCCCGGCTGGTTCGTGCCCAGCGCGCCGACGGCGCCACCTACCTCGACCTGGGCCGCTTCGCCGTGTGCTCCGCATCGCCAGAACTCTTCTTCGCGCGCGAAGGCGGCCGGGTGCTGATGCGCCCCATGAAGGGCACCGCCACTCGCGGCCGAACGAACGCCGAGGACCGGCGGAAGGCGGCCGCCCTTCGTGCTTCTCCCAAGGAGCGCGCCGAGAACCTCATGATCGTCGATATGGTTCGCAACGACCTTGGCCGCGTTGCCAGGGTTGGAAGTGTCGAGGTGCCTGCACTGTTTCGCGTTGAGCGATTCCCAACAGTGCTGCAAATGACCTCGGATGTGGTGGCCGACACCCGGGCGCCGCTGGCGGAGGTTTTCGCGGCCACGTTTCCCTGTGCGTCGGTCACGGGCGCCCCAAAAGTTCGGACTGCGGCCATCATCAAGGAGCTCGAAGCCGGGCCCCGCGGCATCTACACAGGCGCCGCGGGCTATGCCGGGCCGGGCGGGAAGGCCCGTTTCAACGTCGCCATTCGCACGGCAACGGTCGATCGCGAGGCCGGGATGGCGACATATGGCGTGGGGAGCGGCATCGTCTGGGACTCCCGGCCAGGGCGCGAATACGCCGAGTGCCTGGCAAAGGCCCGGGTGCTCGAGCAGGATCCGGCGCCGTTCTCGCTCATCGAAACGCTGCGCTGGACGCCGGTGGAGGGCTTTTTCCTCCTGAAGCGCCATATCGACCGGCTCCGCGAGTCGGCCCGCTACTTCGCATTCCCGTTCGACCACCGGACCGTCCGCCGCGCCCTCGAAGCGGCTGTCTTCGGGCGCCGGCCGCTTCGGGTCCGGCTCTTGCTCGACGAGTGGGGCGCGGTCCGGGTAGAGACCGCGGAGATCGGCGAGGGCGCTTCGCGACCAGCCACAGCGGGCCTGGCCTTCGCCCCCGTGGACCCCTCGGACCCATTCCTGTTCCACAAGACCACGAGACGCAGAATCTATGAGGCCGCCGCAGCTTCCCGCCCGGATTGCGATGAGGTGATCCTCTGGAACCGGGACGGTTACGTGACCGAGACCACCATCGCCAACATTGCTGTCTGCCGCGACGGCCGCTGGGTGACACCACCGGTTTCGGAGGGCCTGTTGCCGGGCACCATGCGCGCGGACCTGCTGGCTCGGGGAGCAATCGAGGAGGGCCGAATCCCGGTCAGCAGCCTGAGCGCGGGTTCCAGGCTCGCGGCGTTCAGTTCGTTGCGCGGCTGGCGCGAGCTGTCATTCGTGTCGCAGAGCTGAGAGAGACCTTGTCCGCTTCTTCTCCCACGGCGCATACTGCGCGCGCCCGGCTCCGGGGGAGGGAAGCGCATGGCGACTGACACACAGGGCCCCGTAGCGGCTGCTGCGGCACTGCGGCCGCTGGCCCGCCACCATGCCGGCGAAACCGAGGCCGGCCGCCGGCTGGCGCAGCCTGTCGTTGATGCCATCGCGCGGACGGGACTTTTCCGGATGCTGGTGCCCCGGGAAATCGGCGGCCTTGAGACCGACGTCAATTCGATGGTTCGGGCTATCGAGGAACTCGCAGCTGGCGACGGTGCGGCCGGATGGTGCCTGATGATCGGCGCGAGTACCGGTGTTGCCTCCGCGCAGTTGCCGCGCGAGGGGGCGGAAGAGATCTACGGCAGGGACCCGCTGACGGTGACGGGAGGCATGCTCATGCCGAAGGGGACGGCGGTAAGGGTGGACGGAGGCTACCGCGTATCGGCCCGCTGGTCTTTCGGAAGCGGCATCGACCATTGCGGCTGGATGCTCGGCGGGTCAACCGTCCAGGGGCCCGATGGCCCGGAACTGAGCGAGCACGGCACGCCACACATTCGAATGTTCTACTTTCCGAAACACGACATCCGGATCCACGACACCTGGCACGTCTCGGGTCTCCGTGGCACCGGCAGCCATGACTACGAGGTCAGCGAGGCGTTCGTGCCCGACCGCCGGACTTGTCCCATCGGGAGGGCAAAACCGTGGGCGCCGGGCACGCTGTACCGCTTCCCCATTTATGGGCTGCTGGCCCTCGGCATCGCCGGGGTGGCGCTGGGAGTCGCGCGAGACGCGATCGCCGAACTCTCCGCCCTCGCGGGCGGAAAGGTCCCCACCGGATCGCGCCGGCCACTCGCCGAGCGCGCCGCGGCGCAGACGGGCATCGCCGAAGCCGAGGCGCTCCGCCGTTCGGCACGCGCGTTCCTGCTCGGAACGGTTGACGAGGTGTGGGCGAGGGTGGATTCGGGCGAGAAAATGAGCATGGAGGACTGGGCGATGCTTCGCCTCGCCGCCACCAATGCCGCCCTGTCGTGCGCGCGTGCTGTCGATATCTGCTACAACCTTGGCGGCGGGAGCTCAATCTACGCGGCAAATCGCCTCCAGCGGAACTTTCGTGACATTCACACGCTCACCCAGCACGTCATGGTCGGGCCGCCGACGCTTGAAGTCGTCGGCCGTGTGATGCTGGGACTGCCGACCGATACATCGATGCTGTGAGGGATGCCTTGGAACTGATCGAAGGACTGATGACGCTGCGGGCCATGCGCCGGTTCACGGATGAGCCGGTCACGGAGGATGAGATCCTCACCTGTCTTCGCGCTGCGATGCAGGCGCCAAGCGGGGGCAACATCCAGCCCTGGCAGTTCCTGGTGATTACAGACCCCGACGTGAGGCGGAACGTGGGCGAAATCTACCGGCGTGCCTACGACCGGTATGAGCCCGCCATGCTGTCAGCCACACCTCCACCCCGATCCGAGGAGGACGCGCGACGCACCGGGCGGATCGTGAGGGCGTCCCGCCACCTGGCAGACCATTTTGGCGAGGTCCCCGCGATGGTCGCGTTCCTCATGCCGAACATCTCGATGACGCTCCATGATGCGGAAGGACCCATGGACATCGGCACACCCTTTGCCTCGGTCTACCCCGCTGTCCAGAACTTTATGCTCGCGGCCCGCTCGCTCGGGATTGGCACCACGCTGACCACCGTCTACCGGATCTACCAGGACGACCTGCGTGCACTACTGGAGATCCCGGAGCGCTACGAGGTCGTCGCCATAGTGCCGATGGGCCGGCCGACCGGGAAGTTCGGTGTCGCGCCGCGGAAGCCGCTTGCCGCCGTCACCAACTGGAACCGCTTCGGAGAGAAGCGGCCCGACATCCACTGAGGATCAGGACGTCGAGGCGGGAGCCCCCGCAGGGAGATGCCCGGGGATCGCAGGTACCGAGATCCGGATAGTTGTGCCTGCCCCGGGTTCGCTCTCGATCGTGAGGGTCCCGCCCGAACTGTTCGCCCGCTCGGCCATGGAGCGCAGGCCCAGGTGTCCAGGGAATTCACCCGAGGGGTCGAAGCCCACGCCATTGTCTCGCACTTCCAGCACGACCCGTCCATCAGCCGTCCGCAAGGTCACCCAGGTCTTCGTCGCGCGCGCATGCTTCACGGTGTTGTGCATGGCCTCCTGGCCGATCCGGTACAGCACCTCCTTCAGGTCGAGCCGGAGGTCGGGCTCCCCTTCGAGGCTCGTGACCATGTCGATGCCGTGCCGGGCCTGCATGGCGGCGAACTGCTTCTCGAACGCCGCGACCAGGCCTTCGGCCTCGAGTGACTCGGGGCGGAGCTCGAAAATGAGCGCGCGCAGCTCCGCGAGGCCGGCTTCGGCGAGACCGGAAACGTACTCAAGGGGCTCGCCCGCCCGTGCCGGGTCGCGTTCGAGGAGCGTCCTGGCCGTCCGGGTGCCGAGGGAGATGCCGTAGAGCGCTTGCGAGACCGAATCGTGGAGCTCGCGTGCCAGCCGCTGGCGCTCTTCGAGCGAGGCGGCATGCTGGGCGCGCTCGTACAGCCGGGCGTTCTCGATTGCGACCGCCGCGCGCTGGCCTATCGCCGAGGCCATGCGGACCTCGCCGGGACTGATGTCGTGGTGGTCGACCCAGCCCATGCTGAAGAGGCCGAACCGCTTGCCGGCGATGGTGATGGGGACATCGATCACTGAGGCCAGCCCCACCGCCCGGATCACGTCCTGCACAAGGGGCAAGTCCCGCGCCGTGTCGGGCACAACCCGCGGCACGTCCAGCTTCTCGATGGTGGTCGCATCGAGGCCGTTCAACGATTCAACAAGGGCCTGGACCTGGCCGTTCGTCAGACCGGACGTTGCGCGTACCCGGAGCTCGTGGGTGGTCTCGTCGAAGATGAGTACAGCGCTCCGGTCGGCGTCCAGCACATCGGTCGCGGCGCCGGTCAATGCGTGGAGCACCTCGTCGAGCACGAGCGACTGGTGGAGCTGTTCGTCCACCCGGTAGAGAGCGTCCATTTCGCGAATGCGCCGCTGGGTCTCGGCGAACAAGCGTGCGTTCTCGACCGCGACCGCCACCTGGCTCGCCATCGCGCTCAGGAGCTGGAGTTCGCCGGCGTCCGGGTCGTGGTTGTCCGGGTAGTAGGTGTCGAGCGTGCCCTGGGGCCTGCCTCGCGAGACCATTGGCGTGATGACGGCCGTCTCCCAGGCGGCACCGGCGAGCATCTGGTGCACAGGGGCGTAACGGGGATCGTCGAGAGTGCGTGTCCTCGACTGCCGGAGCACCTGCCGTTGCCCGGATCGGAAAGCGGCCATGGTTACGGACGGGGCTCCTTGCTCGACCGCCTGCACAATGGCGTCGGTGAAGCCTTCCGGCAGGCCGTGGTGCCCGGCCATCACGTAATCGCCGCGCTCATTGAACAGCGTGATAGAGCAGGCGATCGCCGAAGAGGCATCGACCACGCGCCGGGCCAGGACGTTCAGTGTCTCCTGCGTGGGAGCGTCGTATGTCAGCGCCGCCGCCACCCCGGCGAGGCCCTCCATCTCGCGGGCGCGCCGCTCCACTTCCCGGTACAGCCGCGCATTGGCGATGGCCACCGCCACCTGGTTCCCAAAGGCGGCGGCGAGTTGCGCCTGCGCCGGCGAGAACGCGCCCGGCGACGGGTCGGAGATGATGAGCACTCCCTGGACCTCGCTCCCGTGGGCAAGTGGCACCGCCATCCATGCCCGCACGAACCGGAAGATCGTCTTAAGGTTCTCCCCGGCAACGCCGCGATACTCGGCCGCCTCGGGCGTATCCCCGTACACGTCGTCGATAACTGCCGGCCGCCCTTCGACCATGGCCTGCCAGAGCCGGGGCACCGCAGTGACGGGAAAGCGCATGCCGCGCGACTGGTGATCCACTGCGTGGTCGAACATGTTTCTGGAGGCCTTGATCTCGAGCATCCCGCCGTCCACCTCCAGGATGCTCGAACCCCCGTAGGGGATGACATTCCCGATTTCCTCGAGCACCCGGATGAAGAGCCTGTCGAGGTCGAGCGTGGAAAGGACCGCGCGTGAGACATCGAGCAGACTGCCGAGCTCTCGCGTGCGCTCCTCGACACGCTGCTCGAGCGATGCCTGGGTTTCTTCCTGCTCGCGTTCGCGGGCTACCTGCTCGCTGATGTCGCGCACCACCGCCAGGAGGTACTTGCGTCCCTCCAGTTCGAAGGCCGTGCCCATTACCTCCACATCGAAGACGGTTCCGTCCTTCCTCACGTCCTTCGCCCGGATGTGGTAGTCCTTGCCCGCGCGCACCGATTCCTGGTACTCGGCAAGCTTGTCCCAGTGGTCAGGGTGGATGAACTTCCGGGGGTCGATGCCGACGAATTCCTCGTGGGTGTAGCCGTGCATGCGGCAAACCGCCGGGTTCGCTTCCGCCACGAAGCCCGTCTCGAAGTCGTTGAGGATGATGCCGTCGTTGATCTCCTCGAACACGCGGCGGAACTGCCCCTCGCGCTGGCGAAGCGTCTCCCCAGAGCGCACCCGCGAGGTCGCGTCCATGATGGTGTCGACCACCCCGGCGACCTCACCATTCTCAATCAACGGCTGGAGGTGGATATCCCAGTACGTGGTCCCTGCCGGGCCCTCGTAGGGGACGCCATCGCGGCGCACCACCTCGCCCGCCAGGGCGAGCTTGAACAGCGCCTCTGCGCGGTCGGTGGCGAAGGGCGAGACCTCAGCGAGCGCAGCCCCGGGGCGGACTTTCTCGGCCATCTCGGGCTTGTGCTCTTCCAGGAACCGCCGGAAGGCATCATTCCATTCAAGCAGGCGCATGGAGCGATCGAAGAGCGCCACGCCAACAGGCATGGTGGCGAAAAGCTCGCGCATCAGCGCCGGGTCCGGGCCACCGCCGGTCGTCACCGCCTAGGCCTCCGGCGGCCCCGGCACGAGGCCGATGCGCACGGCGTACAGTGCCGCCTGCGTGCGGGATTGCACGCCGAGCTTGGCCAGGATGTTGCTGACGTGGGTCTTCACGGTCTTCTCGCCGATAACCAGGTCGCGAGCGATCTCTTTGTTTGCATAGCCGGCCGCCAGCAGGCGCAGCACCTCGGTCTCGCGGTCGGTCAGCGTTTCGGGCGATTCCGGAGTGCGCACTTCGCGCATCAGCCGCGCGGCAGCCTGCGGCGAAAGCTGGACCTGCCCCTGGGCGGCGGCTTTGATGGCCCTTCGCAGCTCGTCGGACTGGGTGTCCTTCAGGAGATAGCCGATGGCGCCAGCCTTCACCGCGCCCACCACCGACGCGTCTTCGAGGACGCTGGTAAGGGCGATGACCTCGACATCCGGCATCTCGCGGCGGATCTGGCCGATGGCAGTGATCCCGTCCATGACGGGCATGAGCAGGTCCATGAGGACGACATCGGGCTGGAGCCTGCGCGCCAGCTCGACGGCTTCGGCGCCGTTGGAAGCTTCGCCGATGATCTCGAAATCGTCGTCCAGGCCAAGGAACATGCGAAGACCCTGGCGGACCACTGCATGGTCGTCGGCGATGATGATGCGGATTGGCATGGTGCTCCCGTGAGAAGGGCGTGGTGCGTCACTTTATCACCGTGGAGTTCGTGGTGGATGCATGCCAGCGGCCCGGTCAGGCGTCCGGTGGCTCGCCCCGGCGGGGCGCGTTTGAGCGTGCAGGGGCGGTCACGGAAGCGAGACGGAGGCCACGCTCCGCCATCGTGGGGCCCGGCCCGTCCGCAAGGTAATCCTTCCTTGGGAGGGACCAGTTGCCCGACTGCTTCATGGCCGAGAGCCCTGCGCCGTAGAGGTATCCTTCCCGGGAAGGACCGTCATCCAGCACCACCGGCAGGCCCAGTCCTTCCCCGGAAGGATCCCAGGTGAAGGTCGTGGTGTTCATGCCGACGGTGCGGCTGCGTCCTTCCGCGGAAGGATCGCCCCGGCAGGCGAAGGTGCTGGTCACCGAGTTCACCGTGGCCTCGACCATGCGGTCTTCGTAGTCCCACTCAAAGGTGTCGCTGCCACGCTCCACGAGGTGGCCGTTGTCGTCCCAGGTGTAGTCGATGGCCGCGGCCGGGCTCGGCGGCTGGAGCCCGGTGATGCGGTCGGTCCTTCCCTGGGAAGGATAGGTGTAGGCCGTGGTCCCGGCGGAGGTGGTCATGCTCGTGCGGTTGCCGAAGGCGTCGAAGGCATAGGTGGTCGTGCTGGGTCCGGGGTAGGTGACGCTCGTCAGCCTATGGAGGTCGTCGTAGGCGTAGGTGTGGGTGCCCTGCTGGTCCACCCGCTGCGTGCGGTTGCCCACATCGTCCAGCGTGTAGGCGACTGGCGCGACCGTGGTCGAGCCGTCCTTGACGTGGCTGATGCCCGTCAGGCGGTCGGTCCTTCCCAAGGAAGGATCGTAGGTGTAGGCCGTGACGATGCCGGTGATCGAGGGGAGGGTCGCGCTGGTCATCCGGTTCGCATGATCATACGCATACTGGATGACGTTCGAGTCCCAGCCGGTGACCCTTCGGTGGAAGGGTGAGACGGTTCGCGGCGTCGTAGGTGTAGGTGGCCTGATTGGAGCCGCCGGGGTAGGTGATTGAGGTCCGGCGCGAGGCGTCGTCGTAGCCGTAGCTCACCGTGCGCGAGCCGGGGAAGGCGACGCCCGTCAGCCGGTAGAGTTCGTCGTAGGCGTAGGTGGTCGTGCCGGTCGCGTCGACCATCCCGGTGCGGGCGCCGGCGTCGTTGTAGGCGAAGCTGACGAAGCTCAGGTCCGGATAGTCGATCCGGGTGAGCTCGTTCCGGTCGTTGTAGGTGTACTCGATGGCCTGGCTCTTGGGGTCGGTGCGTGAGACGAGCCGCCCGGCGAGGTCGTACTCGTAGGAGCGGACGTTCGAGAGCGGGTGGGGGAGGTGGTAGCAGGGGGGAGACTTGAACTCCCGACCTCACGATTATGAGTCGTGCGCTCTGACCGGCTGAGCTACCCTGCCACGGACCTCAACTTTAGCATGCGGCCGGTTTCGGGGAACGCCGCGCGCTACTTCGCTGCCTCTCCCGGGGGGCGGGGGTCCACCCGGTGCATCCGCCAGCGCACCCCGCCCTCGTCGAAGTCGACGACGGCGGCCATCCCGGCCCGCCGGTTCGCATCGCTCAGCGGCATCGGAGCACCGGAGTAGATGGCGGTAACCCCGCCGCTGCTGACATCGGCGTGCGGCTCCCAGTGTCCGAATGCCATGTAGTCCCAGTGGCCCGCCGCTGAGACGATCTCCGCTTCGCGAATGGGCAGCGACCGGTGGGATTCGCTGCCTTCGGGGATGAAGTGCCCGTGTCCCAGTGCGATGTGCCAGCGCCGGTCGATGCGCCCGGGGAGGCCTTCCAGCGGCCGGAAGTGCCAGTCGCTATCGAGGTACCCACGGCCCCAGAACACGGCGTCGATGCCCTCCGGCTCGATCAGTTCGCCCTTGTGTTCGCGGACGATGGTCAGGCGTTTCGCGATCGCCTCCATGTCATGCCGCCAGTAGATGCTGCCGGGGTCCATCGGGTCGTGGTTTCCGGGGAGGAGGAACGCCTGCCCCTGGAACCGGCGTATTTCGGTCGCTGCGAACACCACCGTTTCCTCCGGAACACGGTCGTTGTCGAAGAAGTCACCGGCAATCACCAGTGCGTCGGCATGGCAATCGTTCGCAAGGTCGATAACGCGGCGGAAGGTCTCCTCCATGAGATGGCGGCGTTCGTGCCACCTGCCCTCGCCGTTTCCCCCATAGGCGCCGAGGTGCACGTCGGAGGTGTGGACCAGGCGCAATGGCCGGGGCTCAGGCACCCAGGGCCTCGCGCATGGCGGCGAGCTGACGGGCGTGGTCTCTCGCGTGGATGCGCAGGAAGAGCAGCCACTCCCGCCAGTTCAGCTCGCCAAAGAACGGGTGGGGCCAGGTGACCTGGAGGTTCGCGTGCGGCTCGGCCTCGCTCACGTGTGCCCACAACGATTCCAGGGAGGCCTCCTGGGCGGCGATGAGCGCCTCGCGGTCGCGCGGCAGTTCTGGTTCGGGCTCGCCCGGCCGCGAGCCGGTGAGTGCCACGTGCAGGACGTCCTGCGCCACCTGCAGGTTCGATTGCACGGCGTGCTTCAGGCAGTCCATCGGTGCCCAGTCGTCGCCTGGTGGATTGGTGGAAAGCAGCCGGGCGGGAACGGAGCGGGCTGCTTCCAGCAGTTCGGCCATGCCCTCCCGCACCCGCTCGAATAGCTCAGGAATGGACCTTTCGGCAGCTTGCTGCTGAAGGTACCCGCGGATGCGTGCGAACTCCGCCTCCATGGGATGGGTCATGCTGTTGCCTCCGCGCCGGGGATGTCGACTCGTTCAAACACCTGGAGCCGGATGAGCCTCGCTGCATGCCACGATGCATTGCGCAGCACGAGCAAGGGATTCCCGGGCCACCGGTGCCATGAATGGTCCGCAATGATAACGCGCCCGCCGGGACGCACCACGCGCGCCATCTCGGTGACCGCTGCGGGCCGCAGTTCCGATGGCAGGTGCCCTACATAATGTGTAGCGATAGCCACGTCGAACGATGCCTCGGCGGCCGGGACGGACAGGCCATCGGCATGCACGACGCGAGCGTTTGGCAGGCGCAGGCGTGCGTGAGCGCGCTCGAGCAGGTAGGGGCTGAGGTCGAGGCCGAGCACGTCGCGAGCGCCGGACTGCTCGCTCAACGCCTCGACGAGGCGGCCCGGCCCGCAGCCGAACTCGACGACGGTGGCTGGCCGGGCGGCGCGCACCTGGCGCACGATCTTGCGGACGAGCGCACTTTCGACGCCGGTGTTGTACAGGTTGCGGATGAGCCATTCGTATCCGGCGGCGCCCCTCCGGGATAGATAGCCCTCGGGAAGGAAATGCCAGCGTCGCAGATACCATGCCGGGTAGTGGGTCGATGGATCACTGTGCGGCGAAAGGCCGGCTCGCTCGATGATCTCACGGGCGCGCGGTTCGGGAATGTGCTTCAACACGTTCTACCGATCGTATCCCCGGCATGTGGCGCGCGCACCTCATCCGGCCCTCGGGTAGAATCCAGCCCCATCTTTCCCTGGAGCAAACGACTGATGATCACGGTGCTTGCCAAGCTGCAGGCTGTCGCCGGCAAGGAAGACCAGCTTCGCGCGGTCCTGACCGAAATGGTCGGGAATGTGAAGAAGCACGAAGCCGGCAGGGTCCCCACGTACTCCCTCCATGTTTCGGATAGCGACCCGACGCTTTTCATGTTCTACGAGCAGTACAGCGATGCCGACGCGTTCGCGGCCCACGGCCAGACCGACCATATGAAGGCAATGGGCGCCGCCCTCGCTGGATTGCTCGCCGGGCGGCCGGTCATCGAGCGCTACACGCGGATCGCGAGCGTCGACTGAGGCGGGCGCAAGCATCCGCGCCGCGCCTGCCCGAAGTTGCCCGTAGCCCCGGGCGGCAAGACCTTGGTGGCGCATGGACCTCTTGCGCGCGGCGATCCTCGGGATAGTCCAGGGCCTCGCTGAGTTCCTGCCCATCTCGTCCTCCGGGCACCTGATCCTTGTCCCCGCCCTCTTCAACTGGGAGGACCAGGGGCTCGCGTTCGATGTGGGGTTGCACTGCGGCACACTTCTCGTCCTGCTCGCGTACTTCTGGCGGGACTGGGCGCGCATGATGACGGGCGGCCTGCGCGATCTCGTTCGTCACCGGCTGAGCTTCGCGGATCACTCGGGCGAGAGCCGCCTGCTCTGGCTCATTGCGTTCGGGTCGATTCCCGCGGGAGTCGTTGGGCTGCTGTTCAACGACTGGATCGAGGAAAACGTGCGTCAGCCCTGGGTGGTCGCGATCACCCTTGCGGTATTCGGCATCGTTATGCTCGTGGCCGACCGGCGCACGGCGAACCGCCGGACCATGGACGGGATCGGTCTGGCTGATGCTGCATTCATCGGTCTTGCGCAGGCAGCCGCCCTCATCCCCGGGGTGTCGCGCTCCGGTGCAACGCTCTGCGCCGGGCTGTTCCGGGACATCCGCCGGGACGACGCGGCCCGTTTCGCCTTCTTGCTCGGCACGCCCGCCTTCGTCGGCGCCGCCGCCCTGACAGCGCGCGACCTGACCGGCCTCTCAGGCCGGGAGGGCCTCGAGCTCGCGATCGGCTTCGCTATGTCCGCTGCCGTCGGCTTTGCCGTGATTCACTTTCTCCTGCGGTACCTGCGCACCCGCACGTTGTTGCCGTTCGTCCTGTACCGGTTCGCAGTCGCTATCCTGACACTGGTCATCGGCGGAATCCGCATCGCGTTCTGACCGCGCGCCGCGCGCTCGACGTATCATGCGCGCACATCTATCCGGAGGAACCTCGTGGCCCTTGAGAAACTGCGCCTCGATGGCCCGCCCCGCAGGGTCGTGATTGTGACCGGCGGCAGCCGCGGACTCGGCAAAGCGATGGCAATCTCGCTCGCTGAGGCGGGCGCCGACATCTGCATCGCCAGCCGTACGCTCTCGCAGCTTGAAGCGGCAGCGGCCGAGATCAAGGCTGCCTGCGGCCGCGACCCGCTTGTGGTACCGGCGAACGTCCAGTCCCGGGCTGAGTGCGACGCCCTCATCGAAAAGACCGTGGGCCACTTCGGGCGGCTCGACGTGATGCTGAACAACGCCGGGATCGGCGACGCGCGGGGCGCCGGCGCGCGCATCCAGGACCTGGAAGACGCCGACTGGCACGACACGATCGAGGTGAACCTGTACAGCACGTTCTACTGCTCGCGGGCAGCCGTCCGGCAGTTCCTGAAGCAAGACCAGGGCGGTGTCATCCTCAATGTGGCGAGCGGTACAGCGCTGCGGTCTTCGCCACAGTCCATCGGCTACGCGGCGGCGAAGGCAGGCGTCATCTCACTCACAAAGAGCCTGGCGGCGCAGGTTGTGGGCGAGAACATCCGGGTGAACTGCATCGTCCCGGGGTTCGTCTCGCAACGTCCCCCGCGCGATGAACAGGAGGATGCGATGCGCAGGCAGCGGGGCCGGTTCATCACCGTGCGCCGGCTCGGTGAGGCCTGGGAACTTGGCCCGCTCGCGGTGTTCCTCTGCTCGGACGCATCGAGCTACGTCACCGGTGAGGCGTTCGTCATCGATGGAGGCGGACTGGCCGGAGGCATCGCCCCCACCGGGTGGGTCGTCAGCGAACCCGCGGAGGTGTCCCGTGGCTGAGTGGAATCGCAAGCCGGGCTACGACCTGGCGGGCAAGCGCGCACTGGTGGTGGGATTTGGCAACCCGGCCGGGCGGGCCATCGCACTGGCCCTGGCCGAAGCTGGCGCAGATGTCGCCGCTGCCTCGTCCACGCTCGACGGGGATGAGGTGATGGAGGCCAGGCGGGTTGCAAAGGACGTCGCCGGCATGGGCAGGAAGTCTCTCGCCCAGGGCTGGGATGTGACTCTTCCGACGAACGTACAGGTCGGTCTCAAGCAGGTCATCAAGGAGTTCGGCCACCCGACGATCCTGGTCTACAACGCCGACGCACCGCTCGCCAGGCCAATCGAAAAGGTTACGGACGCGGAGTTTGCGCGGGTGCAGGCGGTGAACCAGAGCGGCGCGTTCTACACTGCGCGGTCGTTTGTCCGGGAATTTCCGGAAGGCGAGGCTGGCCGTCTCATCTTCGTGAGCACCATCTTCGCTGAACGTGGTGTCGAGGGATTGGCCGCGTACACCACGGCGAAGGCAGGCATGGAGGGGCTTTCGACTGCCCTGAGCCAGGAACTGGGCGGCCGGAACATGACCTCCAACTGCATCGCCACGGGGTGGATGGACTGGACGCCCGGCCGCGGGCCGGATGAGATTGGGGCGAACCTGCTGATGCGGTTTGTCCCCATGCGCCGGTTCGGGAAGGCCGAAGAGCTGGCTGCGCTGGCCGTGCTTCTCGCGTCCGACGCGGCCGGGTATCTCAACGGCCAGGTGTTCCACATCGATGGTGGCGTGAGCCAGCACCTGTAGGACTGCGCGTGGCCTCGCAAAAGCCGCTGGCGGTCCGGATGCTCGAACAGCGCAAGATCGCGCACCAGGTATTCGAGTTCGACGACGACATCCGCTCGGCCCGTGAGGTCGCGAGGGTGACGGGCATGCCGCCCGGGCAGGTGCTGAAGACGCTCGTCGTGGAACACGATCCGCCTCGGGGCAAGCCGTTTCTCGTGATGGTGCCCGCGACACTGGAAATCGACCTCAAAGTGTTGGCCCGGTCCCTGGGCGTGAAGAAGCTTCGAATGGCGAGCCACCGCGACGCCGAGGCGCAGACCGGTCTGAGGGTCGGCGGCATCAGCGCCCTCGCTCTCCTCGGCAAGGGTTTCCCGGCCCTGATCGAGCAGTCGGTGATGGCATTCGACGATGTTCTCGTGAGCGCCGGGCAGCGCGGGTGGGACGTGCGCCTGCGCCTGGCCGACCTCCTCGATCTGACGGCAGCCCGCCCGGTGCAGGCTGTCTGAGATTCCCGCGGATTACCGCAGCAGCTCCAGGTAGCGGCGCTTCATCCAGTCGCCCTTGTGGCGGTACTCGGCTGGTGTCGCGAGGGTGCCTTTGCGGCCCGACTCGCGGGCATAGGCGAGGTTGAGTGCGGCATGGTGGTTTTCGCCGTGCCCCAGCCGCTTTGCCCGTTCGCGAGCAGCCCGGTTGGTCCAGGTGCGGCAGTACTCGATTGCCTCCTGCAGCTCTCCCGCAAGGTCGACGACCTCGACCTGGGGGGAAGGGGAGGTAGCGGGCGGCGCTGGCCTAGGAGGAGGCGGGGCCACCCCGAACATGGTGAGCTGCTGTCCCTCCACGAATCGGCCTGTCTCATCCAGGAATGCGTCGCCTGCCTCCTCCACGTCCAGGATTTCGGCTGTGGCCCGCTCTCCCTCCGGCTCCGCTTCGCCGTCGTCCTCTGGCGGCGGTTTCAGCGCGTCATCTGAAGTCGCCAGGTCGGGCCGCACGGCGACCGGCGGAGACTCGCGCTCCAGGTGCTCGATGATCGAGGCCAGCCGCGGATCGCGGCCGATGAAGACGTTCAGGATATTCTGCGCGGCAGGGAGCGCGCGGTTGTACCGGAGCCCGCGGCCGAGCTGCTGGATCACCGGCTCCCGGCTGAATACCGCATCGAGCTTCAATAGCACGCTCACGGTTGGTGCATCGAAGCCTTCGCTCGCCTTTTTCACCTGGATGAGGACGTCGTACCTGCCGGCGTGAAAGTCAGCCATCCTTCGTTCGTTCTCGGCTGCGCTGATTTCTTCCCCGCTGTGGACGACGACGCAACGCAGCGAAGGGTGCCAGCGGCCAAACACCCGGTGCAGGTGATTGGCGTGCCCGGTGGTTGCGGCGAACACCAGGCCCTGGTGCTGGCCCGGCGCCAGCTGGTTCTTCCGCTGCAGAGTGAGGGCGAACTCCCGTACCAGCGGCTGGACGTAGTCCTCGTTCCAGCGGAGCTGCTGGCGGACGCAACGCTGGTCGAAGTCGGGCAGCTCGGCCATCTGCGATGCGGTGAACTCGTACACCTCGCCTTCGGCACTGCGCAATTCGACCGCATAGTCCTTCATCTGCATGTTCAGGCGCTTCAGGATGCCGCCTTCCTTCCACGCCTGCCGCATGGTGACGTGGACGAGGGGGTCGATGACCTGGCCCTCCAGTTCGTCGTCGTAGACGTACCGCGCGCCCGCGAGCGGGTCGCGGTCGAGCCGGACCGGTGTGGCGGAGAGCAGCAGGGTGCTCCGGACGGGGAGCCGCGAAAGTGCCTTGGCCCACTGGCCGCGTTCTCCCAGGTGGTGTGCCTCGTCACACACGAGGTGGACGCGCCGCCCCTTGCAGAGCTTCGCATAACGCTGCGGCGCGGCTGCAACCTGCTGGTAGCTGGCGACGATGAAGTTCGCCGCGGTAGCGCCGATCCGGTCGAGCGACGCGTTCTCGGCGAGAATCTTCCGGATGGGACGGCCGCTGCCGATCACCCCCAGCGCTTTCTCGACCCCGTTGTATACCTGGGTCCTGAGGACGTCGGTGGGGGTGAGGTACAGGCAGGTATCGGCGCCGGCCACGCCCGAAGCGACCTCGAACGACCCGACGCCGATGACGGTTTTGCCATAACCGACGGGCACGACCACGAGCTCGGACGTCGAGCCCGAGCGGAGTGCCTCGGCGAACCGCTTTAGCGCCTCGGCCTGGCCGGGGCGCAGCCGGGGAGGGGCGGCGTGGTGGACGCTCACGACGTAATCACGGAATCCAGGCGGGGAGTGGTTTCAGCCTAGGGCGGGGCGGCTCCCGGTGTCACCACCCGGAGCCGTGACAAGTCGTCATGTGAGGCACGGAGTCAGTCGCTGGAAGCGAGCGGAACGAACGCGCGGTATTGGAACACCGGTTTCGCTCCGCCAGTCCCGCTGGGGCTGGCGGAGGCCGAGACTTCTTTCTGGAGGTATTGGGCAGCCATCCACCCGGCCCCGGAGGGCGCCTGGACCTCGACCCACGCGAGACCGGCAGCGGTGACGGGGCCGCCGATCACCGTGAGGCTCGTACCGTGTGCGACGCACGTGATGACGTTCCCGACCGGCTCGGTCCGCAGGTTGAGGCACTCGCCGGGCGTGTTGACGCGAGCGCGGTCGCCAGGCGCCAGGCTCGCGCTGGATTCGGGCCGGGGGGCGCGCGCGGCCGCCGGTGCGGTTGGCCCGGGGGTGATGCGGTAGATGTGGAAGTTCAGGCCCCGGGCGCGCGAAAGCGCCACCGGGTCGTATCCGGGCCGCAGCCGGACGATCCCGTCCCACAGCTGGTTCGAATCGATGACGTCGAACGTCCCGTCGCCGTTGGCTTCGAGGATGATCGCGGTGTGCAGGCCGGGGTACTCAGCGTCCGGGCCCGTCCAGCTGTCGCTGGCGATCTGGACGATATCGCCGGGCCCTGCTTCGGCGAGGCTGACTTCGATAGCGCCGGCTTCGAGGTAGCCGTCGCGGTAGTCGAAACCCACCGACTTGCCAGTGGCCTCGAAAACGACCTTTTTCATCCATTGCCAGCACTCGCCCTGCCAGGTCCCGAGGTCCTGCATGGCGCGTTCGGCGATCGCGTTCGGTGTGGTGGCCGCAGTGGTACGGCTAAAGAAGCCCAGTGCGGCAAGCATGGCGACAACGGCGACCAGGATGGTTGCCAGGGTCGGCCGGTGCGGGGACAACGGCATCAGAACACCTGCTCCAGTCTCCTGAGGGCTTGAAGCACCCTAACCGACGATCTCGCCAGGCACAACCGGGATTTACCTCAACCGGTTTCCCCGGAGGTTCGTCCGCTGGCGCTGCCTGTTCTATCGGCCGGGCCGGGCCTCCGCGACAGCGTTGGGGGCCGCGATTCATCGGGAGTGGATCGCACCGTATGATCGGCGCCCATGGCTGTGCCCGGTCCGTTGTCGGGTCTCCGCGTGGTTGAGTGTGCAGGCTGGATGGGCGTGCTGGCCGGCCGGCTGCTCGCCGATGGTGGCGCCGGGGTGGTGCGAATCGTTCCCCCATCCGGCGACCCGCTTGCCTTCGAGCCGCCATTCTTCGGGCACGGCGGACCTTCGATCCAGGAGGCGTGGTACAACGCGGGGAAATCGACGCTGGAGCTCGATCTCCGTTCGCCGGACGGCCGGTCCGCCTTCCTCCGGCTCGTCGGCTCGGCGGACATCCTGGTCGAGGACTGGTCACCTGCGGAAGCGCCATTCGGCCCCGCGGAACTTGAGCAGGCAAACCCGGCGCTCACCCGGGTGAGCGTGACGCCGATGGGCCTCGATGGGCCGCTGGCTGGCTGGCGGGTGAACGACCTGGTGGCCAACGCGATGTGCGGTTCGGCCTCCGTGACTGGCAATGCCTCGACACCGCCGCTGACGGGATACGGCAACCAGGCCTACCACACAGTTGGGCTCTACGCGGCTGTCTGCGCGCTGGCGGCCCACCGCGCCGCACGCGCAACCGGGCGGTTCCAACACGTCGACCTCTCGGCTCACGAGGCGATGGTGAGCTGCACCGAGCAGGTGTTGATGGAATGGTTCTTCCCGGATGGCGTGTGGAAGACCAGCATCGCCCCCCGTCAGGGCAGCCTGCACTGGAGCGGCGCCTACGAGGTTTACACAGCCGCGGATGGCCACGGCGTGATGGTGACCGCCTCGCTGAAGCTGGCCGAGGTCCTGGTTCCATGGCTCATCGAGGAGGGCGCGGCGCAGGAGCTTGCCGGCCGCGAAAAGTACCCCGATGTGGTGGCGATGGTCCGCAACCTCCCCTACGTGATGAAGGTATTGCGCGAATGGGTCGCCGGGCGCAATGGCGAAGAGCTCTTTTTCGAAGCGCAGCGCCGCCACCAGCCGTTTGGGGTGGTCTGGAACATCGAGGAGGCGCTGATGAAGAGCCCGCAGATAGCGGCACGGAGCTTTCTTCGCGAGCAGGATGTCCCGGGTTTCGGTCGCGTGCCTTTCCCCGGGCGTCTGTTTCGCACGTCTGCCGATGGTCCGCATCCTGCGCCCGGCCGCCGGGTCGCCCGGGTCGATTGGGAGCCTCGTGTGCCCAGGGCGCCTCGCGCGGACATTTCACCGTCCCGGCCGCTCGAAGGGGTGCGGGTCATGGACTTCACCCACGTGCTGGCCGGCCCGTTCGGCACGCGCGTGCTCGCCGACCTGGGCGCCGATGTCATCAAGGTGGGAACGGCGGCACGGGGCGGCGGGGCCAACACCCCGGACCACCCGTACTACGTATGCTGGAACCGCAACAAGCGCAGCGTGACCATCAACATGGCGCACGAGGGTGGCCGGCGGGTCGCCCGGCTGCTTGCCGCGAAGTCCGACATCATCATCGAAAACTTCAGTGCGGGGGTCCTCAAGCGCTGGGGGTTGGACCGGGCCTCCCTTGCCGCGACTCAGCCGGGTGTCAGCGTCATCTCGATGGGTGGCATGGGGCAGGATGGCCCGTGGAAGGACTTCGTCACCTACGCCCCCACGATTCACGCGCTCACGGGACTGACGTATCTGACCAACCCGCCAGGTGAGCACACGCTCGGCTACGGGTTCTCGCTCACCGACCACCTGAGCGGGCTGGCTGCGGCGCTCGCTGCCCTGGAAGCGCTCGAATACCGCGAGCGCACGGGGAACGGGCTAAGCGTCGACCTCTCCCAGTACGAACTCGGGCTCGGCATCATGGCGCCGGCTCTTCTCGATTACCTGGCCAACGGGGCGAACCCGGAACCCGTGGGCAACCGGCACCTGTTCGACGCCTGGGCGCCCCATGGCATGTATCGTTGCGCTGGCGACGACCGGTGGGTCGCCATCGCGGTCCGGGATGATGACGAGTGGCGAGCGCTCTCGGAGGTCATGGGCCGGCCGGAGCTTCGCAGCGACCCGCGCTTCGCGACGCACGATTCACGGGTGGCGCATGCTGATGCGCTCGACGCCATCATCGAAGCCTGGACAGCAGGTATGGACCGGTACGAAGTCGCGCAACGCTGCCAGGCTGCCGGCATCGCCGCGGGGCCCGTCCAGGATGCCGCGGACCTCACTGGCCGCGATGGACAGCTGGCGGCGCGCGAGTTCTTCGGCACGACCACCGCGGAGGGCCGCGGTGAATACGGGATCGACCGTTTCCCCGCGCGGTTCAACGGTGTCCGTCCGCCGGAGTACCGGGGCGTCCGCCAGCTCGGAGCCGACACGTTCGACGTGGTCACCGAACTGCTTGGACTACCCGACGCCGAAGTGGCAGAACTGCTGGCGAGCGGTGCGCTGAGCTAAGCGCTGGCCCCCATTGCCGCCGGAATTTCGTTCGTTTCCATGCCAATAATCGCGGCGCCAAAGTGGGTACGGGGTTTTCCCTGATCCACGCCAATCTTCGCGGTGTAACACTTGGGCGAATGAGTGGTACACTCCCATCGAAGTCACTCGCAGGTTGATGAACCTTCCATTGGTAATCCCACCGCCCGGCCGTTCAGCGCCTCAAGCCCCTGGCCCGATATCGCTGGCCGGTAGCCGGGGGAGGGTGCCCGGGTAGTGGCGTCCGTGGAACCAATTTCCCCCGGCGAAGCGACCGCTTTCCGGCCCGATAGCTCCCCGGCCTTCCTCGAAGCGGTGCTCGACCTTGCGTCGGACGCCGTGATCACCGTGGACGAGGCTGGCCAGATCATCCACGTCAACCGGGCGCTCAACGAGATGTTCCGCTACCAGCCGGGCGAGCTCATCGGACGGCCGCTCGACGTTCTCATCCCGGTTCCATCGCGGGTACCCCACCGGCGGTTCGTGGAGAGTTTCATGGCCTCCGGCGCAGCAGAGACCCGGATGCAGGCGAGGCCCGAGATCGTGGGGCTGCGAAGCGACGGTACGCGCTTTCCCGCCGAGGCGTCGATCGCACGGATCGAAAGCCGCGGGAACACGGTGTTCACTGCCGTCATCCGCGACCTGTCCGCGCTAAGGGAGGCGGAACAGGCCCGGGATCGCCAGGAGATCCTCTTCCGTTACGTGCTCGATGGTTCTCCGGACCTGATTTCCCTGCTGGATGCCTCGGGGCGCATCCTCAACGCGAACAGCGCTCACGAGGCGGTCCTTGGCTCCCACCTGGCGGATATCGTCGGAGCATCTGCACTCAGCTTCGTCCATCCCGAGGACCGCGAGTTCGCTGCCCGGTGGTTCCTCGAACGATCGTCAAGCAGCTTCGATCACCACCAGGTCCTGCGGATCGTCTCGGCCAGCGGGGCTGTCCGCTGGTTCGAGGTGCACGTGACTCCTCTTCCGGCGGCTGTCGCCGGAGAGCAGGCGGTGCTCCTGGTCTCCCACGATGTCTCCGACAGGGTGGAGGCAGAAGCATACCTCCTCGAACGCGAGGAGCTCTTCCGGGCAACGTTCGAGCAGGCAGCGGTGGGGATGGCCCACGTGTCGCTCGATGGCTCGTGGATGCGCGTGAATTCCCGTCTCTGTGAGATCACCGGTTACACCCGGGCCGAGATCCTACAAATGGGCTTTAACGGGCTCACCCATCCCGAGGACCTGGAAGCCGAGACCAGGGCTCTGGCTGAGTTCATGTCGGGCGGCCGGGAGACCTACAGGGCCGAGAAGCGCTGGCTGCGGAAAGACGGGGCGGTCGTTTGGGTGTTGACGACGGTTTCACTCCGGCGGTCGGGTGAGGGCGAACCTCTCCACTTTGTGGTAGTCGTGGAGGACGTCAGCGAGCGGAAGGCGTCAGAAGCGGCTGCACTCGAGTTGCGAGCCGGGATGCGGACATCTCTCGTTCTGCTCCAGACGGTCCTCGACACGCTTTCGGAGCATATCGTCGTGATCGACGCGAAGGGCAAGATCGTTCATGTTAACCGTGCCTGGAAGGACTTTGCGCTGCACGCCGCTCAACAATGGGCGCCGGCCGCCGTCGGCGGCAATTATCTCGATCGATGCGACGAGGACGTTCGTGCGGCGCTGGGCGAAGTGCTATCGGGTTCGCGGGCCGAACTGCGCAGGGAAGTTCCCATTCACACGGTCCAGGGGAAACGCTGGTTCGTTATGAAGGCAGCGCTAACGCGTGGTCTTGGAGAACCGCTCTGCGTGATCTCCCATGAAGACGTGACCGAGCTCAAGTTGGCCTACGACGAACTCGAGCGGTCCGCGGCCGCGCTCGCTGTGTCACTCAGTGCGGTCGCCATCACCGATGTCGCAGGCCGGCTGACCTACGTGAACCGGGCGTTCGCGCGTATGTGGGAGCTCGGCGCCGAGCAGTCTGCCCTGGGCCGGCCCATTGAGGAATTTTGGGCGGAACCCGAACGGATCAGGGCCGTCGTGCGCTCGCTCGGCGCCAGAGACCGGACCTGGTCCGGCGAGTTGCAGGCGGTCCGCCGCGGAGGTACGCGGTTCGCGGTCCAAATCTCCGCCAGCCAGGTTACCGACGATGCCGGCGAACCCATGGGAGTGATGCTCTCCTGCATCGACGTTTCAGACCGCACGCTGGCCGAAGACGAGCTCCGGCGGAGCCAGGAGAGCCTGAACCGGGCGCAGGAAGTCGCCGGCGTCGGCAACTGGGACTGGGACATTCAGACGAACGCGCTCTGGTGGTCCGACCAGATCTACCGCATCTTCGGCCTCGAGCCGCAGGAGTTCGCGGCCACCTACCCCGCGTTCCTGGAGCGGGTCCACCCGGACGACCGGGCGCTGGTCGAGGAGGCCGTCGCCCGTGCCCTCGCCGGCGAACGTTACTCCATTGACCATCGCCTGGTGCGGGCCGATGACGGCTCCATCCGCACCGTGCACGAGCTGGGAGAGGTGGTCTTTTCGGAAGATGGGCAGCCTCTGCACATGATCGGCACCGTCCAGGACGTCACCGAGGCGCGCGCCATGCAAAGCCAGTTGCGGCAGCAGCGCGACCTGCTCGCGGCGGTGGTTGGGGCCGCGCCGGTCATCATCTTTGCGACCGACCGCGACGGGGTGTTCACCCTCGCCGACGGGCAGGCGCTTGCGAGCCTCGGTCTGCGACCGGGCGAGCTTGTGGGCAAGCCGGTGTTCGAAAACGCCGGCGATCTGGCCGGGCTGGCTGACGCCGTGCGCCGCGCGTTGGCAGGGGAGTCGGTCTCGCTCCACGTTGGGAACGGCACGCTGGCCTTCGACGCATTCTGCGCGCCCCTGGCGGGTGCTGACGGAACCGTCGAGGGCGTAGTCGGCGTTGCTGTCGATATCACCGAACGTGAACGGCTCCGGGAGCAGCTCGGCCAGGCCCAGAAGATGGAGGCGGTCGGACGCCTCGCAGGCGGGATCGCACACGACTTCAACAATCTGCTCACCGTGATCCTGACCTACTCCTCGCTCGTGAAAGACGCGCTCGCCCCGGGGTCGCCGGCGCGGGAGGACATCGAAGAAGTGACAAAGGCCGGGCAGCGTGCGTCCCAGTTGACGCAGCAGCTGCTCGCGTTCGCAAGGAAGCAGGTGGTCCAGGTCCAGGAGATCGACCTCAATCGCGCGCTCATCGGGGTGAACCGCATGCTGCGTCCGCTGGTCGGGAGCGATGTCCGTTTCGAGGTGCTCCTGGATGAGGCGGCGGGCCAGATCGTCATGGACCCCGTCCAGTTCGAGCAGGTGGTGCTGAACCTCGTCGTGAACGCCCGCGACGCCGTCCCCCCTGGTGGATCCATCACCGTACGCTCCCTCTCGATGGATTTGTTGGCGCCCGGGGCCGCGCTCGCGCGAGGCGTGGCGCCGGGAAGGTACAGCGGCATCCAGGTCGCCGATACCGGAGTGGGCATGGACGAAAAAACGCTCCAGCGAATCTTCGAGCCGTTCTTCACCACCAAAGGCGTCGGGAAGGGTACGGGACTCGGACTGGCAACGTGTTACGGCATCGCCCAACAGGCGTCGGGAGCTATCTGGGCAGAAAGCGCTCCCGGTGAAGGAACCACGTTCACGTTCATCGTCCCGGCTGCTTCCCAAACGCGGACGGAGGCCACGTCTGTCGAGTACGCCGCTGCGACGCCCATCAATGGTTCAGCGCTCATGGTCGAAGACGAGCCCCAGCTGCTGGCAATGGCCCGGCGCGTGCTGGAATCAGCAGGGATGCGCGTCATCGCGGCGAGCGACGGGCATGAGGCGCTGAGGGCTGCCGGCGAAGCCCTGGAGAGCATCGACATCCTGGTGACCGATGTCGTGATGCCGCACATGAGCGGTGTTGAGCTCGCCCGGGAGCTCACCGCGCGCAGGCCCGGGCTGAGAGTCCTGTACGTTTCCGGGTACGCGAAAGAGCTGCCCTTGCCAGGAACGGAGTCCACGCCTGCGGTCAGTTTCATTGCCAAGCCGTTCACGCCGGCGCAATTGCTTGACGCTGTCCGCCGGCTTCTTTCCCCGGAAACTTCGAACGCGTGAGCATCCGGCTTGGACAGCCCGCCCCGGCCTGGTATTCAATCCGCGCATGACTGACGACCCTGGCCTGTTCGCAACCATCTACACGACCCGCGCATTGCGCCGCTTCAAGCCGGACCCGGTGCCCGACGATGTGCTGTTTCAGCTGTTCGATGCGGCCATCCGGGCTTCATCGGGTCAGAATGCCCAGGACTGGCGATGGATCATCATCCGCGATGCTTCCATCAAGCGGCAGCTGAAGGAGTGGGCGCTGGAGGGGTGGAAGCGGTACTCCGCCCGGTACGGCTCCGAAGAAGACATCGCCGCCCTGCCGCGGAATCAACGGCTCTCACTCCTGAGCGTCCGCGACCTCGCGCACAACCTCGATACCGTTCCGGTGGTCGTCGCCGTGCTGGGCATGCGCGGCCGCCACTCGACCCCCGGCGGAAGCACGTTCCCGGCGGTGCAGAACTTCCAGCTTGCTGCCCGGGCGCTGGGCCTCGGTAGCTCGATTTTCAACCTGCCGATGCGCGAAGAGCTTTACACGATGCTGGACATTCCGGAGAGCAACCAGCTGTACTGCCTGATCCCGCTCGGCTACCCCACCGACCGCCAGGGGCCCGTGAACCGCAAGCCCGTGAGAAGCGTCGTGTTCGAGGAGACGTTTGGCAGGCGATGGCCGTTCGCCGAACATCAGCCCGAGCGAGGTTGGGGGGATCGCTGGGTACAGTGACCCGGCCTCAACGATGGCGGCGGATCGTGCGACTGTTGACCACGGCCCCGTAGAGCGATTTACGCACCGGCAGGTTGTTCACAGCGCCCGCCGGCGGGGCACCGGGAGTGGATTCGTCTTCGGCAATCGAAGTGAGGGGTGGGGTTCCCTTGCGACGGTACGGTGCGACCTGCTGCAACGTTCCGCAAGCCCAGCAGCGGACGAAGAACGGCGGCGCCCCCAGTTGACCGAGTTCGGCGGTGTTCCAGTTCCCGCGAATGATTCGCATCACCCGGGCTACCGGGCGATGCTCCGTGGGCCGGGTGCCCTCCAGTTGCCAGGTCCTGGTCTCCTCGAACCACTTCCAATCGAACGGGAACATCACCCCCAGCCGGTACCGGCGGAGGTGAGGTGCTGGCAACTCTAGCAGGTTGGGCGCGCTCGCCTGCGATTCCGCGACGTTGGTGGCCATATTGTAGTTGATGTCGATCCAGGCAACGCCGGCCAGGATGGTGTCGCAACCGGGCGCGCCGCATGTCAGGGCCCAACCGTCGGGCGTCAGCCGCGAGGTGATGGCCGTGTCTTCAGGTTGAGGAAGTCGCTCTTCTGCCATCATCTAATGGATTCGGAGCGTTCCAGGGAGAAGCGCGGGGGCAATTGCGGGGCAGCCTGGAATGCGACCCGTGTCCAACCGGTGACGCTGGGGATCCGGCTCGTTTCGCCGCGAGGCCCGGCCGCCCTGACCGCGAGGGGCGTCAGGAATGACCAGAGGAGGAGTAGCGGCGCTCTCTGTGTGAGCGCCGGTCTGGAACGTGAAGGGAAAGCAAGTGAGAGTGGCGGCGCCGCTGCAGATGGCCGACCGGAGCCGGTTGCCGTGCGGCTGCGGTTGAATTCCACAACCGCCCGGTTGTGGAATGGCGACCCCGAGCGGATTCGAACCGCCGATCTCCACCTTGACAGGGTGGCATGTTAGGCCGCTACACCACGGGGCCTCCCAACGCACTCATCGTAGTTGGCCCGCGCCTCCCGGGCAAGGAAACTCAGTTCCCCGCCGTTTCGTTCTGCGTTGGCGCCTCTGCCGGGCCGAGCTCTGCGGCGGCCGCTCCGCCGCGGTCGCCGTGGAGCCGCGAGAAGTCGATTCGCTCCGCCGGGATCGTGCCGAGCCTGCCAGCGTGATAGTCACGGATGGCCTGGAAGATCTCCTCGCGCGTGTTCATTACGAACGGGCCGTGGAACACGATCGGTTCGCGGATCGGGCGCCCGCCGAGGAGCAGGAAGTCCAGGTGCGGCGCACGGCCCTCCTGCACCGCGGCGGCATCCACCCGGATCGAATCTCCATTACCGAAGACGGCGAGCTGGCCCTCGCGAACGGGCCTGCCCTCGGGCCCCACGGTCCCGGCGCCCGAAAGGACGTAAGCCATCGCGTTGAAGTCCTTGCGCCACTCGGTCTCGAAGCGGGCACCCGGGCTGAGCGTGACGTGCGCGTAGGTGATTGGCGTCCATGTCACCCCCGGGCCCGCATGCCCGGCCAGGTCGCCCGCGATAAGCCTGACCAGGGCTCCGCCGTCGAACGAGCTCAGGAGGACGACGCGACCACTGGCGATCTCCTGGTAGCGCGGGGGAGTCCATTTCTTTTCGCGGGGGAGGTTGACCCAGATCTGGACGCCGTGGAAAAGGCCACCCTTGCGGACGAGCCACTCCGGCGGCACCTCATCGTGGAGGATGCCCGAGCCGGCCGTCATCCACTGGGTGGCGCCGTCCGTTATCAGGCCTCCCCCACCCGTCGAATCGTGATGCTCAATCGCACCATCGATGATGTACGTCACCGTTTCGAAGCCACGATGGGGGTGCCAGGGCGCTCCCTTCGCTTCCCCGGGCGCGTACTCAACGGCTCCGAGGTGGTCGAGCAGCAGGAACGGGTCCGCGAGGCCCATGTCGATGCCCGGGAAAGGCCGCCGCACCTGGAAGCCATCGCCTTCGAGGAAGGTGGGCGCGGTGATGGTGTGGGCGACAGGCCGGAGCACGCGCTCGGGCCCAGGGCGCGGCACCCGCGGGAGCGCAAGGTTATTCGGGGCAGTTGCTGCGGGCACGGGACACCTCGATGGCCGGTCTGAGGTGCAATGTTGCACCTGCAACTACCACTATAGCAGGTGGCTTCTCTTTGGTAAGCCCCTGTCCCTAGCCGCCCCGCAGCGGCAGCTCGACCTGCACATTCGCCCGCGTGCTGGGCTGCCCGTCCGAGAGGGTCGCGACTTCCAGTTCGACGATCGGCTTGCCGTCTTCCATACGCTTGTCGACGACGCGCCCGGCCAGCACGAGAGGCCGATCGGCCACATCGGGCCGGCGGTACGCCGCGCGGAGGTTGCGGACCTCGGCTGCCGTGCCGGCCCAGTCGCTCACGTACTGCGTCAACCACGAAAGCTTCAGCAGGCCGGGCACCAGGGCGCCCCCCACACCCAGGCGCTTCCCGGCTTCGATGTCCGAGAACGCGGGGTTCGTGGGGTTATCGCGCCCGAAGAAGTCGATGGCCATGTCCGTCGTCGGCATCCGCTCGACCGGTTCCGTCTCGTCGCCGACGTTCACGTCTTCGTAGTAGCGCTGCGTCATTCGTCGCCCTTCCTCTGGGTCTTCGGGTCGAACTGGGTGATGGTGATCATGGCCGAGGCGACATGGTTCCCGTTGGCGTCGTAATAGTCGGTCACCTGCGTGACCAGGACGCTATAGCCGTAGCGACCACCGAGCCGGTCTCGGATGTCGAACACCTGGGAGATGGCGGTGAGCTCTTCGCCAATCCTGAACGGCCGGGTGAATTTCCACTCCTGTTGCGTCAGCAGCCCACCGGGGAGCACCTGCGGCATTCCCCGGCGCGGTCCGCCGCCCATCCCCGCGATGACATAGGGAGGCGCAATCCCTGTCCCATCGGCGTACCGGGGGTCGGTGTCGCCCAGGACGTCGCGCATGCGGCGTGCGTCTTCTTCCTTGATAACGACCTTTATCGGGTCGCTTTTCTGGCCGATCTGGGCGCGGTGTTCATCGGTGATGAGGCTCTGTTCTGGTACGGACATGGCACCTCCTGTTGTGGGGCGCAGTCTACCATCGCGGCGGCAGTCGCGCCCCGGCGGCCACCACCGCTAGAATGCGTGACAGCTATGGATGGATAGCCAAACCGGATAGGATGGGTCCGCATGCGAATCGAAAAGGTCGGGATCATTGGGTCCGGGTTGATGGGCAGCGGGATTGCTCAGGTTGCCGCCTACCACGGGTTCGACGTGACTCTGGTGGACGTCGACCAGGCGCGGGTCGAATCGGCCATCGGCGGCATTCGACGGCGGCTGGAGCGCGAAGCAGAGCGTGGGCGGATCACCCGGCAGGCGTGCGAGGATGCCTGCCACCGGCTTTCGGGGGCTTCGGATATTGGTTCCCTGGCAAGCGTGGCCCGCATGGAGGCGGTGATCGAGGCGGTGGTTGAGGATATCGCGGTGAAGGCCGGTGTGTTCCGCAGGCTCGGAGAGGTCTGCCGGGGCGATGCGCTCCTGGCCAGCAACACGAGTTCGCTGCCGCTGAGCGACCTTGCCGCAGCCAGCGGGCGCCCGGAGCGCGTCATTGGACTGCATTTCTTCAACCCACCATGGGCGCTCAAGCTGGTGGAAGTCGTTTCGACTGCGAGCACGACCGAAGAGACGCTCCGCGACGCGATGCAGTTCTGCGAGAAGCTCGGCCGGGTTGCGGTGCAGGTGAAGGACACGCCCGGATTCATCGCCAACCGGCTGCTGGTGCCGCTCATCTTCGACGCGATCGAGATGCTCGATAACGGAGTCGCGACCGCCGAGGACATCGACAACGCCTGCAAGGTGGGGCTGAACCACACGATGGGCCCGCTTGCCACAGCCGACCTCATCGGGCTGGACACGCTGAAGTTGATCGCGGAGAGCATGTTCGAGGAGTACGGCGAGCCCAGGTTCAAGGCGCCGACCCTGCTTCGCCGGCTCGTGAGCCTCGGCCACCTCGGGCGAAAGACCGGGCGAGGATTCTTCCGCTACACCGATTAGCCGGACGCGGTGCGCCGCGTCCCGGAGCCGCATGTGGCCCCCGGACTCAATGCCCGCGGCGGATGGCGACGATCTCGTCGAGGACGGCCTCACACTCCTCATCGGTGTTGTAGAAGTGGGGCGCGATGCGGATGCCTGCCCCCGGGCGGTAGTCCACCACAAACCCACGGCGGATGAGTTCGTCCTTTACTTCCTGGGCGCCGGGCATGTCGACGGTAACGTGGTTGCCGCGCCGATCGAAGCCGGGCGGGGTGTTCACGGTGAGTCCGCGCTGGAGCGCACCATCGATGAGGATCCCTGTCTGGCGGCGTGCCTTCTCACGTATCGATGTCACACCCACTTCGCGGATGATCCGGTAGCCCTCGCGGGCCTGGTAGTACGCGGGCATGTTCGGCGTCCCGCCGGTGAAGCGAACCACCCCGGGCGCGTACTCGATCGGTGGAGCCTCGAACCCGAATGGCCGGGCGTGCGAGAACCAGCCGGCGAACGCCGGTTCGAGCCGGTCGACGATGTCGGGATGCGCGTAGAGGTAACCGGCGCCGGGGCCGCCGCAGAGCCACTTCACCGAACCGCCCACGAGGAAATCGACGTCCAGCTCGAGGACGTTGAACGGGACTGCCCCCATCGACTGGTAGGCATCCAGGACGACGAGCGCCCCGGCGCGATGCGCTTTTTCGACGAAGGGACGCACGTCGACCAGCTCGGCCGTGCGGAAGAGCACGTGGGAGAGCACCACGAGCACGGTCCTGGGTGTGATCGCGGCCATGAGCTCCTCGGCGGGGAACACGAGCGGGTCGTCTCCCACGCGGACGGGCCGGGCGCCAAGCCGCCGCTGGCCGTCGAGCAGGTACTCGACGGTGGGAAACTCGCCTGCGCAATACACGATCTCATTGCGCGGCCCGTCGTATTCGAGGCACGAGAGGATCCCGGCCAGGGCGTTGGTCACGTTCTGACACATGGTCATCGAGCCACGGGGGGCGCCGATCATGTCCTCGAGAATCGCCGCCGTGTTGGCAACCTCTGGCAGCCAGGTGTCCCATGCCACGACGCCTTCGGTAGCCCAGAGAGTCGTGTACTGATGGAGGGAATCGACCACCGAGGCCGGCATGGCCCCGAGCGAATTGTTTATGAGGTAGGTCTTCGTCGCCAGGATTGGGAACTTTGTCCGCCAGGAAAGCAAGTCGGGCATGCTGCACAGCATGCCCGACGGTGCGCTTAGGGCGGAAGGGGCGGAGTTAGCGGGGAAGGCCCACCATGATGTCCTCGCCCTCGATCTTCACGGGGTACGTCTGCATGTCTTCGGCCTCCATGCTGGGCCGCGCGAATCTGGGCACCGGGAAGGCCTGGTACGGCATGGGGATGTACCGGAGCAGCTTGAACAGCTTCGACTGGAGGCCCCCGAGGAACGGATGGTCGTTGTTGAACTGGCTGCTGAACGGCTGGCGAACAACCTTCCCGGTCGCTACCTCGAAACGGGCGCCGTGGAACGGGCACATCACGCAGCCGTCCTGAACCGGCTGGGCTTTCACGGGCGAACCCGGGAGGCCGCCCAACGGCAGGCGGGCGTGCGAGCAGAGGGCATTCATCGCATAGACATTCTGGCCCTGGCGAACGATGAGGACTCGCTGAGCCCGGAGCCGCACTTCCTTCGGCATTCCGTCGACATAATCGCGGAGTTGCCCGGCGTTCGCCCAGCGCGTGAACTTGCCGTGCGCCTTGATGTCTTTCGCCCGCATGGGGACCGGGGCATCCAGGCCGAGGAGGGGCGCGACCACCACCTGCATCAACCCGCCGGAGACCAGGCCAGCGACGATCAGCACGACGCCGCCCAGCGTGTTGTCGGATGCGGTCGTTGGGTCGCCGGGGAAAAACAACATAATGATCCCGCCGGCGATGAGGCCGATGCTTGCAAGGCCCCATGTACCGAGGATCGAGATGCCCAGAAATGCGAGCGCAGGTGACACGGCCAGACCTCCCGAAAGCGGATACTACCCCGCTTGTGCGGAATTGCGCAAAGTTACCGCTGAGCGGGTGAGCAGATTCGCTCAGGCACCGGAGTGGTGCTCGGTCAGGCCTTCGAGGAGCACCCGGACGCGCTCGGGGGTCGCGAGGTGCTGCCGGATTCGGGTCTCGAAGTCACGGCGCTCCTCCGACTGGTGCCATCTCCGCCAGTCGCCGAGCCCAAACCACGTACTGATGACAACGAGGTTGTGCGGGTCTTCGCTATCCCTGAGGGTTTCGCCCGTGATGTACCCCGGCTCGTCGAGACAGCGGATGCGGAGGGCTCGCAGGAGTTCGAGCACACGGCGTTCCTGGCCGGGCAGTACCCGGCGTTCGATGATGACCTTAACCGCCATGGGGCACCTCGGTAACGCTGCGGTAGGCGCGGCGGAAATACACAAGTGGCTGCCGTCCCGGGTCGAAAGCAGCGCCCACCACCCTCCCGACCGCGATGGTGTGGTCTCCACCCTGGATGGCCTCCTGCAGCTCGCAGTCCAGGTGTGCGATGGCGCCTTCGATGATGGGGCTGCCAGTGTGCCAGGGGCGCGATGCCACGGGAAAGTCGAATGCTGGCCGCGGGTCGCGCCCGGATGTGGCGAAATATGCCGAGATGTCCTGCTGGTCGTCCGCGAGAATGCTCACAGCGAAGTGCCCGGAACGCTTGATCATCCCCGGCAAATGGTTGCTATCCGCGAGAGCTACCATCACCAGCAGCGGGTCGAGGGAGAGCGACGAGAAGCTCGATACCGTGATGCCGTAGACCAGGCTATCGAGCGCGGTGGTCACCACGGTTACACCCGAGGCCCAGGAGCCAAGCGCGCCTTTGAAGTCATCGGGCGAAACCGTGGTCATTCCTACATCCCCTGGAGGGTGGGCGCCATATCCCAGAGCGCGTGGACTTCCGTTTGAGCGAAATAGCGCGCCATCGGCAGCGCGGCGATCAGCTGGTCCATCTCCCGGGCATCGGCAGCATCGTAGATCGCCAGGACGCCGACCCCCGCCTCCCGGTAGATCGACCGGATCTTGCCCTGGTCGAACTGGGACTTCACGGCGCGGAGCTGATCGGCAACCACGGTCTGCCAGGAATCAGGCGACATATCGTGGGGCTGGCGCGAAACGAGCCGGACGGAAAACAGCATGCAAGGCTCCTGCGGGGCGAGTTGTTCGATTATATGGCTCCGCCGGGGAAGGGACGATTCGGCCCCGTGCTCGCGGTTCGATGCCCGGGCAGGGTGCGCTGATCGCGCAGCAGCTCGATGATGCTGGCAGAAGCCGAATAATGAGAGGTTGCTTGACGCCAACCCATGAGGGCGCACTCCAGGTCACCCGTGAGTCGCTCCACTTCCTGCGCTCGGCCATTGAGGACCTGCCCGGCCAGGCGATGGACTGGAAGCCGCTGCCCGGTGCGAGCTCATTCGCCGCTCTGGCCGCCCACTCCTCCTGGCAGGGTCCGGGCGCGTGGGCTCGCTCATGGAGTACGGGGCGGGGGACCGCGCGGAAGCGTTCCGAACGGCCGGTGTGTCGAAGGCGGCGCTCCTCGAGCTCATCGACGGGTTCGAGGATGAGGTGACGGGCATCCTTTCCGCCGGGACCGGAGCCCACCTTGGCGCAACGGTGGAGTTCATCGCCAACGACAACCTGCCCGTGCCGCCGCGGAACGGCGCGGGAACGCTGTTCGCTGCGATCGGCCATCCTCCAGAGCACGTGGGGCACGTGAAGCTGATGCACGACCTCTGGCTCTCGGAGCACAGAAGCGAGGGACGATAACCGGACGAGCGTTCAAGTTTCCCCGGTGGCGGTGTACCCTGTGTGCACGGCCGGGACGCCGTTGAGGAGGGACCAATGGAACGCGAGAACACCGAATTCGAGCTGCGCGGGATCAACCACCTGGCGCTGGTCTGCCGCGACATGGAACGGACGGTCGATTTCTACACCAATGTCCTCGGCATGCCGCTGATCAAGACAATCGAGCTGCCGGGCAACATGGGCCAGCACTTCTTCTTCGATATCGGCAACGGCGATTCGCTGGCGTTCTTCTGGTTCCCAAATGCGCCCGAGGCCGCGCCAGGCGTTTCTGCCCCGGCCGGGATGCCCGGCGAGGGCGAGCTGGCCAGCGCGCACGGCTCGATGAACCATGTTGCCTTCGACGTGCCCGCAGAGAAATTCGAGGAGTATCACGCGAAGCTCAAGGCACGGGGCGTCCATGTCACGCCGATCCTCAATCACGATGACAGCCCCCGGCAGGTTAGCCATGAAGTCCACGAAGGCACGTTCATCCGGTCGTTCTACTTCATGGACCCCGACGGGATCCTGCTCGAGTTCGCAACCTGGCTGAGGGCCATGCGCCCCGACGACGTCAAGCACAAGCCCGCGACGGCCGCTGACCGCGACCGGTACCTGGGGCTCGTTGCTTCAGGCGACTGACCCGTTTGCGAGCTTGCAGGGATTGACCTCCCGGGCGTTGCCGCCCCGGCCCCCCGGGCTAGACTTGCTGGCATGAGAGTGCTGGCGGCGGCAGCCGCTATCTTCCTCGCCCTCGTGGCGGTCGTCTCTGTTGCGGCGCATGCGGAGCCCATCCGGGTCAAGCCAGGCGATGGTGCGGTGCTGGTCCAACGCCCCAGCGAGGTCGTTTTCGAGATGAGCCAGGAACTCGCGCGTCAGCCGGGCGCGAACGACATCGACGTTTTCGACGCGGGGGGCGCCGAAGTGACCTCCGTGGCTGCCGTCATCGACAACGCCAATCGAGCTCGCCTGAGTGTCCCTTTGCCGGCTGACCTGGCACCAGGAACGTACACCGTGCGCTGGAAAACACTGAGCTCCGAAGACGGCGACGACGTCAGCGGTGAGACCACGTTCACGTACGACCCGGCCGCCGTGCCCAGCCCCGGCAAAGAGGTGCTCCGGGAGGACCTGGCGGGTGCCCGGCCCGATGCCGGTGGGACCGGCGCCCAGCCCCCGGCGCTGGATGCCGGCAGCAACACGCGCGGGGTGACCTGGATTCTCGTGGTGGCAGTAGGTGTGGGGATGCTGGTCCTGGGCGCCGGCGGGACGTTCCTCCTGGTGCAAAGGCAGCCGTGAAGGTTCCCCTTGCGCTGCTCCTTCTCGTCGCGGGTGCGATGTTCGCGCTCTCGCAGCCCCAGGCGTCGTCAGCGCATGCGGCCCTCCGCAGCTCCGACCCGGGGGCGAACGCGTTCCTTCAGCGCGCCCCCGCGCGCGTAACGCTCCAGTTCACCGAACCGATCGACGCCCGGTCGAGCTCCATCCAGCTCCTGGATTCCCGCGGACAGGTCATCGAGACGGCGCCGGCCAGTGTTTCCGGGGTGACCATGCAGGTGGAGCTCCCCCCGATCGGTCCCGGTGTTTACAACGTGCTGTGGAGCAACGTGTCGCGCATCGATGGCCACGCGATCCGGGGCTCGTTCCCGTTCACGGTGCTCAACCCGGATGGCTCGGCGCCCGACGTGGTGAATGCGGTCGCCGGCGTCGCCGCGGGGAACGTCGAGACTCCCCGGGCCGACGGGATCGCCGTGCGGGCACTGTCGTTGCTCGGCCTGGCGATGGTCGCGGCCGGCGCGCTGATATCCCTCCTATGGGGCGAAGCACCTGCCACGGTCAGGCGCGCCCTGGCTCGTACCGCGGCGGCAGGCGTGGTTGTGCTCGGCATCGCCACCCTCCTGAATCTCGCCGTCATCCGCGAGGCCTACCGCGGCATCCCGGCTCGCGAGCTCCTGTTCGAAACGCAGAGCGGCGGCTACTGGCTCGCCCGGTTCGGTCTCGTGCTGGCCATGGGCTTCTTCGCGACGAACGTGGCCCGGCTCTCCCGCCGCGTCGCCGCCGCGCTGGTGGTGACGGTCGCGCTCTACCTGTGGGCCTTCACGGCGACGAGCCACGCCGCTGCGGTACCGGGGAGCGCCTGGGCGCGAGGAATCGACTTTCTCCACGGCGTCGCTGCCCTGGGCTGGATTGGCGCGGTCCTGGGCCTGGCGGTCGCGGTCCGGGTGGGACCCCGCGAGGACCGTTGGCGGACGTTGATGGGGCGATTTTCGCTCCTCGCGTCGTGCATGGTGTTCATCCTGCTCGCCACCGGATTCCTGGGGGCTTTCGTCCAGATCGATTCCGGGGCCAAGCTCGTCGATACGCGCTATGGCGTGACGCTGCTGGCAAAGCTGGGGCTGATGGTTCCCCTGCTCGGAGTTGCCGCCTACAACGCCCGCCGGGGCAAGGCGCGGCTTGCCACCGGCCGGCGCGGCCAACCGCGGCGTTTTCGCTACCTGGTCGTGGCCGAGGTTGGCCTTGGCCTGGGCGTGTTCCTGGCGGCCTCGGCTCTCACGCAGACCACCGCTTCGCGGTCGATCACGCTCGACCCCGGCCGGAAGCCGTTCGACCAGCAGGCAACGTTCGCGGACCTGGGGATTCGCCTGGCGATCGATCCCAACCAGACCGGGCTCAACACCTATCGCGTCGAACTCTCCGATGCCGGGGGTGCTCCGGTGGAGGCCGATCGGGTGCGCCTCACGTTCCGTTACCAGGAAGACCAGGCGGTAGGCGCCTCGACCCTGACGCTCTCCCGCTCAGGCGAGGGAGCGTACCTCGGTCAGGGCCCCTTCATGACGCTGGAGGGCCGGTGGCGTGTTGAGGTAGAAGTCCGCCGCCCGGACGTGGATGACGTGCGTGGGTTCTTCGATGTGCGGCCCGCTGGCCTGCCGGTCGCTGGCGCCGTCTCTTCGGGCGCGTGGGCGAAGCCCGCGCCGGGGCTCACATGGAACCAGTTTGGCGGGCTCGTGCTCGTCCTCTGCGGACTCGGGTTTGCCCTGTTCCGTGGCCCGATCCGCGGCGCCCTGGGCAAGGAGGCGGGATGGGCCGCAAACGGCCTGACGATTAGCGGGTTCGGATTTGGCCTGCTCCTCCTCTTCGCCGTGCATGCACACGAGCCCGACGCTTCGCTCCCCGTGAACCCGGTGTTCCCCGATGCGAACTCCCTGAACACCGGGCGCGCACTGTACGAGCAGAACTGCCTCTCATGCCACGGCCGGGCGGGCGTGCCGCCGCCTGGCCTCGACCTCAATCCGTATCCACTCGACCTTACGGTGCACGTGCCCCAGCACCCGGATGGCCAGCTGTTCAACTTCATCGCCAACGGGCTTCCTGGGACGGCGATGATCGCCTGGCAGGATGCCGGGCTCACCGAGGAGCAGATCTGGCACCTGGTGAACTACCTGCGAACGTTCACGCCGGTCGACCAGTAGCCAATCAGTTCACCGGCCCGGTGAGCGACGCGCGTTGGGAGATCTCAAGCCAGTTCCCATCCGGGTCGCGCACGAAGGCAATGCGGGCTGTACTCCCGAGCGTCACCGGTGGGCGCCCGTCGTGCGCGCCGCGCGCGAGCGCGCTCGAGTACTCCGCATCGCAATCCCACACCTGCACGGTCAGATAGCGGAACCCGCGGGCGCGCATTTCCCCGGCTGGTCGCATCGCCTCGTCGTGTTCCAGCACGATCTGAGTGGTTCCGCAGCGAAAGCGGTTTTCGTCGACGGGCTCCCACCCCAGCGAGCCCCGGTAGTGACTCGTCGCCCAGGCGAGGTCGCTCACGGCTACCACCATCGCCACGGACTCGATGCCCGCAAACCCGGGTGGCACGAGCACCACCCTGTTGCCGTCGGGGTCCGTCAGCCGCTTCGGCACACGCCGCCCTTCGCGGACGATGTACAGCTCCCGGTAGCCGCATGGGCCCGGGTCAGGGAGTTCGCCCCGCACGTGGTTCATCTTCAGTACGGCGCCATTCATCGCGTGGCGGTGCTGGTGGATTCCGCCGCCCACGGGGAGGAGCTCCTCGAACGGGAGCCCAACCTCGCGCCGCCAGAACTCCAGCATCGGACCGAGGTTCGTGGTGAAAAGGCCGACATCGAGACAGTTCTTTGCAAGGCGCATCGTCTTCCTCCCGGCGCAAGGCAGGCCGGCGGTGTTTGGTCTATGATCCCGCCGCATCCTGCGCCAGCGCACACTTCGCCGGGGAGATACTGAGAGATGGTGACCATCATCGGCAACGTCAAACCTGAAGACGACTACACCCACCCGCTCGGGCCGGAAGAGAACTTCAACGAATCCGTCTACTTCAACTTCTTCGACCGCGAGAAGCAGATGGGCGGCTTCCTGCGCATTGGCAACCGCGCCAACGAGGGCCACGCCGAGATGACGGTCATCGTGTATCAGCCCGATGGCTCGGCGCTTTTCAACTACAAGCGGCCACAGATCTCGAGTAACGATGGCTGGAACGCCGGTGGGCTGAAGGTCGAGGTGCTTGTCCCTGGCGAAAAGATCCGCACGACCTACGAGGGCTCAGTGGTCTACCTCGAAGACCCGCGCGAGATGCGCGAGCCGAGCGTGGCCTTCAAGGAGAATCCGCACAAGAAGATCAGGCTCGATCTCCTCCACGAGGGCGTCGGCGCCATCTACGGACATGTCTCGGACCCCAACGCGGGCGGCCTCCAGAACGAATTCGCGCGTGCCCACTACGAGCAGCACATGCGCGTGACCGGCACGCTCCAGGTCGAAGATGGCCCGGTCCTCGAAATCAAGGGCCACGGACTGCGCGACCATTCGTGGGGCCCCCGGTACTGGCAATCCACCCCATCCTACCGCTGGATCACCGGGAACTTCGGCGATGACCTGGGCATGGTGCTCTCGATAGTCGGCGGCCGGGTCGGCGGCGTGTTTCACCGCGGCCCGGACGAGATCATCCAGATCAAGGACGCCGAGCTCGACACCACATACGAGGAGAACACCAACTACCACAGCGGGCTGAAGGCGAAGGTGACCCTGGCCAATGGCGAGACGCATGTCATCGAGGGGAAGGTCAGGGGCTTCATTCCGCTGCGTAACCGGCGAGCCGGCATGTTCACCCATATTGGCGAGGGCATGACCGAGTACACACTCGACGGCGAACGCAAGGGCTATGGCCTGAGCGAGTATCTCGACCAGGTGGACTAGAGCGTGGACGCCCAGACGGTCAGCGCCGGCCTGGCGCGCTTTATCGAAGCGAAGACCGGAAAGCCGCACACCATCGAGGGACTGGTGCGGCTCTCCGGCGGCGCTTCGCGCGAGACGTGGTCGTTCGATGCTGTCACCGGGGACGGGCGCATCGAGGCGATCTTCCGTTGCGACCCCATCCCCGGGGTGCCATCGATGCCCGGTCGAGCGCTGGAGTACCACCTCCTCAAGGCGGCGTGGGATGCGGGCGTTGTGGTTCCAGAACCACTCTGGGACGGTGACGACTCGTTCGATGTGAAGTTTTTCGTGATGCGGCGAGTCCCGGGCGAAACGCTGGGAAGCCGCCTCATCCGCGGCGAGCAATACGCGCAGGCGCGCCAGCTCATCGCTGCGCAGCTGGCGACCAGCCTGGCGCGCATCCACACCATTCGCCTGGAGGCACACCCGGAGCTTGCCGAATTGCCGCGGCCGGCCCCCGGCGTCTCTCCCGCGCAGGCCGAGATCGAGCACTACGAGAGCGCCTACCGCGCGTCATCGCCAGATCCGCACCCGGTCTTCGAGCTCGCCTTCCGCTGGCTCCGCGCGCACCTGCCCCCGGTTGACGATCAGGTGCTCGTGCACGGTGATTACCGCCTCGGCAACTTCCTCTTCGGGGAGGACGGCGTCCGCGGGATCATCGATTGGGAGCTTGCTCACTGGGGCGATCCCATGGAGGACCTGGGCTGGCTTGCCGTGAAGTCGTGGCGGTTCGGTGGCGTGAAGCCAATGGCCGGCGTCGGCGACCGTCAGCAGTTTTTCCGCGACTACGAAGCCGCCGGTGGGTTCCCGGTCGACCCCGAGCGCGTGCGCTTCTGGGAGGTGTACGGCAACGTAAAGTGGGGCGTGATCACCATTACACAGGCGGCTACCTACCTCACCGGGCGGAGCAAGAGCGTCGAACTGGCCAGCATCGGGCGGAGGACCGCTGAAACGGAGTGGGAACTGCTCAACCTGCTCGAAGGGAAGGGCGACTGATGCAGGACCGCCCCACAATCGACGAACTGCTCGAAGCCGTGGCCGGCTTCCTCCGCGACGACGTGATGCCCAACACGCAGGGTCGCACCAGCTTCCACGCCCGCGTCTCGATGAACGTGATCGAGATGCTGCGGCGGGAACTCTCCTCTCAGGAAGATCATTTCGCGCGCGAGTGGGACGGGCTGGACCACCTGCTAGGAGTCGAGCCGATGCCGCCTGGGCTCGCGAATGTCAGGCAACGGCTCCTGGCCCGCAACCGGGAACTGAGCGAACGCATCCAGCGCGGCGACGCAGATGCCGGGCCGTGGCGAGAGGCCGTGCTGGCTCACCTGCGGAAGGTGATCCACGACAAGCTGACGGTCACCAACCCGCAGCTTGCAGCGGAGGGCTAGCACCCCCGCTTAACGAAAGAGCCCGGCATTATTGTCGAGCTCTGAATCTGTTTCGTGGTGCTGAGGCCCAGATTCGAACTGGGGACACCGGCATTTTCAGTGCCGTGCTCTACCACCTGAGCTACCTCAGCACGGAACTCTCATCCTAGGTTCGGGCCCATGGTGGGTCAAGGCGAGAACGCTGGACGCCGCCGCAGTCCCGGCTATCATTCGCCAATGCCGCCGCGACCCTTTGCCATCCATGTGCCCGATACCGTCCTCGATGACCTCCACCAGCGGCTCGACCGCACCCGTTGGCCCGAGCAACTCGCCGATGCGGGTTGGGATTACGGGGCGAACCTTGCTTACGTGCGCGAGCTCTGCGACTACTGGCGCAACGGCTACAACTGGCGCCTCCACGAGGGGCATCTCAACCGCCATCCGGGCTTCCTCTGCGAAGTTGACGGGGTGGACCTTCACTTCTGGCAGATCAGAGGCAAGGGCCCCTCTCCGTTTCCGCTGTTGCTGATCCATGGGTGGCCAGGTTCGATTTTCGAATTCTTCTTCCTCATCGACCGCCTCACAGACCCGGCGTCGCACGGCGGCCGTGAGGAAGACGCGTTCGACCTCGTCATCCCGGCATTGCCCGGCTTCGGCTTCGGCGGCGCGCCACGTGAGCGCGGCTGGGGCATCAGCCGCATCGCCGCCGCCTTCGATGCGCTGATGACCCGTGAGCTCGGCTACCCTCGCTACGGAGTCCAGGGGGGCGATTGGGGCGGGATCATCAGCGCGAAGATGGCCTCCGCCTACGGCAACAACATCGCGGGCGCACACCTGAACTTCGTGATTGCCCCGCCGCCGCCGCAGCCGACGGAAGCAGACCGTGCGGCCATCGCGGCCCGCGATGCCTTCCAGGCAGCTGAGACCGGCTACTCCAACGTGCAGTCGACCAAGCCCGATTCGCTGACGATGGCACAGACCGACTCCCCGGCTGGCCTGGCTGCCTGGGTAGTGGAAAAATTCTACACCTGGAGCGACCACCCGGGCGACATTGAGGCGACGTTCTCGAAGGACGTCCTGCTCACCAACCTGATGTTCTACTGGGCGCCGAACCGCATCGCCAGCGCGGCGCGGATCTATTACGAGGCGCGGCGGGACCCCGCCGCCTTTGTGTACCCCAGGGTTGAGGTTCCCACCGGAGTCGCGGTGTTCCCGAAGGAGCCATGGCGCGTGCCGAGGAACTGGGCCGAGCAGCGCTTCAACATCAGCCGCTGGACGGAGCTCCCGCGTGGCGGCCACTTCGCCGCGCTCGAGCAGCCCGCCCTCCTCCGCGAAGAGATCGTCGAATTCTTCCGGACCGTCCGCTGAGCTTCGCGGTCACGGGAGGTTGTGCGTGTACACCTCGTTGAGCGTGATCTGGTCTCCGTCGAGGAGCACCAGGTCGAAACCGCGCATCTTTCGCTGGATGCCGCCGGGCAGCGAGATGGTGCAAATCCACCGTCCGCAATATCCGCCGGGGATCGGCCAGACTTCGCCGGGCACGTACTCCATCGGGGGCGTCACCCGGAACAGGTTATCGAGATAGGCCCGGAGCGCCTCGTGGCCGGTTATCCCGGATGGTACCTGCCCGTCCCGGTACACCACCTCTGGGTGATAGAAGGTGAGGAGCTTCGCGGTGTCTTTGTCCGACCAGGCGCGAAGCCACGCGGCGTTGTATTCGCTGACGTCCATCCGATCTCCCCGTGGGCATGGCCGCGTCCTGACCGGCCAGCCTTCTCCGTGGAGTCTACCGGCTCTGTGGCCTCGCGACTCTACTGGGGACGTTCCAGCTCAACCACCAGGGTCGCGCGTTCATTGTCGATGGCGTTGATGGAGACCCTCGCGACGCCGCCGAGCTGCGAGAGCCGCTCCTGGAAGTCGAGCAGCTCGCCGAAACCGGAGCCTTTGACATCGACATGAATGCGTGCCGGCCGTGCTGAAGCCTGGGGCCGGCTGGCTTCGCCGGGCGCGGCCGGGGCGGGGGACTGGGCCTCAGGCCGGCCGGTTGCGTTGTGTTGCCCCTTGAACCCCGACGCCAGACCCTCAAGGCCCGAGACGACGGCCTGGATACTGGCCACCGCCGCGAGGTAATCATCCCGCAGGCGCAGCAGCGGGGCCGCAATCGCTTCGGCAAGGTCGGTTGAGAAGGGGGCAGCGAGGGGTGGCGTAGCACGCTCCGCGGCGTCATTCAAGCGGTCTTCCAGCTCGCCGAGCCGGTCGAGCAGGCGCTCGTAGTCCTCGCGAAGCAGGTCATAGCGGCGCCGGAGCTGGCGCACGGCGGCATCGCCCGAGGCGGCTTCCTGCAGCCGTTCCAGCAGTGCATCGTCCGGATGGTTGCCCGTGTCGCCCACCATTACTCCCGGGAGGCCATTGGCGCCCGGGAGACAGGATGCCTAGGCGGTGTGAGCGGCCGGACTGGCGGCACGCTTCGTGTTCCCACCTTCGAGCCGGTAGCCGAAGCCACGGACCGTCACCAGGTACCGCGGTTCGTGCTCCACCGGTTCCAGCTTGCGCCGGATGCGGCGGACATACACCTTGAAGACTTCCTGTGCCTCCCGCGGGAGATACTCGTAGTCACTGGTCACAGCGTTGAGGACTTCGTGTGGCCGGAGCACACGCCCACTGTTGCGGGCCATGTATTCCACGATCCGGAATTCCGACGCCGTGAGAGCTACGTGCGCTCCCGCGCGCTGCACCTCGCATCTATCTACATCGACGGTGAGGTCTCCGACCTGAAGCAGGCCGGACTCTTCCACGCTCTTGCCATCATACGCCCCGTGGCGCCGCAACACGGCCCGGATCTGGGCGACAACCACGCGGGCGTCGGCATCGAGGTCGAGGCAGGCATCCGCGCCGGCAAGGAGGCACTCGGCGATCATCCCGGCAGAGCCATTGGCATGGGCGGCGACGACCGGAATGCCCTCGGAAGCCAGTTCCACAATTGCGAGCGGGGCCGTGGCGGAGCGTGGATCGACAAACCAGGCGACGACCGTGAACTCGCCGGTGAGCCCGAGCGCCAGCGCGGACTTGCCGGGCTCCCGCTCGAGGACGGCCATGCCGCCTTCGTGCAGCGCCCGCACGAAGCCGCGCGTGGAGACCCCGGAGGGTGCCACCAGGAGGCAACTTTCGAAACTTGAGCGCTGAACCTTCACCAAATTCCCACCCGGGCGCCACCTTCCCGGAGCGTGGACGCCGATTATAAACATCTTTGTCAAGAAGGGAAGCCCCTGATTATGCCGAGTCGGGCCCCCGGTATCTGCAGGCGATGTCGTGGGGCGGTTCGGGGCGAAATCGGGGAGGATGCGGAGTGTTTTCGCGCCGCATTTTGGCCGAACATACTCATATGGGACACGCAGCACGCATCCACACCTACGACGACGAGCTCCATGAGCGCCGCCGGCAGCTGGCGCTCGTGCGGGAGCCCATCGACTTCGAGGCCGAGCGGCTGAAGCGCCTGGTCGAGAAGGCCCGCGATACGCGCGACCCGTAGCCTGCGGCGGTTTGCCGGGCCAACCCCGCGCCGCCTATACTTCGGGCCAGAAATGCCTGCCCTTTAGGGCAGGCCTCCATGCGTCCCGGAGTCTCCACATAATGCCAATTACCTCCAAGCGCGAGTGGCTGCAGGGCCCCTACGCGAAGGCCATCGAACGGGCCCCGGAGCGGGCCAGGGTGTTCGAAACCACGGGCAAGATGCCCATCGAACCGATCTACACCCAGGACGACCTTCGCGATTGGGATCCCGCGACCGAGCTTGGCTTCCCCGGGGAATTCCCCTTCACCCGCGGCATTCAGCCAACCATGTACCGCGGCCGGTTCTGGACCATGCGCCAGTACGCCGGCTTTGGCACCGCCGAAGAATCCAACCAGCGCTACCGCTATCTCTTGGGCCAGGGCCAGACGGGCCTTTCCGTGGCGTTCGACCTGCCGACCCAGATCGGCTACGACTCTGACGACCCGATGGCCGCTGGCGAAGTGGGCAAGGTCGGTGTGGCCATCGACTCTATCGAGGACATGCTGACATTGTTCGAGGGCATTCCCCTCGACAAGGTCACCACGTCGATGACCATCAACGCCACGGCATCCATCCTGCTGGCGCTCTACGTGGCGGTGGGAAAACACCAGGGCGTCAGCCCCGACAAGCTCGGCGGCACTGTCCAGAACGACATTCTCAAGGAATACATCGCCCGCGGGACCTACATCTATCCGCCGAAGCCGAGCATGCGGCTCATCACAGACATCTTCGCCTTCTGCAAGGACGTGGTCCCGCAGTGGAACACCATCTCCATCTCGGGCTACCACATGCGCGAGGCGGGCTGCACCGCGGCGCAGGAGATAGCCTTTACTCTCGCGGATGGGATCGCGTACGTCGATGCGGCGATCTCGGCCGGCCTGGATGTCGACGACTTCGCCGGCCGCCTGAGCTTCTTCTTCGCCTGCCACAACAACTTCCTCGAGGAGGTTGCGAAGTTCCGCGCGGCACGGCGCCTCTGGGCGCGAATCATGCGCGACCGGTTCAACGCCAGGAGCCCACGCTCCCAGATGCTCCGCTTCCACACCCAGACCGGCGGCGCGACGCTCACGGCGCAGCAGCCCGAGAACAACATCGTCCGGACAGCGGTCCAGGCGCTGGCTGCCGTGCTCGGGGGCACACAATCTCTCCACACGAACTCGATGGACGAGGCGCTCGCGCTGCCGACCGAAAAGGCGGTGCAGATCGCCCTCCGGACGCAGCAGATCCTCGCCTATGAGAACGGTGTTGGAGACGTGGTTGACCCGCTGGGCGGCTCCTACTTCGTCGAGGACATGACGAACCGCCTGGAGGCCGAGGCGCGCGAATACATCAACACCATCGACGGTCTCGGTGGCGCTCTCGTCGCCATCGAAAAGGGATTCCAGCAGAAGGAAATCCAGGAGGCCGCCTACCGCTACCAGATGCAGGTCGAATCGAAGGAGCGGGTGATTGTCGGCGTGAACGATTTCGTCGTGCAGGAAGAAGCCGCGCCCGACCTCCTCCGCGTGGATCCGTCGATCGGCCAGCGGCAGGTCGAGAAGCTCCGGGCGCTGCGGGCGAACCGCGACACCGCCGCAGTGGAGGCGCTGCTGGCGAAATTGGAACACGCAGCGCTCGGCACCGAGAACCTGCTGCCCATCATGGTCGAGTGCGTTGAGGCCCGCGTGACGCTCGGCGAGATCAGCCACCGCCTGCGAAAAGTGTGGGGCGAACAGCGCGAACCGGTGTTCATCTGATGACCGACGATGACGTCCGCAGCCGTGCCGACGAACGCCGCCGTCTCCTGAGCGAGCTTGAGCTCGAAAGAAACCAGCTCATCCGCAACATCGAAACGTGCCGGATTCGCGACATTGAGCGGCCGTTCATCGGCGAATGGTCGCTCAAGGACATCGTCGGACACGTCGCATCCTGGGAGGCCGAAGTCGTGACCGCGATCCGCGAATTGCGGCACGGTGCGCGGCCGGCGTTGCTGGATTTCGACCCGGCGAACCAGGACACCTGGAACAACGACCACGTCGAGCGCAAGCGGGACCTGAATTTCTGGAGCGTGCTCGAACAGCTCAAAGGAGGCCGCACGCGCCTGCTCGAAGAGCTCGCGAACGTCCCGGATGAGGACCTGACCGCCGAGGGCTCGCTCTACGGGCGCTTCGTCCAGGCGATGATTGACCACGACCGCGAGCACTGGCACCAGATCGCCGCCAGGCTCGCCGGGATGGAAGGCGCGCGACGCACCGGACCACAATCAGTGGTCGAAGAAGTCACATCAAACACCTGAGGGGCACACCAACCGCATGCTGACCAAGATTCATCACGTGGGCGTCGTCGTTCATAGCGCCGATGAGGCGCTCAAGTTCTACCGCGATGCCCTCGGGCTTTCCGTCACGGCCGACCGCGTCATCGAGGATCAGGGCGTGCGCGGCGTGCTCCTGCAAATTGGCAACTCGGAGATTGAGCTGCTCGAGCCGACGCGGCACGACACCGGTGTCGCGAAGTTTCTCGCCTCCCGGGGCGAGGGCATGCATCACATCTGCTTCGAATCCGATAACGTCGAGGCAGAGCTCGAGGCAGCCCGGGCCAAGGGCCTGGAGCTCATCGACCAGAAGCCGCGTCTCGGCCTCGCGGGCATGATCTGCTTTCTCCACCCGAGGGCGAACCACGGGGTCCTCGTGGAGTTCGCCACGCCGCTCGCGGAAGGGCACTGACCTCCATGGCCGGCGTTGGCGCAACCCACATCGACCACATCGTCATTTCTTCCAACGACAGCGGCACGGTGGCCCAGACGTTCGCCGATAACCTCGGCATCGAGATCAAGCGGAAGATGATCCGTCCCGGCACATCCGCGCAGCTGGCCTTCGCAAAGTTGCAAGAGGTGGTCCTCGAGTTCGCCGGGCCGCCGCAGGTGAACCCTGGCGAAGAGGTGAAGGCGAAGCTCTGGGGAATGGTCCTCGCGGTCGAAGACATCGAGTCCGCGGTGGCCCACCTCCGCCGACTCGGTTACCCGGTTAGCGACCCGCGGCCGGCCGTCCAGCCGGGCGCGAAGATCGCGTCCGTGAAAGACGGGACGAGTGGCGTTCCGTTCGCCCTCATCCAGTACAACGCCATCCCGGTAGAAGGAAACTGATATGAAAGCGAAGCGCATCGATCACGTGGGTATCGTGGTGAAGGATCTCGACACCGCGCTGGCGACCTACTCGCGCAACTTCGGTTTTGCAGTCGATTCGAGCAAGGGTGGCGAAGTTGCGGCCCTCGGCATTAAGAACGCCTTCATGCCCGTTGGCGAAAGCGATCTGGAATTCATTCAGCCGCTCACCAGTGAAGGACCGGTAGCCCAGTTTGCGGCGGAGCGCGGAGAGGGCACGTTCCTGCTCTCGATCGAGGTCGATGACATCCAGGCGGCGGTCGAGCACCTGCGTGCGGCCGGGGCGAGGGTCGGGAATCCGAACAATGGCGTGGCGTTCGTTTCGCCGAAGTCGAGCCACGGCGTAAACCTGCAGCTGGTTCAGCGCAAATAGCGGCCGGGCGCTAACCTGAATCACACACGATGACCAACCGGGGAGAGTGACGATGAGCACGAGCACCACGACGGACCAGATCCGCGTCTTGATCGCCAAGCCCGGCCTGGACGGCCACGATCGCGGAGCCAAGGTGGTAGCCCGCGCACTTCGCGATGGTGGATGCGAGGTGATCTACACGGGCATCCGCCAGACACCGGAGATGATCGCGGAAGCAGCCCTCCAGGAAGATGTCGATGTCGTCGGGCTGAGCATCCTCTCGGGCGCGCACCTGGAGCTCTTCCCGCGGGTCGTCGAAGAGCTCAAGAAGCGCGGCGTCGAGGATGTCCTGTTGTTCTGCGGAGGGATCATCCCGGAAGAGGATACGGAAGCGCTCACGAAACTCGGCTTCCGGGCGATCTTCCGGCCAGGGACCAACACCCAAGACATCGTGAAGTTCGTCTACGACAACGTGAAGAAGTAACCGTGGACGACCTCGTCCAGCGCTTCATCGCGGGCGACCGCCGCGCGCTCGCCCGGATCATCAGCCGTGTCGAAAACGGCACGCCCGAGGGGCGCGGCTACGTGCGCGCCCTGTTCCCCCATTCCGGCCGGGCGCACATCATCGGCATCACCGGCGGCGCCGGCTCGGGGAAAAGCACCCTCACCGGTGCACTGGCGGGCGAGTATCGCAAACGCGGCATGACGGTCGGGATCGTTGCGGTCGACCCCTCGAGCCCCTTCACCCGGGGCGCCATCCTCGGTGACCGCATCCGCATGCAGGATCTCGCGCTCGACCCGGGCGTGTACATGCGGAGCATGGCGGGCCGGGGAGCATTGGGCGGCCTCGCCCCTGCTATCGCCGACGTGGTCGCGGTCATGGACGCCTTCGGGTTCGACCGCATCCTCATCGAGACTATAGGTGCAGGCCAGGACGAAGTGGAGATTGCGGGTACCGCGATGACCACGATCCTGGTCAACAACCCGGGCACGGGCGATGACATCCAGGCACTCAAGGCCGGCATCATCGAAATAGCCGACATCCTGGTTGTGAATAAGGCCGACCACCCGGGTGCCGACATCCTGGTGAGCCAGCTGCAGGCGCTCCTTGCGCTTTCACCCGCCGGGTCGAGGCGGCCCCCCATCTTGAAGACGACGGCCACCAAGGGGGAGGGAATCGAGGCGCTCGCGGATGCGATCGCGGAACACTACCAGTACCTGTCGGATTCCGGGCTATTGGCGAAGCACCGTGAGGAAGACGCCCGCCACCAGGTCCTCTCGATCACACGCCAGATCGTGCTGGAACGGATCCGGGCCGCTACGCCGGAGGCAGAACTGGAAGCACTGGTCAAACGCGTGGCCGCCCGCGAACTCGACCCGCACAGCGCTGCAGAGGACCTTGCCGCTTCGGTCCTGAACTGAACCGCAGGGACGTGCCCAGCAGCGTGGTACCATCAGCCGGATGACCGCGCAACGCATCCGCGTCTGGTTCCGAAAGGGCGACCGCGTCCGCTACATCTCCCATCTCGACGTGCTTCGTTTTTGGGAGCGCGCCATCCGGCGAGCGGGGCTCCCCCTTTCCTATTCGCAGGGCTTTACCCCGCACCCCAGGCTCGCCTTCGCATCCCCGCTGCCGCTTGGGTTTACCGCCGAGCGCGAGGTGATGGATGTCACGCTCGATGAGGCGGTGGCGGTCGATGAGTTCGCGCGGAGGCTCCGGGCAGAAGCCACCGGGGACCTCGCCGTGGTGGCTGTTGAAGAAGTAGCCGTTGGCGCACCCGCGCCCCAGGCAGCCATGCTCTGGGCCGATTACAGCGTGGCCATGCCCGGCCTCACGCCTTCGGAGGCGCAGGGAGCGATCGAGCAATTCTCCCGCCAAGCCGCCTTCCCGTGGCGAGAAGAACGGGGAGAACGCATCCGCGAGTACGACCTTCGCGCGGCAACGGCCTGGGTACGGTGCAGACCTGCTGATGGCGGCACCGTACTCTCGACACGCATGCAGGCCGACCAGGCGCTGACGGCACGCCCGGAGGCGCTGGTGGCGGCGCTCTTCCCGGGCCGCGAATACGGCCCCATTACGCGGGATGGTATCGTCCTCGACGAACGTTCGAAGGCCAGGGAGCTATGGCGGCGGTTCGGCCAGTACCAATAGGCGGGGTCAGAATCCGGCCGGCCACCCCTGGAGACGGGCCTGCCCTGTTCGGCATGTGGCAACGGGCGCGTGAACATAACGCGCTCGTCGACCGCCGGATCATCCCGGCCCCGGTGTCGCGTCCGGAGTTCCTCGCCCAGTTGCATGACATCCTCGAGCGGCGCCAGCCGGCGGCCTTTGTCGCAGAAGTCAACGGCGAGCTTGCCGGCTTCATCAGTGGCGGCGTGGAAGCCAACCCGCCCGACCGGTTGCCCGAGCGCCATGCGACCATCGGCTACCTCTTCGTTGAGGAGCGTTTCAGGCGCCGTGGGGTGGGCCGCGCGCTGTTCGGGGCGGTCGCCCGCTGGGCCCGGGACATCGAGGGCGTATCGCACTTCGAGATGACTGTCGTGGCCGCTGACGCTGGCGCCGCCGCATTCTGGCGGTCCATCGGCTTCTCGCCGTTCATCTCCCGGCTGTGGGCGCCGCTGAGCGCACCCGAGCAGGACGCATGAGCGCCATCTACCTGGTGCGGCACGGAGAAACCGCCTTCAATCGCGACGGCAGGGGACTCGGGCGCTCTGACGTTGCGCTGACAGACCTGGGGGAGCGGCAGGCTGAGGCAGTAGGCCGGGCGTTCTCCGGCGTGCCGGTCGCACACATCTACTCCAGCCCGCTGGTGAGGGCGCGCAGGGTCGCCGAGGAGATCGGGCGTGTGGCCGAAGTCCCCGTGGAGACGCGCGAGGAGCTCACCGAAATGGATGTAGGCGAGACCGAGGGGTTCGATTTTGCGCACATGCGCGCGGCGTTCCCCGAGTTCATCCGCGCCTGGGCGGGCCCGCAAGCCGTGGACATCCCCTTACCGGGAGGGGAGAGCCTCCGTGAGGTGGCAGCGCGCCTCGCGGCACTTGCCGCCGGGCTCAGGGGAGTCGCGGATGGCGGCATTGTCATCGCCTCGCACAACTTCGTCATCAAGGCGCTGCTTTGCTCCCTGCTCGATGTGCCGCTCGAAAACTTCCGCGCGTTCCAGGTCGACCTTGCATCGATCAGTGAGCTGAGCGTGCGCAACGGCCGCGTCTCCGTTCGCCGGTTGAACGACGTGTGCCATCTCGATGCCTTGAATCTTGCCCCGGCGGCGCGTAGCGTGTGACGTCAGCGTATGGGAGCGCTCCAGGGTACCCGCACCCGCCTCGTCGTCTTCGCGTGCCTGGCCGTTGCCGGGTATTTCGCCTACACGGCGGCCACCGGCTGGATCCGCAACCAGCAATTGTCCGACGACCGGGCTGCCGTCGAACGCCGGCTACAGGAGCTGGAGGACAAGAAGGCGTACCTGGAAGCTGTCCGCGATTACGTCGGGTCGGACGCCTACGTCGAGCAGCAGGCCCGCCGCCAGCTCGGCTACATTCGCGAGGGAGAGATCCCCTTTGTGGTCACCAGCCCCCCTGTCCGGGACGACGGGAACCCCACTGGATCCTGGTGGGAGCGGCTCTTCCCCCGGTAGGCCTGTCTTCGACCGCGTGTGCCATGACGTCGTCGCGCTCGCAACGCGTGAGCGGATGTTCCGGCGCGTCTCCAAAGTGCTCGCCGCAGTCTCCGGTGGCGCCGACTCGGTCGCCATGTTGCTGGTGGTCCTCGGGCTGCGCGAACGATTCGGGTTTGATGTCGAGGCGGTTCATTTCGACCACAAGCTCCGCCCGGAATCGGCCACTGAGATGGAATCCGTGAAGGCGCTGTGCAAGGAGCTCGGGGTTGAGTGCGTGACCGGCGAGGGCGATGTCGCCGCCGTCGCCGCCAGGCAGCGCCGGGGTATCGAAGAGACTGCTCGCATGATGCGCTACCAGTTCGTGGCGTTCGTCGCCGAGAGGGAGCACGCGGACTGCGTTGCGACGGGCCACACCGCGGACGACCAGGCGGAAACGGTCCTCATGCGCATCCTCCGCGGCTCAGGCATTCGTGGCATCCGCGGGATGCTCCCGGTCACAAGCGTCCCTGGCGCCGGAGAACGGCGGCTGGTGCGGCCGCTGCTCGAGACGAGCCGCCGTGACACCGAGGCTATCTGCAGGGAGTTCGGCGTCACGCCCATCTCAGACCCGGGCAACGTCGACCCGGCGTTCACCCGGAGCCGGGTGCGGGGCGAAGTGCTCCACGCGCTGCGTTCTGTCAATCCAGCGGTCGGCGACGCGTTGCGCGGGCTCGCAGCGAGCGCGCGCGAAGCCTTCGAACACGTCGAGCGCCAGTCGTTCGCGGTGCAGCCCCGGGAACGCGGCCCGGTTGGCGCGATTCTCTCACTCGACGCCTTCCGGCAGTTGCCATCGGAAGCACTGACCCTGGTGATAGAGCGCGAGGCGGCGTTTTACCACTTGAGCCCAGCCATCAACCGGACGCGGATCGGCAACCTGCGTGGGGTGCTCGAACGAGGCGCCGGCAGCGTCTACTTTGGAGACGCCATGGTTGAGGTGTCGTGCGGCCAGGTGCGCATCGGGCCGCGGCTGGAACCGGTCGAGCCCTTCCCTGCCGTCATCCTCAATGTCCCTGGAAGCACGCGCGCGGGCCCGTGGCGCGTGGATGTCCTCACCGCTGCCCCGGATGACCTGGCCGGGACGCCAGTGCTGGCGGTGGGCGAAGGGGCGGCACAGGGGGCGCTGCGGGTTCGGCCCCTTCAACCGGGCGACCGCCTCGCGTGGCGGGGGATGGTGCGGAAGGTCTCGGACCTCCTGGTGAATGAGAAAGTGCCCGCGTGGGAGCGCCCCGGCATGGTTGCGCTGGCCGATTCCACGCGCGTCCTCGGACTCTTCGCAGCCACCCGCGTGTTCCCGGCCGACATGGGAGGACAGCCCGGGCTCTGGGTTCGGCTGGCTGCGATGTCCCGTCCCTAAGCTCTGCGTGGCAGCGGCAGAGCACGCGGCTCAGTCCCGGCGGAACTGCTGGAGAAATGCGCTCAGCCTCGCATGGAGCCCGGGCTCGGCAGCGAGGAGGCCGCGAACGTACGGTTCGGCCTGGTTGAACACCAGCGGATCTCCGAGGACGCCGGTGACACGCAACCCGGCGGCGAGGCAGAGTGCCGTGCCCGCAGCCACGTCCCACTCGGCGCGGCCATAGCCGGTCACCACGGCGTTGCCGTCGCCGCGCGAAAGGAGCGCCATGCGGTAGGCGACGCTGCCAACGCCGCGGGGTTTGGCCTCGCGTGGCAGCGGTGGCATTTCGTCGTTCGCATGCTCGCCCCGTCCCACCAGTACATCGAACGGCGTGCCCGTTGGCTCGGTGGGCTGGCGCTCAGCCGCGGACAGGCACTCGGCCGCGAAGAGCTCGCCAGTCGCCGGGTTGTGCACCACGCCGAGGGCGGGACGCCCGGCGATGGCCAGGCCGATGGAGATGGCGTATTCCGGGATGCCCTGGAGGTATTCCCGCGTGCCGTCGATGGGGTCGACGATCCAGACGCGCTCGCGCCCGAGGCGGTGGGCGGTGTCGGTGTGCTCCTCGCTCAGCCAGCCGTCGGCCGGGAACGCCCTTGTCAGCGTCTCATGGAGGATCTCGGCCGCGCGGATGTCGGCTTCGGAGACGAGCTCCCAGCCCTCCTTGCGGCCGTAACGGACTCCATCACGCTGGAGACGCACCACTTCCTCGCCGGCGATGCGCGCGGCTTCGATGGCGACCCGGAGTTCTTCGGCGAGCATCAATCCCATTGTGCGCGCTCAGGCCTGGCGAGGCACCTCAGGCGAAGGCCGCGAACAGTTCCTCGAACGCCTTCACCTGGCCGCCGCTGGTGGACGATGGCACCAGGATCGGCGTCTTCATGCCGGCGGCGAACCAGGCCTCCAGACCGTCCATCACCTGCTTCTTCGTGCCGTAGAGGGTCGCATCGGAGAGCCAGCGCTCGGTCATCAAGCCGGGCAGGGCGTCGCGGTCGCCGCGGCCGAGGGCGGCCTCGATGGCCTCCATCTCCTCCCGGTAGCCCGCTTCCTTCCAGTAGTTGCGGTAGTTCGGGAGCATGACGTAGCCGGTGAGCGTGCGCTTCATGACGTTCGCGGCCGCGGCCGGGTCGTTGTCATCGATACAGGTCGGGATCATGTCGCCGATGAAGAAGTCGCCGTTCCGCTTCTCCTCAGGGATCAGCGAGAGCGATTCCGGGACGTGCGAGCGCGAGGCGTTCGCCCAGACCGCGCCCTCGGCGATTTCAACCGCCAGCTGGACCATCTTCTTGCGCAGGGTGGCGAGCACGATAGGCGGGAGCGGGCCCGTCTGCTGCGCGGCCGCGCGCATCTTCTCCACATAACTGCGCATGTCGCTGAGCGGCTTGCCCGTCTGGACGCCGAGGCGGGCGTTTGCCGGGGCGTGGCTGACGCCGATGCCGAGGTAGAACCGGCCGTCGCTGATCTCGTGGATGTAGGCCGCCGATTGGGCGAGATCGAACGGCACCCGGTAGTAGATGGGCAGGATGGACGTGCCGAACTTGATTTCGTTGGTGGCGTGGGCGATGGAGAGGCAGAGCCCCATGCCGTCGCCGAAGCTCGCGCAATAGATGCCCTGGAAGCCGGCTTTTTCGAGCTTCCGGGCGGTTTCGACGGTCCATTTTCGGCGGCCGGGGGCTGCGGCGAGGGCGACTGCAGGCATCTGCATGGGGAGATTCTCCAGAGGTGGGTTGTATCCGCGACTATACGGTGCCGGAAGGGGAGGGGCCTCGGCGCGGAGTCACCGCTTGAAGCGCAGGGCCCGGCCGCTTCCAACGCCCGTATGCTTGCCGTCCTCGTATGCCACCTGGCCGTTGACAACCACCATCGAAATGCCCTTCGGCTCCCGCTTCGGGTCCTCGTACGTCGCCAGGTCCTCGACCGTGTCCGGGTCGAAGAGCACCAGGTCGGCCCAGTAGCCCTCTTTCACAAGGCCACGGTCCACCAGTCCGAACCGTTCGCACGAGGCGCTGGTCATGCGGCGGATGGCCTCTTCTAGGGAGAGCACGTGACGCTCTCGGACATAACGCGCGAGCACCCGCGGCATCGTCCCGAAGAGGCGCGGGTGGGGCATTCCGCGCAGCTGGGGAATGCCGTCCGAGCCGATGAGCATCCTGGGGTGGCGCAGGTTCGTCTCGATGTCGGCTTCGTCGATGATGAAGTGGATGCAGATGACCTGGCGCCCCTGCGGGCTGGTCACGATCTCGCGGACCGCGTCCTCGATGGTCCAGCCACGGTCCCTGGCGATGTCGGGCACCATGCGGCCTTCGAACTCGCGGTAGTCGGGGCAGCTGGCGATCATCACGCCCATCGCCCACTCGCTGTCGATGTTGTCCAGGTTCACGTACTGCCACATCGGGCCGCTGCCGGCGGTGTAGGGATAGACATCGAGCGTGATGTCCATGCCTTCGGCGTTGGCGGCGTCGACCATCGCGAGGGAGTCCTTCACGCGGCCCCAGTTCCGCCGCCCGGCGGACTTGTGGTGCGAGATGTGGAGCGGGATATGGGCCTCGCGGGCGATGTGCATGGCCTCGGCGACGGCGTCGAGCAGTTTGTCGCCCTCGTTGCGCATGTGGGTCGCGTAGATGCCGGCGTAGGGCGTGCACTCGCTCGCGAGCGCGACCACCTCGTCGGTGGTGCTGTAGCGGCCGGGCTCATAGATCAGTCCCGTCGAGAAGCCGACCGCGCCCTGTTCCATCGCCCGCGCGACATGGCCGCGCATCGCGGCGACTTCGTCCGCGGTGGCGGCGCGCTTTTCGAGGCCCACCACATGCGCACGCACGCGGTTGTGCCCGACGAGCATTGCGTTGTTGATTGCGGGCTTTTTCGCTGCGCAAGTCTCGAAGTACGAGTCGAGGTCGGTCCATTCCGCGCCCGGGCCGGAGATGTCGCCGGGCATGTACTCGCGGCCCGGGTCGTTCGGGATGGTGCTGAAGCCGCAGTTCCCGCTGATGTCGGTGGTGACGCCCTGGGCGAGCTTGAACGCCATGTCCGGGTGGCGCAGGAAGGCGCCGTCGTCGTGCGAATGGGTGTCGACGAATCCGGGACAGAGCACCTGCCCCTTCGCGTCGATTTCGCGTGCACCCGCGCCGGCCGTGCCCACCAGGGCTATGCGCCCGTCCTTCACCTCGACATCGGCTTCGATCGGAGCCGACCCGGAACCATCGATGACGCGGGCGTTGCGAATGACGATATCTGCAGGCATGGGCGGATTCTAGGCCAGAACGCCCCAGTGCACGTCATCCCCGGCAATAAGCGCGGGGAGAACGATCCAGCGGACGGCGCCGGGCTAATTGTCGTCTTCATCCAAAACGAACTGTGCCGGCAGCGTCCGGAAGAAGCGGTAGTCGATGCAGTAGCTCTTCACGCCGTGGAGGTGAAAAAGCGTATTGAGGTCGCCGTGGTGCCCGCGCTCATGGATGACCAGGTTGGCCAGGATGTTGGCGCGGCTTATCTGCTCGGGGCCGAAGCCGTCGTTGATGGTCAGCTTCTCGTAGAGCGCGCCGTCGGGGACGTCGATGGCCTGCTTGAAGGTCTCGCGCACCCGCTTGTGGTATGCCTTCATCTCGGCCCAGTCATCCACAGGCTTGGGCCACTCGGCGGGGTAGCTCAACTCGCCGGCACGAATCGGTGCCCACTCACCATTAAGCCAACCGTCGTAGGCTGAGACCGAGTGGGAGAGGCAGGCGGCGAGGGAGGGCCATCCAGAGCCTTCCATCGGCTTCGCGTAGACATCCGCGAGTTGTTCGTCGATGGTGCGGGCGATCCGTTCCCAGGCCCAGCCGGTGTAGTCGAAGAGTTCGATGATGGCGTCTCTGTTCATGAAGGCGCACGGTAACAGAACGGATGTTCGCCGCGCAATCCCTGCCGCCTGAGGTGTTGTACGCTCGATCCCATGCCCAATCGCCTTGCCAACGAGACCAGCCCCTACCTCCTCCAGCACGCCGATAATCCTGTCGACTGGTATCCATGGGGAAACGAGGCATTTGCGAGAGCGCGCGCAGAGGACAAGCCGATCCTGCTCTCGGTCGGCTACAGCTCGTGCCACTGGTGCCACGTGATGGCGCACGAGTCGTTCGAGGACCCGGCGACGGCTGAACTCATGAACCGCTACTTCGTGAACATCAAGGTCGACCGGGAGGAGCGTCCCGATGTGGATAGCGTGTACATGACCGCAGTGCAGGCGCTGAGCGGGTCTGGCGGCTGGCCGATGACCGTGTTCATGACGCCCGACGGGCGGCCGTTCTACGCAGGCACATACTTCCCCCCGCAGGACGGACACGGGCGTCCCGGGTTCCCGCGGCTGCTCCAGTTCCTGCACGAGAAGTGGACGGAGGACCGGGAGAAGGTGCTCGAATCGGCGCAGAGCCTGACCGAACACCTGCAGAAGGCCTCGGCACGGGTGGCCGGTCCCGGAGTGGCGATCGCCCATGAGACCACCGCTGCGGCGGTCGAGCGCATGGCGGAGCACTACGACACGACCTGGGGCGGATTTGGCACGGCGCCGAAGTTCCCGGGCCCTTCGAACCTGGAGTTCCTCCTCGCGGTCCACCACCGTGAGGGATCGGCCACCGAGGTCGGCCAGGCAGCGCTGGAGATGGTGTTGCACACGCTGCGGGCGATGGCCACAGGAGGGATGTACGACCAGCTCGGAGGCGGCTTCGCCCGCTACAGCGTGGATGAGCGCTGGATGGTCCCACACTTCGAGAAAATGCTGTACGACAACGCGCAGCTGGCGCGCCTGTACCTCCACGCCTACCAGGTGACCGGCGACGAAGGCCTCGTCCGCATCGCCCGGGAAACGCTCGATTTCCTCCTGCGCGAGATGCAGGACCCGGCTGGCGGTTTCCATGCTGCGCTGGATGCCGACAGCGAGGGCATCGAAGGCAAGTACTACGTCTGGACGACGGAGCAGTTGCGCGGGGCCCTGGGCGAGGATGCCGATCTCGCCATCGCCTGGTACGGGGTCACCGATGAGGGGAATTTCCACGACCCGCACCATCCCGAGCTGACGAGGCGGAACGTGCTCAGTGCCCGCCCGGACCTGCCGGGCATGCTGGCGCGCTTCCAGCTGGACGAGGCGGCGCTCCTGGAACGTATCGACGCCATCCAGGCGGGGCTGCTCATCGAGCGGGAGAAACGCGTGCGGCCGGGACTCGACGACAAGGTGCTCACCTCGTGGAACGGGCTGGCGCTGGCGGCTTTTGCCGAGGCGGCGCGCGTGCTCGATGAGCCCGAGTACGAGCTCGCTGCGACCCGGCTGGCCGACTTCCTCCGCGAATCGTGCTGGAAGGACGGCCGGCTGCTCCATACGTGGAAGGGCGGCCTGGCCCGGGTCGATGGGATGCTCGATGACTACGCCTATGTGGGGCTTGGCCTGGTCGAACTGTACAAGCTGACGGGCGACCTCGACCACCTGGAGTGGGCCCGGGACCTGCTGGACAACATCCTCAGGCGGTTCCGCGACACAGAGCGTGGCGGCTTCTACGAGACGCCGAACGACGGCGAGGCGCTCATCGTACGGCAGAAGCCGTTTTTTGATGCCGCGACACCTTCGGGAAACGGCGCCGCGGCACTATTCGCGCTCTGGATGGGCCGCTACTACGGCCCGGCTGCGTGGGAGCGCATCGTGGATGAGGTGGTCGCGAACGTCGCAGACCATGTGCTCCAGGCGGTGACCGGATTCGGCACGATCCTGCAAGCGATGGAGTTCGCGCTTTCGCCGCACCGCGAGATCGCGATCGTCGGAGGTGTTGCGGAGCGCCGGCCCCTGGAGCGGGTTGTGGCTCAGCGCTTCCTGCCCTGGACGGTCATCGCGCCGAGCACCGATGGCGAAGGCCTGCTGGTCTTCGAGGGGCGCGGGCCCACGGGGGAGGCGCTCGCCTACGTGTGCGAGGACATGACCTGCAAAATGCCCGCCCGAACCCCCGAGGAGCTCGCAGGGCAGCTGCAGTAGGCGCGTCCGCCGGGCGTCAGCCGCTGCGGGCGTAGTTGCTGGCGCCGTACCAGTCGACCACCACGACCGGTTCGACCACTCACGCGTCGTGTCCGCTCGGCAGCGACGTCACATCGCCGGGGCCAGCGATGAACTCTGTGCCGTCGTCCATCTTGATGGCGATGCCGAGGGACGGCCTCCCTCAGAGGGTCCAGCCAGGACTAAATGCGCTCAACCGCCGCGAGCGGGTTCTTCGCGGGGTCCACGAGATACCGGATCTCGGGCAGCGTGATGTCGGCAACGCAGTAGGAGGCCGAGACCCGGTAGTAAGGCGAGGCCCCCGGGAGTCCCCAGGCCCCGGCATCGAAAGCGCCGAGGAGCGGCTTTCCCCGGTCGGCGCTGCGGAAAGCGTAATCCGGGTCGACCTGGACAAGGCGGGCCACCTCGGCTCCGTCCCGGACCATCCGGGCCACGTTGAGGTTGGCCAGGTACTGGACGTCGTTCCCGCTGATGGGGTCCGGGTTCAGCAAGGTCAGTTCAAGGATTGGCCGCCCGGCAAGGCGGACAGCGCCCTCAATACGGTCGTAGCGTTTGGCGAACGTGCATTCGGCCTGCGCCAGCGGGTAGCCCCAGCGCGAAGCGAGGGCTTCAATCGCCGCGGACGAATTGCAGTAGCCGCGCACAAGCAGGCCGCGTGGCCGCGCGCCGGAGCGGCTGCCGACTTTCACCTCGGCGAGCACGAACGGGCCGGCCGGGCTCTCGGGGACGTTGGTGACCGTGAACACCAGGGTTGGCGGGATGGTTGGATGGAGGGCAGGCGGCAGCAGCGACGTCATGGCCTCCGACTCGATCTCGTACATAAGCTGGAGGATGCCGGCGCCGGGCAATACCCAGCGCTCCGTGGCGGGCGCCGTGACGAGCGGCCCGGAGGCGAAGTCGGCGACAGGGCGGGTGCCTACCAGTGGCATCAGTCGCCTCCCGCCACGGCCGCGGGCTCGGCGGGCACGGGTGACTTGCTGGCGAACTTCGGCATGACTTCTTTTGCGAAGAGGCGCATGCTCGCCAGGACCTCCGCCTGGGGGACGGTCTCGATTGCATTCAGGAGGAAATTGATGCGGTCCACACCCACGGCTTCCCACTTCCGGATGACCTCGACGATACGGTCAGGGTTGCCAATACAGAGCCCCTCGGGAATCTGGCCTTCGGGCGAGCTTGTCGCTTCGCGGCGCAGTGCAGGCAAGAGGCCCAGGTTCGGGTAGGAACGCGTCGGGTAGGCCTGCCGCGCTGCCAGCAACTGTTCGGCGAGGTAGTTGAAGGTCCCGGCGAGGCGCTGTCCAGTCCGGGCTCCGTACATGTTGTCCTCGTGGCAGAAGAGGAAGTTGACGGTGTTGACCTGCTCGTTCACGAACGAGCCGACCGGGTTGCAGGACTTGATGCGGCGGCGGTACTCGGCGATTTTTTTCTCTTGCTCCTGGAAGCCGCCGAAGGTCAGGCCGAGACTGCCCATACCGCGGTCGGCAGCGTCGAGTTCGGTGCCGGGGCTGGTGACGGCTACCCACATCGGCGGATGGGGCTTCTGGTAGGGCTTCGGCAGAATGGCCCGTTCGGGCATGCTGAACGCGCGGCCTTCGTAGCGGAAGCGCTCCTGTGTCCACATCTTCGGGATGATGCGCGTCCATTCGTCCCAGGTCTTCTTGGTCTCATCCGGGTCGGCCCCCATGCCGCCGAGCTCGGTCCAGGTAGCGGAACGGCCTGTGCCGAACTCCAGCCGTCCGCCGGAGACGAGGTCCATGGTGGCTGCTACTTCGGCAGCCTTGATGGGATTGTTGAACTGTGGCACGCACACGACGATCCCGCGACCGATGCGGATGTTCTTCGTTTGCATGGCACAGGCGGTCAGGAAGATCTCCGGCGCCGAGCAGTGGGAGTACTCCTCGAGGAAGTGGTGCTCGACCGCCCAGACCTGGTCGAACCCGAGTTCGTCGGCGAGCCGGACCTGCTCGAGGCAGTTCTGGTACACCTCGTACTCAGTGGTTGGCCCCCAGGGCCTGGGGACCGAGATTTCATAGAAAATGCCAAACTTCATCGCGCTATCTCCCCCCGGAGCCTGCGAGATGGCGCGGACTGTAGCACAGCCACGGGGGCCCTGTGCGCCCGCCTAAAAGGCGAAGACGTCTTCCACGTTTGTGATGCGGATCCGCTCGGGCGTCAGCCCTAGTTCGTAGGCGCCCACCACCCGGTCCTCGGCCAGCAGATCCTCCGGCTTGTCGCCGTCGTATGTAATGGTTGCGGGCTCCGGCGATAGCAACTGCTGGCGCAGTCCTTCCGCGTCAGCCGCGATCATCACGACCTGAAGGTTGCTCCAGGAGAGGTGGCGGCGGACGGCTTCGTTGACCCGTTCGGCGGTGAGCCCGGCGAGCTCGTCCCGGATGTACTTTGTGAACTCCGGGATTCCGTACCAGTCGCTGTCGAGGGCGTAGCCGAGCTGCTGGTCCTGGGTTTTCGTCATGACGAAGACGTTTTTCGCCAGGTAGTCGCGGGTCCTTTCGAAGTCCTCTCCGGAGAGGCCGTTTTGGATCAGGTTTCTGAGCTCGTAAAGGGCTAACTTCAGCGCGAAAACAGCCTGTTCCGGGCGCAGCGGCCGCAACCAGATTTCGAATATCTGTGCCCGGCGCCCCAGGTTGGGGTCCGGAAAGAACTGGTACATCCCGCGCGGAAAGGCCTCGATGTAGGCGTAGTCGCCGTAGTTCATCCCGCGGACCTCGCGGATGCGGTTGTAGAGCCGGCCGTTGGAGGCCCGGTGCTCGCCGAGCCAGGCGCGCGCGAGCCACAGCGCCACGAAGTCCGGGTGGCCCCGCCGGACCTCGATCGGGTGACCGAGCGAAACCGCGACCGAGCGAGTCTCCTTCTTCACGATCTCGACGTTGAGCCCTTCGATCTCCCGCGGGGAGATGGCCTTCTGGCGCTGCCTGGCGCCCTCCGGCAGGGGAGCGATCGCGCGGTTGATGGCAGCGAGCCCTTCGTCCGGAAGGTTTCCCGCAGTGCCCAGGACGAGCTTCGTGCGGGTGTAGTGGCCCGCCGCAAACTGCCTGACGTCCTCGAGCGTCACGCTCTCCAGACCGGCAACAGTGCCCAGGACCGGGTGGCCATATGGCGTCCCGGCGAACAGGAGTTGCTGCAGACGTTCTTTCCCCAGCTCCTCCTCGTTGTTCGAGCGCAGGTCCTGGACCAGTTCGTTCAGGTGCAGGGCCTTCAGCCGCTGGAAGTCCTCATCGCGGAAGCCGGGGCGGGTGAGCTGCGGGAGCGCGACGCCCAGGAACTGGTCGAGCGTGTCGGCGTGCGCCACGCCGGTGAAGACGGTCATTTCGCGGTCTACCTGGGCGGAGAATGAGGCGGCCAGCGGGAACAGCGCGCGGGTGATTTCGTCGTACGTCAAGTCCTGGCTGCCAGCTTCTGCGATCATCGCCGCGGCGAGCAAGGCAAGGCCCTCCTTGCCGGGCGGGTCGCAGGCCGACCCCGTCTCGAAGAGCAGCTTGAACCGCACCAACGGCGAGGTTGACGGGAGCGAAATCGTGCGCACCGGCACCGCCCCGGCATCCGCGCCCGGTTCGATCGAGGGCGGCTGGAGCAACTCGGCCCCCGGGGCCTCGTGTGAGAGCAGCGCAATGACCATGTTCGCATCGCGCAGGTAGCGTCCGGCGACCGCTTCAAGGTCGGCGACCTCCAGGGAATCGATGGTGCGGAAGAGCTGGTTGATCGTGGAGTACGACCGCTCGAATCGCACAAAGCGCGCGAGGGTGGCGGCGATGGACTCCGAATTGTCGAGTGTACGCACGAAGGCGTAGCGATTGTGCGACTTCGCACCTGTAAGGCGCTTCGCGCTCACTGGTACGCGGCGCGCGAGCGCGAACGTCTCGGCGATTGCGTCTCTCACATAACGCGCGTCGTCGAACCGCTTCGCGCGGGCGAACACGGTCGCCAATCCAGGGTCCTGTTGCGCCGGCAGGTAGGGGAACAGCTGATCGACCACCTGTTCCTTCTCAACCAAACGGTGGTACAGGTCGGACGTCTCTCCAAAGTGGAGGTCGAGGAGCGCGTCGAACGCGGCGTAGTCCTTCCCGGTTGCCGAAAATGCTGGCCCGTGAAAGGCGACGGACACCCAGGGGAGGGTTGGCGAAGCCCAACGGTGATGGACCAGGACCTGCGCGGTGGCTGGCGGCTCTTGTGGGATTTCGATGGCCGGTGTGGCGCCAGCCGGCCATCCCGCCCAGTGTTTCTCCACCATGCGCACGGCCGCCTCGGGGTCGACATCGCCAGCCACGATGACCGTCGTGTAGGCGGGACGGTACCATCGCTGGAAGAACGTCCTCGAATAGTCGAACTGATTGGGCATGTCCTCGATGTCAGTGAGGAAGCCCATGGTGGTGTGCTTGTAGGTGTGGGTGGTGAACGCGTGGTCGCGCTGGACCTCGATAAGCCTGGTGAGCGGGTCGGCGGCGCTCTTGTTATATTCGCCGAGAACGGCCCGGGCTTCCGTCTTGAAATCGGCCTCGCTGTAGGCCAGGTTCATGAAGCGATCGGCCTCGATTTCGAGGATGGTCTCGATGTCTTCCCGTGCGAACGTGAGGTGATAGTTCGTGTAATCGTCCGTCGTGTAGGCGTTCTGGCGGGCTCCGGCGCGGGTCACGATCTCCTGGTAGACGGCGGCCGGGTAACGCTCGGTGCCCCGGAACATCATATGCTCGAAAAAGTGCGCAAATCCCGACTTGCCGGGCTCGACTTCGTTGCGCGACCCGGTTTGTACCGGGATCTGGAGCGACACCAGGTTGGGATACCCGGTGTTCAGGGCGATGACGCGCAACCCATTCGACAGGGTGTGCTCGATGGCCGGGAACGGAATGACGTCGGTTGGCTCGGGGACGATCTGCATCTCACGCTCTCAGGGGACGGTGTTCCCGACAGTCTATACGAGCCGGCAGCAGCCAGGCCGAGAAAGGCTTCAATGGCCACGGGCTTGCCCGGAGTTGAGTTCGCGGAGTGTGCGGCCCGCCCGTCCCTTGCCGTCAGAGCGCCCGGAAGACGCGCCTGCCATCCAATCGCACAAGCCGGCCGAGGCCGGGGTGTTCCCAATGCCCGGCGATCCAGGTGCGTTGTTCGTCGATGGCCCAGTCGAACAGGCGCTTGCGCGTTGCCGCCGATTGCACGGGGTCGATGTCGAACGCGGGCGACCATTCGGGGTGGATGAGCTGGGCAGGGTGGTGCGAAGCGTCCCCAATGATAACGGCCCGTTCGCCCGCCGACACCAGTCCGATGGCAACGTGGCCCGGCGTGTGGCCGGGAGTGGGGACGCACGTAAGGTGTTCGTCGATGGGATGCTCGCCTTCGATGAGCACGATGCGGCCGGAGTGCCGCAACGGCTCGACGCACTCCACGAGGTGAGCGTTTGAGGGCTGCGCCAGCCGCTCGGGAGTCATCCAGTAGTCCCATTCGGCCCGCTGAATGAAGAACCGGGCGTTCGGGAAGAACAGCTCGTGGCGCCCGTCCTCGCGGTCGACCGTGTTCCAGCCGACGTGGTCGATGTGGAGGTGCGTATGGACGACCGCATCGATGTCTGCTGGCGAGATGCCAGCTTCCCGGAGGGCCCGGTCGAGGTTGCCGCCGGGGAATCCCGGCCGTTTGCGCGGCCCGAGACCGGTATCAACGAGGTACGTCTTGCCGGATGACCTGACCAGGTAGCAGGTAACCGCCATTTGCATGAGGCCGCGTTCATCGGCCAGGTGCCCGAATTCCGCCATGAACGCGTCCGCGTGTTGCGGCATGAACTGGCGCGGGTCCATGAGGATGGGGGCATCGAGCAGGGCCGTGATTTCGATACTTCCAACGGTGGCCTTGTGCATGGCAATCCTTCCCGGGCGCGATGCTACGGACTCAGGGTGCGTGGCGCCCCGGGGCTATTTCGCGGCAGTCCGCGCCGCCACCTCGGCCATCGCTTCGCCGAGCCGGTGGATCCCCTCCTCGATTTCTTCCATGGCAACGTAGCTGAAGGCAAGCCGGAGATGGTTGGTGGCCTGTCCATCGGCGAAGAACTGGGGCCCCTGGCCCACGATGACTCCGCGCTCGTTTGCCGCGAGCTGGACATCGCGGGCGCTCATCCCGGGGCGCAACTGCAGCCAGAGGAAGAAGCCCCCGAGAGGCCGCACATAGCTGCAGTAGTCGGCGCAGTACCTGGCCAGGGCTTCCTCGACTCGTTCCAGCTTCCGAAGGTAGATGCCGCGGAGATTCTCGATGTGCCGGTCGAGGTCGCCGTTGCGGATCATCTCCGCGATGACGCGGCCGAGGAAGGGGCTGCTGCCCATGTCGTAACGGAGGGCGGCAATGCGGGAGACGAGCGCGGGAGCCCCGGTGATCCAGCCCATTCGCAGCCCCGTCGCGATAATCTTCGAAAAGCTCGAGACCTTGATGCCGTGGTCACCGTTGCTGAGGGCGAACATCGAGGGCGGCGGTGGTGTCTCGAACCAGAGCTCCCCGTAGGCATCGTCCTCAAGCACGAAGGTGCGGTGCTCGCGCACGATCTCGAGCAGCTCGTAACGCCGTTCGAGCGCGAGCGTGCAGCCCGCGGGGTTCTGGTGGTTGGGGATGCAATAGACGAACTTGGCCCGTTTCCCCTGGTCGGCCAGCTTGCGAAGCTCCGCAGCGAGGACGTCGGTGCGCATCCCGTGCTCGTCCATAGGGATAGCGACCTGGTGGGCGCCGAATGACCGGATGGTGCGCATGCTCCCGGGGAAGTTCGGACTCTCCACCATGACATAATCGCCCGGGTCGAGCAGCGTCTCGCACACCATGCCGATTGCGTGGGCCGAACCGCTGGCGATGAGCACGTTGTCGCGGGTAACGGGGATGCCCTCGATCCGCGTGGAGCGCTCGGCGATGGCGTCACGAAGGGGAAGGGGCCCGAACGTCCCGCCGTATTCCAGGGCCTCCTTCTGCTCGCGATCGATGACGGTGCGGGCCGCCCGCAAGAGCTGTTCACCAGGGAGCGATGGGATATCCGGGAGGCCCCCGGCGAAAGAAATCAGGTGACGCGGGTCGGGCGTGGCGGCCGCCCAGACGGCCGGACCGAGGATCTTCGCTCGCGCGCTGACCATGTCCTCGACGTTTTCGGGGGTCCAGTACGACTCAGTCATCGGGTGCCTGCCGGTGAGAAGCTGAGCCAAGTATACGCATGGCATCGCGACGGATAGGCCAGGGGCATGCGTGGGATTGAAAATCCGGGGGTCGACGGATGCCTTGACATGGCTGCTATACTGCAAGCTCACCCATCTGTTCGCCTGACTTTGCGAATGTTTTCACAATCGTGGGCGGCGAATTCGCCGGTACCGCGGGGGCCGTGGCATTCGCGGGAGATGGGTCATTTCGAGACTGCTAGCTTTGGGGGGAAGAGGACGATGAGCCAGCGAGGGAAGCCGTCCGCTCAAGGGCTATACCGCCCGGAATTCGAGCGTGACAGTTGCGGCGTGGGGTTCGTTGTCCACCTGAAGGGCCACCGCTCCCACCAGGTGGTGCAGGATGGTCTGACAGCGCTCGAAAACCTGCACCACCGCGGTGCATCGGGCAGCGAGCCCAACACCGGTGACGGCGCGGGCATCCTCGTGCAGATGCCGCATGAGTTCCTGCGGCGCGAGTGCGCCCGGATTGGCATCAGGCTGCCAGAGGCCGGCCATTACGGAGCCGGCCTCTTCTTTACGGCGCATGATCCCCGCGCGCGGGCCCAGGCGATGGCGCTGTTCACGGCCATCGTTGAGGAAGAAGGACAGCACCTGCTCGGCTGGCGCGAGGTCCCAACAAACAACTCGATGCTCGGCGCGACCGCGCTCGACGCGGAGCCGGCGATCTTCCAGGTCTTCGTTGGCCGCGGATCGCGCGTGGAGAGCGACGACGACTTTGAGCGGAAGCTTTACGTGATCCGCAAGCGGTTCGAAAAGGCTATCGACCGCTGGGGTATCCGGGATGCCGAATGGATGTACTTCCCCAGCCTGTCGTGCAGGACCATGGTGTACAAGGGGATGCTGACCGCCACGCAGTTGCGCCAGTACTTTCCCGACCTGAGCAACCCGCTGATGGTGAGCGCGCTGGCGATGTTCCATTCGCGCTTCAGCACGAACACGTTCCCCAGCTGGGAGCTGGCACACCCGTACCGGATGGTCGCGCACAACGGCGAAATCAACACCCTCCGCGGCAACCGCAACTGGATGGCGGCCCGAGAGGCCCTCTTCGAGTCGCCTCTCTTCGATGACATTCACAAGATCCTTCCCGTCATCAACGAGCACGGTAGCGACACCGCCAGCCTCGACGAGGCGCTGGAGTTGCTCGTGCTCGCGGGCCGGCCGCTCGCCCATGCCATGATGATGCTCATCCCGGAGGCATGGCAGGGCCATGAGTCGATGCCCCCGGAGAAGCGCGCCTTCTACGAATACCACAGCTGCCTGATGGAACCGTGGGACGGGCCCGCCTCCGTAGCCTTCACCGACGGGAAAAACATCGGCGCGGTACTCGACCGCAACGGTCTGCGCCCGTCGCGCTACTATGTCACGAAGGACGACCTTGTCGTCATGGCATCCGAGGTGGGCGTGCTGCCGATTGAGTCCGAGCGCGTCCTGCACAAGGGGCGCCTGCAGCCCGGCAAGATGTTCCTGGTGAGCCTCGAAGAAGGGCGCATCATCGACGACACCGAGTTGAAGATGAAGCTCGCCACAGAGCACCCCTACGAGGAGTGGCTGAAGGCGAATCTCCTGCACATCGATGAGATCCCCGAGGTGGAGGCGTCGCCCGCTCCCGGACCTGACGAGCTCCTGCGGCTGCAGATGGCGTTCGGCTACACGATCGAGGACTACAAGTACGTCCTGGGGCCGATGGCGCAGAACGGCGAGGAAGCCATCGGCTCGATGGGGACCGATACCCCCATCGCCGTGCTTTCGAACCGGCCACAACCGCTCTACAACTACTTCCAGCAGCTGTTCGCCCAGGTGACGAACCCGCCGCTCGACGCTATCCGCGAAGAGCTCGTGACTTCCGTGAAAACCGTCATCGGGCCCGAGGGTAACCTCCTGCATCCCACACCCGAGAGCTCGCACCTGGTGAGTCTCGACAACCCCTTCATCGACAACGAGCAGCTGGCGAAGTTCAAATCGCTCAAGGAACACGCGCTCGGGGCCACGGTCCTCCCCATGTTATTCCCGGCAAAGGCCGGCCCGGCAGGACTCGCACCCGCGCTCGATCACATCTACCAACAGGCGGATGAAGCCATCGCCAATGGCGCCAAGATCCTGATCCTGTCCGACCGCGGGGTGGACGAGGAGCACGCGCCCATCCCGACATTGCTCGCAGTGGCGGGTCTCCACAACCACCTCGTGCGCGAGAAGAAGCGCACGCGGGTGGGCCTTGTCGTCGAAACCGGCGATGCCCGCGAGGTTCATCACTTCGCGCTGCTCATCGGCTACGGCGCCGGCGCCATCAACCCGTACCTGGCACTCGACTCGCTCGAGCAGGTGCAGAAGGATGGATACATCGACCCGGCGATCCCGCTTGAGGAGCTGCACCACCACTACCTGAAGGCAATCAAGAAGGGCGTGGTCAAGGTGATGTCGAAGATGGGCATCTCGACGATCCACAGCTACCGCGGCGCCCAGATCTTCGAGGCCATCGGGCTCTCCGAGGAATTCGTGGACCGGTACTTCACCAAGACGGTCTCGCGGATCGGCGGTATCGGCATCGACGAGGTTGCCGTCGAGGCCCTTGCCCACCATCAGCGCGCCTTCCCGGCCCGCGATGGCGGCTTGCGCGAGCTGCAGTGGGGTGGGCAGTACCAGTGGCGCCGGGACGGCGAGTACCATCTCTTCAACCCGGATACCGTGTTCAAGCTGCAACACGCCACGCGTACCGGCCAGTACCGGGTCTTCCGGGAGTACAGCCGTCTTGTCGATGAGCAGAGCGAGCGAATGGCCACACTTCGCGGGCTGTTCGAATTCAAGCCCGACCGGCCGCCGATCCCGATCGACGAGGTCGAGCCAGCTGAGAGCCTGTTCAAGCGGTTCGCGACCGGTGCCATGTCCTACGGCTCCATCAGTGCCGAGGCGCACGAGACGCTGGCGATCGCGATGAACCGGATCGGCGGGCGCAGCAACACCGGCGAAGGCGGCGAGGACCGCCGCCGCTTCGTGCCCGATGCGAACGGAGACCTGCGCCGCAGCTCCATCAAGCAGGTTGCCTCCGGCCGGTTTGGTGTGACCAGCGAGTACCTCGTGAACGCCGATGAGCTGCAGATCAAGATGGCCCAGGGCGCCAAGCCCGGGGAGGGTGGTCAGCTTCCGGGTGCGAAGGTGTACCCGTGGATCGCAGAAGTCCGCCACGCCACTCCGGGCGTGGGGCTTATCAGCCCACCCCCACACCACGACATCTATTCGATCGAGGACCTCGCACAGCTCATCCACGACCTGAAGAACTCCAATCCGCGCGCCCGGATCAGCGTGAAGCTGGTTGCTGAGGTAGGCGTCGGCACGGTGGCGGCCGGTGTCGCGAAGGCGAAGTCGGATGTTGTCCTCATCAGCGGACATGACGGCGGGACGGGCGCGAGCCCGCTGACCTCACTCAAGCATGCGGGCATCCCCTGGGAGCTCGGCCTGGCCGAAACGCAGCAGACGCTCGTGCTCAACAAACTGCGCGACCGCATCATCGTCCAGGTCGATGGCCAGATGAAGACGGGCCGCGACGTGATCATCGCTGCCCTGCTCGGGGCCGAGGAGTTCGGCTTCGCCACCGCGCCGCTCGTGGTCATGGGCTGCATCATGATGCGTGTCTGCCACCTAGACACCTGCCCGGTCGGCATCGCTACCCAGAACCCGGAGCTCCGCGCGAAGTTCGCTGGCAAGCCCGAACACGTGGTCAATTTCTTCCGCTTCATCGCTGAGGAAGTGCGCGAATACATGGCCCAGCTCGGCTTCCGCACGCTCGACGAGCTCATCGGCCGGAGCCATCTTCTCGATGTGCGGCGGGCGGTCAATCACTGGAAGGCCCAGGGCCTGGACCTCTCGGCCATCCTCTACCGGCCGGAGGTGGGCCCCGAGGTCGCAACGCGGCGTGTCACCGAGCAGGACCACGGTCTCGACCGAGCGCTCGACAACGATCTGCTCCGGCTCTGTGCGCCGGCGATTGGGCGCGGCGAGAAAGTCACCCTCGACCTGCCAATCCGGAATACGAACCGGACGGTCGGGACGATGCTGGGGAGCGAACTCACTCGCAAGTACGGCATGTCCGGTCTCCCGGACGACACCATCGACATCCAGTTCCACGGGTCGGCCGGGCAGAGCTTCGGCGCGTTCCTTCCAGCGGGCATCACCCTGCGTCTCGAAGGCGACACCAACGACTACGTGGGCAAGGGCCTCTCGGGCGGGAAGATCGTCGTGTATCCGCCCGAGGTCGAGGGGTTCGTCCCCGAAGACAACATTGTGGTCGGCAATGTGGCGCTCTACGGCGCCACAAGCGGAGCGGCTTTCTTCCGCGGCGTGGCCGGTGAGCGCTTCATGGTCCGCAACAGCGGGGCCGTGGGAGTGGTTGAAGGCACGGGCGACCACGGCTGCGAGTACATGACGGGCGGCCGGGCGGTCATCATCGGCAAGACAGGACGCAACTTCGGCGCCGGGATGAGCGGCGGCATCGCGTATGTACTCGACGAGGACGGCGACTTCGCCACGCGCTGCAATTTGGAGATGGTAGGACTGGAGGCGCTGGAAGAACCTGAGGACCTGGACCTGGTGAAGGGCCTCCTGGAACGGCACGTTCAGTACACGGCGAGCTCGGTGGCCAGGCGTATCCTGGAAAACTGGCCCGCCATGGCGAAGCGGTTCGTGAAGGTGATGCCGAAGGAGTACCGTCGCGTGCTCGAACAACGGCGGCGCGAGAGCGAGCAGATGGCGGCGCGAAACGCTTCCGCGGCGGAGGTGGTCCGTGGCTAAGCCGACCGGGTTCCTGGAGTTCCCCCGCGAGACACCCTCGCGCCGTCCGGTCGAAGAGCGCGTGCACGACTGGCTCGAGGTGTACGAGGAGTTCCCAGTCGATCATTTGAAGCGCCAGGCGGCACGCTGCATGGACTGCGGCATCCCGTTCTGCCACCAGGGCTGTCCCCTCGGGAACATCATCCCGGACTGGAACGATCTGGTGTACCGGGACAAGTGGCGCGACGCGATCGGCCGCCTGCACGCGACAAACAATTTCCCGGAGTTTACGGGGCGGTTGTGCCCGGCGCCCTGCGAGGCTGCCTGCGTGCTCGGCATCAACAACGATCCCGTCACCATCAAGCAGATCGAACTCACGATTATCGAACGTGCCTGGAGCGAAGGCTGGATCGTACCGGAACCCGCGCACGTGAAAACCGGCAAATCCGTGGCAGTCGTGGGCTCGGGGCCGGCAGGACTCGCATGCGCGCAACAGCTCGCCAGGGCAGGGCATGCCGTCACGGTGTTCGAACGCGAGGATCGCATCGGCGGGTTGCTGCGTTATGGCATCCCCGACTTCAAAATGGAGAAGCGGTTCATTGACCGGCGGCTGGCGCAGATGGAAGCCGAAGGGGTGGAATTCCGGCCGTGCACCAACATCGGTGTGGACATCGATGCCCGCGAGCTTCTCACGCAGTTCGACGCCGTTTGCCTGGCCGGTGGCGCAACCATCGCCCGCGACCTGGACGTGCCCGGGAGGGAACTCGCGGGAATCCATCTCGCCATGGAATACCTGCCCCTGCAGAATCGGCGCAACGCCGGGGATGAGATCCCGGAGGATCGGTTCATCTCGGCCCGTGGCAAGCGTGTCATCATCCTCGGGGGTGGAGATACCGGCGCCGACTGCCTCGGGACGGCGCTGCGCCAGGGCGCCACAGAGGTGCTCCAGTACGAACTGTTGCCAAAGCCGCCTTCATCGCGCCCGCCGGAAAACCCATGGCCGACGTGGCCAAACATCTACCGTGTCTCGTCCGCCCACGAAGAGGGTGGCGTGCGCGACTACTCGATCCTGACCAAGCGGCTCTCCGGGCGCGACGGCCGGCTGACCACCCTGCACGGCGTCCGTGTGGAGTTCGTAAACGAAGACGGCCGCCAGGTGATGAGGGAGATCCCGGGCACCGAGTTCGAGGAACCGGTCGACCTGCTCCTCCTGGCAATGGGCTTCCTCGGCCCGCAAAAGACCGGGATGGTCGAGCAGCTGGGGCTCGAACTCACCGAGCGTGGCAACGTGAAAGCCGACGAGAACAAGATGACCTCGGTGCCCGGGGTATTTACCGCCGGCGATATGACCCGCGGCCAGTCGCTCATCGTCTGGGCGATCGCTGAGGGCCGGGCCGCCGCGCGGGGCATCGACGAGTACCTGATGGGCGAAACCCTCCTGCCGGGGAACTAGGCGTCCCGGGCGGTCGCCGATTTGGTGGCGGGACCAAGGGGGTACTGGTGCGGAATGATGCGGGCTGGCACGCCCACGGCCGTTGAGTTCGCCGGGACGTCGCACATCACCACGGCATTCGCGCCGATGCGCGCGTTATCACCTATGGTGACCGGTCCGAGGATCTTCGCACCTGTCCCGACGAACACGTAGTTTCCCAGCGCCGGGCCCACGAGCGAAGGGCCGGGACCACCGGTGTCGAGTCCGATAGTGACATAAGGTGCGATGTTGCAGAACTTCCCGATCGTGACCTTGCCATCTATGGTGACCTGCCCATGGTTCAGGAGCAGGCCCGGTCCGATTGTCACGGAATCGCCGATGGAGACTGACGCGAGCAGCATGGTCAGCCTGCGGCAAACGTTCGGGAGCAGGGGAATGCGCCTGGCATGCGCCCAGGCCTGCAGGCGGTAGAGCAGGACCACCTGGAGTTCCGGCGAAAGGATGACAGCCGCGGCGCGCTCGAACTGTTCGCCCAGCCGCGCACGAACCGCGGGAACGCTGTGCCAGCGAGTGCCCACCTCGATGTCCTGGGCGACGTTTTCGAACACGGTCTGACGCTAGGGGAGCGACTGGAAACAGGCAATCTCAGGAATCGCGATGGATGAGGTACTCGCCGATTTCCCGCAACTCGGTCTTCTGGAGGGGCTCGATGTCGAGCGCCTGGAGGATCGCATTGGCGGCATCGGCCTGGCGCGCGGCGGCGTCACGCGTGAAGGCGCCGGCCCCGCTTTCGTTGAGCGCGCCCACGACAGCGGTGATGTCCGCCCCGGTCAGTGCCGGCTTCGCGTAGATCTCCCGGATGAACGGCCCCGCCGCGCCCTGCAGCGCATAGATGATGGGAAGCGTCTTCTTCTTCCGGGCGATGTCGTTCGTGTTCGATTTGCCGGTCAGGTCAGGGTTGCCCCAGGTGCCCAGGTAGTCATCGTGAATCTGGAATGCAAGGCCCACGGCTTCGCCCCAGGCGCCGAGAGCCCGGGCAGTCCCGGCGGGAGCGCCCGCGAGCGTCGCACCGATGGCGAGGGGAGCGCCGAGGAGAGCCGCCGTCTTTCCGGCGACCATTGCCAGGTACTCACTGGCGGTCACGTCGTCTCGTGATTCGAACGAAAGGTCGGCCCACTGGCCGGCAATCATTCGCTCCACCGCATCGGTGAGGAGCACAAGCGCCGCCTGCCTCCTCTCCGGCTGCGCAGGCCCGTCGAGGAGGGCCCGCATGGCACGGGCGTAGAGGTAATCCCCCGCGTTGATGGCCTGGGCCTCGCCCAGCAGCGCCCAGAGTGTCGGCCGTGCGTGGCGCTCGGCGTCGTGGTCCTGGACTTCGTCGTGGATGAGGGAAAAGTTGTGCACGAGTTCGACCGCGACGGCGCCGGGGAGCGCCCCACGTGCGTCACCGAAGAGCTGGCCTGCGTAGACGCAGAGCGCCGGCCGGATTCGCTTCCCGCCTGCGCTCGCAGGCCGTCCGTGCCGGTCCTCCCAGCCCATGACGTAGCGGGCGGCGGCGGCCAATTGGGACTCGCCGGTCCCAAGCGCCTGGCGCAACCCGTCTTCGATGGCGGGCAGGTGCCTGGCCAGTGCAGGAGGGAACCCCGCCACGTCAGGGTGCAACCGCTGCGGCTTCGCGGTCCTGCTCGCCGGGAGGTGTTGCCGCGGCGAGGAGCTCGCGCACGCGCGCCGCGATCCCTGCAGCATCGACCTGGTGGATCTGCCGGAACGTGGCCTGCGGGCCATGATCGACGATCGCGTCCGGCATGGTCAGATTGGCCAGGCAGCGGTCCGCGATCCCCGCGTCGGCGAGCGCTTCGAGCACGGCGTCGCCGAACCCCCCGGCGCGGACGTTTTCCTCAACGGTAACCACCCCGGCGGTCGCGCGTGCGTAGCGGACCACCAGCGCGGCATCCAGCGGCTTCGCATAGCGAGCGTTGATAACCGCGGCGTCTATCCCGGCCTCTTCGAGGATGCCGGCTGCCCGCAGGCATTCGCCGACGGAAACGCCGAAGCCGAGGAGCGCTACATCGCTGCCTTCGCGGAGGACCTCGGCACGGCCAATCGGGAGCTGCTTCATCGGCAGGTCGATTGGCGCCCCGGGCCCCGATCCCCGCGGGAACCGCACGGCAAAGGGCCCATCGTGGTGGATGCCGGTATACAGGAGGTTGCGCAGCTCGGCCTCATCCTTTGGCGCGCTCACCACCATGTTGGGCAGGCACCGGAGGTAGCTGATGTCGATGAATCCCTGGTGGGTCTTCCCGTCATCGCCCACGAATCCGGCGCGGTCGATGGCAAACACGACGGGCAGGTTCTGCACCACGACATCGTGAACGACGGAGTCGAACCCACGCTGCAGGAAGGTGGAGTAGATGGCGGCAATCGGACGGATTCCCCGGGTGGCCAGGCCGGCCGCGAAGGTGACCGCGTGCTGCTCGGCAATGCCAACATCGAAGACGCGATCGGGGTATTTCGCGTGCACCGGGGCCAGCCCGGTCCCCTCGAGCATGGCGGCCGTGATCGCGACGACCCGGGGGTCGGCCTCGATGAGTTCCTGGGTCGCCTGGGCAAACACCTGGCTGTAGGTCGGCCGCGCTGGTGGTGCGCCTGGCGCAGCGGGTTTCTTCAGCCAGTACGTGCCGCTGTGGCTCTTGATCGGGTCGGCTTCAGCCTCCGGGATACCGTGGCCTTTCTCCGTGAGGACATGGAGTAGCACGGGCTTACCCTCGACCTTCTTAATCGACGCGAGGGTGAGCTCGATCTCCTGGATGCTGTGTCCATCGATCGGGCCGTAGTACTCGAAGCCGAACTGCTCCCAGAAACTGGCCGGCACCAGGAGGTCGCGGAAGCTGGCCTTGACGCGTTTGGCCCCGCGCCACACCTGCCGCCCGAGGGGCAGGTGTTCGACGAGCTCCCCAATTTCGCGTTTTGCGTTGCGGTAGAGCGGGTCGACGCGCAGCTTGTTGACGTTTCGCGAGAGCGCCCCAACGTTTGGCGAGATCGACATCGCATTGTCGTTGAGGATGACAAGCAACCTGCGCAGCCCAAGATGGCCGGCGTGGTTCATCGCTTCGAGGGCCATGCCGGCGGTCATCGCGCCGTCGCCGATTACGGCGATCGCGTAGAAGTCTTCGCCCAGGAGGTCGCGGGCTGCCGCCATACCGACCGCGGCGGAGATGGACGTACCCGCGTGGCCCGCTCCAAATGCGTCGTGCTCGCTCTCCTGCCGGTCGGCGAACCCGGATATGCCGCCGAATTGGCGGATGGTTTTCATCCGCTCTTTGCGCCCGGTAAGGATTTTGTGGACGTACACCTGGTGGCTGACGTCCCAGACGATCTTATCCTTCGGCGAGTCGAACAGCCGGTGCAGGGCAATGGAGAGCTCGACGACACCCAGATTGGACGCAAGGTGCCCGCCGCCGCCGATGCAGTCGACCGTTTCGACGAGAAACTGCCGTATCTCCCCGGCGAGCTGGTTGAGCTGGTCATAGGTCAGGCTGCGGAGGTCGCGAGGACCCTCGACGCGATCGAGAATCTGGGTCAAGCCGGGTTCCCTCCTGGCAGCAACAAGTAGGCCACGGGAGTACCTGTGCTGCCGTACGGTGGCTTACCTCACCGGGGTGCACCACGATGGAACGTAAGGGAGCGCCCGCCGGGGGTCAAGATTGTCGCGGTTCGAAGGTCAACGCGGGGTCAGCGGGTACGCGCGGCTGCCCTGGAACCGAGGAAGCCGTCGAAGGCAGCGAGATCGTGAATGTTGTGCCACGGCCGGGTTCGGACGCGGCCGCAACGCTCCCGCCGAGCGCCTCGACGAGCTGTTTCACAATGGCGAGCCCCAGGCCTGTGCCGCCTTCGCGCCGGCTCCTGCCCTTGTCCGTCCGGTAGAACCGGTCGAAGACCCGCTCCAGGTCTTCGGGTGCGATGCCGACGCCGTTGTCGCTCACCTCCACCGTCCCTTCGCCGGGTGCGGAGCGGACGGAGACCGTGACCGTGCTGCCTTCGCCCGAGTACTTGATCGCGTTGTCCACCAGGTTCAGGACAGACCGGTAGATGAGGTCCGGGCTGGTCTCGACCTCGGTGGGCCCGGTAACCACCGGGACCAGCGAGACCCCGCGATTGGCAGCAAGCGGCCCCACCTGGCGGACGACATCGAGCGCGAGGTCTCCGAGGTCAACAGGCTCCTTTTCGACGGTCGCCCCATCGTCGTTGGTAAGCAGCAGGAGATCTTCACTGAGGCGCGTGAGGCGCTCGGTCTGTGTCTTGATGGTCGTGAGCAGGTCGCGGTACTCTGCGGCCGTCGCGTCCGGGTCCATTTCGGCGACTTCGATATTGGTGCGGATGGCCGCCAGCGGCGTGCGCAGCTCGTGGGACGCGTCCTGTACGAACTGCCGCTGGCGTTCGAAGGAGTGCTCCAGTCGCCCGATCATCGAATCGAACGTGTGCGCGAGATCCCACAGCTCATCGCGTGGTCCCTGGTAGTTGATCCTTCGGCTGAGATTGGTCGCGCTAATCTCAGAGGCGGCCTGGGTGATGTCGCGGACGGGGCGGAGCATCATTCCCGAAAGGACATAACCGCCGACTCCTGAGGCGAGGGCAAGCCCTACAACGCTGAGCAGTGACCAGTAGCGAAGCCGGTCAAGGTTCTCAGAGTAGATCTGGTCCTCGGCTTCGCGCAGCGTGACATTCTCGCGCAGGACAGGCACGAAACCGGTGATCGCCTGGCCAGGACCGGTTCTCACCGGTTGCCACTCGATGTCGTTGTACTGGACCCCCTCGTAGACCGTCCCGGGCTGGTCGAGCCGGACCGCGATGTTGAGGGCGAGCACGAACGCCACGCCAAAGACGAGCAGCAGGCTTGAATACCAGACGGTGAGCCGGAAGCGGATGCTCCGGGTAAAGGCCGGGATTTGCACGCTAGAGGACGTAACCCTTTCCGCGGATGGTCTCGATGAGCTGTTCCTCGAATCCTTCGTTGAGCTTGCGGCGCAGGTTGTTCATGTGCACTTTGACCGTCTGGGTGAACGGGTTCGCGTGCTCATCCCAGATATGTTCGAGGAGCTCTTCCTGGGGCACCGCGCGTCCCTCATTCCGGGCCAGGTAATAGACGAGCGCGAACTCCTTGGGCGTCAGGTGGATCTCCTTGCCCTCGCGCTTCGCCCGGTTGGTGTTCGGGTCGAGTTCCAGGCCGCGGGTGTTGATGATCGGCTCCCGGAGGCCCCCATCGCGGCGGGCGATGGCGCGGATGCGGGCTGCAAGCTCGCTGAAGGCGAAGGGTTTCACCAGGTAGTCGTCCGCGCCATGGTCCAGGCCCTCGATGCGCTCCTTGATGGAGCTCCGGGCAGTCAACATAATGATGCCGCCGCCGTACCGGTCTTCCCGCAGCCGCCTGCAGACCTCCAGTCCGTCGATTCGGGGCAGGTTGAGGTCGAGGCAGATGACGTCGTAGTTGTTGACGGTGGCCTTATCGAGCGCCTCGGCCCCGTCGCGGGCAACATCAACCGCGTAACCCTGTTTGATGAGGCCTCGTTCGATGGCGCTTGCGATGGACTCTTCGTCCTCGACGACGAGAACGCGCATGGTGAGTCTCCGTAAGGAAATGGTACACCCACCGTATCGGGCTGTGGCCGAAGCGAAGGTAAAGAGCTGCCCGGTCGCTCGTCCGCCACTCGCACGCGGCCCATGGTGCGGGGAAGCGTTATGATGGGCCGCGCGGAACGCTGTCTCCGGATCGTGAGGCGGCTTCACCACCTTGATTGAGGATGTCTGATGGTTGTCGCAGATCGGCCCGCAAAAGAACTCTCACTGGACGATATCGCCGGGCTCCTTGGTTCCGAGGCGGAACATCTGCTCCAGCACCGGTGCCAGACCATCCCGGCCGAGTCGCTGCACCTTCCAGGCCCTGACTTCGTCAGCCGGGTGATGGCGAGCTCGGATCGCTCCCCGCAGGTCCTTCGCAACCTTCAGGCGATCCTCGCCCACGGGCGCCTGGGCGGGACCGGCTACGTCTCGATTCTCCCGGTCGATCAGGGCATCGAGCACTCCGGGGGAGCGTCGTTCGCGAAGAACCCGGCCTACTTCGACCCGGAGAATATCGTGCTGCTGGCGATTGAAGGCGGCTGCAATGCGGTTGCCTCAACCTTCGGCGTCCTCGGTGCGGTCGCGCGGAAGTACGCCCATCGGATCCCGTTCATCGTGAAAATCAACCACAACGAGCTGCTCACGTACCCCAACAAGTTCGACCAGATCATGTTCGGGACCGTGAAGGAGGCGTGGAATACCGGGGCTGCAGCCATCGGGGCAACGATCTACTTCGGTTCCGAGGAGAGCTCACGTCAGATCGTCGAAGTCTCCGAAGCGTTCGCCTATGCGCACGAGCTCGGCATGGCGACGGTTCTCTGGTGCTACCTCCGCAACCCGGGATTCAAGGTCAACGGCATCAACCACGAAACATCGGCCGACCTCACCGGTCAGGCCAACCATCTGGGCGTTACCATCCAGGCCGACATCGTGAAGCAGAAGCTGCCAGAGCAGAATGGCGGCTTCAAAGCCCTCAACGCCAATGGCGTCAGCTACGGCAAGAGCGACGAGAGGATGTACTCGAAACTCACGACCGACCACCCCATCGACCTGACCCGGTACCAGGTCGCGAATGGGTACATGGGCCGTGTGGGACTGATCAACTCAGGTGGGGCGAGCAGCGGCGAAAGTGACCTCACGGAGGCGGTGAAGACCGCGGTCATCAACAAGCGCGCAGGGGGAATGGGCCTGATCAGCGGCCGCAAGGCCTTCCAGCGGCCGATGGCGGAAGGGATCCAGCTCCTTAACGCGATCCAGGATGTGTACCGCTGCAAGGACGTGACGATCGCCTGAGCCGCTCCACCCCGGAGTCGAGAAAAGGAGAGAGCCCGGCCACCAGGCCGGGCTCCCTCTCCTCTCCGACGGGGTTCGGTCAGGCGGCTTCGCTGACGCGGACGGACTCGCGGCGGCTGCTGCGGCGCTCCAGCATGTAGCCGAAGCCGCGCACGTTCACGATGTAGCTGGGCTCGCCGGGGTCGACCTCGACCTTGCGGCGAATGCGGCGGATGTAGACCTTGACGATTTCCTGCGCTTCGCGCTCGGAGTAGGTGTAATCCTGGACCGCGCGCAGGATTTCGACCGGGCTCACGACCTTGCCGGCGTTCCGGGCAAGGAACGCCAGGATCTTGAACTCGGTCGGCGTGAGTGGGATGGTCTCGTCGTTGCGGACCGCCTGGCAACGATCGAAGTCCAGCACAAGGTCGCGGACCGTGATGGTGCTTGGGCCTTCATCCTGCACTTCCTGCTGAGGCACGGCCTTGCGGCGGGATAGCGCGCTCAGCTGAGCAGCCAGCATTTCCGGCCCATCGGTATCGCGAAGGCAGACGTCGGCCCCGGCCTCGAGCGCGTAGCTCAGGCCCGTTGTGTGCGGCCCGGGGGCGAGCACCAGGATGGCTGCTTTGCTCGCTCGCGACACCTGCCTGACGAGTGCGACATCGTCTTCGTGACGCGGATCGATCGCCAGGACCACAAGGTCCGGGTCGAACTGCGAGATGAGGCGCTCGGTCTCGCGGTCGTGTGGGCGCTCAGTCGTGGTGAACCCGTGCCGGGCAAGGGCCGGCAACACTTCGGACGACCGGTAGTCGCGCGTGTGGGTAACAAACGCGACCTGGCTCCGGTAGCCCTCGTCGTAGCGGTCCGCCATAGCATCAACCCCCAAAATGCCCGGTGCCGCGCAAGCGCACCCCGGGGAATGTTCCCAAGCCCGCCCCCGGTGCCATGGCACACGGGAGGGACGAGCGGCTGTCACTCACTATCTTCGGCAGAAACTTCCACCCTAATAGGGTGCTTTCGGGCGGAGAGTGACAGAAAAGTGTCGGAGCCACGGGCCCGTCAACCGCGCCCGGAAAGACCGGCGCCCGGAGCAACGTCCGGGCGCCGAAGAGGTGCTACCTGGAGATCACGGCCGGGGGCCATCACGCAACGTCTCGGAGAAGCGCCCGGCGCAACCGCTTCACGGCCTGGGCGTGCAGCTGGCTGACACGCGTCTCCGACACCTGGAGGACAGCGGCGATGTCCTTCATGGTCAATCGCTCGACATAATAGAGGCTAACAACCAGGCGCTCTCTCTCGGGGAGCGCCTGGACCGAGCGGGCAAGGTCTTCGTACAACTCGCGCTCCTCAAACGAACGAGTGAAGTCGACATCTTCGTCGGCGGTCGGCATTTCAGCTGCGGGGAAGGAGTCGCCGTCGTCATCGCGCTCGAGCATCCGGTCGAGCGAGACGGTTACCCAGCGCGAGTGAGAGCTGGCATCGCGGTACTGCTCGACGCTGATGCCAAGGTGTTCCGCGGTCTCGTGTTCGTTGGGTGTGCGCCCGAGGATGGCCTCCAGTTCGCCCTGCGCGCGCTGGACTTCCCGTGCCTTCTGGCGCATCGTCCGGCTCAACCGGTCCATGCGACGGAAAGCGTCGATCATCGACCCCCGGATGCGTTGCACGGCGTACGCGTGGAAGTTGGTGCCCTTCGATGGGTCATACCGCCGGACTGCCTCGACGAGGCCGCAGGTGCCATAGCCCACGGCATCCTCGAATTCGAGGAGCCCCGGGATTTCGAGCGGCAGCGAACGGGCGACCCGGCGGACCAGGGGTGCGTATTGCATCACCAGCTGCTGCTGTTCCTCAAGCGAGAGGCGGGTTGGCGTTCCAGTCGTGGGACCGGGCTCGGCTTGCGATGACGACCATTGCATTTTCTTGCTCCCCCGAACAAGCACCCCGGCGGCAACCTGTCTGGAATGGTTGTCGATCAGGTGCACCGATTGTTCAGAGGGCGCCGGTGACAGAACAACGTGCAGGCCGTGACGTGGCGGTGGTGCTTTGGTGACAAACAGCGACATAAGGGTTTTCCCTGAGTCATGACCGGGGAAACCCGCAGGGAGCACGGTCCGCTTCTCCGAGCCGACGGGCGCCAGCTCGGTCGGCTTGCGGCCGACAATGCATTAGGAAGCGTTTCGGTGGCAATTCGCCGGCGTCGCTGCCCCAGCCCGTCACCGGGTGCGGGTTCCGCGCCATATCGAAGGCACAGGCGCATCCCGCCTGTCCGTCCAGGGGGCGGCTTGCCGTACGACGAGCCGCACACGCTGGACACCCGCTTCTTGCGGAGGCTCAGGCAATGAAGCCGCTCATCCTCCTGTTCTTTGCAGCTTCGGCCCTCGTGGGTTTACTGGCCTGCGCGCCGGTAACCCCGGCTGCACCCTCGAATCCCGTCGTCCCCGCGAACGCGGCCGGTGACCCGCCGGAGCCGACCGCGTACACCTCGTTCATCATCAACGTGCATGACTGGACGCATGCCGATGAAAGAAGCGGCCAGACCCTGATGAAATTGGTCGACCTGTTCGAGACCTATGGGGTCCGGGGCGATTTCTGCCTCACCGCAGAAGTCACCCGCGAACTGGCGGAGAGCCACCCCGGCGTAATCGAACGCTTCAAGAACTCCACCATGACCATCAGCTACCAAGTCCGTCCGCCCCATCCGCTCTACACCGGATTCGATGCGCGCCTGAAGGGTCTCGACGAGGCGACGCTGTCCCGGGTGCTTCTCGACTACGAGACCCATGCGCTCGACCTTGAGTCTGGCGAGCTCGACCGGTCGAGGTGTGGTGGCTACACCTACGTTGCTGAGGTCTTCGGCACGAAGCCGGCAGAGGCCCCTGCTTCGGACGCGGTCAGACCCCCATTCGTCACCGCGCTCATCCACGAGAACCGCTTCTACCGCAGCGGTGCCGAAAGCTGGAGTTCCATCTACTTCATCAAGGACCGTGGTCGGCGGGGGCAGCCGCTTCAGCCGCCGTGGAACCTTGACGCGCCCGACCCGTCGAGGCCCCGCAGTGCTTCCGACCAGGAAGCCATCTGGGCGGCCTGCGAGGAGCTGGCGGCATACGCGGCAGAGCACCTCGCTGCCGTGACTTCCGAGGCCCTCGTGACGCTCGTGGGGGAGAACCCATGATTCAGGTTCTCGCGCGGCGTCTCAAGATCCCGGTTTGGCGCTTGCGTGGTTACGACTCCTTCGCCGGACATTGGTACCTGATCGAAGGCATCCACTTCTCGGAAAGCGGCGCACTTCGCGCGGCGGAGAAACAGCTACAAAAGTTAGAACGTTCGCAGCCATCCTCCACGTCCGGCGGTCAGGATGGAATTCAAGACCAGGTCTACGTTGTCCGCCCGGACGGAACGCAATTTCGGTACGTGTCACAGAAGAATCGGAAGTGAACCGATGCGAAAGACCCCGCTCGCCTTCTTGTTGATGCTCGTGACCGTCTTGATGCTCGTTACCGTCGCATGCTCCCCGCTCACCGACCTCTCAGGGGAAGGTGACGGCGAAACGGCGACGCAGCCCGGACTCCAGGCCAACCCTCACGCAGAACCTACCGGGACTGTTGAGTCAACCCCGTCTCCGACCGCACCCACGACCGTCTCGAGGCCGTGTCTCCCGCCGGAGTCAACACGCTCGATTCCCGACCCAAACGGCCCCTCATTCCACGAGGTCACGATCGCGCGCTCAGCAGATGGGCTGACCTGGCGGACCGACGATGAGGTGTTGATCAGCCTGGCGTCAGTGCCGGAGGCAGTGCTGATGCCGGATGGGCGTTGGGTCATCTACGCCGTCAACGGTTCAACACTCGGCGGTCCGGGCATGGTCTACGCCGAGTCGCACGATGAAGGCCGGACGTGGACGTGCGGCACCGTCAACGTGGAGGGCGCCGACCCTGATGTCGTTGTACTGCCTGATGGGCGGGTTCGCATTTACTACGTCGAGTTTCCGGCTCGTCTCGGTACGCCGCAACCAGGCACGCCAGCCGGCGGGCTCAATCGCATCAAGAGCGCCATTTCGTCGGACGGGAGGACATTTACGGACGAGGAGGGCACGCGTTTGGAGGGTGCCAGGTACACCGACCCGGATGTGATTCATCTCGGGAGTGAGTGGTTTATGTACGTCTCGACCGGCGAAAAAGCGTGGGTGGCGCGCTCGTCCGATGGCTTGAATTTCTCCCTGATCGGCATGGTCAACCAGACCGGCGCTGTTTCGGGCAGCTTTCTGTTCCCCGACGGTACGCTGCGTCACTATTATTGCGGCCGCGACGGTATCCAGAGTGCGACGTCCCCCACCGGCGCAGACCCCTGGCTCCCGGAACCCGGAACCCGTATTGCCCGGAACCCTTCCTTGAAAACCATCTGCGACCCGTCTGTCGCATCGGATGGCCATGGGGGCTACTGGATGTCCTATAAGGTTCAACGGTCAGACGTCAAGACATCATCTCCGTGATGGGACCAGTGCGACTATGATCTTGTTCGTCAAAAGTCGCCCGGGTAACTACCGGGAATTCCGAATCTCTTCTTCAGGCAGTGACCATGCAACGAACCAGCAACATCCCTCTTTATGCAATAGTGTACGTCGGTCTGGTGTTCACAATCGCCTGCGCTCCTGGTGAGTTAGGCGTCAATCCCGCGACCACTCCAATCACCGATGAGACGCGGGATACGACCCGGCCGGCCACGCCGTCGGCCACCCCGTCGGCCACCCCGTCGGCCACCCCCGCCGGTGACCTCAGTGAGTGCGCCGGCACCGACCCAATGGCCACTGGAGCCACGCCGGCGCCCGGTCTGACCGCGCACTCGGTCTATCGCGCCAAGAGCACCGATGGACAGCGCTTTATTGCTGACAGTGCCGCGCTTATCCAAAGCGCCTCCGTGCCGGACGCCGTCCTCCGGCCCGACGGAACGATCTGGCTCTACTTTGTGAACGGCGAACCGGGACGGCACGGGATCTTCGTCGCCCGGGGCAGAACGAACGGTTCGTTCGAGATCATCGATTGCGTGAAGCTTGATGGAAAGTTTGAGCCGACTGCGGTTGATCCCGACATTGTTCCGTTGAGCGATGGACGCTACCGCATGTACTACTACGCAAATCTCGGCCAGGTCGGGGGAAGGAACACTATCCGCTCCGCGATTTCCGACGACGGGATCAACTTCAGGGTCGAAGGGGATGTGGCAACCGGGCCGTACACCGACCCGAGCGTCGCGATCCTCGCAGATGGCAGATGGTTGCTGTCCATCCCGCGCGGGCCGGAAGGCAATCTCGTCTTCACGTCTCCAGATGGAACAACCTTCGACACCGCGGGCGTCATGGTCCAGGGTGCCAATGGCACACCGGAGCTGGTGGCATTGGCCGACGGACGCGTCCGAATGTACGTTGGGGGCGGTGCGCTGCGCAGCTTCATCTCGAGCGATGGCGGCGGGGCCTGGGCGCAGGAATCGCACACCGACCTGCGCATTCAAAGTGGTGGCCACGGCGCAGGTCATCCGTCAGTGGTTCAGCTGGAGGACGGGACGTGGCTGTTGTTTTACGTCAGCGCGGGGAACGTCGGGGGGATGTCCCCCGGCGCCAAACAATCGCACGTCAACCCGGCGCCAGGCCCAGATACTGAACCGGAGTCGGCCCCCGGGACGGTCTGGGCCGAGCAGCTCCTTCAGGAACTCGCCACGTGACCGCGGCCTCCTTTGCCTCCGGGAAACGTTCAAGAACCGGCGGCATGCCCCGTGCCGAACGTCCCTGCCCGGCGCCTCAACGATCCTCCGGCACAGCCCTCCGCATCCTGAGGCCTCAACGCTACCTGCCCTGGCTATCGGTCAGGTCGTCCGATTCGCCCAGGTCAGGTAGCGGGGCGCTCGTCCTGGTTCTGGCAGCGGTGACCCTCCTTCTCAGCATGGCGTGCACCGAGCCGTCAAGGCCGGCCCACCGAAGGCCCGGGTGAGCACACCACAGGTCTCCCCACCGCTCTCGAAGGCGCGTTCTTTGTGGTTCACGTGGAAACGAGCGACCACTCCGTTTACCCTGAGTCGGTCGAAACCGAGTGGCCGATGCTGGTGGAAATGGTCGCCGCCTTCGAGTCACGGGGACACCGTCTAACCCTGGAATTTCAGCCGCAGTGGGCAGAGTATGCTCTCGCTCACCCTGAAGCGTTGGAGCAGGTTCGTAACTGGGAGGCAAATGGACACGAGGTCGCATTCCATCATCATGGGCTGGACCACCCCGCGTGGGACGGCTTCACAAGCGACCCGAGCAAGGCACGGCACACTCACTATCGCGGCGACATGGCCTTCGCCCTTTCCCTCGTGTCGCAGCTCTCCGCGAACGGCCAAATCAGGACGGCCGGAATGACCGATGAGGACACTGATTGGCCCGCCGGGGTTATCTACGCGACAGGGGGTCAGGGGCTATCCGGCGAAACGATCGTGTCGACTCCCCACAATGCCACGTACAACGGGCAGGTGGTGACCGAGGTCGCCCACCGGGCCTACGGCCTTACCCAGCAGAACGGGCCGAACGTCAGCCTGCATGAAATCCAGCAGGCCATTGAGTCCGCCGGCCCCGGCCAGGTCCTCGGGCTGGTCACGCACCCGTTCGACTTTGCCGCAAATCGTGACGACTTCGACGCCCTCTTCGAAATGGTCGAGCATTTCGACATAAAGTTTGCAGCGGTCTCCGCGATGCTGGGACAGGCGAATTGACCCGTCCCATTGCAGCGCTGCTGTCAGGATGTGAAGGCTTCAACGCGGAATGACAACCCGAATCCTCCCCGCTGGCCTGCTGCGATGTTTGCCCCTTCCCTGGGTCCTGGTGCTGGCAGTTTCCTGCAGCTCCGCCCCGGAGCCCGCCGCATCGTCTCAAACCGCAGTGTCCACCGCCGGCGGTGGCGAGTCGACCTGCACTGAACTCCTCGTGAAGGACGTCAACGTCCTTGTCGACCCGGGCGGTAACGTCGACTGGTCGCCGGACGGCAGCTGGATCGCCTATGACGCGCCCACGGCGGAGGGCTGGACCCAGACCTGGCGCATGAAGCCGGACGGCTCCGAACGAACCTGCCTTACCTGCGAGAACCCCGCCGCCCCGACGCGTCTACACCTTGGCAACCCGACCTGGCACCCCGGAATGGCGTGGATTGTCGTGCAGGGCGTCCGGGAGTCGTTCTACCAGTCCTTCCCGTCGAACGACTCTGCATACAAAAAGCAAATCATGGATGCCGGCGTCGGAATCGGGAACGACCTCTGGGCGATGTCGGCCGATGGCACCCGGTTTGTTCGGCTCACGGACGTCCGGGCGGAGAGCGGATTCTCCGGGGGCGTGTTGCACGCCCACTTCTCCCACAACGGTTCCTTGCTGGCCTGGACGCAGCGCGTGGGCAACGAGAACCGCGAGTACGGAGGAAAATGGGTCATACGGCTGGCGGAGTTCGACGTAAGCACTGGAGTCCCGGCATTGGGTAACGTGCGGACCCTGGCGCCGGGAAAGGGCACCGGGACATATGAGGTTCACTCCTTCTCTCCGGATGACTCCACCCTGATCTTCTCGACCAATGCGGATGGACAGGGGCCGTTTGGCTGGGACCTGTATTTGCTCAACATAACAGATGGGTCCACGCGGAGGCTCACCGATACCCCGCGCGAATGGGATGAGCATGGACACTACCATCCGTCCGGTGCATGTCTGGTTTGGATGAGCTCCCGCGATGCGGGGTCCACCAGAGACCTGCTGAAAACAGAGCTCTGGCTCATGGCACCCGGGGGAGCGGATGTCCGGAGACTCACAGCCTTCAACGATGCCCAGAGCGCCATGTTCGATGACACAACCCATGGTGTCATTCCGAGCGACAGCGCCTGGTCGCCAGATGGCACGTTCCTTGCCGTCTACGTCATAACGAATCAAGGGCCTAAAACGCAGTATTCGATGCCAGGGCGAATCGTCCTCCTGTCGCTCGCGCCCGGTGGATCCAGGTGAGTCGGCGAAGCGCCCCGCTCATGGTCGCGGCAGCGTTGGCCACCGTCCTCTGGTTCAGCCTTGCCCGCCTGCAAAGGCGACGATTCTGGCATTTCGGCGCCCTCGGGCGAGCGCGGTCTATCCTCCCCGGTGCCCGGAGACTTCACCCGCACGTTCACCCACGACGGCCGCAAACGTACCTATATCCTGCACGTGCCGCCCTCGCTCGACGGTAGCGCGCCCTACGCGGTTGTCCTCGTCTTCCATGGCGGTTCCGGGAACGCGCAGAGCGCGATAGAAATCAGCGGCTTCAATGAGGTCGCCGATGCGCATGGCTTCACCCCCTTTGGCTCTGCATAACTGATATAGTGCGAAGTTAGTTCACATGGCGCCCACCATGTGGCGCCCGCCATGTGGTATAACGTGCCCCGGCAATGACCGAACCTTCCCAGTTCCTCGCGATCGCTGGTGCGGACAGCGTGGCCCGGGTCCTGCGGAACCGAGGCGACACCTGGGTGGAGGCGGCCGTTACGGCCGGCTGGTGGCCCTCCTGGCGACCGGGGCGGAATGAGTACGCGCTCTCCCGGGTGGAGACTCGAGGCGGGACCGCGCACGCAGCGCTCCACCTCCAGGGGGTCGATGGCGGCGATGTCCCCGTACCGGGCTCGTTGAGCGCCCCGCCGGCGCTCATCGCCGAGCGCATGGGCCACTATGCGCTGTGGGACCCGACCGGGAGTGCTTTGTGTTATGTCATGCCGAGCGGCCGCACCCTCGCTGCCCGCGTGTGGCGGCCGGGTGAGGCCGAGGCGACGACGCTCGCCGGCGGTGCCCCAATCTTCCCGGCATGGTCGCCCGATGGCAGCTACCTTGTCCTGCACCACGGCCCAAACCTGACGCTGGTGGAGCCAGGGCCTGGCAGCCAGGCGGCGCTGTCGTCCAACGCGACCGGGTTCCGGACGGCGGCCATCAGCCCCGATGGCTCGACTGTGGTCTTCGCGGAGGCAAGCGGCGACGGAACCGTGGTTCACGCTACGGGTTGGCCCTCGGGCGCGCGCCGCGAGATCGGCCGGTTCACTGGAGGCGTGGCGCTTGCCTTTCGTCCCGGTACCAGCGAGGTAAGCGTCGCGGTGACGACCGGCGCTGAAGCGGGTGTCTTCCACGGGCTGTACACCGTGGACACCAGGCAAGGAAGCAAACCGCAGGCGCTGGTGAAGGGCGCGTTGCTCGGCTACTGGTGGGCTCCCCATGGCGACCGCCTGGCGGTCCTCGTCCCGGCGTATACCGGCGACGGGCGCTACCAGCTACGGTTCCACGCCCCTGATGGGCGGCTCCTTCGCGCCATGGAGCCAATCACGCTCTCGCCGGACACCCGAACCATGGTGAGTTTCTTCGACCAGTTCCAGCTCTCGCACCGGCCATGGTCGCCCAATGGGCGCTGGTTCTCGTTCGGCGGCCGGTTGCTCACGGATGGAATCCCCGCATCGTTCGCTGATGGCCAGCTGGATTCGGTCTTCCTGGCAGACGCCATCGATGGTGGCCCGTGGGTACGCGCGGGGGCCGGCTTTGCCGGGTTCTTTCCGCCGCGGGAGGTAAACCGGGAGTAACCGGCCAAATTGAAGCGGCGGAAACGCCGCATGTACACTCAACTCATTCAGCGCAGCCGCCCCGGGCGGCGAAGGACTCCCATGGAAATCTCGCGTGAACAGCCCCGGCCGGGGCTCGGCGAGCGGGCCGCCCGAACGGCGGTCGTCGTCTTCCTCCTTCTTGCCATGGTCACCCTCGCGTTCGGGCTCGGATGGGGCCTGAAGGACCTGAGCGGCGACGGTGACGTGTCACCCGCGACCAGCAGCCCCACCACAGCGCAGGGAGGGGATTCGGTTGGAGCGGCGATTATCGACGAGATCGTCGACCTTCTCCGCAGCCAGTACGTCGATAAGGCAACGCTCGATGAGGAGACGCTCCGGTCGGCGGCCATCCAGGGGATCATCACCGCCCTGAACGATTCCCATACCCAGTACCTCACGCCGGCGGAGCTGAAGTCCGGGGCGTTGAGCCTTGAGTCCACGTACGACGGCATTGGTGCTTCCGTCTCCGATACGAGCGGGCAAATAACCATCGTCACACCGTTCCGGAACTCACCCGCCGAGGAGGCGGGCATCCGCCAGGGCGACATCGTCCTCGAGGTGGACGGCGAGTCGATGGAAGGCTGGACAACCCAGCAGGCGGTCGAACGCATCCGCGGGCCGCAGGGGACCCAGGTCACGCTGAAGGTTCGTCACACCGACGGGAGCGAGGAGACCATCACCATCACCCGTGGCGAAATCCCGGTCGAAAGCGTGTTCACCGAGCCGAACCTGGAAGTCATCCCCGGCGAGAGCGGAACCGCACTCGTCGATCGCAACGGGAACCCCGTCAAGAACATCGGTTATGTGAACATCTCCCAGTTCCACGACCGCACGGTTTCAGAACTGAAGACGAAGCTCGGCACGGTCGAGAAGCAGGGCTACGTCGGCCTGATCGTCGACCTGCGCGGTAACCCGGGCGGCCTCCTCCAGGCGACTGTCGAGGTGGCAGATGAGTTCCTGGATCGGGGCGTGATCATCTCGGAAGTTGATGCTGACGGTAAGACGCAGTCGTGGTCGGCCCGCCAGGGCGGCATCGCCACGAAGATTCCCATCGTCGTCCTGATTGACGCGGGGAGCGCAAGTGGCGCCGAGGTGCTTGCCGCAGCGCTCCGCGACAACGGCCGGGGCCAGGTTGTCGGCGTTCGCAGCTTCGGGAAGGGCACCGTGAACCAGCTCCAGGAGTTGAAGAACTGCGGCGACCCGGCGGGTTGCGGCGCGCTGTACCTGTCCGTCGGCCGGTGGCTCACGCCGAAGGGCGAACAGATCGAGGGGCTCGGCGTGAAACCGGATATCGAAGTGCCTATGACCTACGACGAGTACCTGGACCAGGGTGACATCCAGCTATTCAAGGCGATCGAGGTCCTGCAAGGGAAGTAGCGGACGCCGTACACTGGGAAGAGGCTTTCGCGGCCCCGACCGTAACGTCGGGGCCGCGCTGCATCCACGCATATGACCGATTCAACCGTCGCCCGGAACCGGCGCGCCCGCCACGACTACGAGTTCCTCGCGAAGTTCGAGGCTGGCATCGTGCTGACCGGGAGCGAAATCAAATCGGTCCGCGAGCACAAGGTGCAGCTACAGGGTGCGTATGCGCGCATCAAGGACGGGGAGGTCTGGCTCCAGGACGCGCACATCGCCCCGTATGCAAACGCAGGCTACGCCAGCCATGACCCGGCGCGCGACCGGAAGCTGCTCCTGCACAAGAAAGAGATCCGGAAGATCGAAGAGATGCTGGCGGGCAAGGGGCTCACGCTGATCCCCCTGGCGATGTACTTCAAGCGCGGGAAGGCGAAGGTGGAGCTGGGCGTGGGCCGCGGGCTCAAACATTATGACAAGCGCCAGAAGCTCAAGGATGAAGACCAGCGCATGGACATCCAGCGAGCGCTGCGCCGCGGCTAACGGCGCTTAGCTCGCCCGCGCCCGGAAGTTCACCGCGAACGGGTTTTGCTGGACCCGCACGTCTTCCAATCCGGCCGCGCGCAGGCGTCCTTCCAGCGTAGCCGGGTCGATCGGCGTGCAGATGTCTCCTTCGTGGAACTGGCGGAACTCAGGGCTATCGAGGCTATCGCTGCCCATCACCATGCCACCCCGGCGTACCACGCGATTCAGTTCGGCGAACAGCCGATCCTGGTCCGCCGGCGTTGGGAGATGGTGGAGCATTGTCAGGCAGATGGCGGCGCTGAAGGTGCCGTCTGCAAAAGGCATCGCGGTTGCATCTCCGCGGTATACCGAGACGTTGGTCCCGGCGAATCGCCGTTCCAGGGCACCCGCCAGCTCCTCATCCAGCTCGACCGCCGTGAGGCGCGGCACCATCGGCGCCAGCACTTCGGTCGTCAGGCCGGGGCCAGGGCCGACTTCGAGCAGATGGTCTCCGAGGTCGACTCCACCCGTTGCGCCGGGGACGACATACTTTCGGACGGCCTCCGCCCATTCGGGGCTCGCGCAGTACACCAGGTGGGCCTTGTTCATGACGGTGGACTCTACCAAATTCCGGCGGCCGAAGCGCGAACAGGTGTGCTATGCTGGCCGTATCACGGGGACGAAGGGAATCGACAGGGAGCCAGGTAGCCGGATAGCAGGCCGAGGTTGGGCGTCACCCTCGTAAATCAGGCGGCCAAAAACAAATGGCAACAATCGCCAACTCGCTCTCGCTGCTTAAACCACAGTAGAGGCTGTCCCTCCCGAAGCCCGGCCTGGTAGCGTCGGGAAGGGGCATCGCAAAAGCCAGGATGCCGCGGGCTCACGCCGATAGCGCTCGCGAAAGACTCATCGGCTGGCTGACGGACGTGAGGACCACCATCGCAGTCCGTCAGCGAGACCCCCATCGGTGGGAAAGCCTGTAGGACAATCCGGAGCCGACCTTCGCTGGACCGGGAGTTCAACTCTCCCGCGTCTCCACCAACACAACCACGCGGGCCCGCCATGTGCGGGCCCGTTCCGTTATGCGATGGCCACCGCGTCGCCCACCGACACCCCGCCCGGCGCCAGCACCGACCCGTACACCCCCGCGTAGACCTCGTTCAGCTCGCCTGCGGCCTTCAGTACGGCCGGGGTGGAGGCGCCCGTCTCGGGGTCGAGCGTGATCATCTGGCAGCGGCGGTCCTGCTCGTGGACAGCAATGACGGCGTTGCCGAGGCGCACCTGCCGGCCCACCCATGCCTTCTCGGCGAAGGGCGTCTCTCCCAGGTCCACCACGAAGTTCATGCGGAAGCGCCGGTGGTCGACCGGCACTCCCGCCGCGTCCGCCAGCGCGCGGACGGTCGCGGTGGAGATCACCGAGACGTAGGCGACATCCTGGCAGCCGCGGTAGTCGGAATGCAGCACCGCCTTGCGGCCGCTCCAGTTCTGGAGCTGGGCCGCGAACTCCGCGGAGCCAAGGTCGAATTCGCCCGCGGGAGACTGCACCCGCATCGTCGGCCAGCGGCCCTCGCCGATGATTGGCCGGCACTGGAGCAACTGCGGGCACTCGCGGCCTGTGAACCAGGGGAACGGCGAGTGGACGCCCTCCTGCACGAAGGCGAACGCCCGGTCGAGCGGGATGCCCTGGAAGCCGACCGGGGTGGACTCCAGTTCTTCCCCGCGCATCGACTTCACGGGGTAGCGGGCGATGTGGGCGATTGTTCCGAGGGTGGTCATAGGTGCGGAAGCCTAACCTGAACGCCTAGGGAATACAAGATGACCGCCGTATCAGGCGGTCGCCAGGCTCCGCTTCTTTTCTTCGATAATCGCGTCGAGTTCCGCCTTCAGGCGGTCGAGGACGACGTCATACGGGAACGCGCCAAGTTCGTGTTCGCCCTTCTTCAGGTTCACGAAATTCGGGGCGCACCAGAGGCCGAGGTCGGCGTCGTCCGTCTCGCCGGGGCCGTTGACGCGGCATCCCATGACGGCGATCGTTATGTCGTATTCATTGGCGTAGGCCGACATCTCCTTCACCTTGAAGGCGAGGTCCACGAACGCCTCGTTCTCGACGCGGCTGCAGCTGGGGCAGCTGATGATGTTGAGCCCGTGGTCCTGGAATACCGGCACCGAGCGGAACCGGCCCGCCTCGACATCCGCGATAATCTGCTTGCCTGCCTCGACCTCGCGCCATTTCTCGGCGAAGGGCAGCGTGAGCGACACGCGCAGGGTGTCGCCGATGCCGCGGCTGAGGAGCTGCTCGAAGGCGATGCGGGTCTTGATGACGCCGTCCGGCAGCATCCCGGCCTCCGTGACACCCAGGTGCAGGGGTACCTCAGGGCGGGCGACGGCGAACCGGACGTTGCCTTCGATGACCTTCCGCGGGTCGCTGTCCTTCATCGAGACGACGTAGCGGGTGAAGCCGAGGTCGTCGAGGATGCGGCAGTGTTCCAGGGCGCTCTCCACCATGGCCGTCACGCCATCGAGCTCCGGCGGGTCGGCGCCCTCGAATTTCGCGGCCATCTCCGGGTCCACCGAACCGCAGTTCACGCCGACCCGGAGCGCCAGGTCGTGATTCTCGGCGGTCTCCGCGATCAGCGCGACCTTATCGCGCACGGGCTTCTGCTTCTCGTGGTGGTAGAGGTGGCCGGGGTTGTAGCGCACCTTGTTCACGTAGGGCGCTACCCGCGTCACCAGCCGGTAGTTCTCCTGGAGGTCCACCACCAGGTTGGCCTCGGGCACGCGTCCGCGGATCTCGGCGAGCGCCTCCACGTCTTTCGTGCTGTCGACGGCGATGCGGACGAGCCCGGCGCCGGCTTCATGCAGCATTCGGGCCTGGCTGGTGGTGGCGTCGATGTCGGTGGTCTTCGTGGCGCACATCGACTGGATCACGATGGGGTTGCCGCCGCCAATGGTGACGCTGCCGGCGCGGACGGGGCGCGTGTTTGCTCGCTTCATGCGGCAAGTGTATCAATCGGCCCGGTTGCGCGCGGTTAGCAACGAGACTCCCGGTGGCCGGCACCAACCGGGAGTTCGCGAATTGCAGTTGTCAGCGAGCCGGGGACGATCCGATGCTCCAGCCAACAGCGATGTGTTTTCCGTATAGCTCGTGGCACTCCTGATAGATGGCCTTTGGCGCCGTGAGACCATCGCGGGAGGGGGTCCCCCCGAACGTGTAGACAAGTTGATTGCCCTGCCACTCGGGGTCGCTGGTGACCACACCCCGTTCCGCCATGCACGCGCGTTCGGCCGCGATGGCCGCGACGTACTCGTTTCGGTCGACGCTCAGGTCGGCGAGCCCGCTCTGCTGTGGTGCGGGAGCGTCGTCGACCAGCCAGCTGCGTTCCTCGGTCGGGATTGCGGATGCGTCGCCCGCACCGGCCGAAGGCATGAGTCCGGGGCCAAGCCACAGGGCCACGATGGCGAACGCTGCAGCCACCGTGGAGAACGGCAGCGCAACCTGCCAGTTGAAGATTCGTTGAATCAGGGAACCCATGTGAATTCCTCCTGTCCCCATCCATAGCCTGCGACGCCAATCTGATGGCGCGAAAACGCCTCCGAGATTGACAACGCCACGGCGTCGCTTGCGTAGGTCGAGCCGTAAACGTATGACCGGGAGTACCACGAACCAACGTATAGGTAGTCCATTTGCACTGCCGTTGCGACCGCGCACGGGCTGGCTGCCGTTGTGCTCACAGCTCCCGAACCCTGCCAGTTTGTCGAAGCCGACCACGTACAATTCCAGGAGTCGGTACTGATGGTCATCGCGGCGACCGAAGCTACGACGGCCAATGCCCATGCTGCGGCCAGGGCAAGGGCTATGAGCCTACCCCCGGCCTCTGGTTCTGAACCAGGTTTCCATTGTGATCTTCGCTCCTTTCGGCGAGTGCGGTGCCGGCGACTCGCCGCGGCGAGGGTAGACATTTCGATGGAGGATAGCAACATCGACAATTTCGCGACATCCTTCCGCTTGCGTCAGGGCGCGGAAACCCGGAAGTCCGTGGCCATGCCCTGGGTTGTGTGGGCGTACAGCTTCCCGTCGAACTCCTCGACGATGTCGCAAACCAGCTGGTAATTGCCGGGCTCGAGATCGAGTTCGAGCCGGTACGAATCGCCGACCTTGATCTCCGGGGTCTTGCCCACGAGTTCGAACGAGCCGTCGTCGAGCTTCTTCAAGACCGCGAGGTCGTGCACCTGGTCGGGCTCGTCGTGGCCCTCGCCGTGGGCGTGGTCGTCCGCCGGGTGCGCCGCGACGAAAGTTACACGGCCGGCGCTGATCTCGGAGCGGGACACGTCAACGCTCCAGTTCCTGAGCTCGACGCGGATGTCGCGCGGGCCGAGTGCGCCGGCTGTGCTCTCATCGCCGCCAAACCAGCCGCGGTCGATGCCCGTGAAGACAGTGAGCGGGAGCACGAGGACCACGGCGGCGGCAACCATCGCGAAGATCGGGCCCCGGTTCGCAACCAGCGCGTTCTGCACCGGCGCCGAGTATTCGTTGCCACTGGCACGGGCCAGTTGGCGCGACTTCGTCCGCAGGCGCAGGCTGTTCGCCATCACGCTCACGGAGCTGAACGCCATGGCCGCGCCGGCCAGGATGGGGTTGAGGAGCCCAAGGGCGGCGACCGGGATGGCAAGCACGTTGTACCCGAATGCCCAGACCAGGTTCTGGCGGATCGTGGTCAGGGTTGATCGGCTCAAGGCAATCGCTTCGGCGATCTTCGAAACATCGCCGTTAAGTAGCGTTATGTCTCCTGCTTCGATGGCCACGTCCGTTCCGGTGCTCATCGCTATACCGATATCGGCCTGCGCGAGGGCCGGTGCGTCGTTGATGCCATCGCCGACCATCGCGACGGAGAGGCCCTGGGCCTGCAGTTCACGGACGAGTGCGAGCTTGTCTTCCGGTTTCGCCCCGGCATGGAACTCGGTGATGCCCACACGCGCGGCCACCGCGGCAGCGGCGCGCTCGTTGTCGCCGGTCATCATGATGACGCGGAGGCCCTGGGCCCGGAGCGCCTCGACGGCGCGGCGGGCGTTCTGCTTCACCTCGTCGGCGATACCAAAGAGGCCCTCGATGCGTCCATCGACCGCGACGGCGATGACGGTGCGGCCAGCAGCTTCCATGGCTGCCACGCGCTCGCGGAAGTCGTCGGTGAGCGGGAACCCGTAGTCCTCGAAGAGGCGCAGATTACCGGCCAGGACGAGCTGGCCGTCGACCATGGCCTGGACTCCGCGGGCGGTGACGGCCTCGAAATTGGTGGCGCTGCCGACGGCCAGGTTCGCATCCACTGCGGCGTCGACGATTGCGCGGCTCAGCGGATGCTCGCTTGCCGACTCGGCAGAGGCGGCAAGCCTGAGCAGTTCGTTTGTCGAAAGCGCACCCAGTGAGACGATCTCGAGGACCTGGGGACGCCCCTCGGTGAGGGTGCCCGTTTTGTCGAGCACGACCGCATTCAGGCGGCGGGTGCGTTCCAGGACCTCGGCATTCTTGATGAGGATGCCGCGCTCCGCGCCCATGCCAGACCCGACCATGATCGCAGTCGGGGTGGCCAGGCCGAGGGCGCAGGGGCAGGCGACGACGAGGACGGCAACCGCGGCGACCATTCCCCCTTCCCAATTCCCGGCTGCGAGGCCCCAGGTGAGGAACGTGGCGGCGGCGATGAGGATGACCACCGGCACGAAGACGGCCGCGACCTGGTCCACGAGCTTCTGGATGGGCGCCTTGGAACCCTGGGCTTCCTCAACCATCCGCGCCATGCGGCGGAGGGCCGTGTCCTCTCCAACGGCTGTCGCTTCGACGTGGATGACGCCGTTCTGGTTGATGGTGCCCCCGATAACGTGGTCTCCCGGGCGGCGCTCCACCGGGATTGATTCGCCGGTGAGCATCGACTCGTCGATGGTGCTGTGACCTTCGCGGACGATGCCGTCGACGGCGATGCGCTGGCCAGGGCGGACGATGAAGATGTCGCCCTTCGCGACCTGCTCGATCGGCACCTCGGTCTCGACGCCGTCGCGGATCACCTCGGCTGAACGCGCGCTGAGGCCGAGCAGCGCGCGGATAGCGCTCGATGCCGCCCCCTTCGAGGTCTCTTCGAAGTACTTGCCCATGGTGATGAAGACGAGCACGGCTGCGCTCACGTCGAAGAACATGTGCTCGTGGCTGTTGGTTATGACAACCGAGGCGCTGTAGACGAATGCCACGCTCGTCCCGAGCGCCACGAGGACGTCCATGTTCGGGTTGAGGTGGCGAAGGCTCGTGTACGATCCCTTGTAGAACCGCCAGCCGAGGCCGATCTGCACGGGAGTCGCGAGCAGCATGACGATCCAGCCGTGCAACGGGGGATCGCCGTTGATATGCATCCCGGCGATGTCCATCGCCATCGCCAGGATGATCGCCGGGACGGCAAGAACCGAGCCGGCGATGAGCTGCAGGAGCGTGCCCCGCGCATGGGCGGCACGCTCCTGTTCGCGGTCCTTCGATGGCTCGGCGGGTTTTGCCCCGTAGCCCGCTTTTTCGACAGCTGCCACCAGCACCTCAACCGGCACGGGCGCCCCAAGCGTGACGCGGGCGTTCTCGGCGGCGAAATTGACGCTTGCCGTCTCGACGCCCTCCACCTTTGCGAGGGCCCGTTCCACGCGCCTGACGCACGAGGCGCACGTCATCCCGCTGATATCGAGCGTGACCGCATTGGTACTGGTTGCCATGTGGTACTCCCGCAGCGGCTAGCGGATGGTGGCCTCGTAGCCTTCTTCTTCGACTGCCGCGATCAGCTTCGCGACATCTACCTCGTCCCCGGTGACGGTGGCCTTCTTTTCGTCCAGGCTGACGACTGCCTCGGAGACCCCGGGGACATCCTTAAGAGCGTTGGTCACTGAGCGAACGCAGTGGTCGCACGTCATTCCGGTCACGTTCAATTCGATCGTCTTTGCCATGGCGGGATTCTCCTGTTCGTTCTGTGTACTCATGGTTCAGCCGGGCCCTGGACCCGGTAGAGACGCAGCAGCTCGTTGATGGCGCGTTCCTGCTCGCCGCCGGTCATCATCTCGATGACGTGGGTGCGAAGGTGGCCTTCGATGATGAGCCCATCCAGGCTCCTCAGCGCCTTCTGGATCGACAGCGAGAGGTCCAGGATGTCCATGCAGTACCGGTCATCTTCGAGCTGTTTCTGCAAGGCCTGAACCTGGCCGCTGATGATCTTGATGCGCCGGAGTGCCTGGCGGCGCGTCTCTGGGGTCATCGAATTCCGCCTGAATAGGGTACCCCCCTATCCTAGGCCTGGAACCACGTGAACTTCAAGAGAGGAGCTCTCGTCTTTTCGGCGGATCTGCGATGGTTTCAGCGCCCGCCGATGGCACGGCGGTGTCGAAGCTGCTCGATCTCCTGCCAGTCGAAGCCGAATTCCAGCAGCACCTCTTCCGTGTGCTGGCCGAAGTCGGGCGCACCGCTGCGGATGCTCCCGGGTGAGCCTTCGAGCTGGACTGCTGGACCGACAATCTTCCGCCGCTCTCCGGATCCGTGGTCGTACTCCACGATGTACTCGTTGGCGATCACCTGCGGGTCGTGGATGAGCTGCCCGTAGTCCTGGACCGGGGCCACCGGGAGTCCCTTGCTGCAGAGGTCCTCCACCCACTCCCACTGGTCGCGCTGGGCAAAGAGCCGGTCCAGTTCGGCGATCAGCTCCTGCCGGTGTTCATAGTGGTCGGGGAGCCGGTTGAACCGGGGGTCGTCGCGAAGGTCGGGGCGGCCAACGCCCTCGCAGAAGGGCACCCACCATCGGCCGATTTGCGACATGCTGAGCGCAATCCAGCCACCGTCGCGGCACTGGTAGACGTTCCACATCGGCGCCGCTTCTTCGCGCGAGCGCCGGGGTGGCACCATCCCCGTGAACAACGTGCCGGTGATGTTGAACGATTGGAGCATCACCTGCCCGCCAAGCAACGACGCGTCGAGCTGCTGGCCCTCGCCGGTGCGGGCCCGGTGCCAGAGCGCAAGAAGGATCCCGTAGGAAAGGGAAATGGCGCCCACCTGGTCGGCCATGCCGCCGAAGGAGAAGATCGGCGGCAGGTCGGGAGGGCCCTGGGTCATCATGGTGCCGCCGCGCGCCTGGCCCAGGATGTCCATCGCCGGCCACAGGCGATGCGGGCCCTTGCTGCCGTAGCCGGAGGCGGAAGCGTAGATGATCCGGGGATTCCGCGCTTTCACGTCGGCGTATGCCAGGCCGAGCTTCTCCATCACGCCCTGGCGCATGTTCTGGACGAACACGTCGGCCTTTTCGGCCATCCGCAGGAGCGTCTCCCGCCCGTCCGGATTCTTCAGGTCGATCACCACCCCGCGCTTGTTGCGGTTGTGACTTTCGAAGTACGCCTCTCCGACCCCGCGGCCCGGGTCCGGGGAGTCCGGCCCCTCGACCTTGATGACATTCGCGCCGAAATCCGCGAGCATCGCAGTCGCATACGTGCCCTGCTGCCAGATGGTGCAGTCGATCACGACAAGGCCTGAAAGCGGCAATCCGGTATGCGGAACGTCCGGGAACATGGCACCTCCGGCGCGCTGGGGCACGGCCTTGCCGGGATTCTGTGGAGGCGAACACGCGATGTCAACGAAGAGTCCGGAGCCACCGGCGATCAACGGGCATCGCGGCTTCGCGGCGTTCTGGGACTGGATGGGCCGGCACGAACCCCGGAACGAGCGGCAGTTCCGCGAGCAGACTGCCGGCGGCTGCCGCGGCCGCACCCTCGAACTTGGATTCGGCGCCGGCGCAAACTGGGCGTATCTCCCCCGCGAGGTGGAGTATGTCGGCATCGAGCCCGACCCTCATATGCGCGGGCGAGCGATGCGGCACCGGCAACCCGCCACGGCGAGTTTCGAGCTCCGGGCGGGGGACGCGCAGGCGCTCGATTTCGACGACCAGCTGTTCGACACGGTCCTCGCGACGCTGGTGTTCTGCACCATCCCCAATGCCGCCATGGCCCTGCGAGAAGCGCGGCGCGTGCTCCGCCCCGGCGGTCAGCTCCGATTCTGCGAGCACGTCCGGCCGGCGGGGCGGGTGGCAGGCCCGTTCTTCGATGCGATTTCCGTGCCCTGGTCGAGGTTGCTCGGGGGCTGCCACCCCAACCGGCGCACGCTCGACTCCATCGAGGCCGCCGGGTTCGAGCTGGTGGAACTGCGCAAGGTAAGGATTGGCCCGTTGCCTGCCATCGTGGGCGTCGCCCGGCCAGGGACCGGCAGCGTTCGTCAAGGGGGAAACTGACGTGCGGATCGGCGCGCATGTCTCCAGTGCTGGCGGCCCGCACCTTGTTTTCGAACGCGCGCGTGCCATCGGGGCCGAGGCCGTCCAGCTGTTCATCTCGGCTCCGCAGCAATGGAAGCTGCCCGCGCTCACCGACGAGCAGGTGGACCTCTTTCAGCGCCAGCGAGAAGCGGCGGGCATGCCGGCGTTCTTCCACGGCGTCTACCTCATCAATCTCGGCAGTCAGGACGAGGCCCTGCTCGCCCGGTCGGTCGCTTCGCTCAAGGCCTACCGGCACTATGCCGGCCGCATGGGCGTGGTTGGGACCATCTTCCACGTTGGAAGTCACCTCGGGGCCGGCTTCGAAGAAGCGCTAGTGGGGCGCATCGCCAGCATGCTGACGGAGGTGCTCGCTGACGAGCCCGGCAACCCCTCGCTGCTCATTCTGGAAAACAACGCCGGGCAGGGGAACTGCATCGGGGGGAAATTCGCAGAGCTTGGAGCCATCATCCGGGCGACGGGCGGGCATCCGTCGGTGGCCGTGTGCCTCGATACGTGCCACGCCTACGCGATGGGTTACGACCTCGCGACAACCGAAGGCTGCTCGGCGGCGATGGCGGAGTTCGACCGCGAAATCGGTTTCGCCCGGCTGGTTGCGGTGCACGCCAACGACACCAAACAGCCGATCGGCACGTTCCGCGATCGGCACGAGAACATCGGGGAGGGGTACCTGGGGATCGCGGGGTTCCGGACGCTGATGGCGCACCCGGCGTTCCGCGATGTGCCATTCCTGCTCGAAGTCCCCGGGTTTGGCGGGGCCGGCCCGGACGCGAAGAACATCCGGCGCCTGAAAAAGATCCGCACCGAGCTCGGTCAGAAGGCCCCGAGGCTGAGCCCGATTTCCCGGTTGCGTAAGGCCCGATAGGCTGAGCAGGTCATCTTCGAGCGAGAGGGTTGGGACCCGTGCCCCTGACAGGCAGGCTCCAGGGAGAGCTCTTCACCGAATGCGCCGGATGGATCTGGGAGCAGCTCCAGGAGGACGGCTACCAGGTCCAGGGCGAGCTCATCGAACTTATCCTCGAGACCGAGCGCGAACTGGCGATCCTCACGCGGCCCCTCGATGAGATCGCCCGGCTACTGGAGGACGAGTTCCGTCTGCGGGGCATCCGGGCCGAGCCATTTGGCATCGAGGCGCCACTCATCCGGGCCGTGCTCGAATGGGAAGAGGACTTCCTGGGATTTGCCGGGATCAGCCGCGCGGAGAGTTGACCATCCACCGGGGCGTGGGCAACACTCGGTGCAGTCCCCACGAGGAGGTGCATCGCCCGGACATCCACCCACGGCACGCGAAGAGCGACAACATCAAGCGCCAGGTCCGCCAACGCGGCGGATGACGAGGCGGGGGCAGCATCGAAAGACTCGGCGGATGGCCCCCCGGCAGGCACAGCCGTAGGACGCACACAAACCAGCGCAGGCAACTGGCTGACAAAGGTGCTCCAGGTGCCAGGGGTTCGCACCCCCTCCACGCTCTTTCATCGTCCTCACACGGAACGATTGACGGCGCCCTCCCGGGCGTCCTGCGTGCTGCCGCCTGCCCCGGCAACGGAGCACTGGTCCAGAGGAGACCATCACCATGTGTGGAATCGTTGGATACGCGGGCGAACGGCCCGCTATCCCGGTCCTCCTGCGCGCGCTCAAGGATCTTGAGTACCGTGGGTACGACTCGGCCGGGATCGCCGTGCTCGACACGACGAACACCGGCGTCCAGATCACCAAGCGGCAGGGCAAAATCACCAACCTCGAATCCGCCCTCGATGGGAACGGCAGCAGGGCAACCACCGGCATCGGGCATACCCGCTGGGCAACCCATGGCAAGCCCAGCGACCAGAACGCCCATCCCCACCTGAGCTGCAACGGCGAGGTGGTGGTCATTCACAACGGGATCGTCGAGAACTACGCCGAGCTCCGTGCGGAGCTTATCTCGCTCGGACACCAGTTCCGCAGCGAAACCGATACCGAAACCATCGCTCACCTGATGGAGGACCGCATGCGGTCCGGCGAATCGCTCCTCGAGGCGCTGCGCCAGACGGCGCTGCGGCTGGAGGGCTCACAGGCCATTGTCGCGATGTCCGACCGCGAGCCGGGCGCGATGGTTGCAGCGCGCGTGGGCAATGCCGGGGGCGTCGTCGTCGGCTTCGGCGAGGGCGAAATGATGGTTGCGAGCGACCTCGCGGCGGTGCTGCCACTGACCCAGGACGTCGCGTTCCTTGCCGATCAGCAGCTGGCACGCGTCGACCGGACGGGAGCCACCTTCATCGAAGCCTCGGGCGCGCCGGCTGAGGTCACCCGCAAGCGCATCCCCATCGACCCGGTGAGCGCGTTGAAGGGCGAACATCCGCACTTCATGCTCAAGGAGATCATGGAGCAGCCGGAGGCCCTTTCGGACACGATCTGGAGCCTTGGGACGCTCGACCCTGCCGAGCTGTACCTCGATGACCTGGGACCAGCCGCGGGCCGCCTCGAGCAGGTAGAGCGGGTGGTCTTGATTGGCATGGGGACCAGCCTCCACGCTGCCATGATCGGCCAGCGATACTTCGAGCAGTTTTGCCGCATCCCCGCCGAGACCGATAACGCGAGCGAGTTCCGCTATCGTGACCCGGTCCTGGGGCCGGAGACACTGGTCATCTCGGTGAGCCAATCGGGAGAGACCGTGGATGTCCTGGAGGCCATGGCGGTCGCCAGGGCAAAAGGCGCGCTCCAGGTGACCATCTGCAACACTGAGGGGGCGCAGACCACGCGCGTCGCCGATGGCACGGTGTATACGCGCGCGGGCCTGGAGCGCGGCGTTGCGAGCACAAAATGCTTCACCGCCTCGGTCGTGGCTTTGTATGGGCTGGCGCTGAAAGTCGGCCTGGCGAAGGGCCGCATCGGGCGAGACGAATTGGGACAGCGCATGCACGAACTCTCGCGGGTGCCCGAAGCAGTTGCGCGCGTGCTGCGCCAGGCGGCCACCTACCGGCGGTTGGCGAAGCGGTTCGCGACCGCCCAGCATCTGCTGTTCCTCGGCCGTGGCCTCGCCTTTCCGGTGGCCATGGAGGGCGCTCTGAAGATGAAGGAGGTGAGCTACATCCACGCCGAGGGTTACGCAGCCGGAGAGATGAAGCATGGGCCGATCGCTCTCATCGACCCGGGTTTTCCTACGATCGCTATCGCAACGCGCCACGCGCTCCGGTCCAAAATGGTCTCGAACATCGAGCAGGTGCAGGCGCGGGGAGGCGAGGTAGCCGCCGTCGTGACCGAGGGAGATAGCGAAGTGGCGAGCCTGGCCGACGCCGCTATCCCCGTCCCGGAGGTATCGGCGTTGCTCGAGCCGATCGTGGCTTCCGTTCCCCTGCAGCTGCTTGCGTACTATGTGGCGGTTCAGCGAGGGTGCGACGTGGACCAACCCAGGAATCTCGCCAAGACAGTAACGGTGGAGTAACGGACCAATGGGAAGGATGTCCGGACCGATCGGAGGTGCGCGCCAAGTGGCGCTTCCGGTCTATAATCGGGCGACCGAAGCCATCGGTCTGCACTATGCGCGGTGCGCGGAGGTATAGGCAGATTGGTTAGCATAACGCGTTCGGTGGTGTGGTTCTCGGAGGTTGGCCGCGAGGATCTCGGCCTCGTCGGCGGCAAGGGAGCGAACCTCGGCGAACTCACCCGGGCATCCATCCCCGTCCCACCCGGATTTGTGGTTACGGCCGATACCTATTTCCGCTTCATCCAGCAGAGCGGGCTGGAACCGCTCATCAAGAAAGAACTGTTCGGGCTCGACGTCCACGACACGAAGGCCCTGAACGAACGCGCCGCCAACATTCGCAAGCGCATCATGGATGCGCCGATGCCGGCCCACCTTGCCGACGAAATCAAGGAGGCCTACCGGGAACTGGGCGATGGCCCGGTTGCGGTCCGCAGTTCGGCTACCGCCGAAGACCTGCCCGACGCCAGTTTCGCAGGCCAGCAGAGCACCTACCTCAACGTCGTTGGCGCCGACAATGTTGTCCGGGCCGTCCAGGCCTGCTGGGCCTCATTGTTCGAAGGGCGCGCCATTTTCTACCGCGAGGAATCGGGCTACGACCACCTGAAAGTTGGTCTCGCCGTCCCGGTCCAGAAGATGGTCCAATCGGAAAAGTCCGGCGTGATGTTTACCGTCGAACCGGTCACCTCGGATGCGACCAAAATCACCATCGAAGCCGTGTATGGCCTTGGCGAGGGGATCGTCTCGGGCGAAATCTCCCCGGACCTCTACCTGGTCCACAAGGAGTCGCTCCAGATCCTCGACAAGACCGTGACTCCCCAGGACCGGATGATCGCCCGGGCAGAGCAATCCGACGGCAGCCACGAAGGCGCGAACGCCTGGCTCCCGGTGCCGGAACACCTGCGCGAAACACAAAAACTGACCGACGACGAAATCCGCGAGCTGGCGCGCATTGGCCGGGCGGTCGAAGACCATTACGGCTCGCACCAGGACATCGAATGGGCGTACGAGGGCGGCAAGTTCTACCTCACCCAGGCCCGCCCGGTCACGACCATGCGCCATGCCCACGGGGATGACGACATGGGTGAAGAGGAGGCAGCCCCGGTCCTCCTCACGGGGCAGCCGGCAAGCCCTGGCGTCGGCATGGGCCTGGTCCGCATCGTTCATGACCCCAACGAGATCGGGATCGTGAAGGAGGGCGACGTCCTCGTAGCGGAGATGACGACGCCGGACTTCGTCCCGGCCATGAAGCGCGCCTCGGCGATTGTTACCGAGCGCGGGGGACGGACCTGCCACGCGGCCATCGTCAGCCGCGAACTCGGCATTCCCTGCGTCGTTGGCGTGGGCGGGGCGACCACCGGCCTCGGTGAGGACCGCCTGGTGACGGTCGACGGCTCGGCGGGCAAGATCTACGGCGGCCGGGCGGAGGCTCGCCTGGCCTGGTACGAACGGCAGAAGGAACGCTTCGCGCAGGCTTCCGGGCTGAAGACGACGACCAGGCTCTACGTGAACCTCGCAGAACCGGAACTCGCGGAGCGCGTCGCCAGGCGGAACGTCGATGGCGTCGGCCTGCTCCGCGCGGAGTTCATCGTCGCCCAGATCGGGACGCACCCGCGGAAGTTCATCCAGGAGGGCCGACCCGGGGAGTACACGCGCCAGATCGCTGAGGGCCTGCGCGAATTCTGCCGGGCGTTCAATCCGCGCCCTGTGGTCTACCGGCTCACCGACTTCAAGACCAACGAGTACGCGAACCTCCGCGGTGGCGCCGAATTTGAGGCCAACGAAGAGAACCCGATGATCGGCTACCGCGGCGCCAGCCGGTATATCCGCGAGCCCGATGTCTTCCGGCTCGAAGTGGAGGCCATCAAGCAGGTTCGCGCCGACTACAAGAACCTCTACGTGATGGTCCCATTTGTCCGAACCCCGGCCGAACTCAAGGGGGTGAAGCAATTGCTCGCCGAAGAGGGCCTCGTCCGGAGCGACGACTTCAAGCTCTGGATGATGGTCGAGGTGCCTTCGAACGTCATCATCCTCGACAAGTTCATCGACGTGGGCATCGACGGGATTTCGATCGGTTCGAACGACCTGACACAGCTGGTACTCGGCATCGACCGCGACAGCGAGGCGCTCGCCGATACCTTCGATGAGCGCAACGACGCCGTGATGGCGGCCATCCAGACCGCCGTGTCCGTGGCCAGGCGCCGGGGCATTACCGCGTCGATCTGCGGGCAGGCGCCGAGTGTCTATCCCGAAGTCACGGAGAAGCTCGTCGAATGGGGCATCACCAGCGTCAGCGTGAGCCCCGACATGCTCGACCAGACCCGGGAGATCATCGCCAACGCTGAAGTGAAGCTGGGCCGGGCCCCGGCGAGCTAGCCCCTTCCCGTGGCTGCCGGTCCTCAGGCAGCCACGGCGGGCCCGGCGGCGACACCGGCGGTCTCTGCAACATGCTCGTCACGATCCCGCAAGTTGACTACCTGGGGGCTGAGCACGAAGCGCGCGTATATCTCTGAGTGGCGAAAAGCCCGCAACGCGGCTGCGGACTCCCAGGTGCTGAAAATGACGTAGCGCCCGCTGGACGGGATTCGGACGCGAGCGTGGGCGATGAGCCCATCGAACTCGGCCATGCCCAGCCGCAACGACTCCACGTAGAGATACGCCTGGCGCTCAGTCATACCGGTCACGTCGAACGTGATGGTCTGGATTTGCATTTTTCTCCTCCGGACGGCATTGCTGCCGCCCCTCCAGAAGCGTTTCATGCACAAGAGGGTCGATCCATCGCACACTTCACACTCCAGCCGGGCCATCTGCGGCGCGAGTCACACAGCCAGACGACATCCATTGGCGCGAGCCGCCCTAGAATCTACCTGTGGACCTCCACATCGTGCGCCGCCGGCTTGAAGGCAACGAACAGCGCCTCAGCCCGTTCGCCGCGCGCAGCGCGACATCCCGCGGGCGCAAACGGCCGGAAGCACCTTCGCCAGTTCGCACCGAGTACCAGCGCGACCGCGATCGCATCCTGCACACCAAGGCGTTCCGGCGCCTGAAGCACAAGACCCAGGTGTTCATCGCGCCAGCCGCGGACCATTACGTGACGCGCCTGACCCACACCCTCGAAGTGGCACAGGTCGCCCGCACCATTACTCGCGCGCTGAACCTGAACGAAGACCTGGCTGAGGCGGCCGCGCTGGGGCATGACATCGGCCATGGCCCGTTCGGACACGCCGGCGAGGAGGCGCTGGCCGAGTGCCTCCCGGAGGGCTTCCGGCACAACTACCAGTCGGTGCGCGTGCTCGACAAGCTTGAGCATGGGGGCCAGGGGTTGAACCTGACCTTCGAAGTGCTGGACGCCATCGAGAAAAGCTCGAAGGCGAGAGAGGACATCTTCGCGGAGGGCTGGGGCATCCCCGCCACGCTCGAAGGCCAGGTGGTCAAGACCGCGGATGCCATCGCCTATGTGAACCACGACATCCTGGACGCCATCCGGGCCGGGTTGATCACCGAGGACGACCTGCCCGAAGTCGCGCGGTCGGAAATTGGCCGGACCCACGCTGAACGGCTGAACACGCTGGTGTGCGACATCGTCGAGGCGAGCTGGGAGGCGACCGGCGCCGGCGGAGAGCCCGCCATCCGGTTCAGCCCGCCCATCCACGCCGCAGCCAACGAGCTGCGGGAGTTCATGTTCCAGCGCGTGTACCTGTACGACTCCACCAGGCAGGAAGCTGAGCGTGGCAAACGAATCGTCCGCTTCCTGTTCGAGCACTTCGTCCGCCATCCCCGGGGAATCTCCCCGGATTACTCCCTCCCGGATGACCCGGTCGAGCGGCGGGCAGCCGACTACGTGAGCGGCATGACCGACCGGTACGCTATCCGGCTCGCTCGTGAGCTGGGTTGCCGTGAGGCGGAAGGCTGGCGGGTCTAACCCCCGTCCTTGAGCTTTCCGAATTCGTTATGTATCGCGTCCCCGGATTGCTCGCAGGTGAGGGCGGCCAGATACTCGGGAATACCCGCCATGAGCAATCGGTACGATAGCTACCCCGATGACGAGCCAGTAATTGGTGCGAACTATCCCCCCGCCCCTCCGCCGGCGGCCGATGTCTACATCGGCGCTGCGGCACCCGGCGCGTACCCCGCCACCGATGAGTGGGATGCCGGCGACGGCTACGAGGACGAGTACGACGAAGACTACGATGAGTACGGCGAACCGTACTACGGCGATCACGACGACATCCCCCCTGCCAGGCAGCCACTGTTTTATGTCTTTGTGGCACTCGCTGCGCTGGTCGGTGGAATCGTGGTGTTCCTTCTCTTCAGTGTGGTGAGCGGCGGTGATAACGAAGGCGGGGGAAGCGGCGGCGCCGCACGTTTGGACGTCAGGATTGACGCCCCGCCGCGGGACAAGCGCATCTACATTGGCGAACAAGAGGACGTGGTTGTCCAGGCTACGGCCACCGAGCCAATCGTCAGGTTCGAACTGTTCGTCGGCGACAGGCAGGTCGATTCGGTCGATGTCACCGAGACCCCGTCCGATAATCGCTACATCGCGACGCTCCGCCTGCGCTTCGACCAGACCGGGACGTACGAAATCTTCGTCCGCGTCACTTCGTCGTCGGGCGCAACCAGGGACTCCGCGAAGGTCCGGCTGTACGGCGTCGAATCAGTCGGCGGGCGGCCCCAGAGCATCAAGGGCCGGGCTGTTGCCGACACCACCCTCCGGGCTGGGCCCGGAGAGAACTTCAACGAGGTGGGGACACTCAAGGCAGGTGAGGAGGTTTCGATCGTCGGAAAGAGCCGGTCACTGGAGTGGCTGCTGATCGAGGTGGGCGGCCAGGAACCGCGCTGGGCGCGCCGCAGCGCTATCGACCCGCTCGATACCCTCGACCTCGTCCAGGTCCGGGACGTGACGCCGACCCCCGCGCCCACCTCCACCAACACGCCGGTGCCTTCGCCGTCGCCTTCGCCCAGCGTCAGCCCCTCGCCGGGCCCGAACGCGCCGGACTTCGTACCGACCAACGCTGTGCTCGTGAAGGGCGGTTCCGCTTTGCGCGTGACGGTTTCGAACGTGAGCAACAATGCCTACAAGGGCCCCATCGTGGTCGCGGTCGGCGGTGGAGACGTGCCGCAGCAAGAGCTCGTGATTGATGCATCCATGGCGGCCAATGGCGGCACAGCGACCGCGGAGTTTGACGTCAACCCGCCAATCACGGTCCAGGGTAAGCGCGCCGTGGTGACCGTGGACCCGATGGACGCCGTCCGGGAACTCCGCGAAGACAACAACACGGCGACATTCGTCCTCCTTCCTCCACAGGAATCGCCCGAGATCGTCATCGTCTCTGCGACGGTCGCCGCGAACCAGATTTCGGTCACCATCCGGAATAACGGTGGGGCGCTCAGCGCCACTGCCATCACGGTTCGCGTCAGCCATGGCTCCCAGACGGTCAGCAACGCGGCGACCCTGGCACTGGCCAAGAACCAGTCCTCGACCATCCAGGTTACGAGCCCCGGTACGTCGGGCACGGCCCTCGTCGAGGTCTTGATTGGCGGCCAGGTCCAGGACTCGCAGGAGATTCAGCTCGGACCGTGACGTAACCGTGTCCCGTGGGTTCAGACAGCCCCCTCCTGCGTGGCCGCGCTGACCCGTCGCGGGCCTGCCGGCTTACCATGGACTGCGATGGATGTTGTCGAGGCGATCAAGCGGCAAATCGACCTGGCCGAGTACATTGGGCGCGTCACCCATCTCCAGAAATCGGGCAGGAGCTTCAAGGGGCTGTGCCCCTTTCACACCGAGAAAACCCCCTCCTTCTACGTGTTTCCTGAGCGGGGCACGTGGCGTTGTTTCGGGAGCTGCGGTGAAGGGGGAGACCTGTTCTCCTTCGTCCAGAAACGCGAGAGCGTGGACTTCCGTGGAGCGCTGCGGTTGCTTGCCGCCGAGGCTGGCATCCAGCTCAGCGCCGACGACGGCCGGAGGCGCAGCCACGTCGAGCGGCTTTCAGCGTTGATGTCGGCGGCCGTGGACCACTACGAACGCTGCCTCGAGTCAGATGAAGGCCAGGCCGCGCGCGAGTACCTGGTCACGGAGCGTGGGCTTCTCCCGGATACCGTGAAGGCCTGGCACATCGGCTGGGCGCCGGAGGGCTGGCGCGGGCTGCGTGACTTTCTGCGCAACCGTGGCTACGAGGACCGCGACATGATCGAGGCCGGCTTGCTGGTCGAGGGTGAGGACGGGCGCGAACCCTACGACCGGTTCCGCGGCAGGGTGATCATCCCCATCGCGAACGAACGGGGCGAGTTCGTTGCGATGGGCGGCCGCGGCTTGCATGGCGAAGAGCCAAAGTATCTCAACTCTCCCCAGACCGAGCTATTCGACAAAGGGCGGACCCTGTTCGGGCTCGAACACAACGCGGCGGGCATCCGGGAGACCGGGACAGTGGTGGTGGTGGAGGGCTACATGGACGTCATCGGTCCGTGGCAGGCGGGCTTCGGCAACGTCGTCGCAACCATGGGCACGTCGCTCACCGAGACGCACGCTCGACTCCTGCGCCGGTTCGGCCGCCGGGTCGTGCTTGCGATGGACCCCGATGCCGCCGGCCTGGCGGCGGCCGAACGGGCGGGCGGGCTATTCCTCGGCCTTGATACCCCGGAGCGCATGGCCCAGGCCGCCCGCTCCGCCGATGCCCTTGCAGGCGCGACCGATATGGACCTCCGCGTGGCTCCCCTGCCCCCCGGACAGGACCCCGACGAGATCGCCCGCGATGCCCCGGATCAATGGCGCGCTGCGACCGACGAGGCGTTGCCATTCGCCGAGTTCCTGCTCCGGCGCATCATGGGCCCCGAAAGGCCCCAATCCCCCATGGAAGCGCGCGCCGTCGTCGACAGGCTGCGCCCCGTGCTTGTCGCCGTTGGTGACCCCGTGGAGCGTGCGATGTACGTCCAGCGCGTGGCAAGGTACCTCGGCGTGAGCGAGGATGCCGTCCTTGAGCGGATCCGCGCGGGCGCCCCGGGCCGGTTGGTTCGCCCCACGCAGCGGCCTGCCCAAGCCCCCGTTACCGCTGAAGACCTCCTGCTGGCGATTCTCCTCCAGCACCCGCATCTACGGCACCAGTACCGGAGCTATCCGGAGTCACTCTTCAGTGGCGCCATCGGAAGGGAGATTTTCCGCCGCTGGCTTCACCAGGATGACTTCGGGCAGGCCCCGGATGACGATCCGGTCGCGGCCCGGGCGAGAATGCTCGCCGCCCGGCGGCTGCCACCGCTTTCCGGCGAGGAAGCCCGGATGGCCGCTGATGAGAAAGTGCGCGACATTCTCCGGGACCGGATCATCCAGCACCAGGCCGCCCGCGCGGAAGAGCTTGCCGATGCCGAGCGGGCTTTGGGCGCCAACCGCCTGGCCGAGCTGGCACTCGAAGCCTGGCATGGAGAACTTCCTGGAGACGAGGAGCGGGACCTTGCCGAAGCGCTCATAGAAGAGTTCCAGCTCGGCCTCAGCATTCACCGCCGCGAAGGCCCCCGGGGCTAGAGTTTTCTCTAGCACTCACTTTTTACATTCGCCATTGAATCTAAAACGTGGCAACGATACGTCCACGGTATTGACACCGTTCCTCCACGGCGAGTATTACATACCGGCCGGTCGGCAAACGGCCGGATTAAGCGGGAGGTGCCTATGGCTAGGCTCCGGACGCTCCTCGTAGTTGGTGCCCTGGCGGCGGTGGCGGTCGTTTCGACGGCTGTCCCGGCCCTCACCATCAGCTGGTAACGGGAGCACAACCACACAGGGAAGGCGGGCCGGAAGGCCCGCCTTCTCTATGCTTCGGAGAGCCCGGGCATTCAGGAGATGGCGCGGTCAGCAGCAGTCTCATCGAGCTGGCGGTAGAGGACCTCCGCGTCGATCAGCCGCTCAATCGTGCCGGCAATCTGCAACGCTTCGGCCGGGTTGGCCCCGGAATCCACGGCGACACGAGCAAACAGCTCTCTGCGCCGCAGCAGGTGCTCCTCCAGCACCGAACGGACTTCCGGGTGCTCAATGGCCGCCCGCCACAATACGCTCACCAGCGCCGCGTGGCTCGCATCGCCACCCAGCCCAAAGTACCGTTGGCTCGCCCCCAGGGGGTCTATCCCTTCGCGCAGGGCACTCGCAACCCGCTCATTGCGAAGTTCAGCCTGGGCCAGGAGCGAGTCGAGGGTAGCAAGATAGAGGTCCAGCTTGGCGGGGAAGTTGGCATAGACCGCGCCTTTGGAGAGCCCAACCGAAGCAGCAATGGCATCGACCGACGCGCCGTCGTAGCCGCGCGTGGCAAACGCCTCCGCGGCCGCTTTCAGCAAAGCGGCCCGCGTCCTAGCTCGCCGCTCTTCCTGGCGCATCCGGTTCCTGCCTCCAGGCAGGAAGATAGAGCGGACGCCGGTTCGCGTCGTGATCTTCCTCCCGCCACCGTGGGAACGCCGCTTCGAAGGCCTCGACAACCTTTGGGTCGAATTGGGTCCCCGCGCAGCGCAGTATCTCAGCCAGTGCTGCATCTGGCGACTGGCCTTTCCGGTACGGCCTGTCGGAGATAATCGCGTCGTAGGTATCGCACAGGGCAAAGATGCGCGCGCCGAGCGGAATATCCTCGCCTTTGAGCTTGCGCGGATACCCTTCGCCGTCCCAGCGTTCATGGTGGGCGAGCACGATGCGGGCCGCGGGCCGGAGGTAGGGCACCTGGGCGAGAATGCGGTAGCCCAGGGCAGGATGCCTCCGCATGAACTCCCATTCTTCCTCGGTGAGTTTTGCTGGTTTGAGCAGGATGGCGTCGGGCACCCCGATCTTCCCCACATCGTGCATGAGGGCGCCCCGGTACACGGTCAGGAGCTCCTCCTCGTCCTTGATGCCGAGGAGCTTCGCGATGTCCAGCGAGTGCTGAGCAACCCGAACGGAGTGACCGCGCGTCTCCTGGTCGCGAACGTCCAGGGCGGTGACCAGCGACTCGAGCGTCCCGGTGTAGGCGTCCTTGAGTTCGTTCGACATGTCACGAATCTCGATGTATGCGCTCTGCAGCTGCTCGTTCGAACGCTCGAGGCGCATGACGTTCTCGCGCGTCCGCTCCACGAACTGCGCGATCGAGTACCGCGACAAGAGCAGCGGCAGGACCAGGACCAGGATGGCAGCGATCCCCAGGTCGCCATAGATGACTGCCAGGCCCCCGCCAACCACGCCCAGGACGAGGTAGTGCGCCAGCAGCCAGGCAAAATTCTCGCGATATGCCGCCTTGAGTGACCGCCCCGATGTGAGCGCGATGATGGCGGAGACCGACCAGGCATCGACCGTGAACAGGATCGCGGCGCCGCTGACGCCCCCGAAGAGCGCCCAGAACGGCACGCGTACCGTGTAGTTGCCACCGGCCACGCCAATGGAATCCAGGAAGGCGGCCGCGAGAAACGCCGCAAGGACTTCGTGGCCGAAGTTGAATGCAAGCTTCCGGGTATTCCGGCCAGACACCACGTAGCCGGTCCACGCGATACTCGCCGCCGCAAGGACGCCGCCGGGGAGGCCGAAAAGCATGGCCGCCAGCAGCGTGCCGACGAAGCTCACGGAGACGCGTCCGTCGTAGTACAGGCGCACCGAGAGCCCTTCGCTCAAGGCCGCCAGCACCACGACCGCCCCAAGGGCAAAGGGCTCGTCGACCTGCTGGAGGGCAAATGCCGCAGCAAAGGCGACCACACCTGCGGCGCACATCACGCCGATGAACACGCTTTCACGTGCACGGGAGTTGGCTCGGCCGTTCATTTCACCTTACTTATCGGCGCGAACCTGTCGCGGTGACAGCGCCACTCGTGCACTTCGTTGCGATTTGGTGGAGGGAGGTGCTTTCGCGAGGCTTCCGAAGGGGATTTGGTGAACAGCGAAGTCAGCGCCGCCGGGGGCGCGCAACGGCCCCTTGCAGATTCAGTTCAGCCCCCGTCCCCACGTCCCCTGAACGGCCCCGGGGGGTGGCCAGCCGGTGAAGGTGACAATCGTGACAACTAAGTGGCTGCTCAGCGGTCCTGGCCACTTCCGGGCCGCGCGAAAGCGGTAGACTTCCGGCCATGGCCAAACCCCTCGATGGAATCCGTGTCCTGGACTTCACGCGCTACCAGCAGGGGCCGTTCGCAACGGTGATCCTGGCGGACTTTGGAGCCGAAGTCGTCAAGCTCGAAGAGCCCCGGGGAGACTTCGGGCGGAGGATGTGGAAGGAGCCGGATGGGTTCTCAGCATTCTGGGAATCACTGGACCGCGGCAAGAAGTCGGTATGTCTCGATTTGCGGACGGAGCAGGGGCGCGATCTCGCCCTGCGGCTTGGAGAACAATGCGACGTGATCGTCGAAAACTTCCGCCCCGGGACGATGGAGCGCTGGGGCCTCGGCTACGATGCATTCAAGTCGCGCAACCCGGCGGTCATCTTCGCGCGGGCGACAGGGTGGGGCTCCAAGGGCCCGCTGGCCGGATTGCCTTCGTTCGACCAGATCGCCCAGGCTTACAGCGGCTTCGCGCAGCATGCGGGCGGGGGGCCGGGGCACCGCCCGGAGATTCCCTACCCGGGGATCGCGGACCAGACTGGCGGGATGAACCTGGCGCTGGGGATCATGACGGCGCTGTTCGTCCGGGAGCGCACCGGCATCGGGCAGGTGGTTGAGGTGTCGCTCCTGGGAACACAACTGGCGCTCCAGGCGCCGGAGCTCCTGCACTATCTCCACTTCGGGCAGGAGCGCCCGCGCGAGTTTCGGGCTTCCCCGACGGTTGGGCACTACCAGTGCGCCGACGGCAGGTGGGTCATGGTTGTGGGAATCGACCAGAAGTTTTGGCCGCGTCTGCTCCGGGCGCTCGGCAGGAACGACCTGGAACACGACCCCCGGTTCGCCCGCGGGTACGCCCGCTGGGTCAACCGGGGCGAACTGCAGCTCATCCTGGAGGGCGTCTTCCGCTCCCATACGTCGGCGCACTGGCTGGAGAAGCTGAGGGAGGCCGACGTCCCCGCATCTCTGGTGCTGGACTACGCCGCACTGGCGAGCGAGGAACAACCCTACGCCAACGGTTACATCGTGGAGCAGGACCACCCACGGTTTGGCCGCCAGCGCATCGTCGGGTTGCATATCCAGCTCAGCGAGACGCCCGGAGCCCCCGCCATGCCCGCTCCCGGGCCTGGTGAGCACACGCGGGAGGCGCTGCTCGGCCTGGGGCTCTCGCCCGAGGAGATCGACTGGCTCGAAGCGTCCGGCATCGCCGGCCCCGCGAGAGACCTCAAGGATTGAAGTCGCCGTTGGCCGGCCCGCGAGCGCCGGCGAACGCGAAACCCAGCACGCCGAGCGCCGTCCGAACGCCGGCTGCTTCTGAAGAATCCCCCACGCCAGCGTGGACGCGTGCCGCGGCACGATCGAGCAGGTCGAGTGCGCCCGGCACATCGAAATCTGCGTCCATCGCCGCGGCAAACGCCCGCAAGATGGCGCCGCCACTCTGCGCCGTGCCACTGTCTTCCCGCAGGGCGACGCTCTTGAGCCGTCCGTAGCGCTCGGCGAGCGCGTCCAGGTCGCCCTCGTGATAGTTCGCGTCCGTCCGGAGGTGGTTGCTCAGCAGGTAGAGGCGCAAGTGGTCGGGCTCGTACCTGGCCATCAGGTCGCGGGCGAGTACGAGGTTGCCCAGCGACTTGCTCATCTTCACGCCATCCAGCTGCAGCATCCCGTTATGTAACCACCAGCCACAGAACGGCTCCACCCCATGGGCGCACTCAGCCTGCGCGATCTCGTTCTCATGGTGTGGGTAGATCAGGTCGTGGCCGCCACCGTGGATGTCGATCTGCGTGCCGAGATGCTTTACCGACATTGCGGTGCACTCGATGCTCCACCCGGGGCGCCCCGGGCCCCACGGGCTCTCCCAGCTCAGGTCACCGGGTTCCGTTTGTTGCCAGAGCAGGAAATCGAGCGGCCCGCGTTTCTTGTGTGCCCGCTTCGACTCGGGGTTCTCCCGTTTACCAAGTTCGGCCAGCGTCACGCCGTTCAGGCGGCCGTAGCGAGGAAAAGATTGGGCTTCGAAAAACACATCGCCATCAACCACGTAGGCGTTGCCGCGTTCGATGAGCTTCGCCGTCGTCTCGATGATTTCCGCTATATGGTCGGTGGCGAACGGGTAGGCTGACGGCCGGAGTACGTTCAGGCGGTCAAGGTCGTTGCGGAAAACGGCGTCGTTCTCGTCACGGATTTCCGGGATAGGCCGGCCCCCCTGGCGCTTCGACACCATGATCATGTCGTCATCGATGTCAGTGACGTTCTGGACGTAGCGCACGTCGTACCCGGAGGACAGCAGGTAGCGGCGAAGTGTGTCGAACTGGACGTACGAAAACGCGTGGCCAAGGTGCGTGACGTCGTAGGGAGTGACACCGCAGACGTACATCGAGACGCGGCCGGGCGTGACTGGCCGGAATTCTCGAATCTCCCGGCCGAGTGACGAGTACAGGCGAAGGGACACGGGCAGCTCCGCGCGAGGCTCCAAGTAGGGTAGCAGAGGCCCGGCGCACATGGGCCGCCCGGATCGATCGGGGGAAATGCCATGACCGGAAGACCGTCGGCGGACCGGGCACCGGGACCGATACTCGCGCCATGGCCAGAACGCCACAGCCCGAGCCCTCACGCACGCCGGGACGGATTTGTTTTGCCTATGGTTTCGCCTCGGTGGCAGGGAATGCCGTGTCCCAAACGTGGTCGTTGTGGCTCGTCTATTTCTATGCACCACCATCCGATGCGACCATCGCCACACGCGTTGCGGATGCCTGGGGCGTCGAGGCAAGAGTCCTGCTGGGCATCACGCTCACCATCGCCCGGCTCATCGAGGCGGTCGACGACCCGCTCATCGGATACTGGACCGACCGGACACGGTCGCGCTGGGGACGGCGCCTGCCGTTTATCGTCGTCTTCACGCCGTTCTGGGCCTTGCTCTTCGTCTTCTTCTTCGTGCCGCCAGTAGCGCACGCCAGCTTGGTCAACCTCGTCTACCTGTTCTTGCTGGCGATGGCGTTCTATATGCTCAGCAACCTCTCCGGTGCCGCCCAGGAAGCCCTCCTCCCAACCATCGCGAGGCACCCCGCTGACCGGCTGTCGGTGGCCACCTGGCAGCTCGTATTCGGCGTGCTTGGGGCGGTCGTCGGGTTGTCGGTGAGCTCGCTGGTTGTCGACGCATTCGGGTTCACCGCCATGGCGATCACCGTCGCAAGCATCGCCTTTGGCGTCCGCTACGGCGCGATGCTGGCCATCTGGCCCGTCGCGAAGGCAGACGACACGCCAGCCACACCCGGCTTCATCCAGGCGCTGAAAGACACCTTCTCGAACCCGCAGTTCATCGCCTATTTACCGAGCTTTGTGCTATTCCAGACTGGCCTGCAGATGCTCACGGCGGTGCTCCCGTTCTTCGTCGACACCGTCCTCGAGGACTCCGAACTACTGGGGATGAAGGGCTCCGAGAACACAGGTGCGTTCACCTTCATGCTCACCGCGTGTGTGATCGGTGGCATCCTGTTGGCAGTCCCGCTCTACCGGCGGCTGGCGCGAAGCTACGGCAAGGCAAAGGCGTACCGGGTGGCGATGCTCTGGTCTGCGGGTGCATTCCCGCTACTGTTTTTCGCGGGGTTCGTCCCCGGGCTGCCCGCGCTCCCCCAGGCCCTCGCTGCGGTCCTGTTCTGTGGCATGGCAACCGCGGGTGTGTTCTTGTTCCCGAACATCCTCACCGCGGACATCGTGGATTACGATGCCGAGCGGACGGAGACGCGGCGTGAGGCGATGTTCTACGGGACCCAGAACATGGTGGAGAAGGCGGCGACCGCCCTCTCGCCCCTGATCTTTGCCGGCATCCTCCTCGCGGGAGACACCAGTGACAACCCCCTCGGGATCAGGCTTGTGGGGCCGGTGGCCGGTCTACTGGTGCTCGCCGCCTTCATCAGCTTCCGCAAGTACTCGCTGGCGCCCGACGTTCTTCCGCGGCACGGGCCAGGTGGCTCAATCGCAACCGTCGAGTGATTGCAGCAACGCGCCCACGGTTGCGGCAAACGCCTGGATTTCGCGCGCCCGGGCCACGGGCATTCGCGGGGGCCGGGCCTCCCGAGCGCGGGTGTGTCCGAACAGCCGTGTGATGGTCACCCGCCGGAGCGAGGCGGCGGGGAGGTTGGCGGCAAGCCGCAGCGTCTCCGTGAATGGGATGAGCCGGTCGGCCCGGCCGTGCAGCAGCACAATAGGGACTGAGAGCGATGCAAGGCCCGCGGTGCTCGCCAGGAGGGGGTAACGCCGGATCGCCGCGGCCGCCATGGCCGAAGCAAGTTCGCGGGCGTCGTCCCCGGCCCGGGCAGGCTGAAACGAAAGGGGGGCCAGCAGGTCCCAGGCTCGTTGGACCGGCCGCGCGATGGTGGCCCGGAGCGCGATGTTCAGCGGGTCGTAGACCGGGCTCCGGGCCATCGCCCCGTTCTGGCCGGCGGTCCAGGCAAGCCGCCGGAGAGCGGCGGCCGCCGCGAGACGGTCGGCCCCGGGACCAAAGGCATTGCCTTCGAGGAGCGGCAGCAGGTTGGCGCCCATGATCCAGCGGCCGTAGGGGTCCGGGTCGTACAGGTACCGTTTCGCTTTCCAATCGTGCTCACCCGAGACCATGGCGGCCAGTGTTCGCTCGATGTCCCAGTATCCGCCCATCGCGGCAACGGCCCTGATCCGTCCCGGGTCATCCGCCGCGGCATTCATGACCCACCGCCCGGCGACGCTGAAGCCAATCACGCCGATGCGGTCCATCGCAGCCGGCGTTGTGGAGGCCAGGCCGGCGAGACCGGCATCGATGGCTGGCGGGGCTTCTCCGGGATCCACCCGGAGGTGCCGCCACGCATCAACCTCGGGCGCGATGGCGTAGTGCCCCGCAGCGGCGAGCGCGCGCGCCATGCGGCGGAGCGCATCGTGGTGGCGGCCCGGGACGGTGATCCCGTGCAGCAACACCCAGCCGGGCCGGCCCCGGGGCCACCCATCGGGCGCGAACACCGTTGCGCTGCGTTGCCCCGCCCCGGTTTCGACCAGGATCTCGCGTTCGTGGTCGATATCCGCGCGTGGCCGGCTGAAGCGCCAGAGAAAGCGCGCCGTGCTGACCTGTCCTCCTGCCATCGTCGCGTCCCCGGAGCGAGCTGCCGCCAGCATGGAGCGCCTGACCATGGCTCGCAACGTTCGAGTGCCAATCCCGTGCCATCCGAGGACGTGCGGCTCCAACGGAGGACGGGTAGGCTATGGCTCCGCGATGACGACCGCTCCGGGCACTCTTGCGGACCTGGTGGTGACCGACTTCTCCGATGCGGCCGCGGCAGCATGGTGCTCCCGATTGCTCGCGGACTTCGGAGCAACCGTCGTCATGGTGGAACCTCCGGGCGGTCATCCGCTGCGCCGCGAACCGCCGTTCGATGATCACGGCGACAGCATCGCCGCCGCGTACTTCCTGGCGAACAAGCGGAGCGTGATCCTCGACCTCGAACAGGAAGGCGCCCGCCAGCGGGCCCTGCAGCTCGCCCGCCGGTCGGATGTGGTCATCAACAGTCTGCCACCATCCCGCCTGGAGGAGCGGGGCCTCACCTACGGGCAGATCGACCGTCCCGGCCTCGTGATGGCGCACGTGACGATGCACGGCATGTCCGGGCCGCTTGCCGAGGTACCGGGGGACGAGCTGACCGTTGCGGCGCGGTCTGGCTGGGCGGGAATCAACGGCGATGCCAACCGCGAGCCACTGCGGCCATCCGGACACCAGGTTGCCTTCTGCGCCGGGGTGGCCGCCTATGCTGCGGTCGTCGCCGCAATCCTCCATCGCGACCGGCACCCGGGCGAGGGCCAGGAAGTCGATATCGCCGCCCTGGACGTCATGGTCTCGGCGTTCGCGCCCGCCCTCCTCCGCGCGGGCTACACCGGAAAGTCGCCGGGGCGCCGGGAGAGCGCCGATATCACCGCGGGGCCTGTGCCCGTCGCCGATGGGCACTTCGCGCTGACCATCAGCCGCGCCCACTTCTGGCGTGACGCAATGCACGTGCTCGGCCTCGATGACCTCGCCGAGGATCCGCGCTGGGAATCGTCCTGGTACCGCGCCGCCCACAAGGAGGAGTACGTCGACAGGGTTCAGCAGGCGATGGCGCGGTGGCCGAAGCACGAGCTCTTCCAGGAGCTCGCGGCCCGGAGAGTGGTCGCGGGCCCGGTGCTCACCATGGAAGAGATCGCGGAAAACGAGCACCTGCGCGAGCGGGGCTTTTTGGTGGAGGCTCCTGGTGGCGAACGATTCCCGGGCCCACCTTTCCAGATGTCCGGTTCGCCGTGGACGCTGCGCTCGCCGGCGCCCCGGCCCGGAGCACACGAGCGTGAGGTGTGGGCATGACCGGCGGTGCGCTCGCGGGCTACCGGGGAATCGTGCTGACCCAGGCATGGGCCGGCGCTTACTGCACCGAGCTCCTGGGACTCCTTGGCGCCGACATCATCCAGGTCGAGGTGCGCAGGCGGCCGGATAGCTGGAGAGGAAGCTACGATGCGCCGCTCCCGGAACAGCTCCGCGATGTTCCAATTGCGCAACACCCGTGGAACTGCAACCCGCTCTACAACTCGGTGAACCTCAACAAGCGCTGCGTGACGCTCGACCTGCAGACGCAACCAGGGATGGCCGCCTTCCGCGGCCTGCTCGAGCACGCCGACTTCGTCGCCGAGAACTTCTCACCGCGCGTGCTCGGCAACCTCGGCATCGGGTATGAGGAGATGGCCAGGATCAAACCCGGCATCATCCTCTGCAGCCTTTCGGCCTACGGCCACAGCGGACCGTGGGAGAACGTGCCCGGGATCGGTGGCACCATCGAGCCCACTTCCGGGATGTCGGCGCTTCTCGGCTATCCCGGTGGCCCGCCACTCAATTCGGGCCAGATGTATCCCGATGCCGTGGCCGGCCTCAACGCTGTTGCGGCCATACTCACCGCCCTCCGGCACCGCGAGCGCACCGGCCAGGGCCAGTACATCGACCTTTCGATGCAGGAGGCGAATCTCACGTTCATCGGAGATGCCGCGCTGGAATACCTCCGTACGGGTCGCCAGCGCCAGCCGTCGGGCAACCGCCATCCGCTGTACTGTCCGCACGGGATCTATCCCTGCACTGGTGAGGACCGCTGGATCGCTATCTCCTGTCACGACGATGCCCAGTGGGCCCGTCTGACGGACACCCTTGGGCTTGTCACCGGCGGGACGGCCGTGGATTCCCGCTTTGCGACGCTCGCAGCGCGGAAAGCGAACGAGGACGCGGTTGATGCCCTCGTGGCGCCGGCGACCCGCTCCTGGGAACGTGACGAGCTTGTTTCCCGCCTGGTTGCGGCCGGGCTGTACGCCGCACCGGTGCTTAGTGGCCTCGAAATCGCCGCGGACCCGGGGCTTCGCGCTCGCGGAGTGGTGACCGAGGTGGCACACCCGGAGGCCGGGATCTGGGCGCAGGCGGTTGGACCCTGGCAGTTCGGGCGAAGCGGGACGGCGCCGGTTCGGCCCGCGCCGCTCCTGGGCGAGCACAGCTTTCAGGTGCTCTCGGAATTGCTGGGAATGACCCGCGAGGCGTACGACGCACTGGTGGATGCGGGGATCTCGGGTGTTGGTCCCCCGGAATAGGAGCCGAAACATGGCAACGTACACGCAGATTCGTTACGAGGTGAGGGACGCCATCGGCGTCATCTCGCTCGCGCGGCCGGCCGTCCGCAACGCTCAGAGCCGGGTCATGATCGAGGAGATCGACCACGCTTTCGCGGCAGCCTCACACGACCGGGCCGTGCGCGTCATCATCCTCCGCGCCGAGGGCGATCACTTTTCCGGCGGCCACGACCTCGGAAGCCCGGAAGAGCTGGTTGACCGCGAGAAACGGCCGATGGAAGAAGGGCTTCGGGGCAGGTACACCCGGTCGTGGGACCTGAACATCGCGCCGACGCTTCGATGGCGAAATGTGCCGAAACCGACCATCGCCGCGGTGCAGGGTTACTGCATCTTCGCCGGCTGGATGATCGCGTCGGCATGCGACGTCATCGTGGCAGCGGACGACGCGCGCTTCCTGCCGACGAACTTCCAGTACTTCTCCGTGCCATGGGACCTCCATCCACGGAAGGCGAAGGCGATCCTGTTCGAAAGCCGCCTGGTCGACGCGCACGAAGCGGAAGCGCTGAACTTCGTCAGCTGGGTTGTGCCCCGCGAGCGCCTTGACGCTGAAACAATGGCGTACGCGGCCCGGGTGGCGGAGAACGACCCGTTCCAGCTGCGGATGATCAAGCTCGCCATCAACCAGGCGCAGGAGGCGCAGGGCTTTACCGGCCACATCTATAGCGCGCACGCGCTCCACATGCTCTCGCAGACCGCGGAGTCGGACCCCGGCTATGCGCTCACGAAGCCCGGCGGGAAACGCCGGCCGATGGTCCAGCGTGCCTTCGACAATTACGAACGCGCGAAGCTGAGACGCGAGCAACCGGGGCAGCCCGGGGGTGAATGAAACGATCAGGGGGGAACCGCGCGGTTCCCCCGGTTGTTGCCTTTGCAACGTTGACGCCCGGGTGGCTCAGGCAGCAGTCGCGGCGGCCTCGACGGCCTTCTTCGCTGCTTCGAAGAGCCCGCTCGCCCGGATCAGCGGCAGGCCCGACTCCTCGACCAGCTTCTCGCCCTCGGCGAGATTCGTGCCAATCAGCCGCATGACCACGGGCACGTCGATCTTCATCTGCCGGTGGGCGTCGATGACGCCCTGGGCGATGATGTCGACGCGAGCCATGCCGCCGAAGATGTTCACCAGGATCGCCTTCACCGAGGGGTCATCGAGGATGACCTTCAAGGCATTGACCACGCGCTGAGGGTCATTCACGGTGCCGATGTCGAGGAAGTTCGCGGGCTCGCCGCCGGCGAGCTTGATCGTGTCCATCGTTGCCATCGCCAGGCCAGCCCCGTTGACCACGCAGCCGATGTTTCCATCCAGCTTGATGAAGTTGGCGACGCCGAGCTCCTGGGCCTTGACTTCGAGCGGGTCTTCCTCGTCCTTGTCGCGCATCGCCTCCAGGTCCCGGTGGCGGAAGAGCGCATTGTCATCGATGTTCAACTTCGCGTCGACTGCCACGACCCGCCCATCGGCCGTCAGCGCCACCGGGTTGATCTCGACGAGGCTCGCATCGGTTGCGGCCAGCGTCTGGTAGAGGCCCTCCGCGATCTTCGCGAACTGGTCGGCCTGGTCGCCGGTAAAGCCCAGCCGTGCGGCGAGGGTCCTGCCGATGTAGGGCTCCCAGCCGGCGCACGGGTTGACCGGGACACGGACGATGGCATCGGGATTGTTGTGGGCGACAATCTCGATCTCCTGGCCGCCCTCGGCCGAGGCCATGATGAGCGGTGAACCCTGCATGCCATCGATAATCGCCGCGAGGTAGTACTCCTTCGCGATGTCGGTCTGCTCGGCGACGAGCACGTGCTTCACGAGCTTGCCCTCGGGGCCCGTCTGGATGGAGACCAGGTGCTTGCCGAGAATGGCCGCAGCGGCCTGTTCAGCCTCTTCCGGAGTATCGGCCAGGCGCACGCCACCGACACGCTCACCCTTCACCTGACCGGACTGGTTGGCGGGGTCGGTCGTGAGCTTGTGATACATCCCGGCGGTTTCTGATTGATCGACGAGCCGGCCTTTGCCACGTCCGCCGGCATGGATCTGGGCCTTGACGACGACCTTGCCGCCGAGCTCCGTGGCGATCGCCTTGGCCTCGGCGGGAGTGGAGGCGACGCGCCCGCGGGTAACCGCCACGCCGTTTTGCGCCAGGAGATCCCGCGCCTGGTATTCGTGAAGTTTCATGGAGAGCTCCGGAAGAGAGTGCGCCGGGATCGTACCGTGAAGGCCGCCTAGCCGATAGCCAACGTGGCGGAGAGGGGGAGATTCGAACTCCCGGTGACTTTCGCCACGGCCGTTTTCAAGACGGCTGCATTAAACCACTCTGCCACCTCTCCATCTCCGATTCTGAATTGCAGGCCGTGCGACGGCAAGACGTGAAAGGCAAAGCCCGCCATCGGGGCCTTAGCACTCTTGACAGTGGAGTGCTAAGGCGTTCACGATGAAGGCAAATCCCGCCCGTCCGCGGCGAGTGATTGAGGTGACCCCCTTGCCCACGTACGAGTACCACTGCCCGAACTGCAAGGCCACCTACGAGCTCCGGCAGGGATTTGACGCCGAGACTACCCATGCCTGCGAAGAATGCGGGGAAGGCACTGCCAGGCGGGTGCTCCATGCGCCTCCGATCGTGTTCAAGGGAAGCGGATGGTATGTGACGGACAGCCGCAACAAGAGTTCCGCCCTGACGGACTCCACCGAGAGTGCGGACTCGGCGCCCTCTGAACCCGCTTCCACACCGGCCCCGGCCACCTCGGCCGAAGCGTCCGCCGCTCAGTGAAGTAGTTAGCATCGTTTTCGCATCCCGAAGTCTGTTCGGATTCCTGACCCGGGCATATACTCCGGGACATGGTCCGGTCCGCTCAGCCCAACCGCCAGGCCGGCCGGGCAGAATCTACCAACGCAACCCGGCAACGCATCCTCAACGCCGCCCGCGAGCTGTTTGCGCAGCACGGCTACGCTGCCACGTCGATCCGGATGATCGCGAGGCATTGCGGCATCAGCGACCCCACCATCCACTACCACTTCCGCGACAAGGCCGAAATCTACGAAGCGCTGCTGGTACCGCCCGAATACGGCGATGACCCGCCCCCGGCCTCGCAAGTCAGCCGGGAAGCCCTCGCGGACTTCATGGAACGGCGCTTCTCGTGGTGGGCAAGCAACACCGAGTTCGCCAGGCTCCTGATGCGCGAACAGCTCCGGGGCCGGCCCGGACCACTCGGGTACATGGTGGATTCTGAGCTCCGCTTTCGGGAAGAGCTGTCCTCCGCTGCCGCCTGCCTTTACGGTCAGGATGCGGCCCGCACCGTTGCTGAGCTCGCGTGGTACCTGCTGGCCGGAGCGCTGTGGGATGTCGTGATGACCTATGGGTCCGACGCGCCGGGGGTTGTCGAACAGGAATACTTCCGCAGCCGTATCCGCACGCTCATCAACGCTACCCTGGATGCTGGAGAGCGCTGCAAGGTATGACACCTGCAACCCCCCCACCCACAGAACCACCCGCCCACGCTCAACGTGGCCGCGACGATACCCGGCGCCGCATCCTCGCGGCCGCCCTCGAGATGTTCGCACGGGACGGCTTCGATGACACCACGGTGCGCGAAGTAGCTGCCCGCTCGGGTGTGACCGATGCCGCGGTCTTCTACTACTTCCCGAGCAAGCGCAGCCTGCTCGATGCGCTCTGGACCATCCGCCCGGAACGCAACATCCGCACCCTGGAGCCCGGGCCAGCGATGACGGCTGAACGGCTTCGCGAAATCATTGATGAAACGCTGGACTTCGTCGCAGACAATCACAACCTCATGCGGCTCATGAGCTGCGAGGCACTCAGCGGCGACCAGACAGCCAGGGCATTGCAGCAGGAGTCTCGTGCGGTCTGGCGCCGGGCCATCCATGCCCACTTCGCCGCCGCATTCGACGCTACGACCGCCGACCGCGCGACCGACATCCTCCATGCCCTTGTCCACGGCGTCACCATGCGCGCCATGATGGAACACGGCGACCGTGCCGGGGAGATTTTCAGGGAGAGCGCGTTCCGCGAGGATCTGTGGCGGAAGGCCGTGCTTGTCGTGCCGCTTTCGGGCATGGGGTCAGCGAGCTAGGTGCGAGTGGTCATCCAGCGTGTCTCGTCGGCGTGGGTCGCGGTCCAGGGCAGGCGCGTCGCCGAAATCGGCCCGGGCCTTCTCGTGCTCGCAGGGATTGGCATCGAAGACACCCCGGCCGTTGCGGACCGGCTCGCTGCACGACTGGCAGAGCTTCGAATCTTCGAAGATAGCTCGGGAAAGATGAACCGCTCGGCCCTGGACACGGGCGCCGAGGTGCTGTGCGTCAGCCAGTTCACCCTCTACGGGGACGTCCGGCGTGGCAGGCGGCCATCCTTCGACCGGGCAGCGCCAGGCCCTGTGGCGCGGCCGCTGTTTGACCGCCTCTGCGACTCGATTGCGAAGGCTGGCCTGCGCTGCGCCCGGGGAGTGTTCGGCGCAGAGATGGAGGTTGGACTGGTCAACGACGGGCCTGTCACCCTGATGATCGACTCCGAGGAGCTCGACCGGTCGCGACGCGCTTGACCGGAACGGCGGGCGGGCCGCAACGTTCATCCACACCCCGAATCTGGAGCCCTACATGCGCATGAGCAGGCTGATGCTGAAGACGCTCCGCGAGCCGCCGTCGGAGGCAGAGCTCACGAGCCACAAACTCCTGCTCCGCGCCGGGCTCATCACGCCGTTCGCCGCGGGGCTCTACTCCTTTACTCCTGTCGGCTGGCGCGTCATCCGCCGCATCGAGGCCATCATCCGCGAGGAGATGGACCGGAGCGGGGCGCAGGAGGTCCACCTCCCGGCGCTGAATCCCATCGAGATGTGGGAGCAGACCGGGCGCGCCGAGGCCATGGGCCAGACGCTCTTCCGGCTCGCTGACCGCAAAGAACGCGGGTTTGTCCTTGGGCCAACGCACGAGGAGGGCATGAGCCTCCTTGCATCGCGGCACATCCAGAGCTATCGGGATCTGCCGGTCACGCTCTACCAGATCCAGACGAAGTTCCGCGACGAACCACGGCCGCGCGGCGGCCTGGTCCGGCTGCGGGAGTTCACGATGAAGGACGCATACAGCTTCGATACGGGTTGGGATACGCTCGACGCCAGTTACGACGCCGCGTTCCAGGCGTATGTACGCATCTTCGCGCGTGCCGGCATCCCGGTGGTCCCGGTGGCGGCCGACTCGGGCGCTATTGGCGGCAAGGATAGCCAGGAGTTCGTCTATCTTACGGACGACGGAGAGGACGAGGTGCTGCTGTGCCCCGGATGCGGATACGCGGCAAATGCGGAGAAGGCCGAGTTTACGGCGCCGCCTGCCATCCCTGCCGAGCCGCTGCCGATTGAGCGCGTGCACACCCCCGGTCAGCGCACCATTGCCGAACTGGCCCGCTTCCTCGGCGTCGAGGAGCGCCAGACGGTGAAGGCGGTGTTCTACAAAGCCGATGGCAAACCGGTCTTCGTGGCAATCCGGGGCGACCTTGAGGTGAACGAAGTCAAGCTCAAGAACGCGCTGAAGGCGCGCGAAGTCGAACCCATGGATGAGGCAACCGTTCGCGCGCTGGGCCTGGTGGCGGGGTCGGCATCGGCCGTTGGTCTCAAGGGCATGCCCGTTGTGGCCGACCGGAGCGCGGTCGAAGCGCCGAACCTGGTGGCCGGCGCGAATGAAAACGACTACCACCTCCTGAATACCAATCACGGTCGGGACTGGAATGCGGACATCGTCGCGGAGATCGCGTTGGCCAGGCAGGGTGATGCCTGCGCCAGCTGCGGCACCCCGCTCGAGGTACGCCGGGGCATGGAGATGGGGCACGTCTTCAAGCTCGGGACCATCTACTCCGAGGCGATCGGCGTTCACTTTCTGGACGAGGCGGGCGAGCGGAAGCCGTGCGTGATGGGTTGCTACGGCATCGGCGTCGAGCGCATGCTCGCCGCCGTCATCGAAGCCAACCATGACGATAACGGCATCATCTGGCCGCCGGAGGTGGCACCGTACGACGTGCATTTGGTTGCGCTGAACCTGGATCAGCCCGCCGTGGCGGCCGCGCTTGCCGAGCTCGAGGGCTTGCTCACCTCGGCAGGTTTCTCTCCACTGGTCGACGACCGCGAGGACTCTGCCGGCATCAAGTTCAAGGACGCGGACCTGCTGGGCATGCCGGCGCGCGTCACGGTCAGCCCAAGGTCGCTGGAGAGGGGCGGCGTGGAGGTCCGCAACCGCCGCACCGGCGAAACCACGGTCGTCGCGCCCGGCGGGGCTGCTGGCGCCGTGCGCGCCATCCTTGCCGGCGCCTGAGCCGCGACCGGCGCGGACCGTATACTGGATCCGACCGTCCGCGCCTGCATGGCCGGCCAAGCCCGCTCCGGAGGTTTCTGATGTCTGACGGGAACGCCACCCAGCCGAGCCTCTTTTCTGCCGAGGCCCTCGCCTCGCTCTCTCGCGCCGTCCATGCGTGGGAAGAAGGTCCGCTGGCAAAGACGCTCCAACGGCAGCCGGAGCGGGACGAGAACTTCGCGACGAGCTCGCAGCCGGTACAGCGCCTGTACACGCCGCTCGATATCGCGGAGATGGATTACCTGCGCGACCTTGGATTCCCCGGCGAGTATCCGTTTACCCGGGGGGTGCAGCCCACCATGTACCGGGGCCGCTTCTGGACGATGCGGCAGTACGCCGGGTTCGGCACCGCCGAGGAATCGAACCAGAAGTTCCGTTATCTGTTGAGCCAGGGCCAGACAGGGCTCTCGGTGGCGTTCGACCTCCCGAGCCAGCTCGGCTACGACTCCGATGACCCGATGGCGATCGCCGAGGTAGGCCAGGTTGGTGTGGCGATCGACTCCCTTTACGACATGGAGACGTTGTTCGCGGGCATCCCGCTGGACCAGGTCTCCACGAGCATGACCATCAACGCGCCGGCGGCAGTCATGCTGGCCATGTATATCGTTGCCGCCGAAAAGCAGGGCATCAGTCCGGAGAAGCTCAACGGCACGGTCCAGAATGACGTGCTGAAGGAGTACGTGGCGCGCGGCACGTACATCTTCCCGCCCGGGCCAAGCGTACGGCTGGCGGCAGACATCATGGCTTACTGCGCCCGGAACGTGCCGCAGTGGAACACCATCAGCGTGAGCGGCTATCACATCCGCGATGCGGGCGCGACGGCAGCCCAGGAGATCGGTTTCTCGTTCGCCAATGCCTGCGCCTACATGGATGCGGCGCTGGAGCGCGGCCTGGCGGTGGACGAGTTTGCGCCGCGGATCAGCTGGATCTTCAACACGCACAACAACTTCTTTGAAGAGGTCGCCAAGTACCGCGCTCTGCGCCGGCTCTGGGCGCGGCTGCTCAAGGAGCAGTACGGCGCCAGGGATCCGCGCTCAATGATGCTGCGGACGCACACCCAGACGGGTGGCAGCACCCTGGTCGCCCAGCAACCCGAGAACAACATCGTCCGGGCTGCCATTCAATCGCTGGCGGCAGTCATCGGCGGAGTCCAGAGCATCGCCCTCAGCTGCTTCGACGAAGCACTCGCGCTGCCGACAGACGAAGCTCAGCGCATCGCGCTGCGCACGCAGCAGATCATCGCCCACGAAACCGGCGTCGCCGACACCGTCGACCCCATGGCAGGCAGCTACTTCGTCGAGCACCTGACCAACGAGCTGGAGCGGCAAGCCCGCGGATACATGGACCAGATCGCGAAGATGGGCGGATCAGTTGTCGCTATCGAATCGGGCTGGATGCAGAACCAGATCGCCGAGTCGAGCTGGAAGTACCAGCGCGACGTCGACGACGGCCGCGAAATCGTGGTAGGCGTGAACGAATACCGGGATGGAGGAGCCCAGCGGCCCTCCATCTTCTCGGTCGACAAGCGGCTCGTGGAGCACCAGCTGCGCCGGCTCGAACACCATCGGCGTGAGCGCAATCTCGACCGGGTTCACGCAACCCTGGCGGCACTCAAGGACGCCGCAAGGGGAACCGACAATCTGATGCCGCCGATTATCGAGTGCGTGCGGGCCTACGCCACGCTGGGCGAGATTTGCGGCGCCCTGCGCGAGGTGTTCGGAGAATACCAGGCGCCGACCGTGATCTAGCCCCGCTCCAGGAGTTCCTCGAGGGCTGCAAGGGCGGCGCGTGCGGTTTCGCGCGTCTCGGCGCGGCCGAGAAGGAGCATCGAAAGCGCCTCCACAGCCTCCGCCAGCTCCGGGTCTGCGCGCCGGAGTGACTCGTGCGCGGACCCGGGAGAAGGGGACGAGGCCCAGTACGGCCGCACCGCCTCGGTGACCAGCGCCGCACCGAGCACTTCGACACGCCGGTCGGCCGGGATCCCGGCCGCATCGAGAATCCCGCACAGCAGGGCCCCGAGTTGATCGATCGAGCCCCCGCGCGAGCTGCTCAGCATCTTCGCGAGCGCACCCGCGCGTGCCTGCCCGTAGCGGGTTGAGTGTTCCATGGCTGCTCCCGCGCCCCTGTCGATTCGCATCCTACCACCAACCACACAAGCGATATAGTCAGTTAGCAATTACGACGGCCAACCTGGCTAATCCAGAGTTACACGCCGGTCGCGACAAATCGTGTCGCGATCAGACGCCCAGCAAGGCGCTGAGCGACTGCTTTGCTTCGTAGATCGACCACCATGGATCTCCGTGCGTCGCGACGAGCCCCGGCACGGTCTCCATGGTGAAGTCCCTGGGTGAAGTGGCGCCGACCTGGTCCCACCTGATCGGCATCGAGACGGGGCCGCCCGGCTTCGCCCGGGGAGAATAGGCGACCGCCAGGTTCTTGTGTCGCGCATTCTGGTTGGCATCGAGGAAGACTTTCCCGATGCGCCGGTTCGTCGCCCACTCCATGGTCACATCCTTCGGGCGGCGCGACAGCAGTTCGAGGCAGATGGTATTGGCAGCCGCACGGACCACCCCGAAATCGAACTCCCGCTTCAGCGGCACGAAGACGTGCAGGCCTGTTGCCCCCGATGTCTTGACAAACGCAACCAGCCCCAGCGAATCAAGAATCTCCTTCAGGCTGAGCGCGACCTCGGCCGTCCGCGCAAAGGCTGCCTCGTTCGGCTGGGGCTCTTCACCCGCGCGCTCGTTACCGGCGTAGATGTACGGGTCGAGGTCGAACAGCATGAACTCCGGGTAATTGAGCACCGAGGCTTCCAGCGCCGCGCTGGACCCGGCGAACGTCGAAGGAAGGCGGGAACCGTCGGGGCCGGGAAGGATCCGCGACAACGTCGCATGCCACTCCAGGTCGGCCACCTGGCACAACCACAGCAGCGTCGGGAGGTTGTTGCAGAGGAGCTGCTGCTGGTCGATAGCCTCGCCTTCTGAGTACACGGTCACCGTCTCCACAAACGGCGGCAGTTCGCCCTCCCAGTGCTTCTGGTAGAAGCGCTGGCGCTCGATCCCGTCCGGAAAGCGGAGTAGCGTCAGGGGCCGGTTGGCGATGTGGCGCTCGATGAACGGGAACATACGTGTTGCGTACCGCAGGAGGTCGCGCTTGGTGAACCCCGCGCGGCCCTCGTGAGGAGGCCAGAGCAGTTTGTCGAGGTTGGTCACCGGGACGGTCCAGCCGGGCCCCTCGATGGTTCCGCCGCCTCGCAGCCGTTCGAGCTGCCCGAGCACCCCGGCTCCCGCGGAGTCCAGCTGCTCTTCTCGATGGGCCGGCACCATGCCCCTGGCGTCCCCCACAATTCCCTTGAAGACAGGGGTGCGCAGGACTCCAGCGCTCGTCCGGCTGGCGTACTCCACCAGGATGTGCAGCCGGGGCTCTACCCAGTGGGCGACCCGGTCGTCCGGGGTCGGGACGCCGAAGGGCGAATCTGGCCGGGACACTGAATCGAGTTCGCGCCGGATGGCATCGACGTCCTCGTCGTTGAAGCCTGACCCCACCTTCCCGCGGTACGCGAGGCCGCCCTCGCCCCGCTCGCCGATGATGAGGCCGCCGAAGCTGTTGGAACGGTGACCCTCGCCGGCCGTCCAGCCGGCCACGACGAACACATCGCGGTTGAGCGCTTTACGCTTGAGCCAGGCGGCGCTGCGCCTGCCCGGTTCATAGCGGCTGTCGTCGCGCTTCGCGATGATCCCCTCGAAGCCCGCAGCAACTGCGGTCTCGAACGCCTCGTCCTGCGGCAACGGGATGGTGGCCACCTGGAGGACTTGCCGCGTGGGGATAAGCAGCCGGGCGAGGACCTCGCGCCGGTCGCAAAGCGGCACGCGAAAGAGCTGGTAGCCGTCGAGGTGGACCACGTCGAACACGAAGAACACCACCGGGATCTCGCGCTCCGCCGCCGCGACAGCCTCCGCACCGTGAAGGTTCATGCGGTGTTGCAGCAGCTCAAAGGATGGCCGGCCATTTGGCCCGACGGCGACGATTTCGCCGTCGAGGATGGCGGTGGCCGCCGGCTGCTGCCGCAGGGACGCCGCTACAGACGGATACGCGGCGGTGATGTCGTGACCACCACGCGACCTGAGCTCGACCCGCCCGTGGTCGAGGTACGCGATGACGCGGATGCCATCGAGCTTGGGTTCGAACGAAAACCCGGGAGTCTGGGGGATGGTCCTCGCCGTTGCCAGCATGGGCTCGACAGGCGTCAGCGAGCCGGCTAAGGCTCCGGGGAGCGCCGGGGGACTGAAGTCCCAGGTTCGCCCCGCAAGGTAGCCGGCTGGCATTCCGGACCTGAGCTCCTCGATGGAACGCCCCGAGGCCACGGACGTGCCGTCGGCAATGATGTCGCCATCCTCGCTGGCGGCGGGATCGCGATGTTTGAGCATGAGCCACTGGCCGTCCTCACCCTTCATCCGCACGAGCGCCCACGAACCTTTCAGCTTCCGGCCGCGGAGTGTTACCGAGACCTTGCCTGCCGCGATTTCCCGCCGAAGCTCCTCCTCCGCCCGGCCGCGGTCGTCCCAGAAGGTGCGGCCTTTCTCATCGGGGGAGAAGGTCCCCGCATCCCAGACAAGACTGGGGCCGGCGCCGTACTGCCCCTCCGGGATCACCCCTTCGAAGGCTGCGTACTCCAGCGGGTGGTCTTCCGTGCGTGCCGCAAAACGGCGTTCGCCAGGCCGTGCGGATGGGCCTTTCGGAAGCGACCAGCACTTCAAGACGGCGTCGAGCTCCAGCCGCAGGTCGTAGTGCAGCCGGGATGCGGCGTGCTTGTGGACGACGAAGCGCAGCGGCCCGGCGGCCGGCGCCGCAGCTTCGCCGTCCGGCTCGGGAGTCCGGCCGAAGTCGCGCTTCCGGCGGTAGTCGTCGAGCCCGCCGGCGGACATCGTCAGCGAGCGGCGGGCGTGCTCTTCCGCCCACGGGCGGCTGCTGGCGGAGGCGGCTCCGCTGCGCCCTGGGCGCCGGCTTCCTTACGCTTCCGTGCAGCTTCGACGCTGGCCCGTAGCGCGGCCATCAGGTCCACCGCGGGTGCAGCCGCCGCGGGCTCGGCAGGCGCGACGTATTCATGGCCCTCCAGCTTCGCCTGGATGATGGCCATAAGCGCATCGCGGTACTCATCACGGTAGGCCGACGGGTCGAATGGCTCATGCAACACGTCGATGAGCGCGTAGGCGACCTTCATTTCAGCGTCAGAGACCGCGACGTCCTGGGGCTCCGACTCGGGCTTCCGAACCTCGTCCGCAAAGTACAGCGTCTCAAGCACGAGGCCGTGGTCTTTCGGGCGAAGCACGCAGAGGCGCTCCTTCGTCCGGATCGCGATCTTCGCGACCGCGCTGAGTTGTTTCTCTTCGAGGGCCCGCACGAGCAGTGCGAACGGCTTCTTCCCGAGCTCCTCCGGCTCCACGTAGTAGCTCTTTTCGTAGTAGATAGGGTCGATCTCGTGGGCATCGACGAACGCGGTCAGCGCTATCGTGTGCTTGCTCGGGATGGGGAGCTTCTCGAGATCCGCGTCATCGACCAGGACGAAGCGGTCGCGGGCGTATTCGTACCCTTTCACGATTTCATCGGGATCGAGGTCTTTGCCATCGCTCGAACAGCGCTTCACCAGGCGGATGGGGCTGTTGTCGGCGGCGTGCAACTGCCGGAAGGTGATGTCCTGGCTTTCGGTGGCGGTGAAGAGGCGGACCGGGATGCTGACCATCCCGAAGCTGATGGTGCCTCGCCAGATTGCGCGTGCCATGGGGCCTCCGTCGCGCGGGGTTGCGCGGCCCGGGGTGAGTCCGGGCTTGACAATATACCAAATCAGGCGTGAAAGGGCCGGGGTGGTTAGCCGGGGCCGGCCTGTGCATAGCGGCGTGGCCATGTGGTATTAATGCGCGCGGGACGGTAAGGAGACGCGCAGTGAGCGAACAGCTTCAGCCCGACCATCGGATCTTTGTCAGCTATATCGATAAGTCCCGCGAGTACTACCTCGCCCAGGGCTACAGGAACCCCTACCGGTGGGCGCACCACCGCGATGCCCCGTTCTGTCCGGTCAGGCGGCCCGTCCGCGAATCGCGGCTGGGGCTCATCACCACGGCGAGCATCCTCGAGGGCGACGCCGAACCCGAGCCGTTCTCTCTTCCGCGGGTGGTGTTCTCCGCGCCGACGGTTCCACCCCCGGAGCGCCTCTACACGATGCACCGGTCGTGGGATAAAGAGGCAACCCACACCGACGACCTCGATTCCTTCTTTCCTATCCATCGCCTGCAGGAGGCCGTCCGCGCGGGCCAGCTTGGATCGCTGTCTCCTCGCTTCTATGGCGCGCCCACCGAATACAGTCAGCGCAAGACAAGCGAGATTGATGCGCCCGAGATCCTTCGACTGTGCCGTGAGGACAGCGTCGATGTCGCGATGCTGGTGCCCCTCTGACCGGTCTGCCACCAGACCGTGAGTCTGGTCGCCCGGCACCTCGAACAGGCAGGCATCCCGACGGTTATCGTCGGTTCTGCTCGTGACATCGTCGAGCAATGCGGCGCCCCTCGCTTTCTGTTCAGCGACTTTCCGCTCGGCAACCCTTGCGGTGTCCCCTACGACGTTGAGATGCAATCGGCCATCGTCTCGATGGCCCTGGATCTGCTCGAATCCGCGCGGTTTCCCCGTACCACGGTGCAAACGCCGTTCCATTGGCCGAACGATGATTGGAGGGTCAACTTTATGCGCGTGGAGGGCCAGGACCCCGAGGTGCTGAGGCGGCTCGGCGAGGAGCGCCGCGCGCAGCAGGAGCGGCGCCGCATGCGTGAGCGGTAGGGCAGAGGCTCAGTCGGCGTTCGATTCCCTGGAAGCGCCAGCCCGCATGAGTTCCTCCAGGGCTGCGGTGACGCGGTGGTACAGCGTGCCGACCGGGTAATTGCCCTGGGAATCGCGTTCGCCGGCCGGGATCCCGGTGAGCAGCTCGATTGCATCTTCGACACGCCCAACAGCCCAGATATGGAACCGGCCCGCGGCGACGGCGTCCACCACGTCAGGCCGGAGCGTCAGGTGGACAACGTTGGTCGCGGGGATGATGACGCCCTGAGACCCGGAAAGGCCGCGTGCCTGGCACACATCGAAGAACCCCTCCACCTTTTCGGTCACGCCGCCAACTGCCTGGACCCGGCCGAACTGGTCGACCGAGCCGGTCATCGCGACATCCTGGCGGATGGGCGCGTTAGCGAGTGCGCAGAGGATGACGATGAGTTCCGCGCACGATGCGCTGTCGCCCTCGACCTCGTCGTAGCTCTGCTCGAATGTCAGGCTCGCGGTGAAGGCCAACGGCCTTTCGCGGCCGAAGGTGCCGGTGAGGTACCCGTTGAGCACGAGCACCCCTTTGCTGTGGATGGCTCCGCTGCGTTCAACCTCGCGCTCGATGGCGACGACGCCCCGCCTGCCGGCCCCAATGCGGCAGCTAATGCGCATGGGTGTGCCAAATGCATGCGTGCCAACCTGGTAGACGGCAAGGCCGTTGACCTGCCCGGCCGCGAAGCCTTCTGTCTCCACCCGGCGGGTGCCCTCGAGGATCATCTCCCTCAGGCGGTCGGGAATCATGCTGGCCCTTCCGCGCCTGCCATCGATTGCTCGCCGGACGTGCTCTGCTGAAACCGAATCCGTCCGCTCCATGGCTGCCAGGTGGCCTGCCTCCTTGCAGAGGTCGCTGAGCTCGCCGAAGCGAGTGATCAGGCGGTCCTGGCGGCCGGCCATGCGTGCGCTGAACTGCAGGACCTCGGCGAGCGCTTCCCGTGAGAAGGGACGCATCCCGCAGTCATCGGCCACGCGGCGGACAAAGCGCGCGTGGCCGTCGATGCTTTCGGCGTTGAGTGCGGAGTCCGGCTCGAAGTCGGCACGAACCTTGAACAGGCGCCCGAACTCAGGGTCCAACATCTCTACGAGGGCCATGGTGAGCGGCTCGCCGATGAGGATGACCTTGCCTTCGAACGGCACGCCTTCGGGGGTGAGATTGACCGCCGGGAGCGGGGTCATCAGGTCGCCGATGCCCTCGACGCGCAATTCACGCGTCTTCAAGGTTCGCTTGAGCATCAACCACGCCCGCGGGTCGAAAAGCAGGTCTTCAAGTTGGAGCAGGATGTAGCCGCCGTTGGCGCGGTGGAGGGCCCCGGGGCGGATGTGCGTGAAGTCGGTGGTTAGCGAACCGAAATGCGCCTCATAGTCGATGCGGCCGAGCAGGTTGTGGTACGTCGGGTTGCGCTCCTGGATGAAGGGGGCGCCGTCGTCGGAGTCCGCCCGCGAGACGAGGAGGTTCACGCCGTACCTGCGCAGGAGCGCCTCGCGCTCGCTGGTCACCTCTCCCAGGATGTGCGGAGGCAGCTGGCTGAGCGCGGCCTGGGAAAGCTGCTTTAGCTGTGCCAGGTTCGCAACGATGTCATTGCGGATGGCGATGATGTGGCTCGCGAGCCCGTATTCGCCGTACCTGCTTGTCAGCTCCTCGACGATGTGCGCGATGACGAAGGTGGCGACGTCTTCATCGAGCCGGGCAACCGCCTCTCGCGCCGAGGCATCGAGCTTGCGGAGTTCGCGCATGGCTTGCTCCACGAGCCCCTCGACGAACTCGCTCCGCTTCTGGATTTGCTCCCGCATGTCCCGGGGGAGGCCCTGGAGCACTTCAGGTGCGAGCGGCCGGCCGTCGCGCCCCAGCGGGACGATCACGAAGCCCATGGGGGTCATGTCGACCGCGAACCCCTGGGCGGTGGCGGCCCGCTGCATCTCGGAGATCGTCTCCTCTCGCGCCTTGTTCAGCGGTTCGAGCACCTCTTTCACGCGCTCCTGGTAGGAGTCGCTCTCGAAGGCCTGCGGAATGTCTTTGCGGCAGGCTTCGGCCAGCTGAGCCAGGTCGCGCTGCAGCCGAGCGCCAAGCCCGGCGGGGAGTGATGCAGCGCGCGGGTGGGAAGGGTCGGAGAAGTTGTGGAGATATAGCCAGTCCTTACCTCGAGGCGCACCGCTGGCAACCGCGCGCACCAGTTGCTCCGCGGCTGTGGTCCTGCCTGAGCCGGGCATCCCTGAGATGGCGACGTTGTAGCCCTCGGCATTCACCCCCAACCCAAACTGAATCGCCTCCTGGGCGCGGTCCTGGCCCGTCAGCCGTTGGAGAGGCTCCACATCGAGGGTCGATGCCGGGAGGAGCAATGGCTCGAATGACGCGCGGAGCTGTTGGGGGGCGAGCTCGGCAGTGCGGCCGCTCGCCTTGGCTTCGGGACGGGTCACAATTGCGCCTCCGAGAAGGAAGCCCGTCCGGAGGGCGGGCCCTCACAGGATAGGCCGTGCCGAGCGTTCCCGGTATCTACCAGGTGGGCATGGGTTGACGGGCCGGCTTGCCGACCATGGACCACACATCAACCACCGGGTCTCAACCACTTTGACAGGCAGTCCGCCATTTCGTCACAAGCGAGGTAATCCCGCTCGAGCGGGAACATGGTCCCGGGTGGGATGTCGCACCGCCACGAGAGCTGCGGCGCGGGGTCAGGCGGCGGGCCAGGGCGCTCGGATTGTATACCCCCGACATGCCGGGCGCGCTGTCCCCTCAAACGAGGGGGTGGTGGGCCCGCCGGGATTCGAACCCAGGACCAATCGGTTATGAGCCGACCGCTCTCACCGCTGAGCTACGGGCCCCCGCGTAGATGTTACGCGAGGGCCCGCGAGTTTGTTCGCCTGTGGGAAACGGAAAGACGCGGGCTAGCGCCGCCCTTTGCCGCCCTTGCGGTCGTTCCACCCGCGGCCACCGCCGCCACCGCGGCCACCGCGATCGAAGCCGAAGTCGCCGCCACCGCTATAACCGCCGCTGTAGCCACCACCGAAGCTTCCGCTCCTGCCGCCGAAGCTTCCGCCACCCCCACCGCCGCCGCCAAAGCTGCGGCCGCCCCCTCCAGTACCGGAAAGCGAGCGGGGCTGGGGCTGGAAGCAGTCACTGCAGTACACCGGACGATCGCCGCGAGGCTCGAAGGGGACTTTCGCCTCTTTGCCGCACGATGCGCAGACCGCATCGAACATTTGCCGGGGCGGCCGGCGGTCGGCGAATCCGCCGTTTTCCGTTCCGCCCGTCGCGCCTTTTCTTGCCCTTCGGCAGTTTGGGCAGCGCCGGGGCTCACGCGTGAACCCCTTGGACGCATGAAATTCCTGTTCACCCGCGGTGAACGCGAACGACTCGCCGCAATCGCTGCAGACGAGCGTCTTGTCGGTGTACGACACCCAATGACCCTCCTGAGATTACGTGGAACCTACGGTCATCGAGCGCCGGTGGAATTCTGTTATGACCTCTCCGTGAGGCCGATGGAACGTGGTTACCGCCGTCAGCGTATCAGTACCGCACCCGCCTGTCATCAGAATTGTCGCGAATTCCATTCGACATGCGTGAAACGATGGCGCCTACGGATGCGCTATACTTCTTCCGCCGTCCCGCTTGCAGCCAGGCCCGGGCCCAACGGTCCCCTCCAGGGAAGTCGCGGGAACCTGGCGAGACGGCAACCGGGTGATGGCCCGGAAAGGGCCCAAGTACCCCCACGTGCCGTGGAAGGAGGCTTGGGACATGGGATTCAGCCCGCCCTCTCGCACCAGACCCTTCTGATCCGCCTCACCGGCGAATTCCGCTCTGCGCCGGTATCCACCGGCAGCGTTCGATGCAAGGAGTCGAATCGGTGCATCCCGACAGTTTCGGCAGCCGTTCCGCGCTCACCGCGGGGGGCGTTACCTATACATTTTTCTCGCTCGATGCCCTTCGCCAGAAGGGTGTCGGCAATATCGACCGCCTCCCGTTCTCATTGAAAGTCCTGCTCGAAAACCTGGTCCGCCTGGAAGACGCGCGTGCGGTAACGCGCGACGACATCGAGGCTCTCGCATCCTGGGAGCCGAACAGCGGAACGGATCGCGAAATCGCCTTCACCCCCGCGCGCGTGCTCCTCCAGGACTTCACGGGCGTACCCGTCGTCGTCGACCTGGCTTCCATGCGGGAGGCCATCAAGAAGCTCGGAGGGGACCCGGGCCGCATCAACCCGCTGCAGCGTGTCGACCTCGTGATTGACCACTCGGTCCAGGTCGACTACTTCGGGACCGACGACGCCTTCGCGCTGAACGTCGAAAAAGAGTTCGAACGCAACAGGGAGCGCTACCAGTTCCTGCGCTGGGGGCAGCAGGCGTTCGACAACTTCCGCGTGGTGCCGCCGGGCACGGGCATCGTCCACCAGGTGAACCTCGAATACCTCGCGTCCGTGGTGTTCGAAAAGCAGGAGGGTGGAGCGTCACTGGTCTACCCCGACACCCTGGTGGGCACGGACTCGCACACGACGATGATTAACGGCCTCGGCGTCCTGGGGTGGGGTGTTGGCGGAATCGAAGCCGAGGCAGCCATGCTCGGCCAGCCGGTCGCGATGTTGATTCCCGAAGTCGTTGGCTTCCGTCTGACGGGAAGGCTGCCAGAAGGGGCGACCGGGACCGACCTGGTGCTTCGCGTCACCCAGATGCTGCGTGAGCGCGGCGTCGTCGGGAAATTCGTTGAGTTCTATGGCACCGGGCTTTCGAGCCTGCCGCTCGCCGCCCGCGCGACTATCGCGAACATGGCCCCTGAGTACGGCGCCACGATGGGATTCTTCCCCGTGGATGCCGAGACGTTGAACTATCTCCGCTTCACCGGGCGCGACGAGAGGCTGGTGACACTGGTCGAAGCGTACACGCGGGCGCAGGGGCTGTTCCGCACCGACGAAACCCCGGACCCGGTGTTCTCCGATACCCTGGAGCTTGACCTGGGCGATGTGGTCCCGGCAATTGCGGGGCCCAGGAGGCCCCAGGACCGGATCCCGCTCACCGAATCGAAGGCTGACTGGGAGAAGAACCTCTCCGGGATGATCGACCCGGCCCGGGCCGGGGCCACCGCACACATCCAGGACGGCGTCCCGTTCGACATCAAACACGGGTCAGTGGTGATTGCCGCGATCACCAGTTGCACCAACACCTCCAACCCGGAAGTGATGCTCGGCGCCGGTCTTCTCGCACGGAAGGCGGTAGAGAAGGGACTGAAGACTCCTCCCTGGGTGAAGACCAGCCTCGCGCCGGGCTCCAAGGTCGTCACCGAGTACCTCGACGCCGCCGGGGTGACCCCCGCGCTGAATGCGCTCGGCTTCAACCTGGTTGGATACGGCTGCACTACCTGCATCGGCAACTCTGGCCCACTCGACCCGCGCATCACCGACGCCATCAAGGAGAGCGACCTCGTTGCCGTGGCCGTGCTCTCGGGGAACCGCAATTTCGAGGGGCGGGTGAATCCCGACACGCGTGCCAACTACCTGGCCTCGCCGCCCCTCGTCGTGGCTTACGCCCTCGCAGGAAGGGCAGACATCGATTTCTACAACGAGCCGATCGGTAGTGGAAGCGACGGCCAGCCCGTGTACCTCCGCGACATTTGGCCGTCCCAGGCTGAGGTCGACGAGGCCATTCGCACCTCCGTGCGTTCCGACATGTTCCGCAAGCGCTACGCCGAAGTGTTCAAGGGCGATGAGCGGTGGCGCAACCTGGAGACGCCGACTGGCGAGCTCTTCAAGTGGGACCCCTGGTCGACCTACATCAAGAATCCGCCGTATTTCCACAACCTCACACTGAAGCCTGGCCCGCTGACCGACATCCAGGGCGCCAGGGTGCTCGTCATGGTTGGCGATTCGGTGACAACCGACCACATTTCGCCGGCGGGCAATATCAGCCCCAACAGCCCTGCGGGCATCTACCTCCGGGAGATGGGCGTCGACCGGGCTGATTTCAACCAGTATGGCGCCCGCCGTGGCCACGACGAGGTGATGGTTCGCGGAACGTTCGCCAACATCCGCCTGCGCAACCAGCTGGCGCCCGGCACCGAGGGCGGGGTGACACAGCACCTGCCCGATGGCGAGGAGATGACGATCTTCGATGCCTCGGTGAGATACCGCGCCGAGGGCGTGCCGCTCCTCGTCCTTGCCGGCAAGGAGTACGGCACGGGTTCGTCACGCGATTGGGCCGCCAAGGGCGTGAACCTGCTCGGCGTCAAGGCTGTCATCGCGGAATCCTATGAGCGTATTCACCGGAGCAACCTGGTGGGGATGGGCGTGCTTCCGCTTCAATACCTGCCCGGGCAGAACCGCGAGTCGCTCGGCCTGAGCGGCCGCGAGTCGTACACCATCACGGGCATCGCCGCCGGCCTCCAGCCGGGCAAGCGCCTGGCCGTGACGGCAACGGCGGAAGACGGCATCACGACAACGTTCGAAGCGCTCTGCCGCATCGATACCCCGGTCGAGCTGGATTACTACCGCCACGGCGGAATCCTGCAGTACGTGCTGCGTCAGCTTGCTGCCCCGCCCCAGGCATGAGCCACAACGAAAGCAAGAGGAGCAACGGACCCATGGCAAAAATCAAGGTCGCGAACCCGATCGTCGAACTCGATGGCGACGAAATGACCCGCATCATCTGGCAGTTCATCAAGGACAAGCTCATCCTGCCGTACCTCGATGTTCAGCTGGAGTACTGCGACCTGGGCATCCAGAACCGCGACGCCACAAACGACCAGGTCACCATCGATGCGGCCAACGCCATTAAGAAGCATGGCGTCGGCGTGAAGTGCGCGACCATCACACCGGACGAGGCGCGCGTTGCGGAATTTAACCTGAAGCAGATGTGGAAGTCGCCGAACGGCACGATCCGCAACATCCTCGGCGGCGTCGTCTTCCGCGAGCCCATCATCTGCTCGAACATTCCCCGGCTGGTACCGGGGTGGACCAAACCGATCGTCATCGGCCGCCATGCCCACGGCGACCAGTACAAGGCGGCCGACTTCAAGGTGCCCGGCCCCGGCACGGTCACCATCAGCTGGGTGCCCGATGGTGGCGGGGAGCCCATCCAGCTCGAAGTGGCGAGGTTCTCCGGCCCCGGCATCGCCATGGGGATGTACAATTTTGATGACTCCATCCGCGATTTCGCTCGCGCATCGTTCCGCTACGGACTCGACCGCAAATACCCGGTCTATCTCTCGACGAAGAACACCATCCTCAAGGCCTACGATGGGCGCTTCAAGGACATCTTCCAGGAGGTGTTCGACGCCGAATTCGCCGCGGACTTCAAGGCGGCGGGCCTCACCTACGAGCACCGCCTGATCGACGACATGGTCGCCGCCTCGCTCAAGTGGGAAGGCGGCTATGTCTGGGCGTGCAAGAACTACGACGGCGACGTGCAGTCCGACACGGTGGCCCAGGGCTTTGGCTCGCTGGGCTTGATGACGTCCGTGCTGTTGACCCCCGACGGCAAGACCTGCGAGGCCGAGGCGGCCCATGGGACCGTCACCCGTCATTACCGCGCCCACCAGCGAGGGGAGAAAACATCCACCAACCCTATCGCATCGATCTTCGCATGGACGCGGGGGCTCGCCTTCCGGGCGAAGCTCGACAACACGCCTGACGTCGCCCGGTTCGCGGAGACGCTGGAGCAGGTGTGCGTCGAGACCGTGGAAAGTGGCGAGATGACCAAGGACCTGGCCATCCTGATTTCCCCGGAAAGCCCGTGGCTGACCACCGAGGGCTTCCTGGACGCGCTGGACCGCAACCTTCAGAAGAAGATGGCGGCCTGGTAGGACCGGGCGCAGGGTGCGGCGCACTCGCGAGTGCGCCGCACCACTACCGGAGTTGCCCTCGCAGAGCGAGGGCGCATTCGAACCAGATGCCACCTTCGGGCCCTTCGCCATGACGCGGGCTGAAGCCCATGCGAATCCAGAAGTAGACCGAGAGCCCCAGCGACGGGTGCGCCCACGCGCGCAGAACGGTGTACCCGGCCCTCTGTGCGGCGTGGACCAGCAACCGCGCCGCCTCCGAGCCCGCGCCGTAGCTCCGGTGGTGTTCCTCGATGCAGAGACGCCGGACCGTGAGCACGTCGCCGGCGGGCTCCAATTGGACCTCCCCCACCCGTTGCCCATCCGCGACCCGTACAACGGCGAGGCACATCGGCCCGGCGACGGTCAACTCGAACCGGGTCCCCCGGGCGGCAAGGCGTTCGGGAAGCGGGCTCATGGCGACAACCAGTCCCGCACGGCGTCGCTCACTTCGCGGGCTGGAGCCTTCAGACGGGTGCACTCAGGGAGCGAGTTGAGGAACGCCCTGCCGTAGTGCTTCTCCCAGAGGCGCCGGTCCAGCACCGCGACCACGCCCCGGTCGGACTTGTCGCGGATGAGCCGCCCGAACCCCTGGCGGAAGCGCAGGATGGCCGAGGGCAGCGCATAGTCGTTGAATGGGCTCGCATACTGCTCGGAGCGAGCCTTGAACACCGGGTCGGAAGGCACGCCAAAGGGTAGCCTTGCGATGATGAGCAGCGAGAGAGCCTCGCCCCGGATGTCGATGCCCTCCCAGAAGCTTGCGGTGCCGAGGACCAGGGTGCGGGGGTTGGACCGGAGCTGCTCGGTGAGCTGGCGCGGCGAGCCATCGACCCCCTGGGCGAGTGCCAGGATCCCGCTGGCATCGAGCTCCGGCTTCACCAGCCCGGCGACCCGGCGGAGGGCAACATTGGATGTGAACAGGGCGAGGGCCCGGCCGCCGGATGCCCGGGTGAGTTCCACGATCGCACGGGCGACCGCGTCCAGATAGTCCGGGGCGGCGGGGTCGGGCACGTCTTCCACGGCCGCGAGCAGGGTCGCCCGGCGGTAGTTGAAGGGCGAGCCAAGCTGGAGGGTTTCGGGATCCTCCAGCCCGATCCGCTTCGCGGCGAAGCTCATGTCGCCATTGGCGCTCAACGTCGCGCTGGTCGCGACGAGGGTCCCCGTCCGCGAGAACAGCTCGTCCCACAGGCGCGGTCCAACATCGATCGGGGCGGAATTGAGCGTGCCGTTGCCGTCGCGGTCGCGTCCCGTCCAGACGATGGTGTCGTCCCCGGCCGAACCCATGAGCTGTTCGGCGAGGAGGTGCACCTCCTGGATACGCCGGAACGCCGTTTCGAACTCCCCGGCCAGCACGTCCGCGGATTCGACGGCGGCTCCGGCCACGGCCGTGGCCGCTGCGGCGCCGCGCGCTTCGACATCACGCAGTGACCGGAGCAGCCCATCCCAGGCCTCCTCGACGGCTTCCCAGCGATCACCGTGCCGCAATGCAGGGGTCAGGAGCTGACGATCCTCCTCGCCGGGCGGAGCCAGCCGCCCCAGCGCTGCGAAGTACGGCCCGGCGTGCTCGTGGCAGCGTTCCACGGCTTCTTCCAGCGACTTCGCGAGAAGTCCGAACGCCTCCTGGGGAAGTGCCCGGAGCAGGGTGACAACGCCGCCCTCCCGCTGTTCTCGCGAGCCACGCCGATGCACCCCGTCGAGCGCCTCGTGGAGGCGCCGCAGGCTCAGGCTGGCGCCAAACTGTGCGGTGGCGGCATCCTCAAGGTTGTGCGCCTCGTCGATGACGAGGCGGTCGAACTCGGGGATGGCGCTTCCGCCCGCGGCCAGGTCAGCGAGCAGGAGTGCATGGTTGACGACCAGGATGTGGGCTGATTCGGCCGACTTTCGCGCGCGCAGCAAGAAACAGTTGCCTTCGCGCACGTAGCGGTTTTGCCTGGCGAGACAGTCCGCATCCTGGGCACTGAAGCGCTGCCACACGGCCCATTCATCGGGAGCCAGGTTGAGCTCGGATCGATCCCCGGTCGATGTTTCGGGGAGCCAGAGGAGCATCGCCGAGCCCAGGCGGGCGAAGTCCGGGTCGCCCAACCCCGAAGCGTAGTTCGCAATCCAGCGCTGGAGGCACAGGTAATTCGACCGTCCCTTGAGCAGGCTCGCCCGGAACTCGCGCTCATGGGCAATGAAGCCGGCCTGCAGGAGAATTCTGCGCAGCGCCGGGATGTCCTTCTGCAGGAGCTGTTCCTGGAGTGCGATGGTGTTGGTTGAGACCACGACCCGTCGCCCGTTGCGAACGGCATCGATGGCAGCCGGGAGCAGGTAGGCGAGCGACTTGCCGACGCCGGTGCCAGCCTCCACCAGGTAATGTCCGCCCCGGGCGAATGCCTGGCGCACAGCCTCTGCCATCTCTCGCTGTTCCGGCCGGTCCTCGAAGCTTTCGAGAACGGTGGCAGCCGCGCGAAATCCGGCCTCGATGTCGGCGGGACCGGGTGGCAGCGGCGGTTCCCGCGGGGTGAGTGCCGGGTACTCGGAGGGCGCGCTGAGCGCAGGGATATGCCGGGCTGGCTCGACTTCGCGGTCCGGGCCCGCGATTACCGCAGCCAGCAGTGGCTGGTTGATCCCAACGAAACGTGCGAGCTGGCTCCGCTGAGCCGGGTCGAGCCGGGCGGCCCGCGCGAGCAGGCGGACGAACACCGCGGCCGCTACGCGGGCGTCGCTCAGGGCACGATGATGCTCGAAGCTTTCGAGCTCGAGTTCGCGCGCGACTTCCGAAAGGCTGTGGGACCGCAGGCGGGGCAACAGGTAGCGTGCGAGCTCGGCGGTATCGATGGCCTCGGCTCGCAGGCGCACGCCTTCGCGCGCAAGGTAGTGCAGGTCGAATCCGATGTTGTGGCCGACGACGCGGCTGGCGCCCACGAACGCTTCGAGTTCTGGGCCGGCGGCGGCGATGCCCGGCGCCTCGCGGACCATGTCGTTGGTGACTCCGGTGAACCGCTCGATAAAGGCCGGGACTTCGCGGCCAGGGTTGACGAGCCGCTGGAACGTCTCAAGTTCGGAACCGGACTCATCGAAGCGGACGGCGCCGATCTCGATGATTCGATCCTCCTCCGGGTCGAGGCCGGTGGTTTCGAGATCAAGCGCAACGTAGGTGCGAGTCATGGTGCGAACATCCGTGCGAACATGCAGTCTACGGCCCCCACCCGTCTGGGCCAATTGACGTTGACAATGCTCGATTTCGTGCTCGACAGCGCGTGACGCCTTCTCCGCGCGTTAACGGCTCGAGCGAGCGCCGTTGAGGCGCCTTCTCCGTCATGCGTAGAATCGGGCACCACGGGTCATCCCAGCGAATGGAGGTTTGCGTGTATGAAGGTCTATGCGACCGAAGACATCCGTAACGTGGTCCTGGTTGGCCACGGGAGCGTTGGGAAGACGATGCTCGCCGAGGCTGCGCTCTTCGAGAGCGGCGGAAGCACTCGCCTCGGGACCATCCAGGACCAGAACACCGTTAGCGATTACGACGAAGACGAGCACAAGCGGAAATTCAGCCTGAACCTGGCCATCGTCCCCGTGGAATGGGAAGGCCGAAAAATCAACTTCATCGACACACCGGGATACGCCGACTTTGTTTCCGAGGTGATTTGTGGAAGCCATGCCGCGGACATGGCGCTCGTTGTGGTCGATGCGGTCTCGGGTCCCGAGGTCGGGACTGACCGCGCGTGGGGCATCGTCGACAGGCTCAACCTGCCGCGCATGATCGTGGTCAACCGCATGGACCGCGAAAACGCCGATTTCGATGCGGTCCTCCGCAAGCTCCAGGACCGCTGGGGCCACCGGGTCATGCCGCTCCAGATCCCCATCGGTGCGCACGATTCGTTCGAGGGTGTCGTCGACCTGCTGCACATGCGAGCGTACGTCGGCGAAAAGGCCGAAGAGGTTGCCATCCCCCCCGGGCTTCAGAGCCATGCCGAAGAGCTCCGGGCTCAGCTCATCGAAGGCATCGTCGAAACCGACGAAGACCTCATGGCGAAGTACTTTGCCGATGAGGAGCTGACAGAAGACGAGCTGCGCAAGGTCCTCCATGGCGGACTCGACCACAACCTGATCATCCCGGTCGTCTGCAGCTCGGCGGTAAAGCTCATCGGTGTGCGCCAGCTGCTGCACAACATCGCCTTCAGCGGGCCATCGCCGGCCGACCGCGACCCCATCGAGGCGGATGGCGTGGCACTCACCGCCGATCCATCGGCGCCCACCCGCGCGCTGGTGTTCAAGACCGCGGCCGACCCATTCGTCGGGAAGCTCACCTACCTCCGGGTAATCAGCGGAAAAGTCACCGCGGATAGCCACCTGTGGAACGCCAACAAAGAGGCCGACGAGCGGCTCGGCGCGCTGTATGTGCAGCGCGGCAAGGAGCAGATCCAGGTTCCAGAACTGAACGCAGGCGACATCGGGGTGGTGGCCAAGCTCGTCCACACCGCCACAGGCGACACCCTGGGGGCCAAGGAGCACGCGGTCAAGCTCCCTCCGATCAGTTTCCCCACCCCGGTGTTCAGCATGGCTGTGCGCCCGGTTGGGAAGGGTGCGGTCGACAAACTCGGGCCGAGCTTGCAGCGCATGGTCGAGGAGGACCCCGGCCTCCGGCTCAGCCGCGACCCAGGCACCGGCGAAGTCATCCTCGCGGGGCTGGGTGATGCGCACCTGGACGTGGTGATCGAGCGGTTGAAGCGCAAGTTCAACATCGATGTCGAACTCTCCCTGCCCCGGGTACCCTATCGCGAAACGGTCACCCGCAAGAACCAGGCCGAGTACACCCACAAAAAGCAGACCGGTGGCCACGGGCAGTACGCGCGCGTGGTCCTCGAAGTCGAGCCTCTCCCGCGGGGGGCGGGGCTGCAATTTGGCGAACGGGTGGTTGGGGGCTCTGTCCCGAAGGAGTTCATCCCCGCAGTCGAAAAGGGCGTCATCGAAACCGCCCATGCCGGGGTTTTCGCGGGCTATGAACTGACCGACTGCCAGGTGACGCTGCTCGATGGCAAGCATCACCCGGTGGACTCGAGCGAAATGGCCTTCAAGCTGGCTGCGTCGCAGGCGCTGAAGGAAGCGGTCAATGGCGTCGGTGGTACGCTCCTCGAACCGGTGATGACCATCACCGTGTGGGCGCCGGAGGAGTATGCGGGCGATGTGGTGAGCGACCTGAACACCAGGCGCGCCAAGATCCACGGGATCAACCCTGATAGTGGCATGAGCGTCATCGAGGCTGAGGTGCCGCTCGCCGAGGTCCAGCGTTACGCTTCCGACCTGCGCTCGATCACCCAGGGCCGGGGAGCCTTCACACTGGAGTTCGACCACTACGGCGAAGTCCCATCAAACATCGCCCAGAAGGTCGTGGCCGAGCACAAGAAGGAGCTCGAAGAGGCCCACTGACGCCGGCTACGGCGGCCCTTCGTACGTGATTCCCGGCAGGACCGACCGGAAACCGGGGCCGGGAGCGCCTCCACCGGTATCGCCCCGGACCACCTGAACGGTGATCGTCGTCACCCCACCGCCGCCCAGCAACGGCTCGATGAGCACGGTCCCTGAGAGCGCGCCTGCGGGCAGGTTGGCCACGTCCACTGTAATCACCAGCTCTGAGTCCCGGCCACGGGTCGCAATCCGGGGACTCTTCTGTACCACGACGTCGGTCTCCTTCCCGATGGCCACTCCCCCATCCACCACGCGGGCGGGCGGGTCGTTGGGATGCCGGACGATGAGCCAGGCCGCCGACGTCCTGACGCGGAATGGTGCAATCCACGTGCCCGCGTTGCGGACCGTCACGGGGGCCGTGGTGGCGGTCGCCGCCCCAGCAGTAATCGAAACCGACCGTTCGCCGATAACCTGCAACACGGGGTTGCCAATGAAGGCCGACGCGAGGGACGGGTCGACCGGCGGTGTGGAGTCGAAGTGCGGCTCGATGCCCAGCTCGGGAATGGTTGTCGGGAACTCCATCGATGCACAGCCGCCCTCGAAATCGGCCCTGGAGCATGCATGGTACTTCTCCGGCTCCATCGCCGCCGCCACCTGGGGGACGCTAAGGCTGGGCATGACGAAGACCTGCGGCAGCCAGATTCGCCCTTCCGGGTTCACCGGCGCTTCCGGGTCCGGTTTCGTGACCCTCACCAGGAACTCCTGGGCCGACCAGCCGGTGTTCGACCCGGCCTGGACGTTCCACCAGGTCAACCCGTTCGCCTGGGCAGGTCCACCGAGCACGGTCACCAGCGTGCCATCGGGCAAGCAGGTGATGATCACTGGACCGCCGGGTTCAGAGCGCATGTTGAGACAGTTTCCCGTGCCGGCCACGATGGCGGTATCACCCGGGAGGAACCTGGGCCCGCCCGGCGGCGGCGCCGGGTCTCCGCCCGCGGAAGGCAATGGCGGAGGGTAGCTCGCGCCTTTTTCCACCGGCGGATAGCGCAGGCACCCGTACACCACCTCGTTGTAGGTATAGTCGCTCCGGTTGAACACGCTGTAGCCAGGCGCGTTGGGGTCGCCGCAATGCCAGAGGCTCCCCCGCAGCGGGTCGCGCGCCGGGTTGAGCGGGTGGTTGCTGAAGGCGAAGCCATTGTAGCTCCACACCGCGTAGTACCAGTCCTCCAGGGCCAGCGGATCTCCATTCCCTGCGATGGGGCGGAAGTTCGGGGCGCTGTTCCACTTGTCGGCGAGGATGCGGATACCCTCGGCGATGTTGAACACCGGGTGGGTGCCGATGATCGCCTGCCGGGCCGAAGGGACGCGCACATCGAGCGCTGGCGGGGCGGAGAGATGGCCCATCCCGGTGGTGATCTGCCCGATCCCGTAGCCGCAATCGATGGAGGTGAGGACCGGTCCGACTCCGCCGTAGGGGGTGCTATGCGACGCGTTCCCGTAGTCCGCCTCGACCCATGCGATCGCCTTGTAGAGCGACGGCGGGATCCCGCTGGACTTGCTTGCGGGCTGCCGTGCCGAGCGTGGCCCGCTCTCCACTCCCTGGTATGCCACATCAATGACTTCGCCGCTTGGCAGCGTATAGGGCGGCGGCACAACCAGTCCCCGGGCGGCAAGCTCGATCGCGCGCCCGTACATGCCGGCGTAGTCCTCGAACTCATACGTGTCGAAGCCCCAGCCGCGGTTGGGCAGGTGACACGCGTGATGGTCGGCCCGTCCGCGTTCGGGGCTGCCCAGTGCGAACGCGAACGCGAGCAGACTCAACGCCGCCAGCGCGGCGACGCGCTCTAGCGTCGCGCCCATCCGAGGAACCTCTGATAGTCCTCAACCGGGGTCCGTGCGCCGCCAGCTGCAACGATGGCGAGTTGACCCCTCCCGGGCTGCTCGAAGCTCTCGCCGGCCCAGCTCATTACGGCGAGGCTGGAGCCATCCGGGGCATAGGCCAGCGGGATGTCGAAACCGGGCCCGCCAGACTGCAGTGATTGTGCCGTGACACCTCCCGGGTCCTGGCCAGGTTCGATGCCGAACGTCGGGTTCGCGCTTCCCGGGCGCCACGCAACTCCAAGTGCCTCGACTTCTGTCGAGAGGGATTGCGCGGCAACCGCGCCGCCGGCCAGCGGCACGCTCCGGGCCAGGTAACGCAGCCCAGAGCTGGTGTTTGCTTCAACGTAGGCAAGCTGTGTGCCATCGGGACTGAGCCGCCAGTCGCGCGTGATGTGAGCTCCGAGCGACTTGATGTCCTCGCCATCGCGCGTGACGATGGACCCGGACCCGTCGATGACCACGGCGATCAGCGCGCCCGATCCGTCGAAGCCGACCGGGTACACCCCGAGCACGCCGGAGCGAGACCAGAGGACCTCCTCGGTGCCGCGCAGGGTCGCCCGTACGACCTGGACCGCGCCGTTGGATGTACCGGGGTCGGCCCCCCGGGTGACAACGACTGAATTGCCATCTGGCGCCCAGACGGGTCGCTGGTTCGGTTCGATATCCAGGGCCGCGCGGAAGAGCTCGCCCGTCACCAGGTCCACGGTGACGAGCGATGCCACGGGCCGCGAGGGCGTCCCGGCATCGACCACCGCGAGCGCCACTTTCGTCCCGTCTGGCGAGACGGTTCCGGTGGCGGCCATTCCATCGACGTGCGGCACGCGGGCGATCTCGGTCACGGCCGCGGGATTTTCGGCCCAGGCGACACCGACGACATCGACCTGCCCATCGGTGCGCGAGACCACCGCGTAGTTGCCCGATGGGGCACTGGCAAACGCTGTCCGAGGCGTGACGCGCTGGCCGGAAACCCCGAAGGCGGCGGCGATGATGGGGGCGATGGCGATCAGTGCGGCCAGGCCAGTGGCTCCAATGATGAGCCTGGAGAGACTGGTGTGCTTTGCCGCGTACCTTCGTGAAACAGCCAAAGAAGGGCTCCGTCGTTCGAAAAGATTAGTCGAGGTCCTGGACCCAACCCAGGAAGGTGGCCCCGGGTTCGTCAGCGATCCGCTCGCGTGTCTTCGTGGTCTGGAGCTCAAGGAATTGCTCAGCCCGTACGGTCCGGTCCGATCCGGGGACGACGACCGTTGAGACCCACATGTCTCCCGCGGGGGCCCAGTCGAGCGGGACCACGTAAGCGCCCCCGGCGCCCGGATCTTCGAGCGCGAGTGCGCCCCCCGGACCGCCGAAGACCGGCACCGGAGAGCCGGGCGCCCAGGCCGCGCCAAACTGGTCGGCCCGCGCGGGTTGCGTCGTGATCCCTCCTGTAGCGATCGTCAGCGTCCGGCCCACATACGTGCGCGACCCGGCGCCGAGCACATCGATAAACGCCAGGCGAGAGCCTCCGGGACTCAGCGCCCAGTCTCGCGTTCGTCCCGGGCTGAGCTCGGCGAGCCGATTGACCTGGCCAGCCCGGCGTTCCCACAGGTGCGAACCGGTCTCATCAACCACGACCATGAAAAGCCGTGACCCATCGATGCTGTATCCAACCGGCGCGACGGTGAAGGCCTTCCGGAACTCTGCGACGACACGTGCTTCCCCGACCCCCAGGTCGACCTCGAGCACGCGTGCGACGGGGGCGCCCTCGTCGTTGGAGGTCTGCACGGCCGCAAGGCGAGTGGCGCCGGGGGCCCAGGCGAGCGCGCTCAGGTAGTCATAGTTACCCGGGAGCACGGCCGTCTCGCGCAATGACAGGCTCACGATCGAAAGAGAGGCATAGACGCCGGATGTGACCGAGAGGACCGCCACGCGATCGCCCAAAGGCGAGGCTGCTCCGCGCGCGTGGAGACCCGGGAAGTGTGGGATTGATGCAACGATCTCGGGCGCCGCTCCGGGCAGCGCCTTCCGGACCATGAGCATGTCGGCACCGTCGGCCGGGACCGTGTAGGCGATGGAACGCATGGCAGCCGCTGGAGCCACCTGGGTCGAGGCGATCTCTGTGCCGGTGTTCCGCGAGCTGCCAACGGCCCAGGCGGCCACGCCGGCCGCGACCGCCAGACCTGCGAGAACTGCCGGGACCAGGCTGCGTGGAATGTGGAGACCGTGGCGAACCCCGGGAACGAGCACGCGGCTACCTCACGCTTGCGGGTGACAGGCCACCCTGGTTTCGCGCCGGCTCGACTCCAGCGCTTCGGCCCCGCATCGATGAAGCCCGGTACCCCCGCAGTACCGCGGAAATCCGCCCGAGGGCGGCAGCCGGGGAGCCGCCTGGCCCCGCGACTGTGCCGAACGTAACAACGCGGATCTGTCCCGTCAATCGTTCTTGACCCACGGCGGCGGCTCGTCCGGTTCAAATCGCGCACCTGTGCTAACATTTCCGCACATGATCTGGTATTTCCAAGACCTCGCGGAAAACCCCGAGGTCCTTCTTGTTTATGTCGCGGCCACCGTGGTGGCGATCTTCACTGGCCTGGCCTTCCATGAGTTCAGTCACGCTTGGGCGGCGAACGAGCTCGGTGATGACACGGCGGCACGCGCTGGCAGGTTGACGCTCAACCCGCTCGCCCACCTGGACCCGATCGGGTCGGCCCTGGTGCTTCTTTTCGGGTTTGGCTGGGCCAGGCCTACCCCGGTCAACCCCTGGCGCCTGCGCGGTGGGCCGCGCCGGGGGAATGCCGTGGTCGCGTTTGCCGGGCCGGCATCGAACTTCTTTTTCGCGGCCCTCGCGGCGTTGCCGCTCAAGACCGGTCTGGTCGAGACACGCTTCCTCAGCATCGAGAACATCATCCGCCGCGGCTCGGGCGAAGACTTTCTGTGGCTGTTCCTGTTCTTCATCATCAGCATCAACATCCTGCTGGGCATCTTCAACCTCATCCCCATCGCGCCTCTCGATGGCTTCAAGGTGGCGGTAGGGCTCCTCCCCCGCGAAGCCGCGCGCAGCCTGGAACGCCTGGAGCCGTACGGCCCCGGGATCCTGATGGCCCTCATTGCCATCGGGTTCATTGCGCCCCAGCTCAGCCCCCTCCGCTGGTTCATCAACCTGGTCTACGACGACGTCTTCAACCTCATCCCCTGACACCGCGGCAGGATGGCCAGGCACAAAGCCGGGCCGTCGTTGTGCTAGCCTAGGAGTACAATCCTGCGCATCCAGCAGGAGCCGCCAGGGGTCGAAATGCCACAGTCCCGCATCAGCATCATCGGAACCGGCCTGATCGGCACATCGATTGGCCTCGCCCTCGCATCAAGGCCCGACCGCCAGTACGAAATCGTTGGAGCGGACCGCGACCGCACCGCCGCGCGCACGGCGAAGAAGATGGGAGCGCTGGACCGCGAGGCCGGGTCGCTCGAGGAGGCCGTGCGGGGCGCTGGTCTCATCATCCTGGCGGTGCCAGTCGTCGCCGCGCGCCAGATCCTCCAGGATATCGGGCCATACCTCGACCCCGGCGCCGTGATTACCGACGTCTGTAGCACAAAGTCCGACATCATGCGCTGGGCACAGGAGTACCTCCCCGAGTCGGCGAACTTCATCGGCGGGCACCCCATGGCCGGCCGCGAGAAGAGCGGGCCGACGGCAGCGTCAGCCGACCTCTTCAAGGATGCGACCTGGGCGATTACCCCGTCGCCGCGCGCCGACCAGCAGGCCGTAAGCGTCGTCCTCGGCATGGTGGAGACGCTCGGGGCGATGCCGCTGTACATCGACCCCGCGGAACACGACCAGTACGCCGCGGCCGTAAGCCACGTCCCGCTTCTCGCCTCGGTGGCGCTGTTCAGAATGGTCCGCGATAGCCAGGGATGGGAAGATGCCGCGCTCCTGGCTGGCCCGGGATTCCGGGATCTGACGCGGCTCGCGAGCGGAGACCCGGTGATGTCTCGCGATATTATGTTTACAAATCGCGACGCCATCCTGCACTGGATTGGGCGCTTCCAGGACGAACTCTCGACCATCAAGAAGGCGCTGGAACTGGGCGGCGAGCCAGTGCTGGACCTCTTCCGCAGCACCCAGCTCGACCGCGACACCTTCATCCACAATCCGCCTGTCCGAAGACGGCCGGAAGGCGTTGAGGCGCCCTCGGCGCAGGACGCCATGGCGAGGATGTTCGTGGGCGGCCTGTACGACCGCCTGAAGGACGTCTCTTCGCGTCCCGGCGCACCCCGAGACGACGCCGAACTGCGCCGCAAACTCGGCGTCCGCGACGACCGGTGAGGGTGACCCGCGCGGACCGCATCCGCGCCTCGCTCGAAGTTCCACCGGATAAGTCGATCTCGCACCGCTCGTTGATTTTCAACGCGATCGCCGCCGGCACGGCGACCATCGAGCGCATCCTGGATTCCGAGGACGTGCGCTCGACGGCCCGCTGCCTGGAATCGCTGGGGGTTCCCATTGACTGGCCGGAGGGATCGCCCGTGGCGCGGGTCAGCGGGCAGGGTCTTCACGGGCTGTTCGAAAGCGACGAAATCCTTGATTGCGGGAACAGCGGCACCACCATGCGGCTCCTCATGGGCCTGCTGGCAGGGCACCCGCTGCTCAGCATCCTCACCGGCGATGCATCGCTCCGGAACCGGCCCATGGCGAGGGTCATCGGACCCCTGCGCCAGATGGGCGCGCACGTCCACGCACGCACCGGGGACACGCTTGCCCCGGTGGTCATCAAGGGTGGGGAACTGACCGGCATCGACTATCGTAGCCCGGTGGCGAGCGCCCAGGTGAAATCGGCACTCCTCCTGGCGGGACTTTACGCCGGCGGAAGGACCGCCGTGACTGAACCAGCGGCGAGCCGCGACCACACCGAACGCATGCTCACGGCGATGGGCGCGCCCCTCACCATCAGCGGTACCAGCGTTTCCGTTGAACCCCCCATTGCCCCGTTGCAAGCCCTCAGCCTGCGCGTGCCCGGGGACATCTCGAGCGCCGCACCGTGGCTGGTCCTCGGGGCATGTCATCCCGACGCGGAACTCGTACTCGAGGGCGTGAACGTCAACGAAACCCGCACCGGTTTGCTCGACATCCTTTCGTCCATGGGGGCAACGGTCGAGCTTTTGGAGGAGCGGTCAAGCGGGGGCGAACCGGTGGCCGATATCCTGGTGCGCTCCTCGGAGCTCCGGGCGACGAAGGTGGGTGGGGCTCTTGTTCCCCGGGCCATCGACGAGCTCCCGCTTGTAGCCCTCCTTGCCTGCTTCGCGCATGGCGATACGGTCGTTCACGACGCGTCGGAGCTCCGCGCGAAGGAATCGGACCGGGTCGAGGCTGTCGCGGAAGTCCTTGGCCGCATGGGAGCCCAGGTGACCGCTCACCCTGACGGGTTCACGGTCCACGGGCCGGTGCAGCTGCACGGCGCTCGCGTCGATGCCCACGGAGACCACCGCATCGGCATGCTTGCTGCGATCGCGGGGAGCCTGGCGAGCGGCGAGACGCGGGTGGAGAACGACGCGGTGGGCGTCTCGTACCCGGGTTTCTGGCGCGACCTTGCACAGGTGGCCGCGGGCGGGATGATCAGCGCGTGAAGGCGCGCCCCCTGGTGATCGTGCTCCATGGCCCATCCGGGGTCGGCAAGGACGCCGTCATCGACCGCCTTCGCGAGCGAACGGGCATCCACAGGGCAACCAGCTCGACAAGCCGGCCGCCACGGCCCAACGAGGTCGATGGCAACCATTACCACTTCCTCTCGGAAGCGCAGTTCGAAGAGAAGATTCGGGCGGGTGAGTTCGCTGAGTGGGCACGGGTCTACGACGATTACAAAGGCCTCGAACGGCGGGAGGTCGAGGAACCGCTCCGGCAGGGGCGCGACGTCATCATCAGGACAGATGTCCAGGGCGCGCGGACGTGGCGAGAGCGCCTCGAGGGCGCAGTGTTCATCTTCCTGATGGCAGAGGATCGCGAAGCGCTCCGGGCACGCCTCGCGGCGCGCGGGAGCGAAGATGCCGCGTCGCTGGCAAGGCGCCTTGGCGAACTTGAAGAAGAACTGGCGGACATCGAGAACAACGACTACGTGGTCTACAACCGGCACGGCGAACTCGAAGCCGCAGTCGACGAAATCGAACTGATCCTCGAGCGGGAGCGGCGGAACCCCGCGCGGCCGGCGGCGCGACTACGGAATTGACTGGCGCGCCCGCCGCAACGGCACGTAGCATGCCCCACACATCCTGACGGGAGGCGCAATTGGACCCCGAGTTCGCGAAGTTGTTCAGTCTCGATGGGAAGACCGCGCTGGTGACCGGCGCTTCCAGCGGGCTCGGCGTGGCGTTTGCGCGCGGCCTGGCGCGAGCGGGCGCCAACGTAGTGGTCACCGCTCGGCGCCAGGACCGGATCGAAGCCACGGCCGCGGCGCTGCGCGATTTCGGCGTCCGTTCCACGGCAATACCGGCCGATATCACCGACGAGGCGCAGTTCGAGTCGCTCTTCGCGCAGACGGTGTCCGAGTACGGGCGCCTGGACATCCTCGTGAATAATGCCGGCTACACCGACCGGTCCGGCCTGCGTCACGACATGGGAAGCTTCACACGGATGCGGTCGATCATCGAGCTCGACCTGCTGGCAACCATCAACGGGTGCAGGCTGGCAGCGCGCCAGATGCTCGAACAGGGCACCGGCGGCTGCATCATCAACGTGAGCTCCATCCTCGGCAGAGTTGGGAGCGAGTTCCGTGCCGCCTCGTACCACGCTGCCAAGGGTGGCGTCGATGCGCTCACGCGGGTCCTCGCGCTGGAGTATGCGCGCGAGGGGATCCGGGTCAATGCGATTGCGCCCTCGTACTTCGATGGCACCGAGCTGATGGACAAAGTCTTCGAGGCCAACCCGGCGACCCGGGAGCACGCAATCTCGCGTACGCCGATGGGCCGCCTGGGGCAGCCAGAAGACCTCGAAGGTGCGGTCGTTTACCTGGCCTCCGACGCCTCCCGCTTTGTGACAGGGCACATTCTTTACGTCGATGGGGGCTGGACGGCCGGCGGGGGCTATCACCAGCTGCCCCCACTCTGGGAATTCAGCCCCGGCCATCAACGCGCCGACTGACCGCCAGCCATTCCGAATGGACCGGGCGGGCCTGCGTGGCCTCCCCGGTTGGACCTTCCGGCAGGTGGCCGGAAGCCCGATCGTGGCGATGCAAGCGATTGCAGGAGGCTGGAGATGCTGTTCGTAACGCTTGGCACAGCCAAGTCGAGCTCCACGAAGGAGCGCGTCGCCCGGCGCGCCGGCTGGAAGTATCCGGAGGGCGTGAAGGTGGTGGCTGAGTACTGGCTCATGCGGCCCGACCCGGTGCTCGTCCTGGTTTCCGAGGCTGATAGCCCCGAGCCGATCCTCGCTGCCCTGGCCGACTGGGACGACGTGATGGACATTTCCGTGACGCCGGCAGTCACGGCAGAGCAAGGCATTGCAGCGGCCGCGCGCCTGGCCGGAAAGGCCTAGAGCCGATCGCGAGGCTTAGCCCGCTACGCTCCGCGGCCTGCCCCGGTGATTTCCGCCATCAGCTCCAGCGCTTCGGGCTGCCGGGCATGGACCAGCATCGTGTTGACGCCGGCATCTTCCCATTCGCGGTAGCGTTCCCGGATGCGGGCAACCGGTCCCACAAGCGAGAGCTCGTCGCAGAGATCGTCGGGCACGGCATCGGCTGCCTCCGCCTTCCTCCCGGCGAGATAGAGCTCCTGGATCCGGGCAGCGGCATCGCCGTAGCCATACTTGATGGCCATCTCATTGTGGAAGTTTTTCTCCCGGGCGCCCATGCCGCCCATGTAGAGCGCGAGAAGGGGCTTCTGCGTGGCCAGCAATGCCTTCACGTCGTCGCCGATGGCGACGGTGCAGCCGGCGGCGATATCGAAGTCCTTCCATGACTTGCCATTGCCGGCTCGCCTGAACCCCTCCTCGAGGTGCGGACGGAACAGGCGCATCCGTCGCGGCGAGAACCAGATCGGCAGCCAGCCGTCGGCCAGCTCCGCCGTGTTCCGGATATTGACGGGGCCCATGGTTGCCAGGTAGACGGGCAGCTGCCGCCCGTGGAGGATGCTCTTCAGGGGCTTGCCCAGCCCGGTGGAACCGGGACGGGTGTAGGGCAGCTGGTATTCCTCCCCGTTGTGGCTCAGCGGCTCATTCCTGGCCCAGATCTTCCGGAGGATCTGGACGTATTCACGCGTGCGGGCTGCAGGCCTGCCATAGGGTACGCCGTGCCACCCTTCCACCACCTGGGGGCCGCTCAGGCCAAGCCCGACAAGCACACGCCCCCCGGAGAGCGCATCAAGGGTCGACATGGTCATGGCGCAGATCGCTGGCGTGCGTGCCGGGATCTGCAAGATTGCCGTCCCGAGCTTGATCCGGGTGGTCAGTGCGGCGATATACGCGAGCGGAGTAACGGCATCCGAACCGTAGGCCTCAGCTGTCCAGACCGAATCGTAGCCAAGCGCCTCCACCCGGTGGATGAGGTCCATGGGGACATGCATCTGGGCGCCCGAGTAGCCGATATTGATGCCAAGTTTCATCTGGGCCTCTTTGTGCTTCGGTCAGGCCGTTGGCCGCCGTCAGGCGGTAAACCGGTAGCCTTTGCCGCGAATGGTCTGGATGTAGTCGGCCGAACCCATGACATCGCGCAGTTTCCGGCGGAGGTTGCTCACGTGTGCCCGCACCAGCGTGCTCGCGCCGGCGGCGTCGTGGTACTGCCAGACGTCCACCAGGAGCTCTCGGGGGTGGAGGATCTCGCCCTGGTGCTCCATGAGGTAGGCGAGCAGGGTGGCCTCGATGTTCGTGAGGTGAGCCTCGCGGTCTCCGCTGCGAAGCGTGTTCGAGGCGAGGTCGAGGTTGATTCCGGGGTCGCGGCCATCGCGACGCGGGTGGCCGATCCGCTCCCTGAGCGCCTCGCCGAGCGCCTCAATGGGAAACGGCTTCTTGATGACGGCGCCCTCGATGCGAAAGTGCGGGCGGCGGGCGCCTTTGTGGAGCAGGTAGACCATCGCCGGCGGGTTGGTGCGATAGCTACTTGCGAGCCACTGGTTGAACTGGACGAAATTGGCACCCTCTTCGCCCCGGGGAAGGCCCTGGACGTCGGTGACGATGGCGTCGTGGCGGTAGTCGGCGAGGTGCTCCATCGCGCTGTCATAGTTGGATGCGGTCGCGGTGTCGTAACCGCGTTCCCGCAGGTACTCGGTGACGGCGGCGCGCATTCGGGGTTCGCGACTGATGACGAAAACGGATGTCATTGCTCGTCCGTGGGAGGTGCTGAGGCCTAGCGTTGGAGCATCTTCGTGACGCTGAAAGGCGGTGTCAAGCAATCTCGGCCCCCCTTGCAACATAAAGCTGGTGAACTTCCGGTTCGTGGTCGCCCGGGCGGTGGTCGCCGAGGCTCCGGGGGCGGGAGAACCCGGCTGACGCCAGCCTACGCCCTGTCCCGCTCCTGATCTTTGGGTGTTGTGGTTAGGTCAGTTCGAGCCCGTCAGCTCATAAGTGACATCTTCAATCCCTTCCATCCTGGCTTTTACCAGGCGGTGGGATCCTCCGGTTTCGACCCACGCGAACTGGGTCACGGAGGCAGTGCGTATCCGGATTCTCCAGGTGGTGAACTCCCCCGCCGGGACCTTCACCGTCTCCTGGGCCTCGACTTTCAGGTCCACGGGAAACGTCTGGCCCGTGCCCGCGTTGATGTTTTGGAACGACCCCTCATACCCCTCGCGCAGGTCTATCCCGCGGATCAGCCACAGGAGCGATTCGTCGTCGTAGTAGCCGGGGTCCGGGCTCTTCCCGGTGGGCTCGGGGAGGTCGCGCACCGTCTCGCGCACCTTGCCCCGGTCGTCGAACGTGAAGTTCACAACCGGCGGCTGGTAGTCGCTGAGGGCCGCAACGCGCTGGTTCTTTTCGGCGTCGGTTCGCACGCGCGAGGCTTCGAACGGAGTGAGCGTCCGGGAGTCAACGAGGACCGTGCCGTCGTCGCGGTAGCGGGGCTCGTTGGCGCAGAGCCGGCTCAGCCGCGTCGTCCCGGGCTCTGCATCGACATCGGTTTCAAGGACGCAGGTGCCGTACAGGTCCTCTCCTTCATCGAGCAGCCGGTATTCGTGCCGCTCGTCGCCAGTCCATGGAGGAGCAACAAACACTTTCGAGAGCGTGCGTTCCGGACCACCGGCGCAGGACGAGAGCAGCGCAGCGGTGGCAACCGCGGCGGAGAGGGGGAGGATCAGGCGATGTTTCAAACGTGGACAGCTCCAACGGCGGACCCGATCCGGCGGAGCGCCTCGTCGATGTCGTCGCGCGTGATATTGAGGTGGGTCACGAGGCGCAACCGCTGTGGCCCGAAGGCGACAGCAAGCACGCCCTGCTGCTCGAATGCCGAGAGCCAGTCGCCAGTGCGGCCTTCAAGCAGGTCGACCACGACGATGTTCGTCTCTGGCTCGTTTGGGCGGAAGGGGCCGAGCTGGCGCAAGCCGCGAGCGAGTTCGCTGGCGTTCGCATGGTCTTCCGGGAGCCGGTCGATGTTCTCTTCGATGGCATAGAGTCCGGCCGCCGCCAGGATGCCCACCTGGCGCATGCCGCCCCCGAGCATCTTGCGGTTCCGCCGCGCTCGCTCGATGAACTCCCGCGTGCCGCAGAGCAGCGAGCCCACCGGACACCCGAGACCTTTCGAGAGGCAGAACGAAACGGTGTCGCAGTCGCGCGCGAGGCGGGCGGCAGGGACGCCAAGCGCTGCGGCCGCGTTGAAGATGCGCGCGCCATCGAGGTGGACCGCGACTTGGTGTTCCCTTGCGACCGCGGCGAGGCTATCCATCATTGCTGGCGGGAGGGCGGCGCCTCCGCACCGGTTATGTGTGTTTTCGAGGCACAGGAGCGTGGTGCCCGGCGAGTGGAGGTTTTCGGCCCTGATGGAGGCAGCAACGTCCCGGGCATCGAGCGAGCCATCCGCGGCATTGGGCAGTGGCCGGGTGAGCACATTGGCAATGCGTGCTGCGCCACCGAGCTCGTACTGGAAGATGTGTGACTGGTCGCCCAGGAGGATTTCGTCGCCGGGCCGGGTATGTGTCATCACGGCCAGCAGGTTGGCCATGGTACCACTCGGAACGAAGAGTGCGGCTTCCTTGCCGAGGAGCCGGGCTGCACGCTCCTCCAACGCGATGACGGTCGGGTCATCGCCGAACACGTCGTCTCCGACTTCCGCCTGTGCCATCGCCTGCCGCATCGCCGCCGATGGCCTGGAGACGGTATCGCTTCGAAGGTCGATCACTCGCGTCATGCGCGCTGGCGTTCCCAGATGGTCTGGTAGTGGTCGGCGCCCCGGATCGCGCCGAAGACCTCGCGGCGTTCGAGGGCCAGCAGCTCCTCCATTGCCCGGCCGCACGAGTCGGTTGTCTCGTCATCACCCAGCGAGGAGACACGGTCGACGAGATGTTGCCAGACGCCACTGTTGAGCATGACCGGCACGGAGCGCGGCCAGTGGAACGACATGACCTTTTCCGGCAGGGGCAGCTCCGGCCGGAGCCGCTTGATCGACCGGAAGCGATCTTCAACCGATTCGGCCCGGGGCACGACCTTCACCAGCGGTAGCACGCCTGCCTTCGTCCGGAAGTCAACGAGCAGCCGCTTGTCGATCAGGTGGAAACGGACAACGAGCACGTCGGCCGTGTCGATGACCTTGAACACCTCGTCGAGGTCGACGCCGAATTCATCACTCATGCGGGGCCATCCGGTCGAGACGAGAGGGATAGCGCCATGGTATGGCAGGGTGCACGACGGGGCAAAGAACGGTGTGGTCGGGGTGCACAGATTTGAACTGTGGGCCTCTTGGTCCCAAACCAAGCGCTCTGCCAGGCTGAGCTACACCCCGGAGACCTTAAGGGTACAGGGATCACGCATGACGGGCGACGGTCTACGAGCATTTGAGGACGGCCGCGCCCGAGACTTCGCCGGCCGCGAGACGCTGGAGCGCCGTGTTTGCTTTTTCAAGCGGGTGTACATCGCATGTGGTGCGAACCGGGATCGTGGCCGCCAGCTCCAGGAATTCCCTTGCGTCCTGGCGGGTGAAGTTCGCCACGCTCCTGATGGAGCGCTCGAGCCAGAGCAGATCGTAGGAAAATGCCGGGACCCGGTCGAGGTGGATCGCGTTGATCGCTACGGTCCCACCCCTGTCGACAGCATCGAGCGCCCGGACCACCACGTCGCCGGCAGGGGCGAACGTCACCGCAGCGTCGAGGGGAGCCGGCGGCGGCTGGTCGTAGGCGCCCGCCCAGGCCGCGCCGAGTGCACGGGCGCGGGCCTGCTCCCGCTCGGACCGGGTCGCAACAAACACTTCGCAGCCCCAGTGCCGCGCCACCTGGATCGCCAGCGACGCGGAGGCGCCGAACCCATAGAGCCCCAGCCTGCCGCCGGGTCTGATGCCGCTGACCTTCAGCGACCGGAAGCCGATGACGCCCCCACAGAGAAGTGGCGCCGCAGCAAGGTCGTCGAAATCCGCGGGGAGCGGTAATGCGAAATCTGCCCGCGCTGTGACGTACCGCGCATAACCCCCATCGCGATCCCAGCCGGTGAACCGGGCCTGCTCGCACAGATTTTCGCGGCCGGAAGCACAGAACCGGCATTCTCCGCAGGTGGAGCCGAGCCACGCGACGCCAGCGCGGTCACCCTCGCGCCATGACGAGACACCTTGCCCAAGCCGGGCTACCCGGCCCACCACCTGGTGACCCGGGACGATGGGTAGCCGGCGCGCCGGGAGGTCGCCCACCACCAGCTGGAGGTCGGTCCGGCACACGCCACAGGCCGCCACCTCGATCAGGATCTCGCCAGGTGCAGGTTCCGGGGTGGGCAGATCCACGATTTGCAGAGGGTTCGCCCGGATGGGTGCCGCCTGGCTGAGGCGCGCCGCACGCATGGCTAGCCCGTCCGGGTTCCCTCAGGAAGGGCCCATCCGACGATCTCGTTCACATCGGAGATGCCCTCCCGGTCGAGCCATGACTCCAGCCCCTCGATGACATCCAGAAGCGCACGGGGGTTGGCGAACGTTGCCGTCCCTACCTGCACTGCCGCTGCTCCCGCCATGAGGAATTCGACCGCATCCTCACCGGTGGCGATTCCGCCGCAACCGATGACCGGGATGCGGACCGCCTTCGCAACGTCGTAGACGATGCGAAGCGCGATCGGCTTAATCGCGGGACCGCTCAGCCCGCCGCGAGCCCGGGGGAGCACCGGCCGCCGGCGCCTGGTATCGATGGCGAGCCCCAGCACCGTGTTGATTGCGCAGATTGCCGAGGCGCCCGCTGCCTCGCAAGCTCGTGCCAGGGCAACGGGGTCGGTTACGTTGGGCGTGAGCTTGACGATGACCGGGAGATCGGTGTTATGGACCGCCGCGCGGGTGGCCCTGGCCGAAGCCTCGACATCCTGGCCGATTTCGATGCCGCCGATATCGACGTTCGGGCAGCTGATGTTGAGCTCGAGGCCAGCGATGCCGGGGACACCATCGAGCATGCGCGCCATCTCGCCGAACTCATCGATGGAATCGCCGGCGATGTTGACGATCACCGGGACATCCCAACGTGCCCAGACCGGGGCCATCTCTTCTATGCATTCGCGAATGCCAATGTTTTGCAGGCCGATGCTGTTGAGCATCCCGGCCGGAGTCTCGGCGACGCGCGGCTGGGGATTACCCCCCCGGGGGGCGATCGTCACGCCTTTCGAGACGACGGCGCCCAGGCGATTGATGTCGAAGTGTTTGGCGAACTCGAGTCCCCAGCTAAAGGTGCCGCTGGCTGGCATCACGGGGTTCCGGAGCACAAGGCCGGTCTTGTGGCCCGGCGCCAGGTCGACGGAGAGATTCGCCATTGCGGCCAGTGTATCGCTGGCCAGCCACCGGGCGAAACCAAAACCGGCCGGCACGTGCGCCGGCCGGCCGGAAGGTTCGCAACGAAGTCAGGACTGCAAGGAGCCCCGGCGCCCGCGAGACCGCGAGCCGTTCAGGCTGAAGCTGTCGTTATCCCAGAGGGCCTCTTCGGAGGAGTTGCGGAATTCACGGGCGATGCCGCAGCGCTTGCAGCGCCCGTGACTCAGCGCGCCGTTGGGTGTCTCGATGACCCAGTGGTGACGGCAGAGCGCGGACGCGGACGCGGTCTCAAGAGCAGCTTGATCTGTCATGAAATCTCCCTGTTCATGCTTACCGGACGGTAGGATCAGTTTACCACCGATCCACCCTGAGGCTGCATCCAACCTAGCGGGAAGGGCCGAAATGGTGGGTAAACGGTTTGCCCGGCTGCCAGTGCAAGGGCTACGATCGTTTTACCGGCCGGTGCAGTTGCCCGTGCAACGCTTGATTCGCGTATCCGAAAGCCGCTGGTGCACCAGCCCGGAACGCGCAGACGGAAATCTCAGAAATCGCACCGGGCCGGCAAGGAAGGCCATGACCTCCGCTCCTCCCTCCACCCGCGACGACGTCCTCGCTGCCCTCGATCAGGTCCAGGACCCCGAGCTTCACGCCAGCATTGTCCGGCTCGGCATGGTCAAAGATCTGGTGGTTGAAGGCGGCGAAGTGCGCCTCACTATCGAGCTCACCACACCAGCCTGCCCGCTCAAGGACACGATCGAGTCAGACGTCCGGTCCGCGCTGGCCGGCGTTCCGGGCGTCTCGGGCATCACGCTGGAGTGGGGCGCGAACGTCCGGGCTACGAACCCGCGCGAGGGGCAGAAGCCTATCCCGGGCGTGCGCAACATCATCGCCATCGCCAGCAACAAGGGCGGAGTCGGCAAGTCCACTCTGGCATCGAACATCGCCGTTGCGCTGGCGAAGTCCGGCGCCAGCGTCGGTCTCGTCGATGCCGACATCACCGGTCCCAACCTGCCGACGATGTTCGGACTGCCGGCGGGCCTCCAGGCTGGCGCCAGCGACGGCCTCCGGCCGGTGGAACGGCACGGCGTGAAGGTGGTTTCGCTGGGGTTTCTCCTGCCGAAGGGGACGCCGGTGGTATGGCGGGGCCCGATGATCGGGAGCGCGGTACGTCAGCTGTTGCATGACGTGCCGTGGGGCGAGCTCGACTACCTCCTGATCGACCTGCCGCCCGGGACGAGCGACGCCTCGATGAGCATGGCCCAGGATGCGCCCATCACCGGCGTGGTCATCGTCTCGAGCCCCCAGGATGTCTCGGTCGAGGATGCGATGAAGGCCGTCGCGATGTTTGAGAAGCTCGACGTGCCGGTGTTTGGGATGGTGGAAAACTTCAGCTATTTCGTGGCGCCGGACACGGGCAAACGCTATGACATCTTCGGCCACGGTGGTGCCGAGAAGGCCGCCGACGAACTCGGGATCGACTTCCTGGGCGCGATCCCCATTGAACCCGCTGTTCGCGAGGGTGCCGATCGCGGTGTTCCGGTGGTGTACAGTGCGCCGGACTCCGAATCGGCAAAGGCGATTGAGCGCATCGCGAAGAACGTTGCCGCTCGCATTAGTGTCTTGCAAAGGATGGGTGGGTAACCCCAACAACGAATGGTCCTCAATATCTTTCCACGGCGTGAGAAAGCCATAATTCCTCCCGCCCCCGAACCAGAACCGATCCTCCCGGAGCCATCGCCAGAGGCGCTGGACGACCCGAAGAAGCGCACCCGCCGCGGCAGCCGGGGAGGCCGAGGCCGCCGCAAGCCCGCAGAGGGCACACCGGTGTCCGGCGAAGCCCAGGAAGAAGCGCCCACCGAAGCACCGCCCCCGGCAGTGGCCGAAAAGCCTGTCGCCCGCAGAGTGGTGCGCCGGGCGGCAACATCCACCGCCGAGGGAGAGTCCGGGGCACAGGCCGAACAGGCGCCCGAGGAGCAGGCGGCGCGCGCTCCTCGAACCCGCAAGCCGAAAGCCGAGCCGGCGACGGTCGCAGCCTCGGCGGCGGACGGCGACCTGAAAGCCCTTGCCCGCGCAATCGAAAGCCAGGGCAAGCAGCTCGAGCACCTGGTGCGCATCCAGGAGGAGCTCGCCCGGCGGATCCCGGCCGGCGGCATCTCCGCCGGCGCCGCCCCGGCACGTGTCGGCGTGTTTGTTGACGCTGCCAACATCGAGCTCGCATGCGACCGCCTGCGCTCCCGCATCGACTGGAAGAAGCTGCTGGACTTCCTCACCGAAGGGCGGCAGCTCATCCGCGCCATCGCCTACTCGCCGGTTCATGATGACCCCGGCGTCAGCCTCGAAACGCAGCGATTCGCCGAACCATTTCTCGACAAGGGCTTTCGGGTGGTCACGAAGCCCCTGAAGCGCTTCGCCGACGGGAGCATCAAGGCCAATGTCGATATCGAAATGGCGCTAGACATCATGGAAATGCTCGACCGGCTCGACGTCGTTTGCCTCGTCTCGGGCGATGGCGACTTCCAGCGGCTAGTCGAGGTCGTTCAGATGAAGGGCGTGCGGGTCGAGGTCGTGGGCGTTGGCACGAGCACTGCTTCGCAGCTACGGAACGCCGGCGACCGGTTCATCGACATCCAGAGCATCCTGCCCAAAATCAAAGCCTGACCGCGGTCGTCGCAGTCATTGCAGTCATTATTGGGCCCGGTCCTCAGGACCGGGCCCAATGCATACGCCAGGTTTCGCGCCGTGCCAGGTAGCGGAGCGATGGGCAGGTCTGCTACCGTCCGGCCGCTGTGCTGCTGATCGCGCTGGGGCTGGCGTGGCTGGCAGGGTTGCTACCGGTGGCGGCCTGGGCGGCCCCGTGGTGGACCGGGGCAGCGTGGATCGCCGCCGCCCTGCCCGCGCTGGCGCTGCGGAGCTCACGCATCCGATGGCGCGCCGGCCTCGCGTTGTTGGCGTTGGCACTGCTTGCCGGTTGGCGTCTATCGAGCTCGCTGGAAGCAAGCGTTCCAGCCATCGCGAGCCTTATCGGCCAGGACGTGACAATGACGGGCACAGTCGTTTCCGAGCCAGACCCGGGAACCGTCAGCACGTCGTACGAGGTCCGGGTGAACGAGCTCGTTTGGGCCGAGGGGACGCTGGGTGAGCCTGGCGTGGTCCGGGTGACGCTTCACCAGTACGCGGAGTTGTTGCCGGGCGATGTCGTCAGGCTAACGGGGGAGCTGACTGAGCCGCCGGTGTTCGATGGCTTCGACTACCGGTCGTATCTGCGCCAGCGCGGGATCTGGGCAACGATGCAGTTCCCACGATTCGAGGTCACGCAGCTCGGGGCTCCTGGCTTCACGCGCCTGGTCACGCAAATGCGCCTCGAGCTGGACCGCGCTCTCCAGCAGGCCCTCCCCGAGCCACAGGCAGCGCTCGGGGCCGGCATCGCCTTTGGCCGCGATGGCAATCTTTCACGGGAGGACAAGGAGGCCTTCAACCGGTCGGGCCTGCGGCACCTCGTCGCCGTCTCGGGATCCAACGTGAGCCTTGTGGCAGGTGTGACGATGGCACTGGCAGTGCCCATAGCCGGGCGGAGACGAGCGTGGCTGCCCGCCGGTCTGACCATCGCTGTCTATCTGCTCGTGGCGGGATTTTCAGCGAGTGTTATCCGCGCCGGCGCCATGGCCACGATTTACCTGGCAGGCACTGCTCTCGGACGCCCACAGAGTGGCATGCCAGCGCTGGCCGGGGCGTTCATCGCCATGACGTTGCTCCACCCGGCAAGTGTGCTCGACACGGGATTCCAGCTCAGCATGGCGGCAACGGCTGGCCTGTTAACCCTCGGGCCCTGGATCGACCACGCAATGGAACTCGCAGTCGGCCGTGGACGTGTTCCCCTCCCGCGTTGGGTAACGCAGGTCAGCGCCCTGTCGTTGGCCGCCACGGTCTCCACCGCGCCGATTATGTGGGCGACGTTCGGGGAGATTTCGGTTGTAGGCCCCTTTGCCAATGTTGTGGTCGGGCCAGTCGTCGCCGTGGCCTTTTGGGCCAGCGCAGCGGCTGCCGTCCTTGTCGCCTTCTCCCGGGAGCTCGGGTGGGTCGCCGGCATCGGAGCCTACTACCCACTGGCCTTCATCCACAGCGTGGCAGCGTTTTCGGCCGAGTTGCCGTTTGCCTCAGTGGCGCCAGGCCGGGTTCCGCCGACCGCCGCCATTGCCGCGGGAGCGATGCTGGGCACCGTCGCTGCCTTCGCCTACCGTTTCGTGCCGCCGGCCAGCCCGGGCCGGTCATCGTTCGAACGAAGCCGGCGGATGGCGTCCCGCCTCGTGATCGCGGGCGCCTGTGGCGCGATGGGGGTTGCGGCCATCCCGGTCAGCTTGCTGCCGGTGGATGGCCCTGGCCAGCTGCGCATCGATTTCCTCGATGTTGGACAGGGCGACGCCATCCTCGTTACCACGCCGCGAGGGCGCCAGGTCCTGGTCGACGGCGGGCCAAGCGCCACACGGCTGGCGGCACAGCTCGGCGAAGCGATGCCGCACTGGGACCGGTCACTCGATGCCGTGGTGCTTACCCACCCGCAGGAGGACCACCTCGGGGGACTCCCGGGACTCGCCAGCCGGATGGAGACCGGCCTGATCTACACCAGTGGGCGCCAGAACCGATCGTTCACCTTCGAAGTCTTCAGGCGGCGCCTTCCGAGGGTCTCGACACTTTCGCGCGGCGATGCGTTCGTGCTCGATGGAGTCCGCTTCGATGTGCTGTGGCCGCCACCGGACCTCGAGACCCGGGAGTTGAACGACACGTCGATCGTGCTCATGGTTTCGTACCGCGGAGTAGCGGTTTTGCTGACCGGAGACATTGAAGCCGGAGTGCAGCGACAGCTCATGCAAGAGGGACCGCTGCGGGCGAACATCCTGAAGGTTCCTCACCACGGTTCGAAGACGAGCGACCCGGCATTTCTGGGCGACATTGGGGCAGACGTCGCGGTCATCCAGGCGGCTGCCGGCAACCGCTTCGGTCATCCCCACGATGAGACGCTTGCCGCGCTCGCCGGCAGCCGCCTCTACCGGACGGACCAGGACGGCCGCGTGACCGTTCTGACGGACGGCAGGTCCATCCGCATATCGACCCGGAAGTGACTCGCCTTTGCGCGGCAGGCCAGCCGGCCGTACGGTAGCCTGCGGGCTATCGCCCAACGTAGATCTCACCACTGGAGCCCCACCGTGACGACCCGTATCGATGGGCGGCGCCCCGACGCGCTGCGCCCCGTGCATCTCGCGACCAATGTGCTGGATTTCGCCGAGGGGAGCTGCCTCGTCGAATTCGGACGGACGCGTGTGCTGTGCGCGGCAAGCATCGAAGACCGCCAGCCGCCGTTCCTGCGGAACACGCAGAGTGGATGGGTCACGGCCGAATACTCGATGCTTCCCAGGGCGACCCACACCCGTAGCCAGCGGGAGGTCGAACGCGGCCGCCCTGGTGGACGCACGCAGGAGATCCAGCGGCTCATCGGGCGGGCCCTCCGCGGCGTCGTCGACCTGGAGATGCTGGGTCCGCGCACTATCACCCTCGACTGCGACGTCCTCCAGGCCGACGGTGGGACCCGGACGGCATCGATCACCGGGGCATACGTGGCCCTGAGCCTTGCCATGCGCAAGCTGACGGAGGCAGGTGTGCCGGGCGCGGCGATCCAGTCCCAGGTAGCGGCGGTGTCCGCGGGCATCGTGAAGGGCATCCCGATGCTCGACCTCTGCTACGAGGAGGATTCGACCGCCGAGGTCGACTTCAACGTGGTGATGACCGGGGAAGACGAGTTTGTCGAATTGCAGGGGACGGCCGAGGGCAGGCCGTTCAGCCGTGCGGCCATGGACACCTTGCTCGACCTTGCACGCCAGGGAATCCTTGAGCTCTTTGAAAAGCAACGCGCCGCCATCGCCTCGGCGAGCTAGCCGACGTAGTGCCCGAGGAACGTCCCGCCGAGGATGTGCAGGTGGCCATGCTCCTGGCTCTGCATCGCGTCGTAGCCGAAGTTGGTCAGCAGGCGGAACCCACCGGGGCACAGCTGCCGACCGATCTCTGCGGCGATCGGTCCAACCTTCCCGATGTGGTGTTGCCACAATTCAGCCTGTGTGACGTGCTCTTTCGTCATCGCCAGGAGCATCACAGGAACCCACTTCAGGATGTTCTGGATGACGATTATGTCGTCGTCTTCGTAGATGACGTTCGCAGGCTCCTGCCCGGCTACAATGTTGCAAAAGACGCAATATGGACGCATGGGGCCGGACGATCATAGGTTCGGCCTGCTCCTCGAACAAACCGGCGCCGTCAATGAAGGAGTTTGAATGCCCCAGTTCCTGCCCTTCCGCGGGCTCCGCTACACTGCCGGCGCGGGTCCCCTTAGCGAACTCCTCGCGCCTCCCTACGACGTCATCACTCCGGCGCAACAGCGTGCCCTGACGGCCCGGAATCCCTACAACGCCGTGCACCTCGAGCTCGCAGAGGGCGGCGACGACCGGTACCGGCGCGTCGCCGGTCTGCTGGCCGGCTGGATGCGCGACGGCAAGCTTCGCCGGGACGAGTCGGCCATGCTTTATGTCTATGAGCAGGAGTTCGTCGAGGAAGGACACGTCTTCGCGCGCCGGGCGCTCATCGCCGCCGTCGAGGCACAACCCTGGGACGAGGGTGCGGTCAAGCCGCACGAGTTCACGATGTCGGGGCCGAAAGAGGACCGGCTGAAGCTGCTGCAGGCGACCGGGGTCCAGTTCAGCCCGGTATTCATGATCGCCCGCGACCGGGCAGGCCAGCTGGCAAGTTTCCTGGAATCTGTCATCACGGGCACGCCTCCGCACGCCACGGCGACCACGATGGACGGCGACCACCACCGGTTTTGGGCCGTGGAAGCGGGCGCGTTCGAGATGCGGCAGGTTGCCCCGCTGCTCGGCGAGTCGTTCTACATTGCGGACGGACACCATCGCTACGAGACGGCGGTCAACTACCGGAACTGGCGCGCCGGGCGCGAGGAGCTGCCGCGCGACCACCCGGCCCGTTTTGCAATGAGCGCGATCGTGTCAGCCTCCGACCCGGGCCTGGTGATCCGGCCGATCCACCGGATGGTCCCGCGGCCGGCACCGGCTGATTGGCGCGAGCGGCTGGGGGAGGCCTTCGAGGTCACCCACGTGAAGCTGGTGGGCAACTCCGGGGAGTGGGCTGCCGAGCTCGCTGTCTTGTTGGCCGGGGATTCGTGCAACATCGTGGCTCTCGGACTTGAACCGGGCCAGGTCCACCTCCTCTGCCGGAAGGGCAACGCCAGGCTCGCCGGAAAGATACCCGCCGGGCGCAGCGATGCCTGGGCGTCGATTGCTCCGAATGTGCTGCAATACGGTGTCCTCGAGCCGCTCTGGGACCTTTCCGACGAGGACCTGCGCGCCGGGGTCGTCGAGTACACGCACGATACCGGTGAGGTGCTGGACTACCTCGATGCGCACCCCGGGTCTACGGCGTTCCTGCTGAACCCGGTTACCATCGAGCCGGTGATGGCGCTCGCCGACCAGGGCGAGCGGATGCCACAGAAGTCGACATTCTTCCATCCCAAGCTCGGCACGGGCCTGGTGTTCCACCCGCTCGATCCATGACCTGCGATCAAGCACGGGACTCCAGCGGCTCGGCCTCGAACAGGTAGCCGATCCCCTGGAGCGTCCTGATGATCTGTGGGCTGGATGGCGTGTCTTCGAGCTTGGCCCGGAGACGCGAGATCCAGACGCGGAGGTACTGAAGGTCGTCGCGGTACTCGGGCCCCCACACCCTGGTCAGCAATTCGGTGTTGAGCATGACCTTGCCGGCGTTGACTGCCAGGTGCTGGAGGAGGAGCCACTCCGTGCGGGTCAGCGCAACCGGCTCGCCGGACTTGTGCACGAGCCTCCGCGTGAGGTCAATCTCGACGTCCCCGGCCTTCACCACGCGTTCCACATCCTGCGAGACGGCTCGCCGCAGGACGGCGCGCACGCGCGCGCCCAGCTCGTCGGGGTTGAAGGGCTTGACGATGTAGTCGTCCGCCCCCAGTTCCAGGCCACGAATCTTGTCCGTATCCTTGTCCCTGGCGGTGACCAGCAAGACCGGGACGTTCGAGCGCTCGCGCAGCCGGCGCATGGCCTCGAGCCCGGAAGCGCCTGGCATCATGATGTCGAGCAAGATAGCGTCGGGCCGGTGTTCTTCAGCCATCGCGATTGCCGATTCGCCGTCGTTGGCTGTGATGACTCGGAAGCCCTGCGCCGACAGTTCAAGCTTCATCAGCCGGAGGATTCCCGCTTCGTCGTCGACGACCAGCAACAGTGGCTCCGTGGTCATGAGTCGACTCCTTCTTCGTGGTAGGCGCGCAGGCTGAAGCCGACTTCAAGACCGCCGCCTTCGCGCGGCCGGGCCCATACCTGCCCCGACATCGCCTCGACCAGTCTCTTGCACACCGCCAGTCCGAGGCCAGCGCCGCTCGCCAGTCGCGCCGTCCGGTCGGAGCGGTAGAAACGCTCGAAGATTCGATCGGCTTCGCCAGGCGCCACCCCGAAACCCCGGTCGAGTACCGCCACCTCGGCTCCACCGGGGGACGCGCGGATCGCGATGTCAATCGGCGAACCTTGCGGGCTGTATTTGGCCGCGTTTCCTACCAGGTTGCGAAGGATGTGTTCGATGTAGCCCGGCTCTCCCGCAACCGCCTCTGGCTCGCCCTCAACCGTCACCGTCATGTCGCGCCCGTGGCCTGGGAGAAGGCCCGGGAGCAACGCCGGGACCAGGCGCTGGAGGAGGACGGGCTCAACCACCACCTCGTGGTCAAGTTCGGCCCGCGATAGCGCCAGGAGGTTCTCCAGCATGCGCGACAGGCGCTCGGATTCGCGCTCGACATCGCGCAGAATCCCATCGGCGGTCTCTCGATCGATTGCCTGGCCGCGCGACCGCAGTACCCGCGCCCCGCCGTGGATGACCGTGATAGGGGTCCGCAACTCATGCGACATGAGGCCCAGGAACTCGTCCTTTGCATCATTCGCCCTGCGAGCCTCGGCATACAGGCGGGCGTTGTCGGCGGAGATGGCGGTCCGGCGAGCGAGTTGTTGGGCAAGCTCATCGTCATCATCGTCAAGCGGGGGCGAGTCACCAACCCTGAGAAATGACATGACCCCGAGGACCTGGCCACGCGCCACCATCGGCGCCACTACGAGCGACCGCGGGCGGACTCTTCGCAGCAGCGCCCCTGCCTCCCCATTCCCGGGCCGCAAATCCTGGAGGGACTCTTCGCCGACCCTGGTCAGATGCAGGCTCTTGGGCTTCACGAGGGCTTCGCCAGCTCCGGGCCCGGTTCCGTCGTAGTGGCCGGCGAGAGCAGCGATAGCCTGGATGGCCTCGCCTACATCCTCGTTGACGTAGACCGCCGCAACTCGCCTGAGGGAGTCTCCTTCGACCAGGTCGATCGTGCAGCCGTCGGCAAAGCGCGGGACGACAAGGCCAGCTACTGCGGTGAGCGTGCGATCGAGGTCGAGCGAGGCGTTGAGCTCGACTCCGGCATCGGCCAGCACGCGGAGCGCCTCGTTGGCGCGGCGCGCCTCCGATTCGCGTTCCTGCGCGGCGGTTTCACTTGCCACAAGGCGTGTCACGGCCGCACGCAGGCGCCCGCCGAGAATGGCGATGAGGGAGCCTTCGAACAGGAAGGCGGTGCCCACCACAAGGTCCCCGGCACCGATGCGCGGTTCGAGCGCGGGCGGCACAAAGAGCCACTCGCCGACAATCAGGAGCACCAGCGTGGCCATCAGGGCCGGGCCCGTCCCCGCGAAGAGCGCCACCAGGATCACAGCACCGAGAAAGACAATGAATGTCGGCGCAAGGTCTTCGAGGGTGACCTGCAGGATGACCCGGACGGCCACCACCAGTGCAACCGCGATGGCGCCGGCCATGTACCCGCGCCGGTGGTCGCTGATTTCCGGGGCGGTTACCCAGCGGATAAGCCCCTGGACGCGCTCAACCGCCGGCTGTTGTGCGACGCGCTGCATGCTTCGATGGTAGGCTCCGGGCGATCGCCCCGCCAGCCACGATGCGCCTGCCATCAGGCGCCGGTCATTCGACGGAGATCGAGCAGCCGTTCGAGATCCGCGGGAGGCAAGTCGACGCGCTCGAGCGCAACCTGCCGAACAGTCCGGCCGCTGGCCAGTGCCTCGTTCACGATTTCGGCTGCCTGCTCGTAGCCGATGACCTCGGCCAGCGGCGTCGCGATGCTGGGCCCCTGCTCGACGCTTTCCGGCCCCCGCGCGGTCGCCTCGATCCCGTCGATGCACTTCTCCGCGAAGACGGTCGAAGCGGTCGAAAGCAGGGCGATCGACTGGAGGAGAGCCACCCCGGCAACCGGCAGCATCGTGTTGAGCTCGAAGAACCCCCACTGTCCTGCGGTCGTGATGGTCGTGTCGTTGCCGATGACACGCGCAGCGACCTGGATGACGGCCTCGGGTATCACCGGGTTCACCTTGCCTGGCATGATGGAGCTGCCGGGCTGGAGCGGGGGCAGCCGGATTTCGCCCAGGCCCGCCCGCGGTCCGCTCCCCATGAGGCGGATGTCGTTGGCGATCTTCACGAGGGAGACGGCGATTGTGCGCAGCTGGCCACTCGCCTCGACGATGGCATCGATCGACGACTGCGCCTGGAAGTGGTTCGTGGTCTCGATGAGCTGGACCTTTTCGCGTTCTGACACGTACGAGAGCGCCCGTGCGGCGAACTCGGGGTGGGTGTTGACGCCAGTCCCGACTGCCGTTCCCCCCAGGGCGACTTCGCGCAGCGCCTCTCCCGCCAGCGTGGCCCGCCGGCGGGCGCGCTCGACCTGCCCGGCATAGCCCCGGAACTCCTGGCCCAGGCGGATCGGCGTCGCGTCCATCAGGTGCGTGCGCCCGGTTTTCACAATCGGATCGAACTCCGTGGACTTGCGCTGGAGCGCAGCCTCGAGCCGGTACAGCCCTGGCAGAAGGCGCTTGCGGATCTCCGTGACAGCTGCAAGGTGGATGGCCGTCGGGATGACGTCGTTCGACGACTGGCCCCGGTTCACATGGTCGTTCGGGTGCACCGGGGAGTACACGCCGAGCGGGCCACCGCCGAGCATCTCGTTAGCGCGGTTGGCGATGACCTCGTTCGCATTCATGTTTGTCGAGGTGCCGGAGCCTGTCTGGAAGACGTCGACGATGAACTGGTCGTCCCACTCGCCATTCGCGACTTCCTCGGCGGCGGCCTGGATGGCATCGGCCATCCCGGCGGGAAGGAGACCAAGGTCCCGGTTCGCGCGGGCCACGCCTGCCTTGAGCATGCCGAGCGCACGGATGAAGGGCCGGGGGAAGCGCTCACCGGAGATAGGGAAATTCGCTGCCGCGCGCGCCGTATCGATGCCGTAGTAGGCGGTAACGGGAACGGGGAACTCGCCCAGGGCGTCGTGTTCGATGCGAGATTCGCTGGTCATGAGGTTCACTGTAGCAAAGGTATTCTGGTTGAACGGGGGGTAACCGGGGCATAGACTGAGGGTTCGCGGGCGGTTAGCTCAGATGGTTAGAGCGCGTCGTTCACACCGACGAGGTCACTGGTTCGAGTCCAGTACCGCCCACCAGGCCACCGCGAACCGGCTCCGGTTGAACGCTCACCCTGGCGGGTCGATAATGGTCTGAGTGCCGAAGTGGCGGAATGGCAGACGCGCTACGTTCAGGGCGTAGTGTCCTTCACGGGCGTGTGAGTTCAAATCTCACCTTCGGCACCATTTTCTCTCGAATGCGCCCGTAGCTCAGGGGATAGAGTGTTGGGTTGCGGACCCAAAGGTCGGAGGTTCGAATCCTCCCGGGCGTACCATAGCCGCTGAGCGAAAAGCCCCGCCCTCTGCGGGGCTTTTTGTTTCATTTGCCGCCTGTTGGAGCCGCCGCCGGGGATTCGTCCGCCCGGGGTCTCAGTTCTCTGCCGCGCATCACCGCCCAGGCATCGCCGAGTGTGTGGGGAATCTGCCGGCGCGTGGCGATCAGAATGCTGATGCTCAGCAGCGTGTAGGCTGCGGCATACATCATCCGGGCTCCCTCGTTCGTGATGAACAGCTGCGTGGCGAACAGAATGAAGAGGGCAATCGCCTCTTTGCGGGCCATCCGCAGGTTCATGAACACGGCGATGGCAAACGCCGACTGGGCCGCGGTGAGGAAGATCTCCTCGCGCTGGCGGTCATCGAGCGGAAGTCCGGTGGCGAATCCGAATTCCCCGGCCGACACCAGGAACGCGATGGGAAGTGTGCCGATCAGCAGCGTCCACTGGTTCACTTTGGAGGAAATCAGCACGCCCATGCCGGCGGCCGCGCGCCCCCGCCAGGCGAGCAAACAGGCGACAAGGACCTCGGGCGATTCCGATGCGAGCGGTGCGAGCCACTGGATCAGGAGAAACTCGGACACGCCGAATTCTTCGCCGACGTGCACCAGCGATTCCGCGAACGGCTCGGCAGAGGCAAAGATCGTCACCGCACTGAAGACCAGTAGGGTGATGACCGCCGCGCGCCGTGGCGCATCCGTCAGCGCCCCCATGGCCTGGGCGGGGCCGACCAGTTCCACATGCTCCGATTCCACCTTCGAGGTGAAGAACATGTACATCACGAACAGCGACACCAGGACGATGGTGTCGATGATGGTCACGTGGTGGCGCAACGGGATGAAGATGACGTAGGCAGTCGCCACCGTCAGGAAGGTGAGCTCGAGGCTGCGCTGGCGGTCGACGACCAGTTCCTTAAGACGGGTGCGGTAGAAGAAGAGGAAGAAGACAATCGGCCAGCCCACGCCGATGAGTAGCCGGTTGCCGCCAGTCATGTTGGCGATGGCGAGGCCGCGTTCGGCCTCCGCGGGGTCGGCGCCGGCCTTCCAGGCCAGGATGAAGTCGACGGCATATTCCGGCAGCACCGCGATGATCGCGATGATCGCGAGTGCAAGGCCCTGGGAGATATCGAGTTCCGCGGTCTCGGCGCCCCAGCTCAGGAGGAAGGCCGCCGCCAGGATGGCAAGCCCGAAAATGGCGGCTCCAGCCACGGGAGCCGGGTGAATCCCGCCGGCCCGCAGCACAATGCCCGGGAGGCAGGCCATCGCCGTGACGGCGATGATGACCCAGCTCTTGCCGTAGGCGGAAGCGTTCACTCTGCGCTATTCGTAGAAGGGAATCGGCTCCGCCGTTTCCCAGTAATTGTTCAGCTTGCCTTCGGGGAGCCCGCGGCCCGGGTAAAAGCGGCCCTTGTGCATCTGGTCGAGCATATGTTCGGGGCTCAGGATCTCCTCTTCGAACACGGCGGCGAAGTAGCCGATCCCCTGGGTACTGTGGGCGTCGGAGCCGCCGGTGCCGGGCTTGCCCATCACTTTGGCCACCTGCAATGCGAAGTAGTTCTCCCGCGGCGTATTACAGCCGTTGAGCACCTCGATGCCATCGACCAGTTGGAACACCGGGAGCTTGGCCGCCTGTTCGGGGGTCAGGTTGAATGGCTCCTTGCCCTCGCGTTTGAAGTGTACGGGGTCGAAGAAGTGCCGAAAGGGGTGCGCGACAATCAAGAACGCCCCCTGCTCGTTGGCGACTTCGCGGAGCTTTTCCAGGCGGCGTATGCCTGGCGCGTATCCTTTGAGGCCCACGGCGAGGATATGACCCATGTCGGTCGACACTTCCATGCCGTTGGAAACGAAGATGTGGGGGTGCTTGTTGCGGAACGGCCCGAGGTCCCACGACTCCCACATCCGGTCGTGCTCAGTTATATTCACACCCGTGAGCCCCACGCGCGTGGCTTCGGTGATGAGGTCGTCCGGGTCGAGCATTGAATCGGAAGCGCCGCGCGTGGTGTGCAGGTGCATATCAATGATGGTGCCCGGCACGCCGCGCCTCCGAGTGTATTGCAAAGTTTTTCACGAGTCCCGGAAGTATATCACCGCTCAGCCATCAGGGGCATCAGCCACCCGAACAGCCCCACGAAGGCCATCGACATCGATAGCCACAGCCACCAGAGCCGCCGCGACAGCGCAACCATGACCGGGATTGGCAGGAAGGCGAGTGCCGCCATGATGAACAGGAACTGCCAGCTCGGAGCACCAAGCGCACCCGGCTTGTCTTCGAAGCCCCCAAGCACATACGCCGAAGCCAGCACCAGGCCGGCCATGGTCCACATGACCGTCGTGCCGATTGAGATCGGGACTGCCAGCAAGAACCCGGGCACCCCTGGGTCGATCCAGTTCTGGACGAATTTCTGCGGGCCGGGCTGGAGCGCGAGGTAGGTGAGGGCGAACGTGGAGAGAATCGCCATCGCATACCCGGCGGCCCAGCCACCGACGACGGCGTTCACCGGGCCCCAGCAGTGCGCGTCAGGATAACCGTGCAGGGGCAGCCCGCGGCTGCCCGGGCGACTTGTCTGCCTGCGCCGGCCGGGCCGATCCAGAACAACGTGGGGCCCGCTCCTGCGAGCCGGACCTGCTCACCCGTGACGGCTTCGATCCGTTCGCGGAGCGGCGCAAGTCCCGGGAACACTTCGAACGCAACGCGCTCGAAGGCGTTGTGCAGGTCGGCGGAACGGACGGCAGGCGGATTTGCCTGCGCGAAGTGGCCGGCGATGCCGCCGGGGTCCAGGGCATTGCGGCCCAGGGCAGCAAATATCTGCGCGGTTTTTCGTTCGATGCTGAACGGCGGGACGAACAGCACGACATCGTGGGGAGGAAGGGCCGGCAGCGCCGTCACACACTCACCCCGGCCGGTGCCCCGCGCCGTACCACCAACCAGGAAGAAGACCTCGTCGCTCCCCAGCGTGGCGGCGACTTCGTGGAGGATCTCTTCGCTCGTCCCCGGCCACGCGGTGGCGAGCAGCCGGAGCGCGGTAGCGGCATCGGAGGCTCCCCCTCCGAGGCCACCGGCTGGAGGGATGTGCTTGGTGAGCCTCACGCCTGGCTCTCCAGCAGCTATCGCGAGCCGTTTACGAAGCGCGAGCGCCGCCCGCCATGCCAGGTTGGTGGCGTCTGCAGGGGTTCCCTTCGCGAAAGGCCCATCGACTTCAATTCCCGGTGGGCCGTCGAGCCGGACCTCCACTTCATCGGCAAGCTCGAGCTCCTGGAAGATGGTGTCGAGTTCGTGATAGCCATCGTCGCGGCGCCGCAGCACCTCCAGGACAAGGTTCACCTTCGCGGGGGCACGCCCGCGTAGCACCTCAGGCACTGGCGCGGACCTCTTCGCAGGCATCGAGCAACCGCAACCACTCCTGCACGTCCAGCGTCTCCGGCCTGCGCGACGGCTCGATTCCCGCGGCTGAAAGCGCCTGCCGCGCGCCGCCGGGAGGCAGCCACACGCCCCGCGCCAGTGAGTTGTGGATTTGTTTGCGCGGATTTCGGAACGTCTTCGAAACGAGCTCGAAAAACGCCGCCAGCCTCCCCGGCGGGACGAGGGGGACGGGTCGCAGGTCGAGCCGGAGGACGGACGAGTAAACGGCCGGGGGAGGGTCAAACGCCTCGGGCGGGACGTCGAACAGCCAGCAGGGGTCGGCATACACCTGGACCGAAACAGTGAGCAGCGACCAGTCGCCACGCGGGGCAGCGATTTCACGGCCGACCTCGCGCTGGACCATTACCACCATGGTGACCGGCTTTGGGTCTCCCTCCAAGAAGTGCCGGATGATCGGGTTCGCCGCGAAGTAGGGCAAGTTCCCTGCAACCGCGAATGGAGAACCGGGCGGGACCAGGTTCCGGACGTCCGTGGCGCGTGCATCGGCCTCGACGACGCGCAGGTTGGTCTCACCGCGAAAGCGCGAACGGAGGTGATGAAGCAGGCGGGGCTCAATCTCGAGAGCGACTACCTGGAGCCCGCGGTCGAGCAAGGCTGCCGTCAGCTGCCCGGTCCCGGCGCCCACCTCGATAACGACGCCGCCGGGAGGGACCTCGACGGCGGCGGCAATGTCGCGAAGGACTCCGGAATCACGCAGGAAGTGTTGACCCAGCGCTTTGCGCGGGCGGGGTCCGGGCAGACGGGCGGGGGGCATGATCTGATGGTAGAGGCCCCCGCGCGGCTCAGTCGAGGATGTAGATGTCGATGTAGCCCGTGTGCCAGGGGTTCAAGCCGGCGTCCTCCGGGAAGCCGAGGTCGATCTTCGCGCCCTTGATCCCGCCGCCGGTGTCCGCGGCGATGCACATGCCGTACCCGGGCACCACGAAGCGTGTACCGAGCGGGATGAAGGAAGGATCGACAGCACAGATTCCGTGGTCGACTATCACGCCAGTTGCCGTGCGTCCGTAGTTCGGGTCATCGCGGCTCCAGGCGCCATGGCTGGCGTTGTACCAGGTGGCCCAGACCGTGACTTTCTCGCGATACGTGCCGGTGAAGCCCGGCAGATTCACGGTGGGCTTCACCGTGCTCACTGCTTTGGTGCCCGTGATATGGCGCGACGGTACGGGCGCCGTGGTCACGACAGCCGACACAAGCGAGCGCGCCGTCTCCTGGCCATTGCGGTACGTCACCTGGAACGTGCTCAAGCGCTCGCCAGGCGTGCCGTTCACAATCCGCACTTCGCCCCGCGGGAGCCCTGGGTCCTCCTCGAACATCGTGGTGGCGGGGATCTGCTCGGTCATCGTCTCCAGCACCACCTCGGTCGTGCCGATCACGACATTCATGCCGTTGAACACGGCCGTTTCCCTGGGGGGTGACAGGATATCGCCCGGGCCCGGGTTCACGCCCAGGAGCTGGAGTACTTTGTCCACCGTCTCCGCCTGGGTGTACAGCGAGGTCTCCTTCCCGTTCAAGGTCACATTCACCGTGCGCGCCTTTGCCAGCGTCACGGTCATCCCGGCTGCGAGCGGCGTGTCGAGCGGCGGGGTTACCAGGTCACCTTCGCGAACCGTCATGCCAAGGTCTGCGACCAGCCCGCCGACGGTCGTGGCAGCGGAGGCGACGTCTACGCGGGCCGTGTCGATGTGCACCGTATACGGGCGTGCTCGAACAACGGACAGCGACACCGCCCGGTTCGCTGAAGTGGCCTGTGCCGGCGGTGTCCCGGAAGCGTAGCGGACCCCGGCAAGCGGCGCACGATCTGAAGCGGAGACGCCGTCCATCAGGACCACATCGCCCGGCCGAATCACCACGCCGGCCTCGGCGAGGGCGCCGCCCGCAGTGAGCGCGGTGGTGGAGAACTCCAGGGTCTTCCCATCGACAGCAACAGTGACCGGCCGGGCGCGCTGCACCGCGATGGAAGCGTGACGCTCGGCGTCGGCCAGCAAGACGCGATCGCCGGGTCCCAGGGTGACGCTTGCCGCGCCCAATGCCTCGTCCTGTGCATCGAACACGGCGCTCACCCGGAACGCCTGGCCATTGCTCACGACGGTAACCTCCTGGCCGGGAAAGAGGCGAAAAGCGACGACCGCAAGCAAAACAACCACCGCGATGGCGGCGGCGTGGTGGCGTCCGCGAAAACGGCGCGCACGAGCTGCCAGCTCGTGGCGCTGGTGCAATCGGTGGGCTACCGGGTGCCCGCGGAGCGGGCGTGTTCGGACCGCCTGAGCCAAGCTCACCCTCGTTGTCGTGCCAGGCGCGGGAGGGGTTGCGCGCCCAGTGCGGTAGAGTTCAGGCCGTGCACCTGCTGTCGAACCGGACACCGGGCTTGCCCTGCGTCAGCCAGCTCAGACCCGGTTGACCTGCGGCACCCGAAGCATTCCCCTTATGGCTGCTTCCTTCCGGACCTGACCAGGTTCGAGGCGCCTCGCCGCGCAGGACCAGATCGTCGACACCGCTTGACAAGGACAGTCCCCGGAGACCCAACCCTCGAGCAGGAATTCGACCCCGCTGTAGCGGATTGCGGGTTCAGGGCACCGCTAGCTCCCCGTCTAGCACGGCCAACGGGTACCGTACTGGCGCAGGAGACAACCGGTCAATAGCTCCTGCCCGATTGGCATTGCCGTTGCGGTTAGGCTTATGCGATGTGGATCGCCACCAGCAACGTGCCGGCATTCACGCGCTCGCCGGGCTTCACCGGCACCTGCTCCACCATACCAGCCGCAGGCGAACGCAACTCGTTGTTCATCTTCATGGACTCGATCACCAGCAGGACATCACCCGCTGCGACCGTTGCACCCGGTTCGCAGCGGACCTCCACGATGCTCCCGGTCATGGGTGCGACGATGCGCTTGAGCCCGGGCTCTTCCCGGCGGGCGGCGCGCGCCGCAATCCGGGGCCGCCAGCGTTCGACGTCGAAATCAAAGGCGTGGCGGCCGATGGTGGCGACGACGCCGCCCCGGCGGCGCTCCAGGTAGAGCTCGACCGGACGGTTCTCAATCAGGAGCAGGTAGAGCCGGGAATCTCCGATGCGCTGGAGCTCCGCCAGCCGCCACGTCTCTTCACCCTCGCGGCGGACGGCGACGCCGTCGTCCCGCCGCTCGATTTCGTACGCAACCTCGGAATCACCGTCGCGGATTAGATACTTCTCGGCCACCGGCCCATCCCCCTCTCACCGCTCACGCCGGCCATTTGCGCGCGCCACTGAGAAGTGCCCGGCCGGCGCCCGTTGCCGGGATGTACCACGGCCCCGTTGGGCGATGGCGCCTCGGCGTGCTCAGCCTCGCCAGTCACCAGGAGGAGCGACGCGATTTCCGCGAACGCGCGCTGCTCCGCGAGGTGTTCCTCCACCACGACTTCATGCCGGTCGAGAAACCCTGTGTCGAAGTCACCGTTGATGAAGTCAGGCTGGTCCAGGATCTGTTCGAGGTACGGAATGTTGGTGGCGACCCCAACGACCTTGAACTCGGCGAGCGCGCGCTTCATTCGTGTCCGGGCCCCTTCGCGGTTCCGTCCCCAGGCTGTCACCTTGGCGAGCAGCGAATCGTAATATGGCGTGACTTCGACGCCATCGTACAGTGCGCTTTCCACGCGGATGCCCGGCCCGGCAGGCTCCCGGGCGAGCACGACCCGCCCAACTGAGGGAAGGAAGTTGTTGAAGGGGTCTTCCGCAACGATCCGGCATTCGATGGCCCAGCCACGGGTGAGCAGGTCGGCCTCGTCGTAGGGGAGCTCTTCGCCGGCCGCCACCAGGATCTGGTCCTTGACCAGGTCGGTGCCGGTCACGATTTCGGTCACGGGATGTTCGACCTGGAGGCGGGTATTCATTTCGAGGAAGTACCAGCTCCCGTCCTCGTTGAGCAGGAACTCGACCGTTCCAACGTTATGGTAATTGGCTGCCCGTGCGATGCGCACCGCCGCCCTCGTGAGGCTTCGGCGCAATTGCGGTGAGACGGCGATGCTCGGACATTCCTCGATGAGCTTTTGGTGGCGGCGCTGGATGGAGCACTCGCGCTCGCCGACCGGCACGATGTTGCCGAACTGATCGCCGATCACCTGCACCTCGATGTGGCGCACTCGCTGCAGGTTCTTTTCGACGTAGATGGCCGGGTTGCCGAATGCGGCCTGGGCCTCCTGCATGGCCCGGGCGGCGGCGTCTTGCAGGTCCTCGTGCCGCTGGACCAGCCGGATGCCACGCCCACCGCCACCGGCTGCTGCCTTAATCATCACCGGGTAGCCGATGCTGTCGGCGAACGCCAGCGCCTCATCGACGGACGACAGCTCGCCGCTGCCGGGGAGCACGGGAACGCCGGCGTCCGCCGCGATTTTGCGTGCCGCGATCTTGTCGCCAAGCAGCCGGATCGATGCGGCATCGGGCCCGATGAAGGTCATGCCGGCATCGGCGCAAGCCTCGGCAAAGCCCGCGTTTTCCGCGAGGAACCCGTATCCCGGGTGTACCGCCTCGGCGCCACACTTCCGGGCAACGTCGATGAGCCGCTCCATGTTCAGATAGCTTTGCCGTGCATCGGCCGGGCCGATGAAATGCGCCTCATCGGCGTAGCGCACGTGCTGCGATGAACGGTCGACCTCGGAGTACACCGCGACGGAACGAATACCAAGGTCGCGCAGGCCCCGAACAATCCGGAGTGCGATTTCGCCCCGGTTGGCAACGAGCACTTTGGAAAACATATCTACAGGCTCTACTTCTCTAGAGAGAGTCGATAGCGTCCCCAAAGCATACGGGCCCGGGGGCCGACAGGCGAACCGGGATCGACTGGTTCAGCGGTCCCCGGCGGATTACGCTTGAACAAATGGACGAGCACACAATCCGTGTCCTCGAGTTTGGAAAAATCCTGCACCTCCTCGCCGCCGAGACCGCCTTCAGCGCCGGCCGGGAGCTGGCGCTGGCCGTCATGCCGGCCCGCGACTATACAACAGCGTTCGTGTTGCAGTCCGAGACGGCGGAGATGCGACTGCTCGACCAGCTGGGCATCGATGTACCGTTTGCCGGAGCCCGCGACATCCGCCCCGCGATTCATGCGGCCGCCATCGGCCAGGTCCTTGAGCCGGTCGACCTCCTCGACGCCGCTCAGACACTCAAGACTGCACGGCGAGCCAGGCTCGTGCTGGAAAAGGTGCGCGATCGGGTTCCCCGGCTCGCAGCACTCGGCGATGCAATTGGCGACTTCCGGTTTTTCAGCGACGACGTCGAGCGGTGCATCTCACCTCGCGGCGAGGTCGCCGACGCGGCCAGCGAACAGCTTGCCGCGATCCGTAGCGAGCTCCGCGTCGCCGAATCGCGGCTCGAACAGCGCGCCCAGGCAGCGCTCAGCGACGCGATCCGCCGCGGCGTTGCCCAGGAAGGATTGCTCACCGAGCGAAACGGCCGGAAGGTCATCCCCATCAAGGCCGATTACCGGGGCCAGGTGCCGGGGATCGTGCACGATGTCTCCTCGAGCGGAGCCACGCTGTTCATCGAGCCCATTGGCGTGGTGGACGCGGGGAACCAGGTCCGCGAGCTGCAGCTCGCCGAGGAGCGCGAGGTCCGCCGCGTCCTCCAGCGGCTGACGGCGCTGCTGGGCGATTCAGCGGAACTCGCGACGGAGTCGCTCCTGGCACTCGCCCGGCTCGATTTGCTGAGCGCGAAGGTTCGGCTTGCCCGCAAAATGCGAGCCGAGCTCCCCCCGCCCGGCGAAGTCGAGTCGTGGTTCCGGACTTCCGGGCCCACCATCCTGGTGCGGGGCAGGCATCCGCTGCTCAAGGGCGATGTCGTACCCACAAGCCTCGAGGTGGGCGGCGACTATGCGGGCATCGTCATCACCGGTCCCAACACCGGGGGAAAGACGGTGGCCCTGAAGACACTGGGGTTGCTCACGCTCATGGCCCAGGCGGGGCTGGGTGTGCCTTGCGACCACGGGAGCCGCATCCGGCACTACACGAACATCTTCGCGGACATCGGCGACGAGCAGTCCATCGAACAATCGCTCTCAACGTTCTCCTCCCACATGCGCAACATCATCGGCATCCTCGAACATGCGGGGGGCGACACCCTGGTGCTGCTTGACGAGCTAGGAGCCGGGACCGACCCGGCCGAAGGCGCTGCCATCGCCCGCGCCGTCCTCGAGACGTTGCTCGAACGCGGCTGCACGCTGATTGCCACCACGCATCATGGCGAGCTGAAAGTCTTCGCACACAACGATCCGCGGCTGCGCAATGCCTCGGTCGAATTTGACGTCGAAACGCTCAGTCCCACGTACCACCTGACGGTCGGCCTCCCCGGCCAATCGAACGCCATTGCGATCGCCCGGCGGCTCGGGCTCTCCGAAGAGGTGCTCGAGCGGGCGAGCGCGCAACTTGCGCCCGAACACTTCGAACTGGAGACGCTACTGGCGGAAATACGCGCAGAGCGCGCCGCTGCGGCCGAAGCGCGCCGCCGTGAAGAGCTCGCGCACAGGGAGGCGGAAGAGCTGCGCCACGCCCTGGCCGAACGCCGCGACCGTGTTGAACAGGAACGTGCCGCCATCCTCGACGACGCGCGCCGGGAGGCCGAAGACACGCTTGCCAGGCTCCGCCGTGAGCTGGAGTCGGCGAAGCGGAGGTCGGCGTCGCGGGACTTCGACGTGGCCGCCGCTGCCGAGACCTTGCGCGGCGTGGACCAGGATGTGCAGCGGCTGGCGGCTCTCGCCCGGCCGCGCCGTGCCGAGCCCACCGCGCCGGACACCATGCGGCGCGAAGTCGAGCCGGGAGACCTCGTCCACGTCCGCGACATCCCGCAGTTGGGCGAAGCCCTGAGCTCGGTTGGGGAAGACGGGCGCGTGGAGGTCCAGTTCGGCTCGCTCCGAATGAAGGTGTACGTCGACCGGATCGACCGTATCGAGAGGCCGGCGCCCTCGGGCGAACGCGTCAAAGTGCCGATGGGACCGCCAGTTTCGATGGAGCTTGACCTGCGGGGCCAGCGGGCCGAAGCCGCGCTCGAACAGTTTGAGACGTACCTTGACAGTGCGTTCCGTGCCGGGCTGCCGTTCGTCCGCATCATCCACGGGAAAGGCACCGGCGCGCTTCGAGCGGCCATTCGCGAAGCACTGGCCCATCATCCACTCGTACGCAAGTACGAGTCGGCCGCGGCCAACGAGGGTGGCGAGGGCGTGACGATCGCGCTCCTGGCGGGCTGAGATGCCACGCACTCCTTCCACACAGGGCGCCTTCGACCTCGGTGAACCAGGACTCCCTCCGGATGCTCCGCTCGCCGCGCGGATGCGGCCCCGGGCCCTGGATGAGTTCGCCGGCCAGGAGGAGGCGATCGGCCCGGGGTCGATGCTCCGCAGGGCCATCGAACGTGGGCGGTTGCCCTCTATCATCCTCTGGGGGCCACCCGGGTGCGGGAAGACGACGCTCGCGCGCATCCTCGCCCGGGACCTCGCGGCAGAGTTCGTGGCGCTGTCGGCGGTGTCGTCTGGCGTGGCCGACCTCCGAAGGGTGGTTGCCGACGCCCAGGCAAGGCGTGTGGCGGGCCGCCGGACGGTCCTCTTCATCGACGAGATCCATCGCTTCAACAAAGCCCAGCAAGACGTCGCCCTGCCCCACGTTGAGGATGGGACCGTCACCCTGGTCGGCGCCACGACCGAGAACCCGTCGTTCGAGGTCATCGCCCCGCTCCTGAGCCGGGTGCGCGTAGTCCGGCTGAAGCAGCTGGGACCTGATGCCATTCAGGCCATCATCGAGCGTGCCCTGTCGGACACGGAACGCGGCCTCGGCCGGCTGAACCTCGGCATCGAGGGTCACGCCCTCCAATCGCTGCTCGAGGGCGCAAACGGCGACGCACGAGCTGCTCTGACGGCGCTGGAGATCGCAGCGGATATGGCGCACGGGGCCGGGCGAAGCCGCATTAACGCCGAAGACATTCGCCAGGCACTCCAGGACCGCCGCCCGTACTACGACCGGCAATCCGACTACCACTACGACACGGTTTCGGCGTTGATCAAATCGATCCGTGGGAGCGATCCCGATGCGGCCCTCTACTGGCTGGCTCGAATGATAGAGGCGGGCGAGGACCCGCTTTTCATCGTCAGGCGGATGGTGGTCCTTGCAGCCGAGGATGTTGGGCTCGCGGACCCGCAGGCGCTACAGGTGGCTGTCGCATGCCAGCAGGCGGTCCACTTCATCGGCATGCCCGAGGGCTTCTATCCCATGGCCGAAGCCTGTCTGTACCTGGCGCTGGCCCCGAAGAGCAACAGCGTCGGAAGCGCCTACGGGCGAGCCATCGAGGAGGCGAGGCGAACCGCGCACCTGCCAGTACCGATGCACCTGCGCAACGCGGTCACCGGGATGATGCGCGAACTCGGCTATGGCGATGGGTACCGCTACGCCCACGATGAACCCGGTCACGTCGCACGCGGGATGCGCCATTTGCCGGAAGAACTCGGGCAGCCACAGTATTACATACCGGGCGAACTCGGTTTCGAAGCCCAGGCCGCGAGAAGGTGGCTGGAACTCCGAACCGAGAACGCCGACTCAACCTCTCTTGCGGACTAAGACATGAAGATCGAGTTCCTGTATTCGAAGGCGACCGGCCGCAGCGCACAGGCGGAAGAAGCCCTGCGCCTTGCGCTCGAAGCTACCGACCCAACCATCGAGGTGATCTACACCGAAGTCGACGGCATGGAAGATGCCCGCGACAAGAGGTTCCTCGGCTCACCTTCCATCCGCGTCGACGGCGTGGATGTGGAGTATGGCGAGCGTGAGCCGGACGAGTACCAGAGCGGGACCCGCTACTACAACACGCCTGACGGCTGGAAGCCTTACCCCCACGCCCGGCTCATCGCCAACACCATCCTCGAAATGCAGATGCGGGCGGCAAAAAAGGCGTAGTCAGCCGCGGCCGGCAAAGGTCGCCAGACCGCCAAGGTGGCAGGTATCGTTGTGACGGGCGACGACAAGCCTCCCGGCGCGGTCGCGGATGATCTCGGTGAGGCTGCAGTTCGCCACGTGGAATGCGCCGGGCCGGTTCACGCCGATCCCGACAACCAGGTGGCAGAGTGAGCTGATGACTCCGCCATGAGCGACGGCGACGGTGGTCCCGCCCCCACGTGAAAGGTCGTCCAGCGCCTGCTGAAGCCGGGCGGCGAAGTTGTCGCGCCCCTCTTCGCCGGGGAATGCCGGGCGCTCACCAGCCGCCGCAGCAGCGAAGACGCCGGGAAATCGCTGGCGCAACTCGCCGGCCGTCAGGCCGCTGGCGAGGCCGATGTCGTACTCCATGAGACCTGGCATGGGGGATGGTTCGCACCCGAGAGGCCCGGCGATGATCTCCGCCGTCTGAACGGCCCGGCGAAGTGGACTCGTCACCAGCCGGTCGGCCGCGAGGCCCGCAAGCGCTTCGGCTGTCGCCCGTGCCTGGAGGAGACCGGCCGGGCTCAGTCCGAAATCCATCCGCCCCTGGATCACCCCGCTGGCGTTGCCTTCGGATTCGCCGTGGCGGATGAGGATCAGGCGCACGGCCGCGGCTACTCCGTAAGCCTTCGATAGAGCGTTGGCAGGCGGCTGGGCAGCGCTTCGATGTCCGCCACCACCTCGTAGCCCATGTCCTCGCACATCGTCTTCAGGTAGTCATGCCCGGCCCGGTCGACCGTCAGGGCGAACGGTGTGATGCCCTCGCGCTTGGCTTCGTTCAGTGCCTGCTTGGTGTCGTGAATCGCGTATTCCTTTTCGGTGCGGTCGCGGCCGTAGCCGTGGTCCTGCGGCCGTCCGTCGCTCAGGAGGAACAGGATCTTCACCTTCGCATCAGTCAGGTTGAGCTTGTACGTGGCGTGCCGGATGGCGGGCCCCATGCGGGTTGAGCGAATCGGCGTGATCTTGTCGAGCCGGTTCTTGATGCGCTGGTCGAGGGTCTCGTCGAAGTCCTTGATGACGAAGAATTCGACGTTGTCGCGGCCGTACCCGCTGAACCCGTAGATGCCGTACTGGTCGCCAATCGTCTCCAGCGCGGTCATCAACAGGACCGTCGACTCCTTCTCCAGGTCGATGATGCGCTTGGGCGGGGCAGTCAGCTCCTGGCGCCGCTTGGAAACCCACCAGCTCAGGTACTTCCGCGGGTCGTCGTCGTAATCATCATCGTCATAGCGCTTTTCGCGCTTGTTGATCTCCTCGTCGGTGCTTGCCGACATGTCGATGAGGAAGGCGACGGCAACGTCGCGCTCGATCTTGTTGCGGCGCCAGTAGATTTTCTCGGTCGGGTTGGCGCCGATGCGTTTTTCGACCATCCATTCGATGGCGGCATCCAGGTCGAAGTCCTCGCCATCGGGGAGGCGCTTGAGCTTGCGGAACATCTCGGGCTTCATCAGCTCGAACTGCTTCCTGGTCTGCGTCACGAGGCCGGCGTGCTCCCGCAGCGCGTTCTCGTAGAAGTTCTCCTCGCCCTCTTCGAGCTTGGATTCCTTCACCGCGCACCAGCGCGGCTTGTAGTCTTGCGCCCGGAAATCCCACTCATCGTAGTAATACACGGTCACGATGGGGGCGAGCGGCTCTTCGCCCTCGCCTGCACCGGTGGAGTTGTCGCTGGTCGGCTGGCCTGCGTCGCCTTTCTCGGATGATGGCGTGCCCGCCTCTTTCATGAGATTCGACATGAACTGGCCGGTCGATGCATCGAGGTCACCCTCGTACATCGCGTCGAGGTCGATCTCGACGCTCTTCGCAAGGAGTTCGGCGAGCTGCTCGGGCGTGAGCGGGACCGGCGACTGCTGGCCAGCATCGCCACCCTGGGCGTTTTCCTTCAGCTTCATCAGCAGGTCGACAAGCTCGGGCTTGAAGTCGCCACGGAAGTCGATGTCCTGCGGGCTCTCGTACTCCTGCTCGCCGTCGCCAGCTTCAACACCACCCATGGTCATCTGGTTCGCGGCGCCGCCCTGTTCGCCGCCACCCTCCATGGGCATGGCGCGCCCGGCCTCCATCGGCTCGATGGAATCCCACTGCGCCTCATCCAGCTGCTCGAAGATGTTCGGGATGGTGATGGCAATCTCGTACAGCGCGAGGGTTGCCTCGGCGGAATCCTCCACGGCGGCGCGCTCATCCTGGATCGCCGATAGCAGGCCGAGGGCCCGGCTCATTGGCTCGGCACGTTCGCGTGGCCAGCGGACAGCATCGATCCCGTCGAGGCTGGCGCGGACGAGGTTTTCCACGAAGGCGTTGCGCAGCGGCATCTGGCGGACATCCGGGCGTTTGGCAAGCTCCTCTTGCTGCATTCCCAGGAGAGGCCGGCGGATGCCCCCGTACTCTCGCTTCACGCGCGAATCGATGCGCGAGTCTTCGGCGATGGTGAAGAGGTCGCTGGCGAGCTGCCGGTCGGGGAAGAGGTCGAAGAATGCCTCCATGTCGGTCGCCGGGTGGCTGCCGGGATCGGCGAGCGCGGTGCGGCGAAGCGGGAACACGTTCCCGGCCCGGCCGAACTCGAAGTTGAAGCTTCCGAATTCGATGTGGGCCGCCTGGTGTGTTGCGAACACCTTCATCGCGGAGAAATTGCGCTCTTTTTCGTGGAAGCGCTCCATCACCTCCGGGAGGAAGATGGTGCTGCCGTCGGTGCTGGCGCGGTGCTCATCGACCCAGCCAATCCCCTTCTCCGCCAGCGATTCTGCTGTCTGGATGCTCACGTTGGTGCCGGTGAGCGCCTTGCAGTACAGGCGCAGGATCTCGCCCACACGCGAGAGTTCGACGCGGGCGGAGAGGTTTTCGAGGATGTCCTCGCCCCGCGTCGACTGCAGCCGGAAGTAGGCTTCGCCGCCTTCGTGACTCGACTGCAGGATCCGGAGGCCGGCGTTCTGCCACGCCTCCAGCTCGTCGATGCGGATGCGCTGGAGGACCGTGGGGACTGCCGCGATGAAGTCCATTGCGGCATACGGGGAGTAGGGGGCCAGCTGTTCGGCCAGCTCGATTACGCGGTGATGGTCGTCCGGCTCAAGTTCCGCGAGGGCCGCCGTGGCATCCTCGAAATACTGGAATGCGCTGCGGTTATGTCCCCTCGCGACCTGTGCCGCAAGCAAGAGGAAGCGCTCCCGGAGCGGTGCATGGACCTTGTGGAGCAGCGGTGCGCCACGCTCAAAGTAGAGGCGTGAATCGGCCCAGCTGGACTGGGCAAGTTCGACAGCAAACGCGATGAAGGGCAGCCGGTCGTCCTCGTCCAACTTCTGGAGGACTGCCGGCGCCGTCGCCAGGCATGCAGCGGCCAGCTCGTAGCTGTGGCGCGAGAGTTCGTCGACGAACAGGACAAGCCGGCTGGCCTGTCCGATGCGAAGGACCTCGAAGACTGCCGGCCCCAGGTCGAAGAACTGGGCGGCAAGCGAAGAGCTCTTCCAGTTGCCCTTGTACAGGCGCCGGCCCAGGTCAGCCCATTGGCGGACGTGGGAAGGACCGATCACCTCCATGGTCGCGGGGGCCGACCGGAGGAAGGACACCGCGAGGGGTGCGGATTCCCCGGCCATCTGGAGAGCTTCGCGACCGAGCGTTTCGACCGCGTCCCAGGTCGCGTTGGGCGGGAGCTTCTCGCCCGCTTTGAAGTACTCGACCGCGGCCTCCCAGGAGCGGAGGCTCAGGGCGGTGAGTTCGACGCCGGTCTCGGCCCAGGACTGCAGCTGGGACGGCGTGAGCCGCGACGCGAGCGCCCGGAGGGCAGCCTCGTAGTGCTGCTCGAGCGGTGCGGGGAATCCAGAAAGACGTTCGTGATGGCGGGCCAGGAGTTCACCGACAATCGACATGCGTTGCGCTCGCTTCGTGCTCCCTCGCAGCCTCGCCGCCCGCTCCCGGAAAGCTACCGCGGGCCGGGCCTGGCCCGGCCGCTCATTGCTCTCCGGAATGCCTTACGAAGTTGCGGGTCGGATCTTTGTAATCGTAGAAGATGACCTCGTCCGTTGTCGTGTCCCAGACAGCGCACGAGAGCTGGAAGCCGTTCCGGTGGTCGCGAGGGTCGCCCGCTGATCCGGGGTTGATAACGAGCACGCGGCCGAAGCGTTGTGCCATTTTGTAATGGGTGTGACCGACGATCAGGGTGTCGCAGTCGAGTTCGGAGGCGCGAGCCCAGACTGTCTCGTGAGGGTAGTGGTAGTCTTTCCATGGCTCCCACGGCGAGCCGTGCGTCATCACGACCTTTTTCCCATCCACGGCTTCTTCGTGCCGGTAGGGCTGTTGGCGAAGCCAGGCGACCAGGTCCTGGTCGACCTTTGGAGAAGCGAGCGCGCGGGTGCCATCGGGACCGAGAATCGTCTCTTCGTGGTTACCCAGGATGACCCGCGCACCGAGCTCGCGCAGGCGTCCGACAACCTCATTCGACCAGCGGAACTGGAAGACGCTATCGCCCGCGCACCAGAGCTGGTCAATGTCACCCATCAGCTGCAGAGCCCCCTCGAGACCCTGGATGTTGCAGTGAATATCGGAGACGATGCCAAGGCGCACTGCTATTCGAAGATAGAGGTGACAACCTCTTCGATGCTCCGCTGCACCTCGGCGTCGTCGGTCAGCGCCCAGGTAATGGCCACCTGGCAGGCGCGCCGGGCGGGCACACCATTCGCGACCAGCTTGCCGGCGTATACCAGCAGGCGGGTGCTGACGCCCTCGCCGAGGCCGTGCTCCTTGAGATTTCGGACTTTCTCCCCGAGGCGCGCCAGGTCGAGCGCCACCTCGCGGCTGCAGCCTGCCTCGTGGGCGATGATCTCGGCTTCCTGCTCGCGCGGGGGGTAGTTGAACTCGATGGCAATGAAGCGCTGTCGCGTGGAGTGCTTCAGGTCCTTCAGTGCGCTCTGGTAGCCGGGGTTGTAGGAGATCACCAGCAGGAAGCCGTCGGCGGCCTCGATGACCTGGCCAAGCTTCTCGATTGGCAGCAGGCGGCGGTAGTCGGTGAGGGGGTGGATGAGCACCGTCGTGTCCTTGCGCGCCTCGACCACCTCATCGAGGTAGCAAATTGCACCGACCTTGACCGCGCGGGTGAGCGGGCCATCGACCCAACGCGTGCCATCCGTATCGAGGAGGTACCGGCCTACGAGGTCGCTGGCGGTCAGATCCTCATGGCAGGCGACGGTGATGAGGGGCATCCGGTGCTCGGCTTCTTTCCCGGTCCGGGCCGAGACCTTCATCATGGGCCGGCCGAGCTTGTACGCCATGTATTCGACAAAGCGTGTCTTCCCGGCGCCGGTGGGGCCCTTCAGCAAGACGGGGATGCGCTGGGAGTAAGCTGTTTCGAAGAGCTGAATCTCGTCGCCGATGGGGAGGTAGTAGGGCTCATCGTGCACCGTATACTCCTCGACGGCGTAGACGGTGGAGTTGCCCAGGTCGGTTTCGGTGGTCAAGTTCTGCTACCTCCCGGCTGCCCGCTGCAGCCGCCCCTGAAGTTGGTTCCAGGCTTCCTCGATGCGCTGCTCCAGCGCTTCCAGTGAGCTGTTGTTCTCGATGACGACATCTGCCCGGGCCGTGCGCTCCGCGTTGGTGAGCTGCGAGTTAATCCGTGCGCGGGCCGCCTCGGGATCAAGCCCGTTTCTCGCACCCAGCCGCTCGATGGCAAGGTCCGGCTCAACCACAACAACCCAGACCTCATCCACAAGGTCCTCCCAGCCAGCCTCGAAAAGCACAGCTGCCTCGAGCACGGCGATGGGGTTGCCTGCGGCTTCGTATTCGGCGAGGGCCTCGCTGGCGAGTTTGCGTATGCCAGGCCAGACGATGTCCGTGAGCCGCTTCAGCTCCTCTGGTTTGCCGAACACCTTCGCGCCGAGCGCCTTCCGGTCGATGGTGCCATCGGGAGCGACAAGGTCGGGCCCGAAGGCCGCGACGACGGCTTCGAACGTTCCGGTCCCGGGCTCATAGGTCCGGTGACCGAGGACGTCGGCATCGATGACCGGGACGCCGCGGTCACGAAAGAACCGGGTCACGGTGGATTTACCGCTGGCGATACCACCCGTCAGCCCAATGACATGCACGCGAGACTCCGGAACGTTCGTTTGTGGAAGATTAAGTGTATCCCCGGGCCGGGAAGGGCGGCAAACGAACGCCGCTCATCCATTGCATTCACGGCCGGGCCGCTCCAACCATGCGCACACGCGACCGGGGCGCGGGGCGCTCGCACTTCGGGCAGTGATAGACGACGCTCACGCCGTGGCCGCACTCCTGGTCGACCAGCGCCAGGTCGCTCTCCGCGAACTCCTCGCCCCATGTCGCCAGCGCGCCGACTACGACGCCCAGCCGGTGTCCCTTCCGTGTGAGGACATACTCCGAGCGCGGCGGATGGTCGCTGTAGGGTCTTCGCACCACCACACCGGCAGCCTCGAGGGCCTTGAGCCGGTCGGAGAGGACGGCCGGCGGGATGCCCTCGACCGAAGTCCGCAGCTCGGAGAATCGCCGGCGACCGCGGAGGAGGTCGCGAACGACCAGCAATGTCCACCTGTCTCCCACGAGATCGAGAGTAGCGGCTACGGGGCAACGAACACTGCGCTGGATCATTTGAAACCTCAACCCGGGTTGCGATATGCTACCGGCGCGAGGGGTCCAGTTCAACAGTTGAACTGAGTACGTAAAGCGAATCGACTCCGCGTCGCAGGAGGCCGGAATGCTCGACAGCACCCGCCACACCCTCGACCTGGCCATTTCTGGCACGCTGCCCGGCCGCGCGGAGGCGCTCGCCCTCGCCGAAGAGCCAGACCTGCAAACACTTCTTTCGGCCGCAGCCACTCTTCGCGACCGGTTCCACCGGAACATCATTTCCTACTCGCGGAAAGTGTTCATCCCGCTCACCCACCTGTGCCGGGATGTGTGCCACTACTGCACTTTCGCGAAGCCGCCAGTTCCCGGCCAGAGGGCGTACATGACGCCGGAGGAAGTGCTGGAGATCGCCCGCGCCGGCGCGGCAGCGGGGTGCAAGGAAGCGCTTTTCACGCTTGGCGACAAGCCCGAGCTGCGCTACAAGGCCGCCCGGCGCGAGCTGGATGAGATGGGATACAGGACGACCATCGCCTACCTGGTGGCGATGGCCGGGCTGGTATACCGCGAGACCGGGCTTCTTCCGCATGCCAACCCCGGGGTGATGACGCGTGAAGAGATTGGCGCCCTCCGCGAAGTAACGATCTCCCAGGGAATCATGCTGGAGAACGTCTCGGGGCGGCTCAGCCAAAAGGGGCAGGTCCATTACGGCTCGCCCGATAAGCACCCGGCCCCCAGGCTCCAGACGATTCGCGACGCCGGGGAGCTCCAGGTGCCGTTCACCTCCGGGGTGCTCATTGGCATTGGCGAAACACGGAGGGAGCGAATCGAATCCTTCCTCGCGCTCCGCGACCTGCACGACCGCTACGGGCACATCCAGGAAATCATCGTCCAGAACTTCCGCGCCAAGCCCGGGACGAAGATGGCGCACGCGCCGGAACCCGGCCTCGATGACCTCCTCTGGACAATCGCGGTCGCCCGCATTGTGTTCGGCCCGGAGATGAACATCCAGGCGCCACCCAACCTGAGCTATGACGACTACCCGGCACTTGTCGCCGCTGGACTGAACGATTGGGGCGGTATCTCGCCCGTGACCCCGGACCACGTGAATCCCGAGGCGCCATGGCCGCACCTGGATGCGCTCAGACAGAGGACCGCGGAGTGCGGCAAAGTGCTGACCGAACGACTGGCGGTATACCCGAGGTTTGCCCTCGAAAGCAGCCGCTGGCAGGCGCCCGCGATGGCCACCGCGGTCATCCGCGCCATCGATGGTGACGGCTTCGCACGGACTGATCCCTGGTCGCCGGGAGACGCGGCGACGGCACCCCCGGCGGCCGATTTGCCCAAGAAGCTCATCTTCGGCCGGGCGGCCGATACCTCAACGCCAGAAGTCCGCGAAATCCTGGCACGCGCTGAGTCGGGAGCAGAACTTTCCGTATCCGACATCGTCCGCCTCTTCCAGGCCCGCGGCGACGACTACCACCTGGTGTGTGACGCGGCGGACCGCCTGCGCAAGCGCGTGAACGGCGAGACCGTTTCGTACGTGGTGAACCGGAACATCAACTACACGAACATCTGCTACTTCCGCTGCCAGTTCTGCGCCTTTGCCAAGGGCAAGATGAGCGAAAGTCTGCGCGGCACTCCCTACGACCTTGGCCTGGACGAGGTCGTGCGCCGTTCGCTCGAAGCCTGGGAGCGCGGCGCGACAGAGGTCTGCATGCAGGGCGGCATTCACCCCGAGTACACCGGCGCGACCTACCTCAAGATACTGCACGCGGTGAAGGATGCCCTCCCCGCCATGCACATCCATGCCTTCTCACCATTGGAGGTGAGCCAGGGGGCCGAGACCCTCGGAATCACGGTGCCGGAATTCCTGCGGCGCTTGAAAGAGGCCGGGCTGGGCACTCTCCCTGGCACCGCCGCGGAGGTGCTTGACGACGAGGTGCGTGTGACACTCTGTCCCGACAAGTTGACCACTCGGGAGTGGCTGGACGTGGTCGAAGCGGCTCACCGGGCCGGCTTCCGGACGACCTCGACCATCATGTATGGGCACATCGACCAGCCGATCAACTGGGCCCGCCATCTGGTCGCGCTCCGCGACCTGCAGAAGCGCACTGGTGGTATCACCGAGTTCGTGCCGCTGCCGTTCGTGCACATGGAAGCGCCGATCTACCTGAAAGGGAAGGCGCGCCGGGGCCCAACGTTTCGCGAGGCGGTCCTGATGCACGCCGTGGCCAGGCTGGCGCTCCACCCGCACATCACCAACATCCAGGTTTCCTGGGTGAAGATGGGCATCGATGGCGTCAAGGCCTGTCTGAATGCGGGCGTCAATGACATGGGCGGCACATTAATGAATGAAAGCATCTCGCGGGCTGCTGGCGCGGCCTTCGGCCAGGAGCTCCCACCGGAAGAGATGGAGCGTACCATCAGGGCGATGGGCCGAACGCCACGGCAGCGCACCACCACCTACGGCGCCGTGCCGGAAGAACGGCTCATCGCTTCGTTCAATGCGGCCCCGCTCAGCCCCGTTGTGTTGACCCCGGCGCGCAAGTATGAGCGCAAGAGGCAGGAAATTTCCGCGTAGCGCGCTGACGAACCACCGCCAAGGGTGTAAGCTTCCGCGATTCAATGGAGCGGAGGCGGACAGCGCCGTGAACGGTAACGGGCAGTCGCCGCACCCGGGGCTCATCAACCTCGTGCTCGCCCAGGGCATCTCGGCGAGTGGCGATGCCTTCCTCCTCACCGCCGCATCGATTGCGGTCTTCCGCCAAACGGATTCCACCACGGCGGTGAGCCTTCTGCTTGGCCTGGCGGCGCTCCCCACCGTCGTCCTTGGGCCGCTCGCGGGCACGTTGGCCGATCGGTATCCGCGACGCAGGATCATGATTGGCGTCGATTTCGTGAGTGCGGCAGCCTGCCTGGCCGCGCTCGCAGCGGTGGCCGTGTTTCCGCTCGCGGCCGCCGTATTCATGGCCGTGGGGGCCGTCTACAGCCTTTCGACATTTCACCGGCCCGCGGCGCAGGCCCTGCTCCCCGCCCTTTCCGGAGAGAAGCAGCTGGGCCGGGCGAACAGCGGGCTGCGGCTGGCTACCAGCCTGGCGAACATCGCCGGCCCGGCTGCGGCCGGGCTCCTGGTCGACCGTGGAGGCTTCGAACTGGTGCTTGCGGTCGATGCCGTGACGTTCGCGGGTTCCGCGCTCCTCGTCCTGGCAATCACTGCCATCCCGGCACAACCGCCGGCGGACAGCCGGCGTTCGGTCTTCTTCGATGCCATCGAAGGGCTGAACTACGCACGCCGTGAGCGAGCCATCCGCACGGTGATCGCGGCCATCGGCGTCACGTTGCTCGTCGGGACCGTGGTCAACGCCGGGACACTGCCGCTGGTCTCCCGTGTGCTCGACCTGCCCGAATCGCGTTACGGCGCCCTCCTTGCCATCGAAGGGGCGGGCGCGATGGGACTCGCGATCATCTTTCTGTACCTGGGACCGAAGGTGCGGCTCCTGAGCACGGGGTCCGGAGCGCTGCTCGTCGTCGGCGGCTCGACGGTGGCGCTCGGGACAGCGCCGAACTTTGTGGCGGCCGCGGCGGCGATTGCGGCCCAGGGGATGAGCGTTGTCGCCCTCCAGGTAGCTTTTGCCAGCTACCTCCAGCAGCAAGCCGCCGATGCCTTCCGCGGGCGCGTGATGGCGCTCACTTCGATGGTCGCGTCGCTGGCGAGCATTTCCGGGTTCGCGGCAGCCGGCCCACTCGTTGACTTCATCGGTGTCCGCGTTGCGTTCACGCTTGCGGGAGCGCTCATCTGCATCGTCGCCGTGCCGGTGGTGATGCTCGCCTGGAGCGCCTCCCGCAGCCCAGAACCCGAACGCGAACCAGTACCCTGACTGCAAGGCCGGGCTCCGGTAGATTCAGGCGGAATCAGCCTGGAGGAGCCGATGGACGCGCTCGAAGGGATCACCGTCCTGGACTTCACGAGCCACCTTGCAGGTCCCTACTGCACGAAGCTGCTGGCGGACCTTGGAGCCCGGGTCATCAAGCTGGAACGGCCAGGAGGCGATCCGGTCCGCGCCGTGCCCCCGTTCCTCGCCGATGAGCCCGGCGCCGACCGCGGCGTGACGTGGCACTACCTGAACACTAACAAGGAATCGGTGGCCGTTGACCTGCAGCACCCCGGATCTCGAGACGTGGTGTGTCGCCTGATGGGGATGGCCCAACTCGCAGTGACGTCCAGCGCGCCCGCGGTCGAACGCGAACTCGGCATCGATTATGCGACGCTTTCGGGGTATGCGGACATCCCGGTGGTCTCGATCACCAATTTCGGCCACGACGGCCCGTACAGGGACTACCGGCTTTCGGATACGGTGCTGTACGCCATGGGCGCCGAAATGTTCAGCCACGGCCTGGCCCACCGTGAACCGCTCAAACTCGGTGGCACGGCCGCTGTGATCCAGGGCGGAGCCATGGCTGCCGTTGCAGCGCTGGGCGCAGTCACTGCGTACGAGGTCCACGGCATCGGCCAGCTGGTCGATGTGCCGCTCTTCACGGTCCAGGTGAGCAACATCGACCGGCGCAGCTCAAGCATCCTGGCATACCGCTTCAGTGGCCGTGTGCAGCAGCGGCCCCAGGGGGCCGGAGGCCTCGCAGGAGGCGTGTACCCGGTCGCCGATGGCTACGTCGAGGTGACCGCCACGGCCGGGAACTACTGGCGCAGGTTCGTTGAGATGATCGGCGACGACACGTTGCGGGAGCCGAAGTGGGAGGACCCGATGACGGCCATGAACCCCGCTGCGAAGGAGGTGGTCGACGGAGTGGTGTATCCCTGGATGCTCTCCCGGACACGGTCAGAGGTGTGGGAGGCTGCCCGGCGTGCACACGCGATGGTCGCCCCGATTTATGACGGCAAGGACCTTTACGAGGACGCGAACTTCCGTGCTCGCGGATTGTGGACGGAGGTAGAGCACCCGGCCATCGGCCGCCAGCCAATGCTGGGCCGGCCGTACATCTTCGAAAAGACCCCGTGGCGGATCCGCACATCTGCGCCATCGCTCGGGCAGCATACGGACCACGTCCTGCGCGAGGCCGGGTTCGCGCCGGGGGAAATCGAACGGCTCCGTTCGCAGGGGGTTGTAGCATGACGGGATATCTACCCCTCGAAGGAATCCGGGTTTGCGACTTCACCGCCGTGTGGGCCGGGCAAACCGCGACGATGTACCTGGCCGATATGGGCGCGGAGTGCATCAAGGTCGAAAACCCGTTCATCTGGAACCCCATGACGCGGGCGGCATCGCCACGCATCAACGCGATGACCGCGGCGATCCTGCCGCCGTGGATCGCGGGCCACCCGCCGGAGCCGGGACCGCGGCCCTGGAACAACAGCCCGGCCTTCATCCAGGTGTTGCGCAACAAGAAGTCCTTCACGGTCGATAGCCGCCGGCCTGAAGGCCTGGAAATTGTGAAGCAGATCATCCGCACGAGTGACGTTCTCGCCGAGAACCTGGCCCTTGGGACACTCGAAAAGCTCGGCCTTGACGACGACGCTATCCGCGCCGTCCGCCCGGACATCATCATCCTCCACATGCCGGCATTTGGCCGGAGGGGGGCATACATTGAGGGGCGCGGGTATGGCGCCCACATCGACAGCGTCGCAGGCTCGACGATTCTCCGCGGCTATCGCGACAGCTCACCGTCAGACAACCAGGGCATCTTTGCGGGGGACTTCTGGGGCGGCATACACGGGGCGGTCGCCCTGATGGCCGCGCTCCGCCATCGCCGCCGGACGGGCGAGGGCCAGGTGATCGAGATGGCCCAGGTCGAATCCTCGGCGCACATGTTTCCCCAGGCTGCGCTCGACGCCGCCTGGAACGGCCGGCCGCACCGCTCCGTTGGCAACCGGAGCATCGAGGGCTTCGTGCCCAATGGCGTGTTCCCGGCAGCAGGAGCTGATCGCTGGATTGCCATCAGCTGCCGGTCGGACGACGAATGGCGGGCCCTCGCCGGCTGCATGGGCAACCCTGAATGGGCGACCGAACGCCACCTGGAATCGGCCGCTGGCAGGGCGGAACGGGAGGACGAAATCGAGGAGCGCCTCGCCGCCTGGACGGCGACGCGTGAACGCGATGAGCTCTTCCATGCGCTCCAGGCTGCCGGCGTGACGGCCGGTCCCGTGCTCCACGCAGGAGAAGCCGCCGAAGACCCGCACCTTGCCGCGACTGGCGCCTGGAAGCGGCTCCCGGCAACAGCCGACTATCCCGAGGTCGACTGGCTGAGGCCCGCCTACCGGTTCTCAAAATCCGATGTAGACCTGCGCACGCCGCCGTGCCTGTTCGGCGAGCACAACGATTATGTTTATCGCGAGGTCCTGGGGATGAGTGACAGCGAGATCGAGCGCCTGCGCGCGGCGGGACACGTGGCGGATACCTTCGCCCCGGAAGCACTCGCCAGCGGCTGAACTCCCGGCCTGGAGGTCCGGCGGTAGAGATGCCGCGAACGGGGGTTTTCGTCGAACGCCGTTCGCGTACCATGTCGCCATGGACCCGCTGATACAGTATGCGTCCACCCGGGATGGGTTGAGCATCGCCTGCGCAAGCGTCGGTAGCGGCCCACCCCTGCTTATCCTGCCCATCCTGCCGCTCAGCCATCTCCAGGTAGAGTGGCAGATGCCGGGCATGCGGGAATTCCTGGAAACGCTCGCAAGCCACCACACGGTGATCCGCTTCGATGCGCGAGGGCTGGGCCTCTCCGACCGCAACCCGGCCGACCGTTCGCTCGATGCGCACCTGCTGGATATCGACGCTGTCGTGGAAAAGCTGCGGCTGGAGCGCTTCGCGGTGTTCGCCGCCAGCTACTCGGGGCCGATGGGCATCCGCTACGCGGCGCGTCACCCCGACCGGGTCACGCGGCTGGTGCTCTGGTGCACGCACGCTTTCCACGGCGAGGTGGTCGAACGCCTGCCGGAGATGGCGAACCAGCAACGCGTAGCGGTGAACCAGCTGGCCGGTGTCGACCGGGACCTCTTCATTCGGACCTATCTTCACCGTGCGGTGGGATGGACCGAGGGCGAGCTCGCCAACCAGTTCGTTGAGGTGGCCAATAAGAGCATCGACCCCGAGGCATTCTTCGAGAATCTCGCAGGACATGCTGCCTTCGATGCGCGAACGGACCTGCCGAACGTCCGCGTGCCGGTCCTCGTCCTCCATCGGCCGGCCTTCGTGGGCTCCCACCTTGACGTTGCAAAGGGGCTTGCTTCGCGGATGCCCGATGCCCGCCTGGTGGTGGTCGAGGGGGAATCCGTGGTGCCTTTCATTGGCAACACGGCCAGGGTGCTCGGCGCCATCGAAAGCTTCCTGGATGAAGATGTGGCAGCGCCGGCAGCCGTTACACCGGGCGACACGGCATTGCGCATCATTCTCTATACCGACATCGAAGCGCACTCAGCGATGATGCACGCACTCGGTGATGCTCGCGGCCGGGATGTGCTGCGCGAACACGAACGAATCACCCGGGCGAGCCTGCGAGAGTTCGGCGGGATGGAGATGAAGGCCACGGGCGACGGTTTCATCGCCTCGTTCACTTCGGCACAGGCCGCGCTGCGGTGCGCCATCGCGCTCCAGCGTTCGTTCTACACCGCTCCGCCGGTGCACGGGCATGCGTTGCGCGTCCGCGTGGGGCTGAACGCCGGTGAACCGATCTCGGAGGGTGACGAATTGTTCGGCGAATCCGTCAACGCCGCCGGGCGTATCGCCAGCGCAGCCGAGGGTGGCCAGATACTCGTCGCCCAGGTGGTCCGCGAACTCGTGGCGGGCAAGGGGTTCCGTTTCACCGAACGCCCAATGGAGCCGGGGGCTACCGGGGACGAAGCGCCCCGTGTCTACGAAGTTGACTGGCACGATGCTGTGCCCGCCTGAACTGCGGCCGTGGCCGGCGGCATCGCCGTTCCGCGAGTGGTGGTACCCCCGGCAGGAATCGAACCTGCGCACATGGTTTAGGAAACCACTGCTCTATCCGCTGAGCTACGGGGGCCCGGAATCGTGTTCGGGCTGAAGCCGGTCAGCACCGTGGTATTGCCGCGCCTACGGCCCGCGAGGAGCTACTCGCTACTCGCCACTCGAGTGCACTACCGCGGCGGTGCCGCGCCTCAACCACTCGACGCGGCATCGCAACACGTCGAGAGTGTACCAGAACGTCGCTTTACGCCCCCCGGGGCAGAGAACTTCGCCAGCCCGCGCCACCCGGGTGTTCTGCCTTGCCGGAGAGCACCCCGGGGGGCATTCGCCCGAGAACCCGGCGTGCGCCGCGGGCTGCGGTAGACCAGGCGCCATCGCTTTTCCGAGTCAATATTGCGCCTGCAGGGGCAGGGGCACAGACAACCATCTCACCGTCAACGCGGCGATGAGCAGCACGAACCCTCGCCACAGTTGTCGCAATGTACCTCCGTTGAGCCGCCGCATTCCGGGCCCGCTCTTGTGGGACAGGCTGCGGCCGAGACGAAGGTGCGGAGCTTCGCCACCGGCTCTGTGGCGAAGTTCCGCACCAATCGGCCCAGGGCTGGCGGGCCGCCGTCCGGAGGAACGGCCTGCCCCGCCAGGCGGAGAGAGCCCGAAGCGCGGGGCCCTGCCCTGCCTGCACTGCCTGCCCTGCGTCGTGTGCGTCCGGCCGCCGGTCAGGCCTTGCGGACGCGGACGCAGTTCTCCTTGTGCATCGCCTGTCCGGAGAGCGGATCGGCCTTCGTCGGGCGCAGGTTGCCGTCGGCAGTGCCGCGACCCTTTGCGTTCCGGCCGCCCGCCCAGTGGCCGAAGCCGTGCTGGAGGCCTACAACCTCGGGATGCATGCGCCGGGAGACCTTTGCCTTTGCGGTGGTCTTGCCGTAAGGGGATTCCACAACAACCTCATCCCCGTCTGCGATGCCCAGCTTTTCGGCCGTCTCGGGATGGATGATGAGCGGATTCTCCGGCTTCAGGTGCAGCAACCACGGATTGTTGAAGGTGCGGCTGTGGGTGTGGCTCGCTTCCTTCCAGTTGATGAGGTAGAGCGGGTATTCCCCGGAGGGTTGCCAGTCGCGCGGTGTGTACTCCGGCAGCGGGCTGACCGGGTTCCCGTTCGCGTCTTTCTTCGATGCCAGCGATGCCGCCTTGAATTCGATCTTGCGGCTTGGGGTCGCAAAGCCCTTCACCGGCTTACCATCCACAACAACTCCGATGACGGTCCCGCCTTGAGCTTTGTCTTTGTTGTAGACGAGCGTACCGTCCCTGGCCGGGTCACCATCGAAGAAGGCGGTCTTCAGAGCATCGGCTGAAAGCGGCGAGGCGAACTTCTGGTAGGCAGTGCCCTTCTTGTCGACATACACGGCACCGGGCAACTTTTTCATTTCCTCGAGTGTGATGCCCGGGCTGCCGTTCTTGAGTTCGTTGGAGAGCTGCTCCTCGTACCAGGCGGTCACATCCTCGATGGGCTTCCCGGAGATGGCGCCGACGGTGAAGAAGTCTTTGCCGGATTTGTCCTTGAGGCCGAGCCGGCGCCCGAGCAATGCGACGATTTCGTACTCCGCGGGCTGTCCGAAAATCGGCTTCACCACCGGTTGCCGTAGTCCGACGACGGGCCAGGTGACCCAGTGGCCGTTGATGTCGTACCGTTCGAGATACACCGTGCCTGGCAACACATAATCCGCCATCATCGCGGTCTCGCTCATCATCGTGTCGATAACGACGACGGTTTCGAGCCTGGAAAGTGCCCTGGCAACGGTGTCGGAGCCGGGAACTGACATCATCACGTTCTGGAACACGATGACGGCCATCTTTGGCTCGTACGGTTTTCCTTCAAGGATGTTGAGGAACGACTGCGCGTAGACGCCGGATCCATGCCGGAGCGGATACTCGTTCCCATCCCTGGTTTTCTTGTCGAAGCGCTCGTTTTTCAACGTGGCGGCAGCGGTCTCGTCCGGGCTCGCCTGTGTCCACTTTCCGCCACCGCGGCTCGGGATCATCATCCCGCCCGGTTTGTCGATGGTCCCGATGAGCGCATTGAGGAGGGCGATCGCCCGGCCACCCTGGACGCCGTTTGAGTGCTGTCCAGGTCCGCTCCAGACATCGACGAGCGCCGGCCTGGTCGTCGCGAGTTCATGGGCGATGCGCTCCGTGGTCGCCGCCTTGACCGAGGTGATGTCTTCGGCCCACTCCGGCGTCTTGTCCTTCACGAATGCGGCGAACTCTTCGAAGCCGACGGTCCATTTCTCCACAAACTCCTTGTCGTAGAGCTTGTCCCGGATGATGACATGGGCGAGCGCAAGGGCGAGCGCGCCGTCGGTGCCGGGCCGGATGGGGATCCACTCCTGCGCCTTGGCCGCGGTGTCGGACATGTACGGGTCGACCACGACCATCTTGGCCCCGCGCTCGATGGCCCGGGTGATGATGCGCGGAAGGTGGACCCACTTGATGGCGGAGGTCGGGTTCCAGCCGAAAAGCAGGATGTACTTGGATTCGAAGAAATCGGCCAAGGGCCGCTCGTCGCCCATGACGGTCTTGAACGACGCCTTGCGCGAAACATCGCACAGGTTCGCGTGGTTCGAGTAGTTCGGGGTGCCGAAGAGGGCGCAGAAGTCCTGCTGCGGGTGGGTGAAGGAATGGTCCTCGCTGAACCAGAGGAGCTTGTGGGCCTCGCCTGCGTCGCGGAGAGCGCGAAGCTTGTCCGCAATCTCATCGAGCGCCTGGTCCCAGCTGATCTCCTCCCACCTCGGGTCTGCCCCGATCGACTTGTCGGGGTTGGTCCTCTTCAGGGGGGTCTTCACCCGGTCGGGGTCGTACAGCGCCATCACGCCAGCGTTGCCCTTGGGGCAGATGACGGAGCCTTCTTTGCACCCGGCTTCTTCGGTGTACCCGTCGAACCAGTCACTCGAGACGTTCGTGTAGTTGTTGGGGTTCCAGTTGTTCGGCTCGATTTTTTCCACGATGCCATCGACGACGTGAACCATGATGCCGCACTGGCCGCCGCACATGTTGCAGCAGGAGGGGATCCATTCGCCTGCCTGGCGGCCCCACCGGGCGAGACCGGCGGCGTTGGCTTTAAGGGACCGTTCACCGGACCGGGTCCCGGCGCCGGAGACCGCCGCTGCCGCCGCGGCACCGGCCACCGCACCACCGCCAAGCTTGAACAACCGCCTGCGGCCAATCTGCTTCGCGTCAGGCTGCGACATGGGGAACCTCCTCCTTGGTGTGTGCGCTCTCGTTGGGCAGGAACCATTCACCGATGCCGAAGAGCAGCAAGCCGATGCCGATGATCCCCGAGGTGAACATGAACTCCATCACGCTCGGCACGTAGTCCGTTTCGATCCGGGTTGAGGAGAACGCCTCGGTGATACCCTCAAGCTGCTCGTCCGCAAGGCCAGGGATGACGATGTTGAGGCGAACCGCGAGGAAACCGACGGCAATTAGCCCGCAGGCTGCCGCAACTGCAACAGCGTTCTTCCGTGTCTGGGGCAGCGCCAGGACCACAATTGGGACCAGCGTGCCGACCCCCAATTGCCAGATCCAGTAGACCCACCAGTACGGGCCGCCGTAGATCAGCCGGAAGTTCTCCACTCTGTCGGGCTCGTTTCCGTAGAAGCCCACGAGTGTCTCGGAAATCTGCAGGAGCAGGTCGAACAACAGCAGCCCCAGGACGAGTGTCGCGAGGGCGGTGAGCGTCTCCCGGTTCCGCCGCAGGCCGTCCTGGAAAATCGCGCTGACGAGCACAAGGAGGGCGCCGCCACTCACGAGCGCCGAGACCAGAAAGAGAATGGGGAAAAGCCCGCCGTGCCATGCCGGCCTCGATGAGATCACGCCGAACAGCGACCCGACGCCCCCGTGGAACATGATCGCCAGGGGAACACCGATGGTGGCCAGGATACGGACGACCTGGCGGTCGCTCTGTTGGAGCTCAGGCGATGAGTCGTCGCTGCCAAAGACGAGGACCCGGTAGACCCGCCCACGCAGTCCCGGTTCGCGCGAGCTCACCACCAGGTCGTGGCGCAGAACGAACCAGAGTTCGAGGACGAGGAGCGCGAAATAGGCGCTGTACAGCCAGATCATCCAGGCCATCGGTGAACGGAAGTTCGGATAGACGAGGACGTGCCACGCCCGGAACGGGTGGCCGAGGTCTGCCGAGATGGACAGTAACGCCAGCAGGAGCGTTACCACTGCGCTGAACAGCGCGAGGCGGCCGATGGATTCAAATCGCTTGATGTTGAACACATAGACAAGGGACGAGACCAGGAACGACCCGGCGCTCAGCCCGATGAAGTAGATGTAGGCCGCGACCCACAGCCCCCACGGCACGATGCTGCCGTAGTTCGCGTTCTTGTCGGCGTTCAGGAAGCGGTCGATCCACGCCCACGACCCCACCAGCACCAGGACGATCCCGAGCCCCCAGAACGCTGCCTTCATAGTCCGCTGGTTCATTTTCGTCCCCTCACAACAGGTAGTAGACGTTGGGCTCGGTCCCGAGCTCTTCCTTGAGCCGGACGGGTTGCCGCTCGCGGATGAGGCGCGAGACGTCGCTTTCCGGGTCGTTGAAGTCACCGAAGTGAATCGCCTTGCCGGTGCAAGTCTTCGCGCAGGCGGGCCACCGCCCGGCGGCCTTGTCGTACTCGCCGTTTTCGTCCTGCAGGTGAAGGCAGAACGTGCACTTGCGCACATTCCCTTCGGGCGACTTGCCGTCCTCCCGCACCCGGAACTGCCGGTATTCGGGCGAGGGCACCCGCGCCCAGGGCGTGTCCTCTTCCACTGCCGGGTAGTTATCGCCGAAGTCGGAGTACCGGGCCTGGTAGGGGCAGGCCACGATGCAGTAACGGCAGCCAATGCAGCGGTCGTAATCGACGACCACGATGCCGTCATGGCTCCGCTTGAATGTCGCACCGACCGGACACACGGGCACACAAGGGGGGTGCTCACACTGGAAGCAAGGCTTCGTCAGGAACAGTGGCCGGTCGTCCGGGCGCTCCCCGAGCCCGTTTTCGAGCACGACGGTGTACGACACGCCGGGCGGTGTCTTGTTCTCCTGTTTGCAGGCGGCAACGCAGGCATCGCATCCGACGCACCGGCGGGTGTCGATCACCATCCCGTACCGGTGCTTGCGCCGGGTGTCTCCCGAATCAGCGACCGCGTTGACCAGGGGAGCGAGGCTGGCTCCGCCTGCCAGCGCCGCAGCCAGGGAAGCCGCGCCGATCTTCATCAGCCGGGCGACGACGTCGCGCCGGTTGAGGTCGGTGTCGAGGAGATGCTCCTCCGGAGCGGCCGTTGGAGTGTGGGGCTCAGGCGCCGTTGGCATTCTCACGAGTCCTCCTTTCCGGCGAGCGCACCGCGCTCACCCGGGGCGTGGCAAACCGGGTTGTAGCCACGCCTCCACCACTAAGAGTGCTGCGGTTACTCAGAATGGAAAGCGGTCAACGGTTGCGAATTGCATCGAGGGTTTTGCTGCCCGCCCGGGCGATGCATCCCCAAAATCCGCCATGCCTGTTGGGCCTATTGCCCCTCGCCTCCCAGGAGGCCGGCGTTCAGCGCGTAGCGGACGAGCTGCACCCTGCCGTGCAGACCCAGCTTCTCGCAGATATGAGCGCGATGGGTTTCCACGGTGCTGGCACTGATGCCCAGCTCTTTGCCGATCTGCTGGGCCGAATACCCGAGCGCCACCAGCCGCAGAACTTCCGTCTCGCGGGGCGAAAGGTCGGGCTGCGCCGGCTCCACGGGCTGTGCCGGTTGCGCCTGCTTCAGATACAGGTCGATGAGGCGTGGGGTCAGCGAGGGGTGGACGAAGGTCTCTCCCCGCCGGACGGCGCGGATCGCGGAGACCAGTTCTGTATCGGCCGCCTGCTTCATCAGGTAACCAGCCGCCCCCAACTGCAAGGATTGCTGCAGGTAAGCTTCGTCGTCGTACATGGTGAGCACGATGATCCGGACATCCGGAAACTCCCGGCGGATGGTCCGCGCGGCCTCGAGGCCATTCATCACGGGCATCCCGATATCCAGGAGGATCACATCCGGCAAGAGTTCCCGCACCCGCCTCACGGTCTCCGCACCGTCCGCGGCCTCGCCGACAAGCTCGAAATCCGGCTGAGCCGAGAGGATGGACTTCAATCCCGATCGCACGAGAGTGTGATCGTCGGCAATCAAGATCCTCGTTCTTGCCGCCTGATCTGCGTTCATATGGGCACCTGGACGAAGACCACCGTCCCCTTTCCGGGCTCCGATTCGACCGAAAGCGTACCGTCTACCAGCGATGCGCGCTCCTCCATGCCCAGGAGCCCCAGCCCGGGCGGCGAGCCGGGACCCATGGCGAAACCCTTCCCGTCGTCCTCCACCACCAGGATGATGGCGCCAGCCCGCGGTTCGAGGACGACGTTCACACTGGCCGCCTCCGCGTGCCTGGCGACGTTGGTCAGCGCCTCCTGGGCGATCCGGTACAGCGCGGTTTCAACCTCGGGGCGCAACCGTTCAAGTTCTCCCGGGGCATGGAAGCGCGTTTCGATGTCGAACTTCCGGCCGTAGTCGGCAACGTAGCGCCCGAGCGCGGCGGCGAGGCCCAGGTCGTCCAGCGTGCTGGGGCGAAGGTCCCGGGCCAGGTCGCGCACCAGGTGGAGCGCGTGGCTGGCGGTCCCCCGCATCTCGGCTGCATGGGCCCGGAGTTCGTCCGCATCGGCCGATACCTCTATGCGCGTGAGCCCCATGATCACCGAGGTCAGCGCCTGCCCCGCATCGTCATGCAGTTCCCGCGAGATGCGCTTCCGCTCGTCCTCCTGGGCAGCGAGGACGCGAGCCAACAACTGGGCGCGTTCTTCCTCTTTTTCGCGCAGCTGCTCCGTCATCGCATCGAATGCCATCGCCACTTCGCCGAGGTCGGGGTGACCATAGAGGTCTGCCTGGCTGCAGGTCTCCCCTCGCCCCACCGCTCGCGCCCCTTCGGCCAGCCGGGCGAGCGGGCGGATCAGCACCGTCGCCAGCACCCACGCAACGGAAAGGCCGATGACGAGCGCGATGCCCGTCAGCGCCAGCAGGTTACGCGTCATCGTGTCGACCTGGCTCCGGACAGGTTGCCTGGTGAACCCGATGCGGATCACGCCCAGGCGCCCGGCCTGCAGCGGGTAGGCGACGTCCCGGATTTCTCCATCGGTTGTGCGCAGGGTGACGATTGAGGCGCCGGTCCCCGGGGGAGCCACATTGGATTCGCGCAATCCCGCGGGCAGAGCGCCATCGAACGTGCTCGCCCGGAGCGCGCCGGTCTCGTCGAACACAGCGACGTAGCGGATGTCCTCGTGATTGGCGGCCAGATCCCGAACCCGCTGGTGCAGGCTGAAGATGTCGTTGGTGAGCAAGAGATCTACCGAGTACCCCTCGAGCTCATTGGCGAGAGCAAGCGCGCGGCGGTCCAGCTCGCTGGCTGCGGTGCTCGACAAGGTGGCTCGCGCATAGGCGGTCCCCACCGTGCCCAGCACCAGGATGAGGCCGGCGATGGCAATCAGCATCTTCTTTCGCAGGCTTAGCGAGGCGCCGATGGTCCGCATCAGACCGCCCTAGGGTGCGAGGCCGCGTTCGCGGAGATACGCGCGCATGTCGCGCACCGAGTCGTACATGCCTTCTTCACCAGCGACAAACCGGTCGATATCGAGCTTTTCGAGCAGGATGCGGCCATCCGGGTCGCTATCCATCTCCAAGAACGCTCTTCGCAACTCGGACTTCGTTGCTTCGTCCAGGCGAGGATTCACCGCGAGCGGGTTGATTCCGAACGGCCCCCAGCGCTCGATGACCTGGACCCTGGAGGCCAGCTCCGGCTCCACACCCGCCAGGTACTCGAACACGAGGCTATCGACAGCCGCTCCTGCCACAACGCCGGCAGCCACGGCCCGGATGGAGGCTTCGTGTGAATAGGTGAAGATTGTCTGGCTGAAGAACGCATCGGGGCTCGACCCCAGCCGGGCAAGCTCATACGTTGGCACGAGCCGCCCGGAATTCGAGAGCGGGTCGCTGAAGGCGAAGCTCGCGCCCCGTAAGTCGGCAAGCCGTTTCGCTTCGCTCCCGCGCCCAACGATGAGAAGCGAGTAGTACTCAAGCCCGCCGTGGACCTGGGGGACCGCGAGGAGCTCCATGCCGAAGTCAGCCTGGCCCTGGAGATACGGATTGGTGCACACCAGGGCCACAGCGATATCTCCCGACTTCAGCAGGTCGTTGATTTCGGTGTAGGTCTTGCCATGAACGAGTTCGACCGGCCGCCCGAGCCGGATGGCGAGGTAGCCTGCAAGATCGTCGTAGAGGGCAGAGTTCGTGCGTGGCGAGAGGACCGGCGCCACGCCGATGCGCAGCGGCTGTTCTCCCCGGTCCTCGAAGCGAACGTCCTGGGCTGGCGTGGGCTCGGGCCGGGTGAAATCGATGTCGTACGCCTGGCCGGCCGCGCAGGCAATTGAGGCGACGGACAGAAGCGCCAGGGCCACAGACGTCCATCGTCCAATGCGATTGAGCATCCGCGGGCCGTGAGGCCTGCCGACGAACCGCCATGTCATCGCGCTCAAACCTTCCCTGTCTCACTTTTGCGAGGACAGCACCACCGTATACCCGGTACCGATTCCGGGTAGGGCTAAGGGGCTCAGAGCCATGGGCCAAGCGTCGAAAAAGCGACCGGGCTCGGCCCGGCAATTGGACCCGGAGCGAGGCCGGTCAACCTCGAGTCGACGGTGCGTGCCGTCCGTCTCGTCCGGCCGCTCTCAACCCTCCATGGAGCGCGATTGTCGCCGGCGCCCCTGCACCGCCGCAGAACCTACGGAGGCGTGTTGACCAGCGCCGTCACGAACATCTCCATCAGGCGCCTGCAAACGTCACAGAACGGAGCGTCCAGGCTTCTCATCTTGCAGTTGGCTGCCGGACGATAGTTCGAGCAGGGCTCGTATCCCGCGCCCTGGAACGCGCCGATCTCGCCCGGGCTGGACTGGTCGGGCGGCAGATTGCCGGGCGTGGCCGGGCAGGCCCCGGGCTTCGCATTGCCGTAGACCCTGCCCGAACCACCCCACCATGGCGCCAGCGGGTCGGTCGTGACGTTGGCATACGACTGTACGCTGGTGAAGTGACCGGCGAGGGGCGTGTCGTACTCGTCACGCAGCCCCAGGATGTGGCCGAGCTCGTGGAGCACCAGGTTGACCATGTCCGGGTGCCTCGCGGGAACCCACAGGTAGTTGCCCCACGACGAGCCGCCGTAGCTCGCTGCGTTCACCAGGCCAATGAAGTACGGTGCGCCCACGGTAGCTGCATCATCCCACGCCGTGGCCGGGTCTCCCGATAGCAATTCACAGTCTCCGCCCTTGCCATAGCCGGTGTCGTAGGCGGTATTGACAGTCACCGGCGCGGGACCGGCGCACCCGGCCGCGTAGTCCGTGCCTGCATCGGGCGAGGCGCGGAACGCGGGCTTTAGCTCGATGCGGCCAGGGAGGCCGAGACCGTCGACGGCGGCAGCGAGGGCATCGCAATCCGCAAGAAACAGCGGCTGATTGGCCGCCGTGTAGCCGTCGCCCACGACGCAGATGGTCAGCGCCACCGGAACGGGCGGAGCAGGCAGGACCGGGAGAGCCAAGAGCTGAGCCGGGCTCGGCCGGGCAGGCCGGGGATGCGGAAGCTTCGAGAGGTCGATTGCAACCGGCCGGGGACGGTCTTTGTTATGTTGTGCACAATAGCGAGCCGAGAACAGCTCGATCCTTTCCGGCTCAACCTGCCACGGCAGGTGAATCCGGAACTCAAACGGGCCTTCCTCCTTCGGCGCCAGTTCCAACCCGGCGTCAGCGCGCCGGCGCGGGACTTCCACGTAGGCGCCGGTGGGGTCGGGACTCATGAACAGGTGAACCCCACCGTTTCGGTCGGTCACCCGGATGTAGAACTCTGCTTCGAAGGGTTGCTGCCGCCGCGATAGCCCTGCCACCGCCCGAGCGATGTACCTGCGGAAACCTCGAGGGACTTGCCGGCGGGCTTGCGAGACTGCGCTCAGAGGGGCGCGGGTGTTGCGCGCATCGATGTGGTCGACCGCCCGGAACAGGGTCCCGCGCCGCTCCACGACGATGCAGCGCGAACCGCCTGCGGGGCCGGGCTGAAGTTGCAGCACCATTTGAGCTACTTGTTGGGGTCCGGCGCGTTGCAGTCTGGCGACTTGATGATAAATGCCTTCCCGTTCCGCTTTGCCGCCGAGGAGCACTGGAGCATCACCGGCGGATTCGGGTGGCTTTGATTCCCCACGTGCCACACCATGCTCAACCCTTCGAACCCGTGGTTCGCGGCGCGCGCCAGAACTTCCTGGTCGATCGTCGCATCGGCCAGCGCGGCGACCGGGTCGGCCGGGGCGGTACCGGGAGGCCAGGTCCAGCCTGCGGGAAGTGCGTCGCTCGGCCCCAGTCCGAGCGAGTCCTCGAGGTAGTGGAGCAACTTTTCAGCAAAATGCTGCTCGAAGGCCGCCCCATCGACCGCCGGCTTCCACCAATTGTGGACAGGCGCCTGGCCGGGAGGTGTGGCGGTGTTGGCGGGCGAGGGCTCGGGCCCGAACCAGTCCCTGTCGATGTGCGCCTTCTTGTACTTGCAAAGGTTCGAACCGATGGAGATCCCAACCGTGGAAACCCTGGGGGCTGCAGCGATGGGCGCGTAGGGAGCCGGGATGGCCGCCCCCGGACTCGCCCAGACCAGGCGGAGCGTCCGGAGCAGCTTCACCGTCTGCCAGCGGCACTGGCGGGCGGCATGGGCGCGGCTCGCCAGCGGCACACCCGGCGGCCTTTCGCCAGTCCAGAGCTGCACCAGCTCGCGGAGCGTCCATTCGACGCCCTGGCCGTCGGCGCTCGACTTGATGGTGTGATACTCGTTCAGCCCCGGGAGGTAACGGAAGTGGTAACCCACGGGGCCTCGGCGCGGCTGGCTGTTCCTTGGGGGTGGCCCGGGAAGCGACATTTGACAATTCTCCTGAAGTCATGCCACGAGGAAATACGGATGATGCTCGCAGGCCTGGAGGATGTCAATGCGTTGACGGTCACTTCACTTTGCGTTGATAGTCGTCGGCGAGCCGGGCTACCGCCGTGCGGTTGGCCGCGCCGGTCTTCTCGAGGATGTTCGCTACATGGCGAATTGCCGTGTGGAGACTGATGACGAGCTCGTCGGCGATTTGCTGATTGGTCTTGCCGGCCGCGATGAGTTGGAGCACTTCGATCTCACGCGGTGTCAGCTCCCATGGCCGGCGTCGCCCTGAGCCAACCGGCCGGAGGCCGAGGTGGGCAGCTGCGTCCGCGGGCGTTCGAATCCCGAGGCGGAGCCTCAGGCGCTCGAGGTGGGACTCGACGGTCCGTTCGTTCAGGAGGAGCCTGTCGGCGATAAGAGCCTGCGCGGCTCCCTTACTGAACTCGTTCAGCACTTCACGCTCGATGACCGAAAGCTCGTCAACGAGCACGTGGCTCGCGGGGCGGCCAGACACCGCCGTTCTACCCTCTGCCAGTAGCTGCCTCGCCTGGAGGAGGGGCTCCAGGAGCTCGCCATCGCGAAACACCGCGAGGCTGGCCTCCAGATCGTCGCGGGTACGCCGGTCGAGCCCCCGCCTGGCGGCCAACGCGAGTCTCGCCCGTTCGAGTGCCACAAGCGCCGCTTCGATCGGCGAGCCGGCCCCGGCTGCCTGTGCAGCCGCGATGTCCAGCTCGCGAAGCGCCTCCTCACGTTGCCCCAGCACTCGCCAACATATCGCTCGTGCCCGCGCTACGAGCATCGGCGGGCACATGCTGAACACCACCCTGCCAGAGTCGACCGGCTGGAGTGCCGCCAGCACGTCCTGTGCGATGTCCGTGGCGCCGCGTTCGCTCGCCAGCTCGGCAAAGACACACAAGGGGCCCAGGCTGATGAAATCCAGCTCATCGCGAGATGGCACCCTCAATCCGCGACTTGTGATGGAATCCGCCGCATCACCAGCATCGTTCAACCTGGCCTGGATGAGCATGCGCAGCGGGGTGGCGAAGGACCGGCCGGCTCGCTGCTCCCAGGCCGAAACCGCATCAAGGGCTTCACGAAACTCCGCGCGCAAGAAGCGGTGCCAGGCGACCGCAGCGTCGAGGACGAAGCGGGCCTGGACGTAGCCGGAACGGTCGGCAAACCGCACGCAGTCGGACTGGTGCATCCGTGCCGCGGCCTGTTCGCCCCGTAACAGCGACGCTGAGTGCAGAAACGCAAGGCTCAACGCACCGTGTGCCCAGTCGTGCGCCGCCCTTGCCGAGCCCAGGGCGATTCGTGCAGCCTCATCTGCCTCGGAGACTCTCCCCAGGACGATCAGGGGCCAGGCGAGGCGGGCTGAACCCCAGGCCTGCACGACGGGATTGTCGACAGCCGCCGCCTCGTGATTCGCAGCACGGAACGATGCCAGCGCCCCAACCGGGTCAAGCCGCCGCATCTGTGTCAGGCCGTGGGTTGCGGTGGCCGCTGCGATGGCTTCCACCGACATCGAGCGGCGAGCCATCTCAACAGCCTCCTGCGCGACTCTTTCGTCGTCGGGTTGGCGGGCCAGTTGGAGCGCATCGGCCCGTTGCGTCAACAGCCGGGCCTGGATGTCCAGCGCCTCGCCCCCGGCCGCCGCGAGGAACTCCCGCTCGTACGCAAGGGTGGGAATTGGCTCGGCGGCGGTGGTGAAGGTCGTTTCCCAGCCGATGACTGCAAGCCCCCATGCGCGGACGTCGGCAGACCCACGCAGGCTGCGTATCGCCGCGAAGTAGAGCTCCCGGGCCCTCCTGCCAAACCCGTCGTTCTCACATGCACGAGCAGCGCGACACTGGAGCCAGCCGAGCGAAACCGGGTCGAGCGACGACACAAAACCGGGTAGGGCGAGGCTGGCCTCGTACAGACGGCGAGCGGTGCTGCGGGCGTATTTCGCGATGGCATCGTCGGCTGCGCGCACGTAGAGGGCGCCCAGCGCGGCGGGCGGCTCGTTTCCGCCGCCCGCCGCGAGGAGGTGGAATGCCTGTGCAATAGCCTTCCCGGGGCCGAGGCGCTCCGCCATTCGCAGGTGGATCATGCGCCTCTGGGCCGGGCCAACCGTCGCTTCGAAGGCGCTTCGGAGAATCTCGTGGGCGAAGGCCAGGCCACCCGGCCGTTCCTCAAGGGCACCCGCAGCAACGGCCACATCGGTTGCAGCCCCAACCGCAACACCATCACACAGAGCGTCGAGGTCCTCGATGCTGAACTCGTCGCCAAGCACAGCCGCCGTCCGCAGGACGGAGAGTGTTTCCTCACCAAGTGATTCGAAGCGCGCGACGACCGAGCTCGCCGCGCTCCCCGGGAGGTGAACCTCCGCGCCGGGCTCGGGAAGCACGAGCTGTCCGCCACGCTCGACCAGGACACCTGGAGCTCCAAGGACGTCCGCGAGCTGGATGACGAAGAACGGGTTACCCCGGGTGGTTCTCGTGACGGCTTCCACCAGCCGCACGTCGCACACCGCGCCGAGTCCCGACCCCAGGAGTTCCGAGACCTCGGGCTCTTCCAGGCCGTCGAGTGCCATCGCCTGCGTGACCGGTTCGCGCAACAGGCGCTGGAAGGTGGTTCGGCTCTGATCTGCGGCGGCGAACGGCTGGTGGGTGGCCACGACCAGGAGTTTCAGGCGCTTGCCCAGCGCGACGTCGGCGATGCCCCCGGCCAGGGCTCCGAAGAGCTGCAGCTCTGTCGCGTCGGCGGCATGCAGGTCGTCAACCGCGAGTGCCAGCGGGCGGCGTTCCGCCAGGCCGGTTGCCAGCCGAAGCAGTTCCGTGGAGAGGCCACGCGGCCCACGCCCTTCCATGGAGCTGGCGCTGCGGCCGCACGGCGGCGGCGTGGCACGCTCGGCCTGTGCGCTCAATGCACCTGCAAGAGCCGAATCGCCCGCGTGGAATCCCCTGCCATACCGGCACCAGACCGTCTGCCATCCGCCGAGCTCCGCCTCAAGCAGAAATTCCCGGACCAGGCGCGACTTGCCTACTCCGCTCTCTCCGCCAACCAGTACCACGCAGGGGCTCCCCTCGGCGGCGCGGACGAGCAAGTCCCGCAGCCGCGCCATCTCACCCGACCGCCCAACAAAGGGAGGGAGCCCGCCCTGGGTCGAAGGGGCAGTGGTAATGGACACGCCGGGGCTCTCCTTGGATTGCCGATGGTAGCCCAGCGCGCCTGCCGGATTCAACGCCACGAAATCAACGGCAGGCGCGTCCAGAAATGGCCAGATCTGGCCATGAACCGCGATCCGCGCCGGATGACGATGTGTCCCATGCGAAGCCCCGCAGGCCAGTCCGGCGCGGACAGCCGCAAATTCATGAAAGGAGGGACAACCGTGGATACCTTCGACCTCGCCAACGCCGCCGTGGCCGAACACGAACGCCTGGTCCGGCAGCTGCTGCTGGAGCGCCAGGCGCGCGCCGCCTCGTCGGACCGCGAAGGCGCCCGCTCCGGCTTCGCCGGCACGCGGGCGTGGTTCCCGCTCCCCGGCCGATTCACTGGCCACCAGTAAGCCTCCCCGATGTGTGGTGCGGTCGCAGGCCGTCGCCGCTGGCGGCGGCACATTCCCCTGCCGGAGCACTCGAGGTTCTGGCTCGACACACAGCAGGAAGGGACAAGGCATGACTGCACAATCAAGCACCGGGATGCGACAGAACCACCGCGTAACACTCGGAAGCATCGCTCTTGGGCTGGCCGCCACCGCAGGCTTCGCCGCAGGAGCGCTTGCTTTCGGCGGCGGCCGAGGCAGCGACTCGTCGACATCAGACTCCCCAGGCGTGGCCATCGCCCTCCCACCGTCCGCCGGCGTGGCTGACATTTCTCTCGAGGAGTGGGCGACCATTCAGCGCCAGGTGCATGACTCGTTCATGGATGGCTACTTCGCCACATGGCCCGGGGGGTTCCCACAGGCGTTGCCCGTACCCCCCACCGGCACCAGCGATGGTGGACAGGACAATCCTGCTTCGATAGAGGGAGCTCGCCTGGAACATGACGCGCTGCTCGATGGCGTCCTCGCCGGGTCTCCCGACTGATCAGCGCGGGCAGGGGGCTGCGCGCGGAGCAGTCCCCTGCCGTGTACCGTGGTGCGGCGGTTGCCCATGCTCTGGCCTCGGACCTGCCGCCCGATGCAGAATAACCATCTCAACAACCCGGTCCGGCCGCTCGAAGGCCGGACCATGGGGGAAGCATGAACGAGGACATGGAACGGGCGAGACAGCTTCGCGCTGAATACGATGAGGCGGTGGTTCGGGAGAGCAAGGAGCTGGCCGGCCCGTTCATGACCGTCTCGGGCCGCCCTATCGAGCGCCTTTACGACCCCACAGACATCGCGGACCTGGATTACGAGCGCGACATCAACCTGCCTGGCAATTACCCGTTCACCCGGGGCATCCACCGGACCGGGTACCGCGGAAAGCCGTGGACGATCCGCATGTTCAGCGGTTTTGGGTCGGTCGAGGAGACGAACCAGCGCTACAAAGATCTCCTGGCTGCCGGGAACAACGGCCTTTCCATCGCCTTCGATATGCCGACCCTCATGGGATATGACCACGACGAGCCGTGGGCCGAAGGCGAGTTTGGCGCCTGCGGCGTGGCGGTCGATTCGCTCACCGACATGGAGATTCTCCTGAGCGGCCTCCCGCTCGACCGGATCACCACCTCGATGACGATCAACGGGCCCGCGGCAGTGGTCTGGGCGCTGTTCATCGCCGCTGCCGAAAAGCGCGGTATTCCGCGCGCGAAGCTGGCCGGCACGCTCCAAAACGACATCCTGAAGGAGTACATCGCCCAGAACGAGTTCATCTATCCGCCGGACCACTCGATGCGCCTGGTGACCGACACGATCGAGTTCGCCGCACATGAAATGCCGCTCTGGAACCCCGTAAGTGTGAGCGGATACCACATCCGGGAGGCCGGCGCGACGGCGGCACAGGAACTCGCGTTCACCCTGGCGGATGGCATTGAGTACGTGAAGTGGGGCCTCGCGCGCGGGCTCGACATTGATAGTTTCGCGCCGCGCATCAGCTTCTTCTTCAACAGCCACAACGACTTCTTCGAAGAAATCGCGAAGTTTCGCGCCGCACGTCGCATCTGGGCACGCCAGATGCGGGAGCGGTTCGGCGCGAAGAACCCGCGCGCGTGGCTCATGCGCTTCCACACGCAGACAGCCGGCGTTTCGCTCACCGAGCAGCAGCCCGAAGTGAACCTCGTGCGCGTCGCAATCCAGGCGCTCGCGGCCGTGCTCGGCGGAACCCAGTCGCTCCACACCGACGCCATGGACGAAGCCATGGCTCTCCCCAGCGACAAAGCGGCGCGCCTGGCAGTCCGCACCCAGCAGGTCATCCTCCATGAGTCGGGCGTTATCAACACGGTCGACCCGCTCGGCGGCAGCTACTTCGTCGAAAAGCTGACCGCGGATATGGAACGCGACGTGCTGAAGTACTTCGCCCAGATCGAGAGCCTGGGTGGAGTCATCCCGGCGATCGAAACGGGCTTCTTCCAGAAGGAGATCGCCGACGCCTCCGCGCGGTACCAGTTCGAAGTCGACACCCGCGACCGGATCATCGTTGGGGTGAACGAATACGTGAGCGAGGAGAAGCCGGATATCCCCATCCTCCAGTTCGACCCCGAGGGTGAACGGCGCCACCTCGCGCGGCTAAAGAAGCACCGGGCCGAACGTGACGCGGCAGCCCACGCCGCAGCGATGGCGGCACTGGAGCAGGCCAGCCGCGACCCCAGGGCGAACACGATGCCCTACATCATCGCTGCGGTGAGTGCCGGCGCGACGGTGGGAGAAGTCTGCAACATGTGGCGGCGTGTCTTCGGCGAGTACCGGGAACAGGTGGTCGTGTAGCGGTTTACCCGCAGCCTCGATGGAGAAGCAGGCCGGGAACCGTGCACGGTTCGGCAACGCCAGGTGCCCGGTGGGGCAAATCAGAGTTCAAAAAACATGCCCGCCATCATAACGGCGGGAGGAGGCGGCCTCGCAGGGTATCGCCTGCATAGCCGAGGCGCGCCGAGGCGCGCCCGGTTGCCCGGACCGGAAGCAGGCGATGCCCCAATAGCAGACCAGCCGACGGCCCGGCCACTCCCCGAGGCAGGAGCCCACCATGGAACTCAAGGAAGTTATTGGCAGGCGCCGGACCATCCGGTTCTTCCTCCCGTACCGCCCGGTGGAACGGGAGAAGGTGCAGAAAATGCTGGAGGCGGCGCGCCGCGCCTCGTGTGCAGGCAACGTGATGAATGCCCGGGCGATCGTGATCTGGCGCGAGAAGGCCGACCCCAAGGTCATCAAGGCCATCGCCCCGCGCATCGGTTACCAGCAAATGCACACGGCCCCGGTCTTCATCTTCTGGTACAGCGAGAGCTCGGTGTACCACGGCGATGCCTGGCCGGACAGTGTCCTGCGCCTGGCCGATGCCCGCCGGATCGGTGTGACCGTGGAGGAGACCTACAAGGAAATCAACGAGAAGCTCCGGCCAATCTTCGCCGTGACGGGGCAACAGATGGGCGTTGCTCCGCTCGCCTTCATGGACGTGGGGCAGGCCATCTGCCAGGCGACGCTCGTTGCGTACGAGGAAGGCCTCGGTTCGTGCCTGATGTCGAGCCCCCGCCTGGAGAAGGTTGCCAAACTGTTCAACCTGCCCGAGACGGCGGTGCCGATCTGCGTGCAGGCGCTCGGCTACCCGGCGGAGTCGTGGGAGGCGGGCGGCCAAACCCCCAAGCCCCCACTGGGCGAGATGTTCTTCGAGATGGAGGTCGGAAAGCCGTTCGAATCGGACCCGAAAGTCGTGGAGGAACTGAAGGCGGCGAAGCTGATCGACCGGCCAGCGCCGTTGCCCTGGCGCGACGAAGAGCTGAAGTACCTGATGCGCGCCCTCGGGCTGGAGAACACGCTGCTGAACGAAATCGAGTATTGAAGCCTCAGCCGGCGCCGCCTGCCTCCCGCAATGCCGACGGGCCGCGCGCGCCGGCGAGCGCCCCCTGCACGACCCCGGCCAGCGGCTCGTAATGCGAGCCCCGCCAGTAGACCTGCCCGCATTCGGCGCACTGCCGGAACTGGTCGTAGTGCTCGCGGGTAAGCGGCTCGAGCTGGTCCAGCACCGCCGACTTCGCGACGTCGCGCAGGAGGCCGTTGCACCTCGTGCAGCGGGTGAACGGCCTGCTCTCGCCGGCCAGTTCGAATCGTCCCAGGACTTCTGCCAGCTGTGCACGTGGTTCGTCGCTGCGGACGTAATACCCCCGCCGGACGATGGACCGCATCAAGAGCTGACGATCGCGCGTCAGAAGGGTGCGGTCTTCTTTCGCGCTGAGCGATGCGAGCCAGCCATCCGCGGCATCGTTCCGGTAGACGGTGTCGAATCCCAGCAGGCGCAGGTTGAACGCGAGCTTGCCAAGGTGGGCATCGGCCACGAACCGGTATTCGGCCGGCGCGGCGGGTTGCAGATCGGCCGCACTGCCCAGCGCGATGCTGTGGAATGCGGGATAGACACTGACGCGGACTGGAGCCTGAACCAGGTAATCAAACCGGGCCGGCTGGCCATCAACCAGGACCAGGGCGACCTCAACGTGCGGCACGCCGCACCGCTCGATCGCGTCCTTGAGCGACGTCCGGCGCTCCACACGGACGTCGAATGTTACGCCGCGACGGGATGGGGGCAGGAAGTCGTTCAGCTCGCCGTAGAACCGGAGGATGATGTCAATGATCTCTCGGCTATCACCCGCCAGCACCCCGACAGCGTGCCACAACCGCGAAGCCACCGGCATCCATCTAGTGGTGATGGGCGATCTCACCGAGGTAGTGTTCCTCACGCGAACGCATCCGTGCTTCCTCTTCCGTACTATTCACGTGGTCGTAGCCGCACAGGTGGAGAATGCCGTGGGTGAGGAGGTGCGCGAGTTCGGCATCGAGCGAATGGCCGACTTCTACCGCCTGGCGCCGGGCCGTCGGCAGCGAGATGGCGATATCGCCGAGCAGCTTCTCTTCCGAAAGCGCCTGAACGAAGTCATCGGATTCGTCGGGGAAGGAGAGGACGTCGGTGGGCTCGTCGATTCCCAGGAACTGGTGACTCAGCTGGCGGATTTCCTCATCGCCGGTGACGAGGATGGCGAGCGATGTGCCCGGCTCGACGCCTTCCCCGGCCATCACCCGGCCGGCGAGATGATGGAGCGCCTCAACATCGAGCGCCGGGGCTTCAACGGCGACCTCGATCGCGATGTCGTAAGGCAATTCCTCGTACACGCTAGCGGGCGAAGATCTCGACGGCGTCCTGCGCAGCCGACATCAGCGGCATCGGGATGATGCCGAAGACCAGGACGCCAAGGGTCGCGGCCCCGAGCGCCATCGTGATCGACGGGGAGGTGCGGAACTTCTGGTCGCTCTCGGGCTCGCCCATGAACATCGTGCGGGCGACGGAGAGGTAGTAGTACCCGGCGACGACACTGTTCAACACGCCGATGACCACCAGCCAGACCAGGTCTGCGCGGATGCCCGCGTTGAAGATATAGAGCTTTGCCCAGAACCCAACGGTGGGAGGGATGCCGGTGAGCGACACCAGGCAGAAGGTCAGGGCGAGGGCGAGGGCGGGCGAACGCTTCCACATGCCCGTGTAGTCCTTGATCTGATCGCTGCCGATGCGCTGGGAGATAGCGATGACCCCGACGAAAGCCCCCAGGTTCGTGAACGCGTAGGCAGCCACGAAGAGCAGGATGGCGCTGGCGCCAAGCGTGAACTCCTCGCCCGTCACGGAGATGGCAGCGAGGCCGATCATGAAGTTCCCGGCCTGGGCGACCGAGGAGTACCCGAGCATGCGCTTGATGTCGGTCTGGACGATGGCCATGAGGTTTCCGAGGGTCATCGAGGCGGCGGCAAGGACGGCGAAGACCATCGACCAATCATTGCTGAGGAAGTCCGCCTCGAACGCCTCGAAGAAAATCCGGATGACAACCGCGAACGCGGCTGCTTTCGAACCGACGGAGAGGAAGGCGGCCACGGGTGTGGGCGCTCCCTGGTAGACATCCGGCACCCACATCTGGAAGGGGACCACAGCCATCTTGAAGCCGAACCCCGCGATCAGGAGGACTGTGGCGACGACGAGCAGGGCCCGGTACGTCTCGCCGTCGGCACGAACGGCAGCAGCGATTTCGAGGAGGAGTGTCGTGCCGGTGATGCCATACACGAGCGCCATGCCATACAGCAGCAGCGACGAAGCGATGGCTCCGAGGAGCAGGTACTTGAGGCCGGCCTCGCTGGACCTGGAATCCTTGCCCCAGCCCGCAAGGATGTACTGGGGGATGGAGGAAAGCTCGAGCGAGAGGAAGATGGTGATAAGGTCGCGCGAGGCGGCAAGGAACATCAGGCCGGCGCAAACCGTGAGGACGAGCGCGTAATACTCGCCCTGACCGCGGCCTTCGCGGCTAACCCAATCGACCGAGGCAAGAACCACCGTGGCCGTGATCCCGGCGAACACGTAGTAGAAAAAGACCGCGTACTTATCGAGCGAGAGCGTTCCATCGAACACCGTCTGGTAATCGCCACGCCCCACCCAGGACGTCGTCCAGAGGGCGGAAGCGGCCAGCCCGAGGAGCGCGACGATTGGCAGCAGCCGGCGCTGCTGTGGCACGAGGGAATCGACCAGGACCACAAGGCCGGCAGCGATGAGGACGGCGAGCTGAGGGCCAACGACATCGAGGCTGTTCACGCTTCAACCCTCAGCATGATGGATTCGATGGCAGGCTCGATCATTTCGGTCATGACGTCGGGGTAGACGCCCAGGAGGATCACGAGCGCGGCGAGCCCCACGACCACCGTGTGCTCCCACCAGTGACGCTGGTCGGTCAGGCCATCCCACTCGTGCTTCACCGGGCCGAAAACGACGCGCTGGAGCATCCAGAGCACGTACCCGGCCGACAGGACCACGCCGACGATGGACATGAGGACTGCCCACTCATACTTCTGGAATGTGCCAAGGAAGACCGTGATCTCAGCGATGAAGCCGGCGAGCGCCGGCAGGCCGAGGCTCGCGAAACCGGCGAACACCATCCCGGTCGCGATGAGCGGCATCTGGCGCGCGAGACCCCCAAGCCGGGCGATTTCGCGCGTGTGCGTCCGCTCGTACATCAGCCCGACCATCACGAACATCAGGCCGGTGATGAGGCCATGGGCAAGCATCTGGTACGTCGCTCCGACGAGCCCCGTGTTTCCCAGCGCACCGATGCCAAGCAGGACGAGGCCCATGTGGCTGACCGATGAATAGGCGATGAGACGTTTGACGTCCGTTTGGCGGAGGGTGACGAAGGCGCCGTAGAGCACGCTGATGGCGCCGATCGCCGCGAACCAGGTGTCCCAGTCGTCGGCGACGCCGGGCATCATCGTGACGCACATGCGGATGAGGCCATAGCCACCCATCTTCAGGAGCACGCCAGCAAGCATCACCGAGACTGCGGTCGGCGCGTCGCCATGGGCATCGGGTAGCCAGGTATGCAGTGGCACGATCGGGAGCTTCACCGCGAATCCGATGAAGAGGAGGAAGAACACCCAGCCCAGCGGGATGAGGGTGTCCTGGAAGTCCGCCTGGCTGAGCACCTCGATATCGAAGGTGTTCGCGTTGAAGGCGAGCACCAGGATGCCGACCAGCATGAACGCCGAACCGGCGATGGTGTAGAGCACGAACTTCATCGCCGAGTATCCCTTGCGGCCCGAGCCCCAGACCGAAATCAGGAGGTACATGGGGAAGAGCTCGAGCTCCCAGAACAGGAAGAACAGCATGAAGTCGAGCGCCGTGAACACGCCGATCACCGAGCTTGCCAGGACCATCAGGCAGGCGTAGTAGGCGCGGGGCCGGAGCGTCACACTGAACGACACGAGAACCGAAGCCAGCGTCAGGCACGTTGTGAGCAGCACCAGCGGCATGCTCAACCCGTCGACACCGAGGAAGTACTGGAGGTTGAAGGCGCCGATGTCCACCCACTCGCGGCGTTCGACGAACTGGTACCCGTCCTTTTCCAGGTCGAAGGCAAAGAACATCTGGAGCGAGATGACGAGCATGGCGAGGGAAGCCGCCAGGGCAACCCAGCGCGACTGCTGCTCCATGCTCCGCGGGAGGAGGAGGATGAGCGTCGCGGCAATCACCGGGAGGAACACGAGGAGAGTGAGTTCCACGGCCGCCTCCTACAGCGGGTTCGCCGTGAAGACGGCGACCACGATGATGATGACCCCGGCCACAACGCCCAGGCCGTAACTCTGGACCTGGCCGGTCTGGATGAACCGCAGGCGATCGCTGATGCCACGCGCGAGCACGGCCGACCCGTTAACGATTCCATCGACGACGTAGCGGTCGTTTGCCTGAAGCAGCGCGTTCCAGCCCCGCTGGAAGATGTTGCGGACGAACACGTCTTCGTAGAGGCGGTCCAGGAAGTACTTGTTCTCGAAGGTGATGGCGAACGGCGCGAAGGTGGCCCGGATCGACTCGGAGGTGACCCAGCGCTTCATGTAGATGGCCCATGCCGCCCCGATGCCAGCGATGGCCACGATCGAGGAGCTGATGGCGATGCCGATCTCGAAGGTGCTGCCGTGCGACTCCGCATGGGGAAGCGCCGCCTCGATGAAGTCCTTGAACATGTGGTCGTAGGCGAGCCACCCGGCGGCGATGGCCGGCACGGAAAGCACGACCAGGGGGCCTTTCATCACCCAGGGTGACTCGTGGGGGTGGGCTGGATCGCCGTGGAAGTGCGAATCCTCGTCGTGGTGATCGACCGGCTGGCCGCCTTTGTACTCCCCGTGGAAGGTCAGGAAGATGGCGCGGAACATGTAGAAGGCAGTCATGAAGGCAACGGTCAGGCCGATGACCCAGAGCGCACGATCGTGGCGCCACGCGTCCAGCAGGATCTCATCCTTCGACCAGAACCCGGCCAGTGGGAAGATGCCGGCGAGGCTGAGCGAGCCGATGATGAAGGTCCAGTAGGTGACGGGCATGAACTTTTTCAGGCCACCCATCTGGCGCATGTCGAATGTGTTGGTCGCGTGGTTCACCGAGCCGCTGCCAAGGAAGAGGAGGGCCTTGAAGAAGGCGTGGGTGAAGAGGTGGAAAATCGCGGCCACGTACCCAAAGGTGCCGAGCGCGAGCATCATGTAGCCGAGCTGGCTCACGGTTGAGTAGGCGAGGACCCGCTTGAAGTCGGTCTGCACGAGGGCGATGGTCGCCGCCACGATTGCCGTGACCGCGCCGATCCATGCAACCACGTCAGCCGCGTCGTGCGAGGCCTCGAACACCGGGAAGAAGCGGGCCACCAGGTAGACACCTGCGGCCACCATGGTGGCGGCATGGATGAGGGCGGAGACCGGCGTCGGGCCCTCCATGGCGTCGGGCAGCCAGACGTGGAGGGGGAACTGGGCCGACTTGCCCGCGGCCCCCGCGAACAGCCCCAGCGCAAACAACGTGACGATGTAGCCTTCTGGTTCGCCGCTGCCGGCCCACTCCTGGATGGCGGTCACATCGAAGGACTCCGCGCGGGTCCACACCAGGAGCAGGGCAGCGAGAAGACCCAGGTCGCCGATTCGCGTGACGATGAAGGCCTTCTTCGCGGCAGCCGCGGCGCTCGGCTTGTGGAACCAGAAGCCGATCAGGAGGTAGGAGCACAGGCCAACCAGCTCCCAGAAGATGAACATCTGGAAGAGGTTGTCGGCCAGGACAAGGCCCAGCATCGAAGTGGTGAACAGACACATATGGGCGAAGTAGCGCCCGTAGCCCGGGTCGCCCTGCATGTACCCGGTGGAGTACACCTGGACGAGGAACGCCACCGTCGTCACCACAACGAGCATCACTGCAGTGAGACCATCGATGCGGACGCCGAGGTTCACCTGCAGGTCTCCCGCCGAGAACCATTCGTGGCTATGAACCGCGACTCCGCCATCGGCCTCGATGACGTTGAAGAGGGTGACGAAGCTCAGGACGCAGGCGGCGCCCACGCCAAGGATGGCCAGCCAGCCAGCAGCCAGTGGCACCTTCCGGACGTAGAGCGCGATGAGCCCCCAAGCCACGAGCGGGCACAGCATGATCGCCCAGAGGACGCCCTCGGCGATGGTTGGAGCGGAGGCGGGTGCGGCTTCGAGGAACAACATCGGCTAGATCTTCCTCAGAATTTCCCGGGCGACGTGGGCCTTCCCGGAGGGAACGTAGAGCGTGCGCTCATCGCGCATGGAGGCTTTTTCGCCGTAGCCGATCGGCGGAACGATGCGTACCGAGAGGCCCTCGGCGGCGAACAGCTCGCTCCATGTCTGGGCCACATAGGCGTTGCGCACGGTCATGAACTCAACCCACATCGGAAATCACGACCTGAGGAGATTGATCTGGTCGACGTCGACGGTTTCGCGATTGCGGTAGACCGAGACGGCGAGGGCAAGCGCGACCGCCGCTTCGGCGGCAGCCACAGTGATGATGAAAACGGCGAATGCCTGGCCCGTGATCGGCCGTTCGCTCACCGAGAAGCGCGAGAAGGTGACGAGCGTAAGGTTCACCGCGTTGAGCATCAGCTCGACACCCATGAGTACGCCGATCGCGTTGCGCTTCGAAAGCGCGATCGCAAGGCCCAGGCAGAAGAGCAGGGCGCCAACCGTCAGGAAGTGTTCAATGCCAACACTCATGCGAGCGCATCCTCCGCTTCTTCTTCTGCCGACCTCGTGAGCATGATTGCGCCCACCAGGGCTGCTGTGAGGAGCACGCTGGCGATTTCGAACGGGAGCACCCAGGTTCCGAGCAGCGCGCGGCCCAGGTCCCCGGTGCTCAAAGTGGGCGCTTCCTCGACCGTCTTCCAGCCCGTGTCGTGCACCACGAACAGGAAGACCGCGGCGAGGCAGACCGAGAGCAACACGCCCGGGAGGGCCCAGGCGGTCTCTCCGTTATCACGACTGGCGCGCGGAGTCAGCAGCACCGCGAAGAGGACGAGCACGGCGATGGCCCCGACGTAGATGATCACCTGGGCCATGGCGATGAATTCGGCCGACAGCAGGACAAAGAAACCGGCCACGCCGACAAACGCGAGGATGAGAAACAGGACCGCGTGCAGCAGGTTTCGCGAGACCATGACGCCGCCAGCGGCGACGAGGGTGGTTGCGGCGAGGACCCAAAACGCGAACGTTACCCCAAAGCCGTCCATCACTCAGCCTCTCCAACCGGGACGTAGCCGCGGGCTTCCTTCACGAGCCGCGGTCGGGTCGGGATTGTCTCGGGCCGGTAGCCATTGAAACGAGCCCAGGCCACCACGAGGAGGAAGGACACCAGGATGTTGAACGCGGCGAAGAGGTAGACGTACGCCTTGTCGTGCCCCTGCTCGGCCCAGACCATCTTCTCGGTGACCGCGATGAAGAGGTTGAAGAGCGCAAGCGGGAGCAGGTATCTCCAGGCAAACGCCATCAGCTGGTCGGCGCGCAGGCGGGGGAGCGTGCCGCGCGTCCAGATGAACAGGAAGTAGAAGAGGTGCGTCTTGCCGATGAAGATCATCCAGGGCGGGACCCACTCCTCGAGGCCGAAGAACGTCCATCCTCCCAGGAAGACCGTGGCCGCGAAGGCTGACGCGGCCAGGGCATATCCGATATCCATGCCGTAGAAGAGGCCCCACTTCATCCCCGAGTACTCCGTGAGGTAACCGGCGACAATCTCCGATTCGGCCTCGGCGATGTCCGTGGGAGTCCGGTTCAGCTCGGCGCTCACACAGATGAAGTAAATGACGAGCGCAAGCGGCTGGACAAAGCCAAGCCAGATCTTGTATTCGTCGGCCCAGAGCACCATGCCCTGCAGGCTGAGCGTCCCGCTGATGGCCACTGCGCCGAGCAGCGACGTCACGAGCGGCGATTCGTAGCTGATGGTCATGGCGACGATGCGCATAGCGCCGAACAGGCTGTACTTGTTATTGGCGCTCCAGCCGGCCATGAAGTTGGCGAGCACCGGCAGGGAAGACACCGCCAGAAAGTACACCAGGCTCACCGGGATATCAGCGAAGACCATGTTCGGGCCGAACGGGATGACCGCGAACAGGAGCACCGCCGGGGCCACGAACACGATCGGCGCGATGTACATGACCACCCGGTCGGCCCGGGACGGCGTCAGCGCCTCCTTCTGGATGAGCTTGATTGCGTCGGCGATGGGCTGAAGCAGGCCGAATGGACCCACGCGGTTCGGGCCGTAACGCGACTGAATGCGGCCGATGAGTTTCCGTTCGCCATACACGCCAACGAACAGCTGCGACGGCAGGACAAAGATGAGGAAGCTGGCGACAAAGCCGATGAGCGCGGCCAGCACATACACGACGCCAAACGGGAGAACCTTGTCTGCCGCCTCAAGGATTTCGCGGGAGATGTTGGCCAGGTCGCGGATGTCGTACCAGTTATCGGTCGCGAGGAACGGCGTCATCGGTCGATTTCCCCCACGACGATGTCGATCGAACCCAGCACCACGATGGCGTCGGCCACCGTGCCGCCGACGGTCATCTCCTTAAGTGCGGAGAGGTTGATGAACGAGGGCGGGCGGATGTGAAAGCGGTAGGGCGAGGGCCCCTCATCGCTTACCAGGTAGTAGCCAAGCTCGCCGCGGGGGCTCTCGATGCGGGCATACGCCTCGCCTTTGGGAGGGCGAAGTGCCAGCGGCACCTCGGTGCGGAATGGCCCCGAGGGCAGGCCGTCGAGCGCCTGCTGGATGATCTTCACGCTCTGCCGCATCTCTTCGAGGCGGACGATAAACCGGTCGTAGCTATCGCCCTGGTAGCCGATCGGGATGTCGAAGTCGTACTGCTCGTATCCACAATATGGGTCGGCCTTGCGGATATCCCACGCGATACCGCTGCCGCGCAGCATGGGGCCGCTGAGGCTGGCGTTGGTCGCGAGTTCGGGACTGAGCACGCCAACCCCGCGTGTCCGGCTGATGAAGATCTCGTTGCCCGAGAGGAGGTTCTCCATCTCGTCGATGAATGGCGGGAAATCGGCAAGCACCTTGCGAACCATCGGCTCGAACTGGAGGCGAAGGTCGAACGCCACGCCACCGATGCGCATGTAGTTGCAGGTGAGGCGCGCACCGGAGGTCACCTCGAAGATATCCAGGATCTTCTCGCGTTCGCGGAAGCACCACATCACCGGGGTCTGCCAGGCGCCCGTGTCGTTCGCGAACGCGCCGACGGCCATGCAGTGGCTCGCAAGGCGCTGCAGCTCGGCCATGATCACCCGAATGGCGTTTCCCCGGGCGGGCACCTCGATCCCTGCGAGCTTCTCGGCGGCAAGGCAGTAGCCGAGGTTGTTCGACATGCTGCTGAGGTAATCTGTTCGGTCGGTGAACGGGATGTTCTGTGTGTACGTCCGCTCTTCTGCCAGCTTCTCCATCGAGCGGTGGAGGTAACCCATCACCATCTCGGCATCGATGACCTTCTCGCCATCGACCGTCGCACGGATGCGAAAGACGCCGTGCGTCGACGGGTGCTGGGGCCCGATATTGATGACGAATGGCTCGCTCTTGATAACGTCGGTCATTCGGCCACCTTCACGGGCGGTTCCTGGCGGCGCGCCACGCCGGCGAATTCGCCGAGGCCCGGCTGAAGCCCACCGGGCATCGAGAGGAAGTCCTTGCGCAGAGGCCAGCCGGGATATCCCTCCCAGAGCAGGATGCGGTAGAGGTTCGGGTGCCCCTCGAACTTGATGCCGAAGAGGTCGTAGGCTTCGTTTTCCTGCATCCACGCGCCATGGAAGACGGGAACCACGCTGGGGACAACCGGCTCCTCGCGGTTGAGGACATCGACCTTGAAGAGGGCGATGTGGTTCTTGTCGAACGATTGGATGTGATAGACGACCTCGAAATGGTCCCAGTAGTCCACGCCACACAGGTTGGTGAGGTGCACAAGGTCAGCCTCGGGGCTGCTCTTCAGCGCTTCGAGCGTGGCCACGAGATGTTCCGGCTTGAGGTAGCAGGCGGTCGGGGTGGTCCGGGCAACGCAGCCGGGCACCACCGACTCGGCCAGCGCGGCTGCTTCGGGGCCGGTGAGTTCGCGAGTCACAGGCGCCACTCCAGCGCGCGCTTGCGCCAGGCATAGATGCCGCCGATCACGAAGGTGCCGATGAAGAGGAGGCCTTTGCCGTATGCAGCCCAGCCAACCTCATCGAAGACCAGGGCCCAGGGGAAGAGGAAGACGATTTCGACATCGAGCAGCACAAACAGCAGCGCGATGTAGTAGAACCGGAAATTGAACTGGACGAGGCTCGGGCCCTCGGTGCGCAGGCCGCATTCGTAAGTGTCGTCGCGGACAGGATCAGGCTTGGCCTTGGGCCGGATATTCACGAACTGCAGCGCCCAGGACGTGACCACGGCGCCCAGCGGAAAGACCAGGGCGATGATGACCAGGATGCCGATGTGACCGTATTCGTAGAGCACGCCGGAGCCGTTTGTGAAATCTGTCCCTAAGGACCGGGGCGACTATAGCACGGGCCTTCCGAGCGGACAAAGCGCACCAGCGTTCGACGGCGGGCGGATTCTCGCGCCTGAGCAACAACCCGGCCGCCAGCGGAAGGTCACTTGCGCCCCCAGGTGATTCCTTCCGCCAGCGGCCAGGGCCTGAGTATCCGCCGGCCAGGTGCAGCGTTCGCCAAGAAGGGGCAAGCCACGGGTAAAATGCGCGCAAAATCCCCCTTCGAGGTCCCGTGCCAATTCCTACCGTTGGCCTGATCGGATGCGGCCACATCGGCCGGTTTCATTCGCGCAACCTCCGTGGCTCGCTTCGCAGCGAGCTAGTACCGGGCGAGTACGCCGCCGTGTGTGACCGCGAGATTGACCGGGCCCAGGGGTTCGCGGCAATCACCGGGTCGCGCTGCGTCACCTCAGATGCCGGCGAGGTGCTTGCACTCCCCGGCCTGAACACGGTGTACATCTGCACGGAAACGGCCGAGCATCCCGCGCTGGTGCTGGAGGCTGTTCGGCGGGGCATCCACGTATTCTGCGAGAAACCGCTGGCGAAGTCGCTCGTTGAGGTGCGCCAGATGGTCGCCGCAGTCGAGGAAGCCGGAGTGGTGAACCAGGTTGGACTGGTGTTGCGGTACTCACCCGTGTTCACGGTGATGAAGCACCTTATGTCGGATCCCGCGAACGGGCCGTTCCTGACCGCGCACCTGCGCGATGACCAGTTCTTCCCGATCCGGGGCCATTACGCCAGCAGCTGGCGAGGCAGCGCGGAACGGGCCGGGGGCGGGACGCTCATCGAGCACTCCATTCACGACGTCGACCTGTTCCGCTGGCTCTTTGGTGACATCACGGCGGTCCGCTGCCACACGCGTGTCACCAGCGGGCACGATGGAGTCGAGGACGTAGCCATCGCGACGTTTCAACATGCAGGCGGGCACCAGACGTCACTCTCGTCGGTGTGGCATGCGCTCGACGACCGGCCTTCGACACGGCACCTGGAGGTGTTCTTCGAGGGCGGCTATTTTGCGGCCGACCACGATTTTCTTGGCCCGATCCGCTACCAGGGCCGCAGTGGGCCCGTCCGGGAACTGTCAACCGGCGAGGTCTTCGACCGCTACGTGACCCTTGCCGGGCTGCACAGCGAGGAAATCGACCTCGCCCGTGCGGGCATGCTGGAGGACTACGCTTTCCTGCGCTGCGTAACCGATGAGCGCCCCGCGTTCCCGGATTTCCGGACCGCGCTCGCCGCCCACGAAGTCGTGGATGCGTGCTACCGGAGCGCCCGGGAGGGCCGGGAAGTCACCGTGGTGCAGCCATAGCCACGGCCTATGGCTCAGGGTCGATCGCGTTTACCGGTCGATAGGGCTCGGGTATCATCGCCGGGCACGCGGCCGCTGCCTCCCCTGTTCCTCATCGCCGCACGAACCCACCGAAGGAGCCTTTCGCCATGAGCAGCGACACCCTGAAGGACCTCTACCCCATCGGCGAGGCGCCACCTCTCGGGCACGTCCCGGCCAAGATGTACGCGCAGGTCATTCGCCAGTCCCGGTTCGGCCAGCCCAACCAGGCGTTCCAGGAAGAAGTCATCGAGACACCGGAACCAGGCCCTGACGATGTGCTCGTCTATGTGATGGCCGCGGGCGTGAACTACAACAATGTCTGGGCGGGCCTCGGGACACCGGTGGACGTGATCGCCGCGCGCCAGAAGCAGGGAGAGCCCTGGGACCACCACATCGGCGGCTCCGACGCCTCTGGCATCGTTTGGAAGGTCGGCTCGGCTGTCACCAACGTGAAGGTTGGGGACGAAGTGGTGGTCCACTGCGGCACGTGGGACATCCACGCGCCGGAGGTGGTCGCGGGGGAAGACCCGATGTTCAGCCCGTCGTTCCGCATCTGGGGGTACGAGACGACCTGGGGTTCGTTTGCGCAATTCACTAAAGTGCAGGCGCACCAGTGCATGCCGAAGGCCAAGCACCTGACGTGGGAGGCCGCCGCCGCCCCGACGCTCGTTGGGGCAACCGCGTACCGGATGCTCTTTGGGTGGCCACCCCACACCGTGCGCGAGGGCGATGTCGTGCTCGTGTGGGGTGGCGCGGGAGGGCTCGGCTCGATGGCGATTCAGCTCGCCGCGCAGGCCGGGGCGAAGCCCATCGCCGTCGTCTCGAGCGAAGCAAAGTACGAATTCTGCACCAGGCTCGGGGCGGTTGGCTGCATCAACCGGAAGAATTTTGACCACTGGGGCCGCCTCCCACACTGGGAGAGCGAGGAAATGAACAAGTTCACCGTGGGGGCGCGCGCGTTCGGGAAGGCGATCTGGGACATCCTGGGCGAACGCCGGAGCCCGCGGATTGTGTTCGAACATCCCGGCCAGGACACCATCCCCACCTCGCAGTTCGTCTGCGACACCGGTGGGATGATCGTCATCTGTGCTGGAACCACCGGGTACAACGCCGACGTGGACCTGCGCTACCTGTGGATGCGCCAGAAGCGCCTCCAGGGCTCCCACTTCGCCAACGACGACCAGTCGTACGCATTCAACAGGCTGGTCCACGAGAAGAAGGTGGACCCGTGCCTTTCGCGCACCTTCGCCTGGAACCAGACGGGCGAATGCCACCAGTTGATGTATGAGAATCGCCACCCGGATGGGAACATGGCGATCCTGGTTGGCGCTCCCCGCGAGGGCATGACGACCATCGCCTAGCGCGGCGGGGCGGCGCCTGGCGCGAATCACTCCCTGCCGCAGCCGCGGGCGGGGGTTACTTGCCGCCGGTCGGAAGCGGGTCATCGACGCGCTCCGCCGTCCCATGCGGGGCGCCCGGCCGCGCGCCGTGGACAGCCTGGTGAGCGGGGGCCACCCGGCCGAATGTGTGGCGCGGGTTGAAGACGCTGATGAGGAGCATGATGCCGACCACGGTCAGCCCCTGCATGATAAACATGTTCGTGACGCCGACCGCGTCGGCAACGCGCCCCAGGGGGAATGCCATGAGCGGCATCGCGCTGAAGCTCAGCATGTTGATGCTCATCACACGGCCGTAAAACTCTGGCTTCGCCGCCTCCATCATCAGGGTGCTGTTGAGCGTCTGGTACGCCGTGAGCGTGAGCCCGAGCAGCACGATCACGGCCATGGCCCCGGGATAGCCGAACGAGCGCGAAGCAAGCGCGAGGGCGACAAGCCCCAGCCCGCCGAGAATGCCCGCAATCCACTGGATGAACGTCTTCCGGTCGAACGCGGTAAGCGTCGCGACGCCCAGCGACCCGGCCAGCGCGCCGATGCCCGAAGCCGACTGCAGGTAACCGAATTCAGCATCGCCCTTGCCCAGGTCTTCGTGGACGAAGCCGGCGAGGAGCATGACGTACGGCATCGCGAAGAAGCTGACCGCGAACATGGAGATATTCAGCTGGCGGAGCCTTCCATCCCTCGCAACGTAGGCAAGCCCGTTGCCGATTTCGCGGAACATGTTCCCGCGCTGCAGCATGCCGGTCCCCCCGAGTCCGGTGGGCACAAACAGGAGGAACAGGACCGAAACAGACGAAAGGGCGGCCTGGAGGAGGTACACCGATTCGAGGTTCCATGCCGCGACCATCGCACCGGCGACGGCGGGGCCAAAGAGGCGAGTCGCGTTCATTGCAGCGTTCGACATGGCCATCGCGCTCATGACGTTCCGGGGGCCGACTACCTGGGCCATCAGGGGGCTTCGAGCGGGCATGCCCAGTGCCATGGCGGTACCACCCCCAAGCCCCAGCACGAACAGCCAGCCAATGGTGATCGTCCCCGTGAACAGCATCACGGCCGTGGCTACCGCGAAAGACGCGGTCGCCGATTGTGAGGCGATGGTCAGGTTGCGCTTCTCGAACCGGTCGGCGAGCGAGCCGCCAACGAGGGAAAAAAGCAGCATGGGGAGCCCGAACGAGAGCGAGATGAGGCCCACCGCGCCGTAGGATTTCGTGAGGTTCCAGGCGAGGAGGGCCCGGGCCACCTGTTGCATCTGCATCCCGGTGAAGGAGAAGAGCGACGAGGTCCAGAGGTAGCGGTAGTTGCGGTTCCCGAAGACCACCAGGGCAGCAGAGAAGGAGGGCTTCCCGCCTCCGGTGCCGGGTGGCCTGCCGCCCGGGGGCCGTTGCATCAGGCCAGGCTCGCGTGGGGGTTCGGGGCAATCATTCGCCACATCCTAATCAGTTGACGCGGCTGACGTAAACGTCAGGGTGAAACCACGGGGCACCGGCCGAAAGCTCCCCCGGAAGATCCGAACCCGGTTCGAGCTCACAGCTCCAGCAAGTCTAGCAGCCACGCCGAGGGCCTGCGCGGGGCCAAAGGGGCCCGTATGCTCGCACACCGCGTGCGACTGTCCTTCGTCGTCAGTAGGAGCCCGGTAAGCCATACTGACCGGCACGAACATCGCTTTCAGGAACAGCGCCAATGGCACGAGATTACGCCGCCGATATCAGCGACCCGATCGCCCGCGAGATCGTCACCAACGTGGGAGTGTGGGTCGACCGCGAAGTGAAGCCAGTCGCAAGCGAATACGAACATGCCGACGAGTTCCCCGAGCCGCTGGTGAAGGGCATGTCGGAGATGGGGCTCTTCGGCATCAAGATCCCCGAGGCGTACGGGGGCCTCGACCTGAGCTTCGAATGCTACGCGGGCGTCTGCATGGAGCTTGCGCGCGGATGGATGAGCCTTGCCGGCATCATCAACACCCACGTGCTCGTGGGGTACGCCATCAGTGAGTACGGCACCGAGGAGCAGAAGAAGAAGTACCTCCCGAAGCTGGTCGAGCCCGAGATCCGGTGTGCCCTGACGATCACGGAACCTGACGCCGGGTCGGATGCGCAGGCGATCAAGACGACCGCCGTCCGCGATGGCGACGACTACATCATCAACGGCCAGAAGATGTGGGTGACGAACGGCCACCGCGCCGGCGTCTACCTGGCGATGACCAAGACCGACCCCACAGCCAATCCACGGCACAAGGGAATCACCGCGTTCCTCATCGACGCGGGGACCCCGGGATTCACGCCTGGCCGCCGCCTGGAGAAGCTCGGCTACAAGGGCGTCGAAACCACCGAGCTCACCTTCGATGACTGCCGGGTGCCGGCGACACAGGTACTGGGCGGGAGCGAGGGGCGCGGATTCCAGCACATCATGAGCGCTCTCGAGGTGGGCCGCATCAATGTTGCCGCGCGCGGTGTTGGCGTAGCACAGGCCGCCTTCGATGACGCGATCCGCTATGCCCAGAAGCGCGAAGCGTTCGGCAAGCCCATTTTCGAACACCAGGCCCAGCAGCTTCGCCTCGCCGAGATGATCACCAAGATCCGTGCCGCCCGGCTGCTGACCCTGGATGCCGCCAGGAAGAAGGATTCCGGCGCCAGGAGCGACCTTGATGCAGGCATTGCCAAGCTCTACGCGACGGAAATCGCCCAGGAATGCGTGCTCGATGCCATGCGCATCCACGGCGGCGTCGGCTACAGCAAGGAGTTGCCGCTCGAACGCTACTACCGCGATGCTCCGCTGATGGTCATCGCCGAAGGCACGAGCGACATCCAGAAAACCGTCATCGCGCGCGGGATCGTACGGGACTACCCTGTCTAGGGCGGGGCTTTCCCGCAATTGCTTCACCGAATTCAAGGGAGACAGCGACATGACCGACCCGAAGGTGCCGCTCGACATCGCTGGCACCGCGTTCTCCGATTACGAGTTCGAGTGGGACTGGCCGACCACCCAGCTGCTGGCCCGCGCGACCGGGTGCTCCATCCGCGAGGAACGTGACCTGGCGTCGCTGATGAAGGACTCGGATGGTCCGGGGCACCCGATGATTCCCTTCAACGGGGCGCTCCTTGCGCGAAACCGGGCGGAGGTGATGGACCGCCTCATCGGTGGTTATGCCAACTGGCAGCTGGTCGGCCGCTGGGGGTCCGGCGCAGCGAAGTTCTTCAGGCCTGTTCCCCAGCGCGGGCGGGGCCGGGTGCGTTCCCGAATCACCGAGCTCGGGGCCACGTCAAAGGGCCACGCACTCGTCCGCTTCAACTTCGAAGTCGATGACGCCAACGATGGCCGGCCGTTGATGGAGGGCTGGATGCTGCTCTTTCTGCTCGGATGCGCGCCGGATGGCGCCGGGGCGCTGACGGCGCCCCGCATCATGCTGCCCGATCGGGAGGCGGACGAGGTGGTGCTGCATTCGACCGATGTGAATGTCACCTTCGACTGGGCAGTGCCATCGGGCGACTGGAACACGACGCACTTCATCCAGCAGGCGGGGAACCCGGCGCCGCTCACGCACGGCCCCCGGAACATGGGACTGGTAATCCAGGACGCCTGCCGGGTGTTCGCAGGAGGCCGGCTCGATCAGCTCAAGGAAATCACCATCGGGAGCCTGCCCGCACCGCATTACCCACCGGAACCGACCGAAACGCGCTTCTGGCGGGAAGGCGAGACGGTCCTGGCTCGCCTGGTCGTCCCGGCGGCGGCACGCATCGATGGCGGCAACGGCGAAAAGGTGTGCATCGACCAGGTGGAATTGCGCTTCTGACCGGTCCTTAACCGGTCAGTCCTGTGGGCTCGCAGCTGGCCCGGGGCCTTCCGGCCCGGCGTCCTGGGGCCGCGGCCTCCCGGCGAAGGGCACCTGCACTTCGTGGTGGTAGGGGATTTCGACGCCCTCGGCGTCGAAGCGCTTCTTGATGCGCCGGCGGAGCTCACCCGTTAGTTCCCACTGCTTGAAGGCACGGACGTCGCCCACAATCTTCAGGTCTACTCCGTCCGTCCCGAGGTTGTTCACGCGGATGACTTTCGGGGCTGCGAGAATGTCGGCCCCACGGTCGGCTGCGAGACCGGCACAGACGTCATCGACGATGCCGATTACCCGGTCAACGTCTTCCTCGTACGCGATGGTGATGTCCAGGTTGATGCGGCTGAAACCCTGGGTCATGTTCGTCGCCACCGTGATGGCGCTGTTGGGAATCACATGCACGTGTCCGTTCAGGTCCCGCAGGACGGTTCGACGCGGCGTGATTTCAATCACTTCGCCGCTCACCCCGGCGACCCGAACGACATCGCCCACCGCGTACTGGCCTTCGACCAGGATGAAGATGCCGTTGATGACATCTTTCACGAGCGTCTGAGTTCCCAGGCCGATGGCGATGCCGGCGACGCCGACGCCAGCGATGACCGCGGAGATCTGCACCTCAAACTGGTCGAGGACGAGCGCAGTACCGAGGAGGGCCAGGAAGATCGTGAAGACCCACCCCACGGTGGAAAGCAGGGTCTTCACCCGGCGCTCGACGAGCTCCGGGTCCTCGGCGCGGGCCCGCCCCGCGCGCAGGGCGGCCGAGCGGACAACCCTTCCGAAGACGCGGACGACGAAAAAACGCACAAGCAGCAGCCCGGCGATGATCCCGACGATGTTCAGGCCATTCGTCCGGAGCCAGTCCTGCCATTCGTCCGAGGTCTCGGGGATGAGGAACAGCGCCTCTATCGTCATGCGGACACCAGCCTGGCATAACTCTGCAGGAGCCGTCGCACACCGGCTGTCTCGAACGCCACAACCACCTCGACATCGCCACCATTCGCGTGGGAGCTGACCACGGTCCCGGCGCCGAACTTCGGATGGATGACGCGGTCGCCAGCGTGCCACCGGGCGTCAGCCGGCGCGGGCGAATCTGGCGAAAGCGGTGGCTCGGCTGCCGCCGCTTCGACGTATGTACGTGGCGTGCTGCCGAAGGGCCGCTTCAGGTGGGCCGGGATATCCCCCAGGAAGCGGGACGGCGGATTCGCTGATTGAGCGCCGAAGGAGAACCGGCGGTATGAGCGAGTCAGATAGAGCAGGTCCATAGCCCGGGTGATGCCCACGTAGCAGAGCCTGCGTTCCTCCTCCATCTGGCCAGGGTCGTCGAACGACCGGACGTGCGGGAGCACGCCTTCCTCGAGCCCGATGAGGAAGACCACGGGGAATTCGAGGCCCTTGGCGGCGTGAAGCGTGATCAGCGTGACCGCCGAGGAGCCTTCGCGGAGCTCATCCACGTCGGCCACGAGGGCGGCGTCCTGAAGAAACGCCGCGAGGTCGCCGCCTTCGCCCGCAGCCTCCTCGTACTCCCCCATCACCGAGCGGAGCTCGAGGACGTTCTCGATGCGTTCCTCGGCCGTCTCATCTCCATCCTGGAGGTATTTCGCGTAGCCCGTGAGCGACAGCACCTGGTCGAGCAACTGCGGCAGCGGAAGACTGCGCTGCGCCTGCAACAGCTCGATCGTGTTGACGAACGACTGGACGGCAGAGGCAGAACGGCCCTGGACGCCCGCCACGCCCGCGCCGCGAACCACCTCGATGGCGGCGTCCCAGGGGGTCGTGCTCGTGCGGGTGGCGTGCTCCCGGAGCCGTTCGACGGTGCGGTCTCCAATACCTCGGCCCGGGACATTGATGACGCGCAGCAGGCTTGCCTCGTCGAACGGGTTGTGGACCAGACGGAGGTAGGCGACCAGGTCCTTAATCTCCCGTCGCTGGTAAAAGCGGACGCCGCCGATGAGCCGGTAGGGGATGCGATGCCGCACGAGAGCTTCCTCGATGGCGCGGGACTGGGCATTCGTCCGGTACATCACCGCGACGTCGCCGTAGTTGCGGCCGGCGGTCACCAGGCGCGCCACCTCGCTGGCCACGAACTCGCCTTCCTCTTCGTCGCTGTAGGCGTCGTAGGTCGTTATCAGGTCACCACCCTGGCGCTCGGTCCAGAGGTGGCGGGGGTGGCGGCCAGGGTTCTTTCCGATGACCGCTTCCGCGGCTTCCAGGATCGCCGGCGTCGAGCGGTAGTTCTGCTCGAGCAGGTAGATCGTGCAGCCGGGGAAGTCCCGCTCGAAGAACTGGACGTTGCGCACATCGGCGCTGCGCCACGAGTAGATGCTCTGGTCCGGGTCCCCCACGACGGTGATGTTTCCGTGCACCGACGCGAGCTGGCGCGCCAGCACGTATTGCACCGGGTTCGTGTCCTGGAACTCATCGACCAACACATGGAGATAGCGGCCCGCGTATTTCTCGAGGATTGTGGGCTGCTGAAACAACCGCACGGCGTAGAGCAAGAGGTCATCGAAATCGAGGGCCGAGGCGGACTTGAGCGAAGCCTCGTAGCGCGCGTACGCCCGGGCGACCACCTCATCGCTGTAGCTGCGGACCGTCGCGGCCATCTGCTCGGGAACAATCATCTCGCTCTTGGCGTTCGAGATCTGAGAGAGGACGCCCCGGGGCGAGTACCGGCGCGGGTCGACATGCAGTTCTTCGAGCACCCGCTTCATGAGCGCGACCTGGTCCGCATCGTCGTAGATGACGAAGTCAGGCGAGAGCCCAATGGCGGACCCATCGATCCGCAGCCAGCGCGCGCACATGCTGTGGAACGTCCCCATGTGCAGGGCCTTCGCGTCGTCGCCCAGCAGGCGCGCGGCCCGTTCCCGCATCTCGCGCGCCGCCTTGTTGGTGAAGGTAACCGCCAGGATCCGCCACGGCGGCACGCGGCGCTCGCGCACGAGGAAGGCGACGCGCTGCGTGATCACCCTGGTCTTACCGCTACCGGGCCCAGCGAGGATGAGCACGGCCCCGTCGCCATGGGTGACAGCGGCGCGTTGCGGTTCGTTGAGACCATCGAGGAGGGGGGCCAGTTCGGCGGTGGAATCCACCCGGCCAGTCTATCATTCGCTCATCCACCCTATCCATTTCACGGTCGCCCGTACGGGAGCCGTAGACTAGTCTGGGCGGCGGGCAATCAGGCTGGCATGGGAGATCCGCATGTTTGATTCGTGGCCCGGGGGCTCGTGGGAAGCGACTGCCAGGTATTTCGTGGCGGTCCTGGCGATTTACCTCGCGGCGATCTGGGTGGCACTGGTGTTCTGGACGTACCGGGATATTCGCCAGCGCACGCGCGATCCCATCCTCCAGACGGTTGCCGTGCTGCTCGTCCTCATCTTCTTCCTGCCGGGACACTGGGTATACCTGATTGTCAGGCCTCGCTACACGCTGGCGGAGCTGTACGAGCGTTCGCTCGAGGAGGAGGCGCTGCTACAGGAGCTGGAAGACCAGAAGGCCTGCCCGACCTGCAAACGCCGGGTGCTCGACGACTACCTGATCTGTCCCTCGTGCCGGACGCAGCTGAAGGAGCCGTGCCGGCAGTGCTCGAAGCCGCTGAGCTACGCCTGGGTGGCGTGCCCCTACTGCGGGCTCGAAAAACCACCGCGTGAGGGCTTCGGGCCGCGGCCCATGCGCGCGCCGCAGCCACGGCAGCAGGCAGTGACGGCCGGTCCTCAGTCCCGGCCGCAGGCAGCTCCCCAGGGCGGCGCACCGGCGGCGGCGCAGCCACCGGCGCGCTCCATGCCGCGTCCCACGCCAGCCGCCGGGACCACGGCGCAACCGGCGCGGCCCGGCCGCGATCCGTTCGGTCGCCCCAACCCTCCAGCGACCGCGGATGAGGGGCCTGTAATCGGCGAGTAACGACCCGGGAAGGAGCTTCAGGCGAGCGCTTCGAACAGCCCCGTCCCGGCGAGGAGCTCCGACATCCGTTCCAGCTTCCGCTCTCCGCAGAATCGTGTCCGGTCGAAGATGCCTTCGAGCGCAATGACCGTGTTCTCGGTGTCGGTCCGGCTGAGCAACACCGGGACGCCGCTTGCAGCAGCCGCATCGAACAGGTACTCCGAGGGCCGGCGGCCACCGGTGAGAATGAGCAGGTTAGGCTGGCCTTTGATGGCGGCCAGGTGCTGATCGGTCTTATCGAATCGCACCACCACTGCTTTGGAATCGAACCTGCGGAAGTACGGCTGGCCAGCATCCGAGCTGATGGGAGCGATGACCAGGCGGTCGGAGGTCACATCCTCCTGCTCTGCCGGGACCAGGACTTCGGCGTTCAGGGCAGCGCGCGCCTCGGACATGCTGAAGCCGGCCAGCGTACGGTCTTCGCCGACCTCGACCACGACGGGCGAGCCAGCAGTTGCGCGCGAGAGGGCGATGCCGGCCGCCCCTGTAACGACGACCGCGACGGTCCCTGCAGGGGGAGCTGCCGGCTTCTTGCCACGAGCCACGGACACCACCTTTGCGCCGGTGGGCGCCGCGGCGGCCGGACCTTCGACAACCAGCGTTTCGCCATGGGCCTCGGCCGGGATGGCAGGCTGCGGCTCGGCCGGGCTGCCGGGCGCGAACGCCAGTGTCGCGAACCACCTGGCGTCGGCTTCGGAGTTGGTTGCCTCTCCTTCGGCAAGGCGAACAAGCCGGACGGGAGTGCCCGCGTAGGCAAGGTGGCGGGCGATGGCGGCTGCGACGCCAGTCTTGCCCTCGCCGGGGTTGGAAGAGGTCACGTATAGAAGCGCCACGGTTCAATCCTCGGCGCGTTGGCGCCAGAGGCGATTGTGACGAACTGCACGTGTTGCGACAAGGCGACCCGAGGGCGCCCGCGGTATGAGCCGGGCAAGTACCATTGCCAGGATGAACGTGACCCGCCGGATTACCGTCGAACGAAACCGCCTGCGGTTTGCCGCGGCCCACATGGCCACTTTCGGTGGGGACTGCGAGCCCCTCCACGGCCACAATTACGACGTCATCATCGAGATCGAGGGCGACCTGACGGAAGAGCGATGGGTCTGGGACTTCGGGCGCGTCAAGCGTGCGGCCCATGCCATCACCGAGGAGCTCGACCACAAGTTTCTGCTCCAGCGCAAGAGCAGGCACCTGTCGATCGAAGAGTCCGAGGCTTCGTGGACGATAGGCTTCGGCGCCCGCAGGTATGTCTTTCCACGCGAGGATGTGTTGCCCCTCCCCATCGAGAACACGACGGCGGAGTGCATCTCCGAGTGGTTCGCCGGCAGACTGCTCGAGGCGCTACGCGAACAGGGTGCGACGCACATCCGCCGGCTCGCCGTGGGGATTGAGGAAATGCCGGGGCAGGCCGGCTGGTATACACTGGACCTCTAGAGGGCGCAGATACCGGCGCCCTCGATGGCATTGGAGGAAGGCATGCAGCTGGACTGGGACAAAGCCATCAACGAGATCCTCTCCGGGAAGATGTCGTGCCAGGCTTGCGGCGCCCTTGGCGACCAGATGGTCGTCGGCTACACCCGCGAATCGGCGGCCGCCGAATTCGCCATGCGCTGCAAGGAGTGCGTGGACAAGTCGGACTGCGATGCCCGAAAGCTCGTAGTGGTCTGCGAGAACTGCGCTCCCACCTACCGCGTGAACGGGGAGCTCATGGACGAAGCGGGCATGATGAGCGTGATGCTCGAAGAATGCCGCCGCAACCTGGAAGATTCGGTCGACTACCTGGCGACGTACTGGAAGGAAGAGATCGAGGTCCCCTATGAGGACATGAGCAAGGGCCTCGACGAGGTCGACCCCGAACTGTTCAAGGAAGAAGACTCCTGGCGGCTCCGGCTGGAAGAGGAGTACCTCCAGCTGCACCGCTGGTTCCGTGAGCACCACGTCCCAATCCCCGATCCCGGCTGGCGCAGCCAGTACGTCGAGGAGGTCGTGGGCCTCGGCTACACGTCGCTCCTGGGCGACTGAGGCATTGGCGGCAAGGGCGACCGTGGTATACTGACGGGCAGCGGGCGGAAGTAGCTCAGTGGCAGAGCGCCTCCTTGCCAAGGAGGAGGTCGCGAGTTCGACCCTCGTCTTCCGCTCCATTCACAAACCAGAAAGCCCGCCAATTGGCGGGCTTTTTCGTTTCCACCTGGCTGCGGTTAGCCCCTGGCAGCCATGTATTCGCGGTGGATCCGTTCGGCTTCGAGGTACAGACCCGGGTCGGTTCCGAACACCTCCCTGATGACCGCTGGCACATCGCCAGGTTCGACCGTCGTTACTTCGACACCGCCTGGCCGGTAACTGCGCAAGGTGCCGTTATTCAGGCTCGTGTAGACGCCATCCATATACCCGGAAAACGCGAGGATGTGGAGGAAGCTCCGCTCGGCGTTCCAGTCATTGGCGCCATCGATGATGGGCTTCAGGCTCTCAAGCGTCCGTGGCGCGGGGTCAAGCCGCTTGGCGGGGCCAGGGTTGCGGGTCACGAAGATGCCATCGGCGCGCACCTCGTACTCGAACTTCTCGCGCGGGGTGTCGAGTGAGAAGGACTCGAAGAGCGGGTAGGCCTGGAAAATCGGCGCCGAATACCCGACGTCGGCGTAGAAGGGCCCTTCCGGGAGCTCGACGCGGACACAGCAATGGCCGGGGTCCATGTACATCAATGCGGCATCGAAGCCAAGGTCATCAAGGAGGAACTTCAAGCCGCGGGCGAGCGTCCAGCAGAGACCTCCGGCGCCCCGCTCGATGATTCGTTCGACGTACTCTTCCATCGAGGGAAGGAAATCCCCGCGGCGCAGCCCTGGCTCGTAGTCCACGATCTTGGTGAGCGTTTCGAACGGAACGCAAAGCTGATGCTGGCGAATGATGCGGTGGAGGAAATCAAGCGTGGGCTCGGCCCGCTCGAGATCGAGGTGACGCAGGAAACGGTCGGCGACGGAGACGGAAGGGGTTGCAGAGGCCAAGATCCTGTCCTGGGATTCAACAAGATGAGACCATTCTGGAGCGCCGCAGGCGGCCTTTCTGGGAACCAGTTCACAGTCCGGGAGGTCACGTGCGAGCCTGCCGGTCGCCCCGGTCCCGAACGGCGGTGGCATGGCGCCTCGCGCGGCCGGCTGTTGGCCGTGGCTCTCCTCGTGGCGGCAACGATGGTGTCCGCGTGCGGGCAACGGAGCAAGCCGGCTGGCGAGAACCTGCCGGCGGGGCCCACGCCGACTGCCGTGCCGGGCCGTGCCGGGTCATCGTCGCCGGCGGCGTTTCTTGACGCCACGCCCATGGCCGAATCAACTCCGGTAGTCGAACCGTTCGACCCACTGCCCGGGGCGAGAGCGTTCTCTGGCGTCCTGGGCGCCATGGCTTATCGCATCGAGGTGCCAGAGCGGTGGAATGGCGAGCTCCTCCTCTGGGCGCATGGCATCCACGGGTTCGCGCCCGAAGTCCATGCGGTGAACCCGCCGGAGGCCTTACGGAGAGCGCTGATTGCCGGGGGATTCGCGTGGGCAGCCAGCTCTTACAGCCAGAACGGGTTCGCCCCCGGAGTCGCCACCAACGACACTCTGCTGCTCAAGCGCCATTTCGTTGAGCGGTTCGGCCCACCGAAGCGCACATACATCGCGGGGAACTCGATGGGCGGGAACGTCGTGACGCTGGCCCTTGAAAACTTCCCGGAGGAGTTCGACGGCGGCCTCTCGTTCTGCGGTGTGGTCGCGGGGGAAGAGTGGATTGACTACCTGCTCGCCTGGGGAACGGCGGCCGAGCTTGCCGCGGGTGTGGTCTTGCCTCTCGAAGAGGGTCCGGCGAGGGTGATGGAGACCCTGGAGGCGCAGGTCCTCCCGGCGCTCGGGCCGGTCGATGCGCCCACGACCAGGGGCCAGGCGTTTCGCAGCATCATTCGCAACCTTACGGGAGGCGTGCGGCCATTCTTCGCGGAAGGGTTTGAGTCCATCTACCGTCTGAACTTCGGGCTGATTGCCGGCGACCCGCAACGCAGCCTCCCGAGCACACGCGCGGCATCGACCGTGGGCATCGACTTCCGGGCGGACCCGGGCCTGGGCTTCGACGGGGAGGTCGCGAACCGGGCGGTCAGACGTTTCGAGGCGGAGGTGAGCCTCCGCGACGCCACCAGACACCCCGACATGGCACCCACAACCGGGAAGATCAAGGACCCCCTTCTCACCGTCCACGAGACGGGTGACCTGGTTGTCCCGATCTCGATGGAGCAGAGCTACCGGCGCAAAGTGGAGGAAGCCGGGACTGGCGGCTTGCTCGTGCAGCGAGTGATCCGGGCCGGCACGCATTGCGAATTCAGCGACGAGGAGATAAGGAACGCGTGGACCGCCCTTGTCGCGTGGGTTGCCGGCGGGCCAAAGCCGGCAGGCGACCCAATCCTGGGAGACCTTTCGGATAGTGGAAGGAAGTTCACCGATCCACTTCGGCCCGGCGACCCGGGCGGACTCCGGTAGCTGCATGGTGCGTGGCCGATTCCGGCATGCAAACATGGAGAGCCATGAGCAGAACCGAACGGAAGTTCCGGCCCGACATCGAGGGATTGCGGGCGCTCGCCGTCGGGCTCGTGGTGCTTTCTCACGCGGGCGTACGGGCGGTGGAGGGCGGCTACATCGGAGTCGATGTCTTCTTCGTGGTGTCCGGCTTCCTGATTACCGGGCTGCTCGTGCGAGAACGGAACACCACCGGCGGGATCTCGATGGCGGGGTTCTACGCCCGGCGCGCCCGGCGCATCCTTCCCGCCGCGAGCCTGGTGCTCATCCTGACCGTGCTGGCGTCCTACGAATGGCTCGGGTTCGTCAGGGGCAACGTGATCGCCGAGGACGGAAAGTGGGCGGCGCTCTTTGCCGCGAACCTCCGGTTCGCCTCCGAAGGCACCCAGTACCTCAACCTGACGGCCCCGCCGTCACCCCTCCAGCACTACTGGTCGCTGGCGGTCGAAGAGCAGTTCTACCTTGTCTGGCCGCTGCTGCTGCTGACTGTCGCAACCTTCGCGCCGCGGCTGAGCATGCTGACGAAGCTGGCCGCCGTGCTGATCCTCATCGTCCTGGCATCGTTCGTGTGGTCGATTCTCCAGACCCAGACCAACCCGGGCTGGGCCTTTTTCTCGCCGCTGACGCGAGCCTGGGAACTGGCTGTTGGATCGCTCCTTGCTGTGGGCGAGCCACAGCTGCGGCGACTGCCCGCAAGAATCGGGCCATGGCTTGGGTGGGCCGGCCTGGCCGCCGTGGCCGGCGCTGGCCTCGCATTCGACAATGGCACCGCCTTCCCCGGTTACGCCGCTGCGCTGCCTGTTGCCGGCACGGCGATGGTGGTGGCTGGCGGTTCCATCGCCCCGGGCGCCGGGGTCGAGCGGCTCCTGGGCCTCTCCCCGTTTCAGCTGCTGGGGAAGTGGTCCTATTCGCTGTACCTGTGGCACTGGCCCGTGTTGATCATTGCCGCCCAGCGAGCCGGCCACAGCCTGTCCCTTTCGCAGAACCTTGCCCTGGTCGGGGTAGCGCTCGCGCTGGCGATCATGACCCACTACATCATCGAAAACCCGATCCGTTTCGCCCGGCCGTTGACGCGGAGCCCGTGGACGAGCCTCTCGGTGGGCGCTTGCCTGGTGGCCGCCGCCTACGGACTGAGCGGGTGGCAGATCCGCAACAACACCACACCCACGACTTCCGCGCAGGTTGCCGGTCCCGCCGCGACCGCGCCGGCAGGGGCGGCCCAGGACGGCTCGGCGGCTGAGGAGGTCGACGTCCGGGCGCTGGTGGAGGCCTCAGCCCGCATCACCACCCTACCTCGCGACCTCACGCCCCGGCTCGAGGCCGCGAACAAGGATTTTGGCTGGCTCCTGTCTGCACCCGAAGAGTGCCTGGTCGACCCGGATGTGCTCGAATCGCCCCCCTGCGTGTTTGGCGACCCGGCCGGGTCGCGCACGGTCGTGGTGCTGGGCGATTCGCATGCGGCCCAGTGGCTCCCTGCCTTCGATGAGATGGGCAAGGAACTGGGGTGGAGGGTCGAGCTGCTCAGCAAGGCCGGCTGCCCGGCAGCATGGCTCACCTTCCGCATGGCCTACCAGAGCTACACCCAACGCCTGGTAGGCCCTCCGTCCCAGTGCATCCCGTGGCTCGATAACGCTCTCGGCCGCATCAACGCTGCCGCCCCCGATGCGGTCATCCTGGCAAGCTGCAACGGCTGCGAATACATGGTCGATGACGAGGGCAACAACCTCAGCAGAGACGCGTGGAGCGCGGGGCTGCTCGAAACCCTCCGGAAGCTGGATTCGCCCGGCGTGGAAAGGATTGTGCTCGGCGACATCCCGCGGGTGAAGGGGGCGGTGGACTGCCTGGCGTTGCACGCGGAAGACATCCAAAAGTGCTCACGGCCGGCCGGCGATGTGACCGGAGCGACGTACAACGATGCCGAACGCCAGGCCGCGGGGTCGGCCGGGGCGGCGTTTGTCGACGTCACGCCCTGGTTCTGCGGGAGCGTGTGTGCACCCGTCATCGGCAACATGCTGGTATACACCAACGACTACCACGTGACCGGTACATACGCGAGGTTCCTGGCGGGTGAGTTGCGGGCTGCGCTCCAGCCTTTGGTCGAAGGAAACTGACTCCCCAGGGCCGGGCACGGCGAAAAGCAGTCCTGCGCCCCTGCACCAGGACGAGGGGCTGTACAAGGTTCCGTGGTTGCCGAGCAGGGATTCGAACCCCAACCATAGGCGCCGGACCCTTCCCCATCGACCGGGGCCTGGCAGCAGCGCAGGGTTCGGCTAACACCGCGGGCCCTTCCAGTGGACAATGGCGCCACGCCCGTCGCCACGGAGAGCCCTGTGTGTAGACGCTGGCCATCTTCGCCACAGCGCCCGCCTGCGGTTGACAATCGCCTGGACGCCGGAGGATTGGTGGACCTGCCGTGAGTAGACCTCCTGCCCACATCAGGAGAACGCCCTGGTGGAAGGCGTACCGCCGATTCGACCGTTTCGTGGGCCGCCGTGAAACCGAGACGTTCCGGTTTCTCTCGCACTTCTTCCCGGATACGTCGGTCATTCACAGCCGGCGGATGCAGCATCTGCTTTTCGCGAAAGCGCTTTCGGATTCCGCACGGGATGCCGCCAAGTATGCCGCCCTTGTAGCGGTGGTGTCTTCAAATGGTTCGGTCTTCGAATCGTCCCTCATGACCGTCGCCATGCTCCTGCCGACTTTCCTGTTCGGGCTCTACGCCGCCGAAGTCGCGGACTCGCTGCCGAAGCGGATTGTCATTGCCGGGGCTTACGGCCTTGCCGCCGCCTCTTGCTTCCTGATTCCAACCATGTTCGGCACGGAAGTTGGGCCGCTCATGGCACTCGTGTTTCTCGTGGCGGCATTCGGAAACCTGGCGAGCCCGGCAGAAGATTCGGTCGTGCCGTTGGTCGCCAGCGAAAAGCAGGTGGCGAGCGCAACCTCGATGCTGGGGCTGGCATCCAGCCTGGGCACGGGCTTTGGGATGGCGCTACTTGCTCCGCTGTTGCTCAAGCTCACGAGCGTTCGCATGGTGCTGTACGTGTCCGGATTACTCCTCATGGTGGCGGCCACACGGGTCCTTCACACCTACACCAAACGGGACACAGGAACGGGAGTCCTCCGGCTGAGCCGCAAGACATACGCCAACACATTCACATGGCTCTTCGCCCACCCCAGCGTGGCGACCATGGTGGGCGTTTCGGTGCTGGCCGGTGTGGCCAACGTGTTCATGGCCGCGCTCGCGCCAGTCTATGTCCGCGATATCCTTGGCAACGACCCGGCAGACACGGTGTACGTGATGGGCCCCGCCGGAATAGCGGCCACAGCGTCCCTCCTGGCTGCCCCGGTTCTGATCCAATGGCGAGGCGAACGAGTGACGGCGGTGCTCGGGTTTGCACTCGTCATGACATCGCTGGTCGGGCTCGGGCTCGTTGAACGGAACATCGCCACGGTCATCGACCCCGTCAACCCAATCCGGTTGGGCGAACGCATCGGCCTGAGTCTGAGCCCTGGCGTTCGAACGGCCGCGTGGCTGTGCGTTCCGCTGGGCCTTGGCAGCGGCCTCACCACGAACTCAGTCAAGATTTACATCAACCGGCGCGTGCCGCTCGGCTTCCAGGGACGCACGTTCGCTGCCCAGAATGTGCTCCAAAGCGGGATCGCGATCATCCCGCTGCTGGCCGCCTCCGGCCTCGCCTCGCTGGTCGGGGTCAGCACGGTTCTGGTGCTGACGCCACTGGCCATCTACGCGCTCATTCTGTTGCTCATCACTCTGAGCCGCCGGTTCGGCGGTGAGCCGGTTACCCCGAGAGGACTGGTCTTTTCAACGTTCTGGGAGGAGACGACGGACGACGCGTTCGACGGGGCCCCGGGATGATGTGCGCCACCCCGCAGCGTTCGCCGGATGCACGAACGCTCGTCGCGGCACCGAGTCGCTCGCAGTGGCCAGCATCAGGCCGCTGGCCCTGGCCCGTCGTCGTTCGTCTCCGAACCGGGTTTGGCCGGCGGCAGGACGACGGTAAACTCGGTGCCAACGGCACTCGAAGAACTGACGGAGATTTCACCGCCTGCCTCTGAAACGATCTGGTAGCAAGACGCGAGCCCGAGCCCCGACCCCCCTTGCGAAGCCTTGGTGGTGAAGAACGGCTCGAAGACGTGCGGCAAGACATCTGGCGGAATCCCGCGACCCGTGTCAATGACGCGGAGCCGGACGTAGCGCCTGGCGGGAGCGGCGCTGGCCCGGGCTAGGTCTACCGTGTCGCAGGCGAGAGTGATCCGTCCTCCGTTGGGCATCGCATCACGGGCGTTCATCACCAGGTTCACGACCACCTGCTCCAGGCGGTGTCGTTCAATGAGCACCGGTAGCGGGACCGCCGGAGGTAACACGGAAAGTTCGATTCCCGCGCCGAGGACGCGTCGCAGCATTTGCCCGACGTCCTCACAGACATCCCCGATGTCGATGGCGGCACGCGGATGCGGCGCCGGTCTGGCGAACGAGAGCAGTTGCCTGGCGAGCGTCGAGGCGCTTTCCCCGGCAGCGACTATTTCTCGTAAGTCGGCGGCCGTATGGCCGTCGTCCTCCAGCTCAGCCAAAGCAAGGCGAGCGAACCCGAGAATGGCGGTCACCAGGTTGGCGAAGTCATGGGCAATCTCCGATGCGAACCGCCCGATGCTGACCAGGCGCTCCTGCTGGAGCCAGCGTTCATCGCGGCACCTCGCTCCCGGCGGCTCGCCGCGCAGGCAATCGCCACAAACCGGGGCGCCGGGGGACAAGAGTCCACAAGGATCCTGCGCGCTGGTCGACACCTGTCGAGCTTATGCACGGTTCGCGGCGATTCGCCACGACATCTGTCGGGTGCCAATCAGAGGCTTGTCGCAACCGCAAGCAAGCGCTCGACATCGAGCAACTGGATTCTGCCCGGGAACAGTGCCACAAGACCCTCCCGCGCCATCTGACGCAGGACTCTTCCAACCGCATCGGGCGTGCTGGCAATCGCATTCGCCAGATCTGCCTGGGTAAGTTCCGATTCGTATCGATGAGACTTACGGTTGAGCCGCGCGAGAACCAGCAAGTGTCTCGTCGCTCTGGTCTTAAGGTTGCCGAAGGCAAGAGCTGAAGCTTCACCGACCATTCCTTCCACCAGTTGCGCGAGGTCTTCCGCTACGGCAATAGCCAATTGCGGGTCGACCTTCGCCCTGGCGCGCAAGAGTTCGAGCGGAAGGTCGAAAACCTCGCTGCGGACCATCGCCTCGATGGTGACGACCGCAGCTCCGGAAAAGGTGTCTGGTACGCCCAATACCGCACCTGGCGGCGCATACCCCAACGTGGCCTGGCGACCGGTGGAGCTGGCTACCAGCGCCCGCAATAACCCAGAGCCGACCACACCAACCCATGGCGATCCACCGATGCTTTGGAGGCGCTTGCCGGCCCTGACGACACGCTTTCTGCCGACCTCGCGTGCGACGCGAAGCGCGCTCTCGGAGACAGGCAATAACAAGAATGCAGGAGCTAATTGTTCGCCCCCCACAGGGTCCCCCGAGTCGATCGCAGCCGAGCGGTCGGCCATCCGCGAAATGATAACCCTCAACACAAAGGATCGACGGGCCCTTCCCGCGTCAGCGGCAACTCGTGATCCAGGTAGCCTGGACCCGCGGGTGTGGCGGATGACGCGGATAGAAGCAAGCCAACGAGTCCACTGTCCGGGATTTCGCCGCGTTATGGCGAGACTCGATTCGCGGTGGCCGGGCAGAGATTCAAACCCGGGCAAAGGCTCCAGAGACCACTGTCCGGCAAAAGCTCTCAAACTTGTCTGTCTGAATCTGTCAGGCAACGGGTCCGATGGACAAATTGTGCGGTCCTGTGAACCCGCACCTTCAACGCGGTCAACCTGGCACACCAGGCTGCGCGATCCCATCTGTGACGTAGGAGGTTTCGCTGGCGGCTGCGGAGATTTCTGAATCTGGTGGTTGCCGAGCAGGGATTCGAACCCCGACCAAAGGCTCCAAAGGCCCGTGTGCTACCGTTACACCACTCGGCAGATTCGCGAGGCTCAAGGCCAGGCGCCGGATGCTAGCGTAGGGTCCGCAGGCTGGCCAGTCGAGGGTGGACTCGCCAGCCCTGCGCTGGTGCCGAAGGTGGGATTCGAACCCACACGAGCTTGCGGCTCAGCGGTTTTTGAGACCGCCGCGTCTGCCATTCCGCCACTTCGGCCGCCTCATCACATCATACGGAGTGCACGGCCAATGGGCGCTTCGAGGGTGCGCCTCAGCGCTTTCGCGCACGGCAACGACTTGCCCGTGACGATAGAATCCCGCCCATGCTGTTTTCCTCGCGGTTCTGGCCCGGCATCGAGAACGGCTCGATCACCGTGACGTTTCGCCGATGGAGGCGCCCGCAGGCCGTGGCCGGCAGGGAGTACCGCACCCCCGCGGGGCGCATCCGGGTAGATACGTGTGCGATCGTCGATCCCGGGTTGATCGATGAGGCCGAGGCGAGCCGCGCCGGCTTCGAGAGCGCGGAGGCGCTGCGGCGCGAACTGCGCGGCGGCCCATCGATCCCGGTCTACCGGGTGGCGTTCCACCGGCTCGATGCGCCCGACCCGCGGGACGTGCTCGCCGAAGCCGCGGATCTCGCTCCCGCGGAGCTGGTTGCCCTCGCGGGCCAGTTCGCCCGGTTGGACGCAGCAAGCGGGGACGGGCCGTGGACGTACGCGACGTTGCTCGTCATCGCCGCGCACCCGGGGAGGCGAGCACACGATCTCGCGGAGCTCGTGGGGCGAGACACCATGGCCTTCAAAGCGGGTGTCCGGAAGCTGAGGGCGCGAGGCCTCACGATCAGCCTGGAGACGGGCTACCGGCTCTCGTCCCGGGGCGAGGCCTTCATCGCATGGCAGGGAGCCGCAGACCCAAACGCGCTTATCCGCTCGCCTTCCTGAGCTGCTCGTCCTCGCCGGCGATGAGCCACACGTCACCGGGCTCGACCACGACGTCGCGGTCGGGGCGGAAGGTCACTGTGTCTTCTCGAACGAGGGCGAGCAAGACGACGTTATGGCGAGTGAAGGCTTCGATCGTGCCGATCGTCTTCCCGAAGGCCGATTCCGGCGCATCGAGCTTGGCACATCCAAACGTCGGGCCGAGCGAAAGGTACTCGCCCAGGTGGCTGGAAGGGCCGAGCGTGTGGGCGAGACGGATCGCGGCTTCCTGCTCGGGCTTCACGACCATATCGGCGCCGGCCAGCCGCACCGCCTCAGCGTGGTCGTCGGTGCTGGCCTTGGCGACCACGTGGCGCAATTCGAGCCGCCGCTTAAGGGTAAGCGTCAGCAGGACGCTGGTGGCGACCGCGCTCCCGATGGCCACGGCGACGGTATCGTAGGTTTCGAGGGCGAGCGAGCTCAGAAACTCGAAGTCGGTCAGGTCGCCGGATGCGGCGAGCGTGGCAATCTCGGCAAGTTCGTTCACGCGCTGGTTGTCCGCATCGACCGCCAGCACTTCGACGCCCATGCCGACCAGCTCCTCGACCAGCTGCGAGCCGAACCGCCCAAGCCCCAGGATCGCTACCTTCATGCGTTCGCCGACCTCAGAATTCGCATCGCCGGCGCCGTCCGGCGCCCACCCGCAGCACGATACGGCGTCCGTAGTGCGCCATCCAGCATCACCCAAGCCTCACGCTATCGGTAGGGTGGTGATAGGGCAGCTTCTTGCGCGGCTGCGACATGTACAGGACAAGCACCAGGGGGCTGAAGCGGCCGAAGAGCATGGCCGCAATCAAGACGAGGTGCCCCCAGTCACCGAAAACCGGGGTCCCGGCCGCGCTGAACCCGACCGTTCCCAGGGCGGACATTGCTTCGAACACGGTGTCGAGGAACTCCTCGCTCGAGGTGAGGGTGAGCGCGAGCGAGAAGCCAAACAGGAGGGCCACGAAGTACAGTGCCAGGGTCGTGGCCTGCTGGATCACCGCTGTGGGGATCGTCCGCCGGAAGACGCTCACCTCCTCCCTTCCTCTCAGGGTCGAAAGCATGACAGCGAACAGCATGGAGAATGCACCGACCTTGAGGCCCCCGGCGGTCGAACCGGCCGCCCCCCCGATGAACATCAGGCCCACGGTGGAGATCTTCGACTCGTCGTGGAGCCGGGCGAGGTCCATCGCACTAAAACCCGCGGTCCTCGCGTTGGCGCTGTGGAAAAGGGCAACGACGGGACGGTCCTGGATTGGCAGCGCGCCCAACGTCGCATCGTTGGCCCATTCGAACGCAAGCACCGCAACCGTCCCGGCGGCCAGGAGGGCGGCGCTTGTGACGAACACCAGCTTCGATTCAAGCGGCAGCCGACGGAACGAACGGCGCGAGGCGAGCGTGGCCAGGGGGAGGAACCCGAGCCCCCCGGCAACGACGAGCGTGGCGAGGGTCAGCAGCACCACAGGGTTGCCTGAGAAGGGGATCATGTCCGCACCGGTGACGTTGAAACCGGCGTTGTTGAAGGCCGAGACCGCATGAAACAGGCCCCACCACAGCGACTCGCCGATGCCATGGCCATCGGCGAGGAACGCGCCGGTGAGTATCACCGCTCCGGCCGACTCGAAAACGGCCGTGAAGAGCCCAACTCCGCGGGCGAAACCGAGCGTCTCCTTCATGTTGGGGGCTCCGTAGTACAGGCGGAGCATGTTGCGGTCGCGCAGGCCAAGCTGGCGGCCAAAGGCCCAGAGCACGATGGTCGTTCCCAGCATGTACCCCAGCCCGCCGACCTGGATGAGCAGAAGGATGACCACCTCGCCAAAGGGGCTCCAGTGGGCCTGTGTGTCGAACAGGACCAGGCCAGTGACGCAGACGGCCGAGACGGCAGTGAAGAGCGCGTCCCTCGGATGCGTCCAATCGCCTGATTCGGATGCGACCGGCAACATGAGGAGGACGAACCCGGCGGCGAGGACGATCCCGAAGCCGGCCAGGATTTCGCTGATGCCGCTCCCGGGGCCCCGGAACGGCCGGCGCGAGGCCATGCGCGCAACGTGGATGCCCCTGGGGGCAGGCCGCCGTGCAACACTCAAGGCTGTGCTCCCCTACGCACGGTTGGCAGCGGCCCCCTCCGGAAAGAACGCCTCTCGCTTCAGCGTCAGCAGCTGCAAGCCCTGGCGGACCATCCGCAGAACGCTCGGAGCCCGGGGGGATAACCTACCCGAGGCGGCGCGCAACGGCCACCCACCTCTGCGCGGGCTAGCCGCCCTGGTTCAGGAGCACCGGGTCCAGGCCCATCATCCCGCGCAGCAGGTTGACCTCACCGCGGTGGCCGTTGAGGTGGATGACCAGGTGCAGGTTGATCGATTCGCCCAGCTTCTCTGTCCGTTCGCCCAGCTTCACCTCGCGTTCCAGGTCTGCTTCGGTGATCGAATCGAGGAACTCCGAGGATAGCCCGGCAACCCGTGCCTGGTAGGCCTGGAACTCACTCAGCGATTCGATCCGGAGCGCGCGGGCGTCCTCGTTGGATTGGCCTGTGCCAAAGCCTTTCGCTGGCAGTCCGGTGCGCGCCGCCCAACCGCCCGTATCCCACTCCGCAGGCTTGCCCTGGAAGATCTGCTGGAAGAACAGGTCTTCGATGCGGGCGGCGTGCCACATGCACCAGGCAACAGAATGGGATTGGCCTTCGGGGACGAAATGGAGCTGCTCCCCGGTGAGCCCCTCGGGCGCGCCGCGGAAACCACGATGGATGAAGTCCAGGGTCTGCTTCATGAAGTCGATTGCCGTCACGTCAACCTCCAACTGACGCGGGACTATACAGCGCCGGGGGCATTGAGCGGCACGAGTGAGCCGCCGTACTGCTCATAGCCAGCGGTCACGCTAGGCTGAACTGCTGAATGCTCGCCCAAACACCCCTGGAACTGGCCCGCGACGAACTGCTTGAGGCATTTTTCTCGGTCGCAGCGACACTCAGGACGCCAGCCCTTGTGACCTTGCCCGTTCCAACGGAAAGGGTCGAAATGTTGAGCCGCGCCGGGCTCGCACGCCTGCTGAGGAAGGCCTCGGTCGTTTGGCGGCCCCCCGGCGAGCCGACCATCGTCGCGGGCTTTGGGCAGGAGCTGGTGCTCCGGGGCCCGCGCGAAGCGACGATGCACGATGCGGCCAGGGCTGTGCGCGAGGCGGCGCGCATCGCCCACGTCTCCCGTGTGACCGGACACGTGCAACCGTCATTCTTTGGCGGTGGCCGGTTCGTGGCCGGGGGCACCGTCCACGACCCCGCCTGGGACGCATTCGGCGGGTGGACGTTCGTACTCCCTCGGGTGCTCGTCGCGTGGAGCGGCGAGGCCGTCGAGGCCAGCGTCACCTTACGACTCGAACCGGGCGCGACCTTCCGGGAGATCGGCGCTCAGTTGGCCAGGACCTCGCGCGAACCCGGGCCCGCACCCGTGGAACACCCGACCTGGCCGATGGAGTCGGCAGGACGCGACTGGTGCGCCACGGTAGCGGCCGCAATCGAAGAAATCGAGGCCGGCCGCTATCAGAAGGTGGTACTGGCGCGCCCGGCGGACGTGCAGCGCGACGATGAGATCGACAGCGGGCTCGTGCTGGAGCGGCTGGCGAACCGGTACGAGCGCTGCTTCCTGTTCAAACTGGCTGCGGGCGCCAGCGCCTGGCTGGGCGCGACGCCAGAACTCCTCTGCAAGGTACGCGGGGGCAGCGTCAGCACCGTCGCGCTCGCGGGCTCCATTCCGCGCGGCGGCGACTCGGCAGCGGACGACGCCCTGGCCGCGCGGCTCCTCGCGGATGCGAAGGAACGCCACGAGCACGCCCTTGTTGTCCACGCGCTGCGGGAGGGGCTTGCGCCGTTCTGCAGCGAGCTCGATGTCCCCCGTGAGCCAGAAATCCTTCGCGTCGCCAATATCCAGCACCTGCGGACCCCGATCACCGGCCGCCTGCTGCACGGAGAGGACGTGATGACCGTGGTGGCCGCGCTTCATCCATCGCCGGCCGTGGGTGGCTGGCCGCGGGACGAGGCGGTTGCAGCCATTGACCGGCTCGAAGGCATGGACCGCGGCTGGTATGCGGGCCCGATCGGTCGTGTCGGGCTCGACGGCGACGGCGAGTTTGCGGTCGGGTTACGCTCGGGCTTGATTCGCGGCTCGGCCGCGAGGTTCTACGCCGGGGCGGGCATCGTCCATGGTTCGGACCCCGAACGGGAGTTCGCCGAGACGGAGACCAAGTTCCGGCCCCTCCGGGAGGCCGTCGATGACGCCTGACGCGCCGCTCGCTGTCGAAGCCGCCTCGGCCGCGTTCGTCGACGCCCTCGCGGCCCACGGCGTCGAGCACGTCTGCATCACGCCCGGGTCACGATCGACGCCGCTGACGATCGCCTTTGCGTTGCAGCCGGCAATCCGCGCCTGGCTGCACCTTGACGAACGCGCGGCAGCATTCTTCGCCCTGGGCATGGCAAAGGCGACCGGGCGGCCCGTTGCACTGGTCTGCACGTCGGGGACGGCCGCGGCAAATTACTACCCCGCGGTGACTGAGGCCCACCTCTCTGGCGTCCCCCTCATCGTGTGCACCACCGACCGGCCCCCGCGCCTGCGCGAGGTTGGCGCTGAGCAGACCATGCCCCAGGCCGGGATGTACGGGACGACCGTGCGTTTGGCGCAGGACCTGCCCACCCCGTACGGCGCAGCATTTGAGCCCGGGTTCTTCGCGACGGTCGCCATGCGGGCGGTGCGCGAGTCGCTCGGGCCGTTCCCCGGGCCGGTCCACCTGAACTTCCCGTTTGAGGAGCCGCTCATCGGGCCCGGGGCAAGCCAACCGCGGCCCGCACCGCGGCGGCACACCATTCTCCCGGGCACCCCTGCGCCGCTGACGCAGGACATCGAACTCGCCGCTGGCCTCGTAAAGTCCGCACGCCGCCCGCTTATCGTCGCCGGGCCTGAAGTCCCGCCGCGGGCTGCAACCCCAATCGCCATGTTGGCCTCAGCGCTGGGGGCCCCAGTCCTGGCGGACCCGCTCAGCGGCCTGCGCACCGGCCCGCACGACCGGACCCACGTGCTGAGCGCTTACGATGCAGTGCTGCGCGACCGCCGCGCACTCGTCCATTGCGCCCCGGACGCAGTCATCCGCTTCGGCGGACGGCCGACGTCCAAGGCGCTGAACACGCTGCTCGACCAGGCCCGGGCGGCACAGGTCCTCTGCGAGCCCTGGGGCTCGTGGCGGGTGGGCCCGGTCGCCATGGATTACGTGTTGCCAGGCGACCCGGCCGTGAGCGCGAGCATGCTCGCGAGCGCCCTGCAGGGAAGTGTCAGCCCGGAGGCCAGCTGGTTCCAGGCCTGGAAGGAGCGTGATGAGGCGGCATCGGCGGCCATGCGCGAGGCGGCACTCGAGCCCGGTCCGCTCTTCGAGGGGCGCGTCTTCCTGGAACTCCAGGAGATCCTCCCGGCAGGGGCGACGGTGGTGGCCGGGAACAGCATGCCGGTTCGCGACCTGGACTCGTTCGTGGTCTCCGACGGGAAGCCGCTGCGGTTCCTTTCCAACCGCGGGGCCAACGGCATCGACGGCGTGAATTCGACTGCGCTGGGTGTGGCCGCAATCAGCCCGGGCCCGACCGTGCTGGTGATCGGCGACCTCTCGTTCTACCACGATCTCACGGGGCTCTGGGCCGCCAGGCGGCACCGAATTGACCTGACGATTGTGCTCATCAACAACAATGGCGGGGGCATCTTCCACTACCTGCCCCAGGCCGCACACGACGGCCTGTTCGAATCCTGGTTCGGCACCCCGTCAGACCTGGAATTCGAGCACGCTGTCCGGTTGTTCGGTGGTGAGTATCACTGCAGTGCAGACTGGGTGGACTTCGGCGCGCTACTCCGCGCGCCCTCCCGGGGCCTCCGAGTCGTCGAGGTGCGGACCGACCGGACCGCAAACGCGGCCCGCCACCGCGAGGCATGGGAGCGCGCGGCGGCGGCGGCGTGGGACCGGGCGGGGGTTGCGCATGCCACGGCTTGAGGTCGCGGCGGGATTCTTCCTTAACGTTGAAGTGGCGGGCGCTGGCCCGGCCATCGTGTTGCTTCATGGCTTCACCGGGTCTGCTGCCGGGTGGGGCAGGTTTGGCGAGCTGCTGCGGGAACGGCTGACCACGGTCGCGGTCGACATCGCCGGGCACGGACAGTCCGACAAGCCGGCGGAAATCGACCACTACCGGATGCCGCAGGTGGTGGCGGACATTGCGAGGGCAGTGGAGCTCGCCGGGTTCGCGCGCGGCGCCTGGCTGGGATACTCGATGGGGGGCCGGACAGCCCTCCACGTCGCCGCCGCATTTCCGCAGTCTGTCGAGCGCCTCGCGCTGATCGGTGCCTCCGCGGGAATTGCGGAGGCAGGGGGCAGGGCGGCGCGGGTTGCCGATGATGAGCGGCTCGCCGGGCGCATCATTTTCGAGGGCGTGCCCGCGTTCGTCGACTACTGGGAGTCGATCCCGCTGTTCGCCTCGCAGCGGAACCTGCCCGAGGAGCTGCGCCAGGAAATCCGCACTGGCAGACTGGCGTGCGATCCCATCGGCCTGGCCAACAGCCTGCGGGGCATGGGCACCGGCGCGCAGGAGCCGCTCCATGGCCGCCTCGGCGAGTTGCCGATGCCAGTCCTGGCGATGGCGGGGGAACTTGACACCCGGTACGCCGCGACGGCGCAGGACCTTGCCGCCCGGTTGCCTCGCGGGCGCGCTGCCATCGTGCCGGCGGCCGGACACGCCGCCCACATCGAAAACCCCGAATGGTGCGCCCGAGAGGTGATCACATTCGTGCTGAACGCAAAAGGAGACCGCCCATGACGGCAATTCAGTGGCAGACTGCCGGGACCTACGACGACATCATCTTCCAGAAGGCCGAGGGCATCGCCCGGATCAGCATCAACCGGCCCGAAGTGCACAACGCGTTTCGCCCAAAGACCATCTTCGAGCTGATCGATGCCTTCCGGAATGCCAACGAAGATTCAACCATTGGGGTGGTGCTCTTCACCGGCGAAGGGGGCCGGGCGTTCTGCTCCGGGGGAGACCAGCGGGTCCGCGGGCATGGCGGCTACGTAGGCGAAGACAACATTCCACGCCTCAACGTCATCGACCTGCACAAGCTGATTCGCTCCATGCCCAAGCCGGTCATCGCGCTGGTCGCGGGTTACGCGATCGGCGGTGGGCACGTGCTTCATGTCATCTGCGATCTGACCATCGCAGCGGAGAATGCAAGGTTCGGCCAGACCGGCCCCCGCGTAGGAAGCTTCGATGGTGGATTCGGCGCTTCGCAGCTCGCTCGCATCGTCGGCCAGAAGAAGGCGCGGGAAATCTGGTACCTCTGCCGGCAGTACGATGCACGGGAGGCCGAGGCGATGGGGCTGGTCAACAAGGTCGTTCCCCTGGACCGGCTGGAAGTTGAGGGCGTGCAATGGGCGCGCGAGATGCTCCAGCACAGCCCGATAGCGCTGCGCATGCTGAAATCATCGTTCAACGCGGAGCTCGACGGGCTTTCAGGGCTCACCGAGCTCGCACATAACGCCAACATGCTGTTTTACATGACCGATGAGGCGAAGGAAGGCCGGGACGCGTTCCTCCAGCGGCGGCCCTCGCGCTACAGCGATACGTCGGCGTTCCCCCGCACCCCCTGACCGCATGCTTCGCCTGCGCTGGCGGCGAGTCGCCGTGCCCTTCCGGAACGTGGTCGCGAACGCGCAGGCGTCGTACCGGGTGCGCGAGAGCGTCCTTTTCGAACTCGAGGCCGCCGGGGGGACGCGCGGAATCGGCGAAGCGGCGCTCCCGGCAGGCTCATCCTTTGCCGGGCACGGCGAATCGATCGAGGCCTTCATCACGGCCACGGCTTCCCGCATCCGAAGGACGGACCCGTCGCAGGGCATGGGCGAGATCGCCCTCCCCCCGTGGCTGCAAGGCGACTGGAGCGCGGCACTGGTCTGCGGGGTCGAGACGGCGCTCGCCGACCTCGCTGCCCGGTCCGCCGGCGTTCCGCTCCACCATTGGCTCGCCACCCGTGAAGGCATTCCTTTCTTCACCGGGGAGAGCGAAGTTGAGGTGAACGGTCTCATCGACCTGGTCGGCCCCGCCACGGCTGGGCGGCAGGCCGCCGGGCTGGCGGCCGAGGGCTTCCAGACCATCAAGCTTAAGGTCGGGGGAGACCCGGCCGCGGCGCTCGCGACGGTGGCCGCCGTACGCGCAGCGGCCGGGGCGGGTGTCACGCTGCGCTGCGACGCCAATGGCTCCTGGGCATACGATGAGGCCCGCCAGTTCCTGGAAGGCTGCCAGCAGCACGCAGTTGCCCTCTGCGAAGAGCCGCTTGCAGACCCTGGACCGGAGTACGCGTGGCTCGCCGCCCTGCACGAGTGGTCGCCCGTACCGCTGGCGCTGGACGAGTCGACCCGCACGGTCGCGGCGCTGGACCAGGCGATCATGGCCGGCGCGGCGGACTTGCTCGTCATCAAGCCGATGGCATCCGGCCTGGGCGAGTCGTTGGCGATGCTGGTGCGGGCGAAGAACGCCGGCATACCGGTCATCGTCACCACAACATTCGACCTGGCTCCGGGGACGGCGGTGGCCCTGCACCTCGCGGCCTTCGCCGGCAGCCCGCCTCCCGCCTGCGGGCTCGCCACCCTCGACCTGGTCGAGAACCCCATCGGTTCAGGCGTCCCGCCTGTCGTCGAGGGCCGGATGCGCTTTCCCGAAGGCCCCGGCCTGGGCGTGAATCTCGACGCTGCCGCTGTGGACCGTTACGCGATCGGCAGCTGGCATGAGGTGGAACCGTGAGCGGCACGATGGTGGACTGGCTGGCCCACCGCGCCGGTGCGCTCCCTTCAACGGTGGCACTCATCGATGACTCGGGGGAGCACACCTACGCCGAACTCGACAAGCGGGTCGATGGCGTGGCCGGGGCGCTCTGGCAGCAAGGCGTCCGGCGCGGCGACCGCGTCGCGATGCTGGCATGGAACGCGCCAGAAGTGATTGATCTGGTCCACGCGACGGCCCGGATCGGCGCTGTGCTTGTGCCGCTCAACGCCCGCCTCCGCGTTAGCGAGCTCGCCTTCCAGCTCCAGGACGCCGCCATTTCCCTCTTTGTCGCTGACGCAGCGCTTGCGCGCACTGCGGGCGAGGCGGCGGCGGAGGCCGGTCTTGGCCCGCCGCTGGTATTTCCACTCGGCGGGTCAGCGAAGGCGGAATTCGAGCCCGCCGGCCTGTACGGTGAAGACGACCCGTTCTGCATTATGTACACCTCCGGCACGACGGGCCTGCCGAAGGGCGTTGTCCTGACCTACGGGAACTTCTTCGCGAGCGCGGCAGGTTCTGCGTTCAACCTCGGAGTCCTCCCGGGTGACCGCTGGCTGGCGTGCCTCCCCCTGTTCCACGTCGGCGGACTCTCAATCGTCATCCGCAGCGTGCTGCACGGCACCGCGGTTGTCCTTCACCGGCAGTTCGATGAACGCGCAGTGAGCGCGTCGCTCCGCAACGACGGTGTGACGCACATCTCCGTTGTAGCGACCATGCTCCAGCGGCTGCTCGATGCCGACCCCGCACCATGCCCGCCGGCGCTTCGCGTGGCACTGGTCGGCGGCGGCCCTGTGCCAGAACCGTTGCTCGAACGGGCGGCGAGTCTCGGGTATCCCGTGGTCCAGACGTACGGGCTGACCGAGACGGCGAGCCAGGTAGCTACGCTCGCGCCGGCTGATGCCATCGCCCGGCTCGGTTCGGCGGGTAAGCCACTGGTGACGACCCGGCTGCGCATCGATGCCCCGCCCGGCGAGGCCGGCGAGATCCTGGTCGCCGGGCCGGTCGTGACCCCGGGATACTTCCGCCGTCCGGATGCGACAGCCGCCGCCATCCGCGATGGGTGGCTGCACACGGGAGACATCGGCCGGCTCGACGAGCAGGGCTACCTGTATGTGCTCGATCGGCGCGACGACCTCATTGTCAGCGGTGGCGAGAACGTCCACCCGGCCGAGGTCGAGGGGGTGATGTTGCGCTACCCGGGCGTGCGGGAGGCCGCCGTGGTCGGGCTGCCCGACCCAACGTGGGGTCAGGTGGTGGCCGCGGCCGTCGTGGCCGACGGGGAGCTCGATTGCGAGCAACTCCGCGCCTGGATGCGAGAGCGACTGGCCACGTTCAAAGTCCCGGGGCGGATCGTCCGTGTCGATGCGCTGCCGATGACCGCCAGCGGCAAGGTGAGGCGCCGCGCCGTGCGCGAGGAACTGGAGCGAGGCGGGTAGCCCGGGCGCGAGGCACATGCAGCGCCCGCTCCCGCGCCATCGCCTCGGCCCGCGTCTCATACTCTTCGCTGTACACCAGCTCCCACGGACCGCGTCCTCCTCCCCCGGTCCAGCCGCCCAGCCCACTCTCGTGCTCCGCCAGGCGTCGCCCCAGTTCCGATGTCTGCCCGATGTACAGCGACCCGGCCCGGTTCCGCAATACGTACACGGTGAACGCCATCCCGGCGCCGTCCCGTTCAGCTCCAAAGTGGCTCCCCGACGTGGATTCGAACCACGAATCCTTCCCCGGAAGGACGGTTAACAGCCTCCCTCGCCACCCCCCTGCAAGCGCGCTCGCAGCTCCTGGTTCAGCCTGCCCCGCTTCAGCGCCCGCTCCCGCGCCATCGCCTCGGCCCGCGTCTCATACTCTTCGCTGTAC
>CAZYLL010000001.1:0-18794 GCA_964648195.1 uncultured Anaerolineaceae bacterium | reverse complement strand
GGCGCCGTCCCGTTCAGCTCCAAAGTGGCTCCCCGACGTGGATTCGAACCACGAACACCGCGGTTAACAGCCGCGTGCTCTACCGTTGAGCTATCGGGGAACAGCCTCAAGTTTCGGTGCGATGGGCTGAAGATGCAACCCGGAGGACCACCTTCGGCGCCCGTTTTCAGCGGCGGAGGCGGACCAGCGGCCCCTCGCTGAAGAGCGGGCCAACATTGATGCCGAGGCGCTCGTGCACGCTGTGGGGGATGCCCAGATCGGCCACGAACAGCTCGCCAACATGGGTGCGGGCCGCGGCCTCGAACACGCCCCGCTTGGGCAGGTCGAGCATCAGGGTGGTCGCGGCCTGGATGGCTGGCCGGCTGATCTCTCCCGTGGTGGCATTGACACCGGTCGGAACGTCGATCGCGAGGATCGGCCGCCTCGCATCGACGGCAAGCCGGGTGACCGCAGCCGCGATCCCGACAGGGGGACCTTCGAGCCCGTAACCGACAATCGCGTCGATCACGAGGTCGGCGGCCGCGAGCTGTTCCTCGACGGTGATCTCGCTGGATTCGAGGTCGGCCGGCTCGATGATGCCGCATTGCCGCAGGATGTGGACCTGGCGGCGGGCAGTGAACGAGGCCTCCTCTTCTACGCCGCTGATGACGGGATCGACGTGGAACCCCCAGTTCGCGAGGTGACGCGCTGCTGCGAGGCCCGAGGCCCCCTTGTTGCCGCCACCGCACAACAGCACGATGCGCTGCCCCCGGCCGCGGCCGCCGAGCATGGCAAGCGCAAGCAGCGCCGTTGCCCTGCCGCCGTTTTCCGTGAGCTGGAGGATATCGAGCCCGAACTCCTCCTGTGCAACACGCTGCACCTCCCGCATGTGGGCGGCGCTGACGGATGGGACTTCGGTGACCTTGCGCTGGGGAAACCCGCCGGGGTCGGGTTTGAGGGGCATGCAGAGCGTCCTCTTCGGGGCGCAATCGCGCCTCGGGAGAGTCTACGCCTCTGCCCCAGCAACGGTCACGGTCTCAGGCTTCGCCGCTCGCATACGAAGCGGTCACGCGGGCCGAGATACCGCCCCGGGTGTTGAACTCCCCGGTCACCGTCAGCTGCCGCGGATGAATCGCTTCCACGATGTCATCGAGGATGGTGTTGACCACGTTCTCGTAGAAGATGCCACGATTGCGGAACGTCTGGAGGTAGAACTTGAAGCTGCGCAGTTCGATACACCGCTCGCCCGGTGTGTATGTCACGATGATGGTGCCGAAGTCGGGCTGGCCGGTCATCGGACAGACGCTGGTGAACTCTGGCGCGACAAACTCAATTTCGTAGTTACGCACGGGGAATCGATTCTCGAACGAGTCGATGGTCCCGTCGGTCTTGTAGATGTTCTCGGACATGGTGTGAGCGTGGACCCCGGCCGCCGGTGACGCAAGCCGCAATCAGGCTCTCGGCAGGCCGAGCCCGCGGGTGGCGATGATGCTCCGGTTCACTTCGCTGGTGCCACCGGCGATCGTGTAGCTCGGGGCGGCAAGCGCCCAGCGCTCCACACGCCCCCGCAACGGGGCGTACGGGCTCCCCGGCTCGATGGTGCCCGGCAGGCCGAGCACGCGCAGCCCGGTGATCCCCATCTGACGCTGAAGCTCGGTGCCGAATACCTTCGAGACGGAGGCCTCGGAGTTGGGCACCTTACCCTCGCTCTGCATCTGGGCCACGCGGTAACACAGCCAGCGGCCAATCTCGAATTCCAGTGCCCGCTCGGCGAGCTCGTGGCGGATTTCGGCGCGGCGGAGGGCGGCGTTCAGGCGCACGTAGCCGATAAGCGCCTCGAGGGTGGAGCGCGTCATGACCACGCGGTTGATCGAGCTGCGCTCCTGGTCGAGCGTGGTGGTGGCGATGTACCAGCCGCGGTTCTCTTCGCCGATGAGACAGTCGCGTGGGATGCGCACATCCTCGAGGAACACTTCGGTGAAGTGCTGGCTGCCCATCAGGTTCACGAGCGGACGGACGGTGACGCCGGGCGTCCGCATATCGAGCATGAAGTAGCTGATCCCCCGGTGCTTGGGCGCCTCGGGGTCAGTGCGGGCCAGGAGAATGCCCCAGTCGGCGTCTGTTGCACCGCTGGTCCAAATCTTCTGGCCGTTGACGACAAATTCGTCACCATCCCGGACCGCGCGTGTCTGGAGCGAAGCGAGGTCGGAGCCTGCGCCGGGCTCGGAGAACAGCTGACACCAGTGCACGTCCGCCGACCGCATGGCCGGGAGCCAGCGGTCCTGTTGCTCCCGGGTCCCGTGCATCATGAGCGCGGGGCCGGCCAGCCAGACTCCCTGGTCGTAGGCGCCGGGCGCGCCTGCGGCGCTCATTTCCTCCATGTAGACGGTCTGGGTCATGTAGCTGGCGCCGGCGCCGCCAAACTCGCGCGGCCAGCCCATGGTCAGCCACCCGCGGGCGGCGAGCTTCTTGCGGAAAGCGGCGGTGAACGCAGCCGCCTCTGGCGAGACATGGTCGCGATCGTTGGTCATGTTCCAGTCGTCCGCGGGAAGCTCGGCGGCGAGGAACTCCTTCAGCTCCTGGCGGAACACGGCGTGTTCGGGTGAGTCGTGGAAAAGCATGGCGGCGGACCCGGGATGTGCGATGTCCCGAGTATACGGTGTGGGAAGGAATGCCCCACGGCCCGCGAGGCGACGAAATCTTCACACACAGGCCGCTCCGGATCGTGTTGAATTCCGCAAGCCGACGTAACGACGCCGGGGACACGGGGGCGTGCTGAGAGACATCACGCCGGCGGGTGTCGCGGCGGAGGTACAGGCGGCTATCATCCGCGCTGCCTTCGGGCGCGGCGTGCCAGGCGTAGGGCCGCTCCGCGCGTGACGCGCAGGGTGATCTCAGCCGGCCCGGGAACCCCGGGCCAGGTTGCGTTCGCTCCAAAGGGGGGAGGTTGCACCGGGAGTGAGGCACCACCGGAAGCTCGTGCGCCCGCCGCGGCGTGCGGTTGCTTTGTTGTCGCTAACGCTCTGCGCGGTGGCGCTTCTCGCGCTGCCCCAGAGGGGCGCGACCGCCGCGGGTGAGGGCATTTTCGAGCTCGACAAAGTGGAGTACTCGACGCCGGAGGGCACCGCGGTGCTGGTGACCGTGAAGCGCACGAGCGGCGCCACGCTGACGGTCGACGTGCAGGTACAGCTGGAGCTCGAGGGCGGCGACCCCAACGTCGACTACCCGGCTTCGGAGCAGACCAAACTGGTGACGTTCCCGAAGAACACGAACCTGACACAGCAAAGCGTGTTCATCCAAACGCTGAACCAGAACCGGTTCGAGAGCAAAGACATCTTCGTCACGATTCGGAGCGTGAGTAACGGCGGCCAGATCGGTCCGATCTCTTCCTCGAAGATCCGGATCATCGGGACGAACGAGCCTCAGGTTCTGAACGTCTCACCGCGTAGCGCGGGCACCGATCCTCAACCCCCGGGGGGCGAGACGATCGTCATTACCGGCGTGAACTTCCTCCAGCCAGGCGTCAGCACCACGACGAGACTCAGCTTCCTGCCGGCCAACAACATCCTTGCCACGCCCACCCCACTCGGGACCTGCGGCACCTTCACCCCGGTCAACAACACGCAAATCATCCTGACCCTGAATCTCGGCCCGCTGCCGCTCGTCTGCGGCTTCATCACCGAGGGCGTTGCCCACCACATCATCGTCACGGTGAAGGACCCTTCCAACACCGAGCACAACAGCCGACCCGATACGGTGGAACGGAAGGACCTCTTCTATTACACGTCCGGCCCGACCATCACGCAGCTGTCGCCGAAGTCGGGCACGGTGGCCGGCGGGACACAGCTCCGAATCACGGGGCGGGGGTTCACCGGGGTGCCGGGCGCCCTGTGCTCCACCGTCATCACGCACCTGCTGATAGGTGGCACGGCGGTGAGCAACTGCGTATACGAAGGCCCCAACACGATCGTCGCCATCACACCGCCGCACCCACTGGGCAAGGTCGATGTGGCCCTCACCGTCGGCACGAAGACGAGCCCGGCTACGTCGGACAGCGAATTCGAGTACACGCAGGGGCCCACAATCACCGGGCTGAGCCCGAGCTTCGGGCCTCCGTCGGGCGGCAACACCATCGTGATTGCGGGCGTGAATTTCATCCTCAAAGACGCGAACCTTTACGACGTCCCGGTCTCCGAGGTGCTCTTCGGCGGCACCCCGGCCGCCTCCTTCGTGGTCGAAAGCTCCACGCGCATCGTGGCCACGGCCCCGCCCGGTGCGGGCACGGTCCACGTCACGCTAAAGCACCCGCTTGCTGGTCTCAGCCAGTTCACAACCGCCGCGAACTACGGGTACAGCGCCGGACCACTCATCGCCTCCATCTCGCCGGATTCCGGCCCCGTGGTTGGCGGCACGGTGGTGACCATCACGGGCACGGGGTTCCTGCCAGGCGCGACGGTTAAGTTCGGCGCGAACCAGGCGACCTTTGCCACCGTGGTCAGCCCAACCCGCATCGATGTCACCAGCCCGCCGGGCGCTGGTGTGGTCGACGTGGTGGTCACGGTCAACGCAAACGCGAGCCCACCGGGGCCCCAGGCCCGGTTCTCGTACTCAGGCCCGACCGTCGAGAGCGTCTCGCCCATCGCAGGCCCGCTGGCCGGGGGTGGGACGGTCACCATCAAGGGCAAGAACTTCAACTCGCAGGCGGTGGTGCAGTTCGGCGCTGTGGCGGTGATCCCGACGTACGTCGACCCGCAAACGCTCACGGCGGTGGTGCCAGCCTCGGCCATCCCGCAGGCTGTCCACGTCCGCGTTTCGACCGGTTCGGGCCTCAGCCCGGAAACCTCGGCCGACCTGTACACCTACACGAACGGGCCAATCGTCGACCTGGTGAACCCCGACAATGGGCCGACCACCGGGGGCACGATCGTCATCATCATCGGCAAGAACTTCACGGCGCCCCTTTCCGTGCGCTTTGGCGATACGCCGGTCGAGGCGTTCAATCTCAACAGCGCGACGCAAATCACGGTGCTGAGCCCCCCGAACGGCAGCCCGGGACCGGTCGACGTGCGGGTAACCAGGGGGACCGACACCAGTCCCACCGGGCCGGCGACGAAGTTCACCTACAACTCCGCCGTGCCCAAGATCACTGCCCTGACACCCAACACAGGCTCGACGTTCGGGGGGAACGAGGTCGTGATCACCGGCATCGGCTTCACCGGGGCAACATGCCCGGGGGCGGTGAAGTTCGGCACCGTGCAGGCCCCCGAATGCAAGGTAATTAACGACACCACCATGACGGCCAAGGCCCCGCCCAACGTCTCGGGCCCGGCAGTGGTGGTGGTCACCACCCCAAACGGCAGCTCGGAGATTGTCCCGAACTACACCTATGTGAGCCCAACGGGGAGCGGGGGAGGTTCGACCGCGCCTCCTCCTCCATCGCCAGGCGGTACGGAAAGCTACACGCTGACGTCCCGCTGGTCGCTCCTGACATGGACGGGCCGCGATGGGATGAGCGTCAACGATGCGATCCGCGGGACCGGGGTCCCCGGGGCGAGCGACCTATCCGCCCGCATCACCGCGATCTTCCAGTGGGACGCCCCCTCCTCCTCGTGGAAGGCATTCTTCGTTGGCAGCGACGGGGTGCCGGGCGCCAGCGACTTCTCCACCATGACCACCGGGGCGGTCTACTGGGTGGCGATCTCGGGTGAAGGCACAGTGCCATGGGTGGTCCCGCTCGGTTAGCCGGCCGAATCCCCGGCCCGGGGCTACGAAGTTGTCACCTTTCCGTTACGTGGTCATCCGCCACCCGGGGCACTATCCTTCGACCAATGCGTGAAAGTGCCCCCACGCTCGCGGACGGTGCCCGGTGAAGTTCGGGACCGTGGAAGTGACGTTCCTGACCGGTGAGACCCGGTCGTACGCGCTCGACCTCCCTTCGGCGCTGGTCGGACGCGCCGAGGGCTCGTCCATCCACCTGGACGACTTTTCCATCTCCCGGCGCCACGCGCGGCTCACGGTCGACTCCGGGCGGCTGATGGTGGAAGACCTTTCGAGCGCGGCAGGCACGTTCATCAACGGCGAGCGGCTAACGCCGAACGTCCGGTACCTGCTCGATGACGGCGATGAGCTCCGGTTCGGCGACCTGGAGGCGAGCTATGTCCCACCGCCGCCGACGGAAACGAACCTGGATGAATTGAGCGACGACACGACCTTTTCGCCCACAGGACTTCACGTCGCCCTCGTGTCGCCGGCCATGGCCATCGACCCCGGCCGCCAGGCAACCGCAACCCTGACCGTCACCAACCGGGGGCGGGTTGTCGACACTTTCAGCATTGAAATCCCGGACCTGCCCGCGGACTGGTACACGATCGAGTCGCCCCGGGCCTCTCTCGTGCCGGGTGCTCACGTGGAGGTGCAGATCGCGCTCCATCCACCCCGGCGGCACGATTCGCTTGCGGGCCGCTACGACTTCACGGTCAGGGTGGCCTCGCAGGAGCACCAGCGGGAGGCGATTGCGATCGGCAGCTTCGAAGTCCTGCCGTTCGAATCGTTCAGCGTCGCCTTCGAGGCGGTCCGGAGCAGCAGGCACTTCCGCATGGTGGCCGAGAACCGGGGAAACCAGCCTGCGCGGCTACGCCTATCTGGCCAGGACGACGAGCAGGTCTTCCGCTACGAGTTCGATTCACCTGTTGTGGAACTGCCCCCGGGCGGAAAACAAATTGTCGCCCTCAAGGTGCGGCGGCCGCGGCAGCTCCTGGGACCCAGGATCGTCCTTCCGTTCGAGGTCGTCAGTTCGGCGGATAGCGGGGCCGAAGTACGGGCCCGGGGACAGCTTTCCGTCGACCCGCCGCTGCAGAAGTTCCGCATGCCCGCGATGTTCATGCTTGCGGCGCTCGTCCTCGGTGTCACCGCGCTCGCCGTCCTGATTCTCACCGGCGGCGAGACCGTCCAGACCGCCGGCGCCGAGGACGAGTATGCGGGCGTGCATCTCTGCGACGACGAGGGGGCGGCCGCGGAGCAGCAAGAGAAGAACAGCCAGCCCGCACAACCCCGGACGAATCCAGGCGCCAGTGTCGCCGGGACGTTCGATGGCGGCAGGCCCATCTTCGGCCAGGTGGATTCGAACGGCGCCCCGTTCTTTGCACAGAACGACCCGCGCTGGGCGAGTGTTGAGTATGCGCGTTCGACGGAACTCCCCGCCGGGAAGGACTGGTGCGGGACCACCATCTCCCAGTGCGGCTGCGCGATGACATCGGTGGCGGTGATGCTTGCGCTCTACAACGTGATCACCCTGCCGGATGGCCAGCCGCTGACGCCTCAATCGCTGAACGCCTGGTTCAACGGTGAAGCGCGGCGGACCGACCGCGGCTGGGTAAGCCGTGGCTACATCTACGGCGACGTCATCTGGACCGCGGCGAACGAGCTTTCGGGCGAGATCGCGAAGATGAAACCTGGCACGCCAACGGTTCGCTTCGTGCGCACAGGCAGTGGCTCGGAGGACGAGATCCGCGCAGAGCTCCGCGCGGGACGGCCCATCATCCTCGAGGTTCCCGGCCACTGGATCGCGGCGGTCGGTCTCGATGGCGACACCATCCTCATCAACGACCCGTTCTATCGCGACCGCACGACACTCGACGCCTACAAGGGAAATGTCCGGAGTTCGGTCATCTACGAGCCAAGCTCCGACCTGAGCGCCGTGGTGCTCACCGCGCCTTCCGATGTGAAATTCCGCGTGGTCGACAAGCAGGGCCGGGTGGTCGGAACCGGCGACACGACCGCCGGTGCGACTGCCGAGCCAATCATCCAGATACCAGGCGCCTCGGTGAGCACCCGCCGCGCCTGGCGTGACCCAACCTGCATCGAAAAGCCGCCGCCTCCGGGCGCGGGCACGCATCAGATCGTGCTGCCGGGGTCACGCGATGATTACCGCATCGAGATCCTCAGCACCGGCGACCAGGGCGGAAGCGTCGCCATCCATACCTACGGCCGCGACGGAACCGCCTCGATCGCGACCATCGAGGGCCAGGAAGGGACCAGCGCCGAACTCGACTACGACCCGAACGCCCCGGCGCCGGTGGTGCGCACGCCCGGGGCTGGCCAGGCCACGCCGAGACCGACGGGCGACGCTGGCGGCGGAGGTGGTGGTCCCGGCGACGGGACGCCAACCCCCGCGGCGACTGCGACCCCCAGCCCGGTGCCCACCCCGACTCAGACGCCGTTCGTCGAGGCCCGCACGAACATCACCCTCGGAACCGAACCCGGCCAGCTGCGTGTCGAGACAGCCGACAGGTCCGGGTTCGAGCTGGGGGACCCTATCCGCTTCGCGCCCGGACTGCCGAACGAGGAGGACAACATCATTGTCGGGTTCGGGTCGTTCCTGCTGGCCACGCGGCTGAAGTTCGCGCACGGCCCGGGCGAAACGATCCAACGGCTGCCGCGGCCGCCCGGCCAGGGCCCCGGCCTGCCGCCGGGCATCACCCCGCCCGCGGAAACGGGGCCGTTGCTCCCGCCAGATACGGTGGGCATGGCCTGCAGCACGATCTACCAGCCTTCGCCCAAGCAGGCGACGTTTATCTGCGACCTGCAGGTAACCGGCACCTACACGACAACCCGGTGGACGCTCAACGGCCAGGTGGTGCCCGACTTCATAGGGTCGAGCTCGTTCCTGATGGCCTTCAACGACGACGCGCCAGCGACGGTCTCGGCGACCGTCTGCAACGTAACCATCTGCCGGTCGGTGACGCGTGCCGAGCGGATCGTTTTCCCGGCGAACCTGGGTGGCACCACCTTCACCGGGCCGGGTGGCACCGGCACCGGGGCGACGCCGGTGGCCACACCGCCCGCCGGCGGCGCGGTCGCGGTGGTGTGCGCGACCGAGTTCCCAATCACGCCGGATGGCCAGGTCGCGCAGTTCACCTGCCAGGCGACCTTCTCGGGCGACTTCACCAGTATCTCGTGGTCGGCGCCGGGAGGAACGCCCGCGAACCAGAGCGGACTGAGCAAGACGTTCACCACCACCGTCCGAAACGAGCCAGGCGCGCCGGTCTCACTGCGGGTAACGGCGACGGTGTGCAACTTCGGCACCTGCCGGACTTCGCAGCCGACGACGGTGGGGATTGGGCGGACGGTCACGGTGCTCGACACCGATCCGAAGCCAGCAGTCCATCAGAGACATTCGGTGACCCTTTTTGCAGTCGTGAAGGGAACCGGCACGGTGGTCCCGCAGGGGGGTACAGTGCAGTTCTACGCCGATGACATCCCAATCGGACCGGCGGCGACACTCTTCACCGTCGGTGCGACCTCGGTTGCGCAAATCGGGGTTCAGACAGGGGGGGCAGCCGGGCTAGCGTCGGTGGGTCAGCACACCCTCCAGGCCGTCTACTCCGGCGGGATCAACGCTTTCGGGAGCACGAGCCCCGTGGGCGGCATCGAGATCCTTCCACCAATCCCGGACGGCTGTGATTCCGTGGACGAAGACCCGCCGACGGCCGGGGTTGGTGTTACCGATGATACGTGCGACTTCTCCACACCGAAGGGGCTCGGCGGCGGCACGGTCGTCAACTCTGTCGTCCTCACTGGAGGGGTACAGGACGGCGCTCCGAATGCCATCATCCTCACGCCGGGCCAGCAGTTCACCGTAAGCGGCGATGCAGCCCGGACCGAATACTGCCCCGGATGCATCCGGCAGCTGTATTTCGGCATCGGCGCCAACGCGGTGACAGGCACTCCGGCGATTGGTCCCGCGTGCGCCTTCAGTGGAGGGCTTCCAGCATCAAACCCCGGCGTTGCCTGGACGCCCGTCAACACGGCCGACCTGAGGCACAACCTCCGAGCCCCGACGGTCCCGGGGGTGTACTACCTGCGAGCTACCACGACGCTGGACTATTTTTGCGTCGGCCCGGCCGTGGGACCACCGGACCGATCGGTTGGCCGAATTGTCGTCCGGGCCCAGGTGGTCGCCGAGATCGAGGTCTTTAAGCCTCAGGACGGTGACACGAACCCGTGGAACGACAACCTGGCTGGCCCTCCGGCCGACGAAGTGGATGCAGAGAGCCGCATGCTCGTACGCGTGCGCGTCCCTGCGGGCGCACTTGGGCGTGTCGACCTTAGCCTCGTGGATGCCAACGGCACGCCAACACCCGCTCTTGTTGCACCGATTTGTCCCCCGAGCGGTCAGGTGAGTACTGGGCCGGCGCAGTTCCAGTCCTGCACCCCGGGAGAGGGACGGGTCCTCTCTCCGATATTGGATGTCGGCTTCACCAGACTGACGATCAGCGGCCGTTATGAAAATCCCGGCGCCACACGCCTGATCGACCCATCGACCGGGGTGGACAAGCCGTACCCGTTCTACCAGGCTCCCGTCCAGGGCAACGCTTCGAACACGGTCGAACTAACGGTGCTTCGTCCATCCGAGACAACGCTCGCTGTAACGCCGAACGGCGACGTGCCCATCTGCGCGAGCGCGGCGGAGTGCTCGAACCTGGTCACGCTCACCGCCACGGTAGGCGCGAGAACACCGCTGGTTGGCCCGCCCGCGACGGGAGGCGAAGTGACGTTCCAGCGCCGACCAGCGGCGAGCACTAGCGATGGTGACTGGGTCGATCAGGTGTGTGTCGAGTCCGGCTCGGCCGTTAAGGCGGTTGACGCTAATGGCCAGGCGACATGCCAGGTGCTCCCAGGGCTTGACGGCGATGCCCCTGATTTCGGCAGTTATGAGTTCCGGGCCAGCTTCACCCGGGGAAGCTCCCCTGGGCGACCGGCGCTCCAACCTTCAACCTCCGACCCAAGCGACGCGGTGACCTTCGTGCGGGCGCCGGCCACGGCCACCATCGTTTCGGTGACCGCTGCAACGGACGGCAAGGTTGGAGACGACATCACACTCGTCGCCAGCGTCGCCGGTAAGAACGGGTTCGATCCGACCGGCGGGAGCGTCGAGTTCAAGGTCCGGCCCTCGACGGCTGCTCTTGGGTCGGCGGCTTCCATCGGGACAGCCCGGTCGCTCGCCTTCGATTCGGTCAGCCAACAGTGGCGGGCGACCCTGACTTACACCACGGGGGCTGACAACACCCCACTGGAGAACGCCGGGGCGTACCTGTTCACTGCGCACTTTACCCAGACAGCGACCCTGGCTGCGGACGTTTCGGACGACTTCTTCTTCGAGCTGGAGCCCCAGGACCCGACCATCACGGTGACGTTGCCCGGCTCCGGGACGATCACTGTGGGCGACACGGCCGTGGTCCGCGTCGTCTTGACAACGTCCGGCCGTGCGACCCGCCTGGACGACAACTGCCCTGCAGGAGAGGGCGGAAGCAGCTGCGGCGACATCGAACTCCTGGGAACGGGCGCCGCCACACCTCCGTCAGGGCCAGTCGTCGAGCTTGAGACCAACGTCTGGGGCAGGGAGTTCCCGGTGAGCGGGCTAGACGCGGGGACGTACTCCATTACGGCGCACTACACGGGAAACACCTACTTCAGAGCCGTGACATCCGACCCGGCGCAGACGCTGACGGTCAACAAGTTCACCCCGACTGTAACGGTCAACACGGTCACCTCGGTGCAGGTCGGCAATAGCCTCTCGCTCAGCGCGACTGTCGGCGGCACCGGGCTATCGTGTCCGGGCGTCCGCTGCCCTGCCGGCGGGACCATATCGTTCTACAAGGACAGCGTTTCCGATGCGAACCTCATCGGGACGACGGGAGCCATTGCCACCACCTCCGGAACCCTGAGCGGCATCCCGACCGGGGGAACGACGCTCCTGCCCACTGCGGGCGGCTACACCATCGTGGCGCGGTACAACGGCGACGCAACGAACGGGAATATCGCCGCCGCGACGAGCGCCACCCCGACGGCGCCAAACGCCACGCTCACGAAGCGCACGCCCACGGTGACCGTCGACAACAAGACTGCGACCCTCGGCAGTGCGGTCACATTCACGGCCTCCATCTCGACGGGCTCGGCGGGCGTGTCGACGGATTGCACGAGCTGCGCGCAGTTCAAGGTCGGGTCGTCGCTCGCAACGGCGACGAACATCGGCGTGGCCCAGAACGTGGTTAGCGGACTGGCCACACTTCCGGACGTGCCCACGGGCTCCGGCGCCTTCGCCGCGAATGGCAGCTACGTGATCTGGCTCGAGTACTCCGGCAACGCGAACGTGAATGCCGGCAACGACAGCGGCACGCTCCACCTCGCTCAAGAAGTGACGGTGTCGGTCAGCGTCCCGGCGTCAACCACAGTCGGGCAGGCGACAACGCTGACGGCGACGGTCACGCCGGCGAACGCCCCGGGAACTGTTCAGTTCCAGGTCGGCGGCACCAACATCGGGTCGGCTGTCACCCTCTCGAGCGGAACCGCGACGTACAACTGGACTCCATCAACCACCGGAAGCTTCACGGTGACCGCGTCGTACACATCGACCAGCAACAACTACCTCGATGACCCCGACTCGAACACCGCGACGGTTGAGGTGACTCCGATTACCGTCACGGTCACCGTCTCGGCGGCCAGCGCAGTCACGCTGGGTAGCTCGATCACCCTCACGGCGACGTTGTCACCGGCTGCCGCACCGGGGACGGTCCGGTTCTTTGCTGACGGCGTCGATGTGTCGGATGCCGTCGTGGCCGACACGACCGACGGCATCACCACGTACAACTGGTTGCCAACGTCCATCGGCGACGGGACGGCGACGGTCACGGCCACGTACACCTCGTCGAGCGGGAACTACGCAAGCCAGGCGACATCAACATCGACGGACGTGACGATCAACCCTGCGCCCACAACGCTGGTGGCGACGGCGATCCAGACTGGTGGGGCCGGGAGCAGCCTCACCTTCACCGCCGACCTGACATCGGCCTTCGGCGCGAAGGCCGACATCGACGGCGGGACGGTGACGTTCTTCATCACGGGTACGGCATGCACGGGGATGACTGCCGTTGCCGTGACGGATGGAGTCGCGACACTCACAGGTGTCGTTTGCGCGGCAGGCACTCGCCAGGTGACCGCCTCCTACACCGGAGGCGGCAACTTCGCCGCCTCCGCGGACACCACGAACTTCGAGATCATCGTTACCTGATCCGTAAAACCGCGTGCGCGGCCCGGCGAGGCGCTCTATGCTCCCCTCTGCTGTGGCCAATCAACCCTGTGCCCCGGGTGAAATGACAGCGTGAAGTTTGGTTCGCTGCAGGTACGGACGCCCGATGGGGAGGCGAGGGAGATCCCACTCGACCTGCCTTCGCTTGTCGTGGGCCGCGCCGATGGTAACGGGATCGTCATCGACGACCTGAGCATCTCCCGGCGGCACGCGCGGCTCATCATCGAGTCCGGGCGGCTGATGGTGGAGGACCTGGGGTCGGCTGCGGGCACGTACGTCGGCGGCCACCGGATCGACCCGCATACTTCGAACCTGGTCGAAACAGAGCAGCCCATCCGCTTCGGCGACGTGGAGGCGCACTACGTCCCCCCGCCGCCGGTCGCCACCGAACAGGACACCGGCGGCGAAGCGGGACCGCCCGAGTTCGAGGAAGCCCCATCGAGCGCGATTCGCGTCTCGATCGTCTCCCCTGCCACGCCGGTCGAACCGGGTGGGACGGTCTTCGCCACGGCGGTCATCCACAACCGCGGGCGCGTGGTCGACCTGGTTCGCCTCTCAGTCACGGGCATACCCGAGGCGTGGGTCAGCTTCAGCCAGGGGACGATGGCGCTTGTCCCGGGTACGCGCGAAACGGTGACCGTGGTAATCCAGCCCCCGTTGAGCCCGCAATCGCTGGCCGGCGAATACGATTTCGGCGTGGTTGTAGCCTCGGGCGAGCACGACCGCGAGGCCGTGGCGTTCGGCAAGCTGACGGTCTTGCCGTTCGACGCGACCGAGGTGCACCTGCTGCCGATTCGCAGCAAGCGCGATTTCACGGTGACGGCGCGCAACAAGGGCAACGCGCTCGCGACCTACGCCCTCTCTGGCAACGACGACGAGGCACAGTTCGTCTACGACTTCCAGCAGCCATCGATCGAGCTGCGCCCGGGCGAGGAGAAACGGGTTGCCGTGCGCGTGAAGCGCACCCGGCGCCAGTGGTTCGGGAGGCCGTCGTTCGTGCCTTTCCGGGTGGTTGCGACTCCCACGACCGGGACGGCGCCCGCCGTGGAGGCGCTGGGCCAACTCACCATCCAGCCGCCGCTCGAACGATGGAAGTGGCCAGCTATCCTCGCGCTGCTGCTGGTAGGGATTGCTGCCGGGTTGTGGCTGTCGTGGGTGTACCGCGACCGGCTGCCCTCATGGGTGCCGTGGGCCGAAGAAGTGGCTGGAGGGGAGGGCGCCGGGACGGGGGGCTCCGGCGAAGCTGCCTATGCCGGCGTCCACATGTGCGACAAGCCCGCGAACGAACGCGACCCGGCGAAGCCGCAGGCACTCCCGGCCGGGAGCAGCGGGGCGCCATACTTCGCCCAGAACAACCCGGCCTGGGCGGACATCGAATACGCGAAGGCGAAGGACCCGGAGTTCGGACCGGACTGGTGCGGGACCACCATCGAACAATGCGGGTGCGCCATGACCTCCGTTGCGACCATCATGGCCATTTTCAACATCCTGACAATGCCGGACGGATCGGAACTCACGCCGCAGACGGTGAACGCGTGGTTCAACCAGGAGGCGCGCAAGACCAGCCGGGGGTGGGTCAGCCGGGGCTACATCTACGGTGACGTCATCTGGACTGCGGCGAACGAGCTTTCGGCCGAGATCGCACGGACGCGCCCCGGCAGCACCACCATCCGGTTCGTGCGTTTTGGCACGGGTTCGGAGGAAGAAATCCGGGCTGAGTTGCAGGCGCAACGGCCGATCATCCTCGAGGTCCCCGGCCACTACATCGCGGCAGTTGGCCTGGATGGCGACAAGATCCTCATCAACGACCCGTACTATGCCGACCGCAAGACGCTCGACGTCTACAAAGGCAAGGTGAAGAGCTCGGTGCTGTTCGAGCCGAGCAACAACCTGAGCGGCGTCGTGATCACGGTGCCCAGGGACCTGCGGGTGCGCGTCATCGACGTGAAGACCAACCAGGTCGTCGGGTCGGTCACTGACGAGGCGCCGAAGACGGAGATAGAGGGTGCGTGGCTGAACACGCGAAACGCCTGGCGGGACCCGACCTGCGTCGAGAGCCCACCGCCACCGGGCGCCGGCACCACCTCGATCTATCTCCCCGGGAACCGCGAGGACTACCGCATCGAGGTGCTCAACCCTGGGGGCGGTGGTTCGACTATTGCCATCCACAGTTACGACCAGAACGGCAATGTCGAGGTCACGACGGAAGACGCGACCGGGAGCCTAGTGATGGCGATGTCGTACGACCCGGCACAGGCCGCCGTGAGGACCCAGGTCCTCGCCGGCGCGACGCCCATCCCCGGCACAGGCACGCCCGGTCCCGGCGGGACCGTGACGCTGCCGCCGGGCGGGACCGGTGGCGGCACGGGCGACAATGGGACGGGCGGCGCACCCACCACCGGTTCGGGGACGGTGACTGCACAGCCGACGCCAACACCTCGCCCAACGGCCACCCCGGTGCCAACCCCGGTCCCGGCGGCCCCGGCTGCGGTGGCGGTGAAGTGCGACGTCGCCTACACGCCCACCAATGCGGGCGTCACCTGCACGGGGACCGTCACCGGCACCTATACCACCACGCGCTGGAGCGTGAACGGGCTGCCCGCGCCCGTGGCACCGGGGTCGACCTCGTTCGCCACCACGTTCAACCAGGACACATCGTTCAGCGTGGAGATGACAGCCTGCAACGTCACGGTCTGCAAGACGGGTTCGGCGTCAGTGGTGGTGGCGTTCCCGACCGCGACGCCAACCCCGTCGCCGACCACGGCGGCGGGCACGCCCACGCCGACGGCGACTCCCAAGCCCAACGGCCCGCCCGCGTATGTGCCGGTGCAATGCACCTACGCCTGGGTTTCGGGGCAGGCGAAGATCGACTGCTCGACCACGTTCACGGAGGACTACACTGAGGTCACCTGGACCGCCACGAACGCCGCTCCGCCACTGGTGACGACGTTCGCCAAGACGTTCACGACGTACCGGGCAAGCGCGGGGACGACGACCGTGCAGGCGAGGGTGTGTTATGCCTCGGTGTGCACGAACTCGGCGCCGGTGGACGTGATCGTGGGCGCAGCGCCACAGGTGCAGACTCAGGCTATCCTCATCATCCAGCCGCCCGGTTCGAACTACTGCGACCAGTACGTCAGTGTCTACCTCGCCGCGATCGTCGCGAACTGGACACCGAACCTCCCGGAACCAACGGGTTCCGTCGTTTTCTTCGATGGCGGCAACTTGATCGGAAGCCAGCAGGGGTGGGACGGCAACCTTGCCTACCTGGAGGCCACGCTTGACGTGTTCATCGAGCACAACATCACGGCCAGCTACAGCGGCGACTCCAACTGGACACCGGCGACTGCGGGGCCCGTCCTCTTCGCTTCCTGTTCCGAGTGAACCTGGTGAACCTGTGACTTCTTCACCGCACCGCCGCCCTATACTCGCCCTGCTCGCTGACGAGATCGAGCGCATGCGCGCGGCTGGTGTGCCCGTGGGCGAAGACGACCTGCGGGGGCTCTACATCCCCGACGCCGAGGCCGATCGATTGCTCGGCGAGGAGGCCGAGGAGTTCCCGGAGGGGCAGGAGCACCGGGTGGCGGCGCTCACCGCCGCCTGCGGGCTTTCCCCGCTCGAAGAAGGCATCGTCCGCCTCTGCCTGGCAGCCGAGACCCGCCCCGGCGTCGAACGGCTCATTGCCTACGCGCAGGACGACGTGTCGCGCAGGCGTCCGCGCGTGGAGCTCGCCTTGCGTCTGCTCGCCAGCGACCCGCTCGCGGCTCTTGGCGCCTTCGACGAGCAAACGCCCCTGCGCCGCCACCGGCTGGTCGAACTCCTCGACGACCCCGGCCAGCCCGCGACCCCGCTGCCATCGAAGACGCTGGTGCTGGACGACCGGGTGCTGCGGTTCCTGCTCGGCGGCGACGGCATCGATGCCGCAATTGCGGGGTCGATGCGCCTGCACCGGGCGGCGCCAGTGCCACCACCGGCGACCCCGGAGATCGAGGCCGTCGCGCGGTACCCCGCGACCGCGATCAAGCCGCCACTGGTGGCGCTCCAGGGCCCCGACCCGGGCCTGCTTCGCGATGCGGCGCTGTGCATCGCCGCAGGAGCCGGGCTGCAGGGCGTCCTCGAGTTCGAGCCGGGGCGGCTGCGGGACTTCCCCGTGTTCGAAGCGCTGGCCCGCGCCGGGCGGGAGGCGGCCCTCCAGGGGACCGCGCTCCTGGTTACCGGCCTCGATGCCGCCGAGGCCCAGCTACGCGACCAGCTGCTCGCCCTCATCGGGGGCACCGCCGCGCCCCTCACGCTGCTCGCGAGCGAGGGCGGGGGAGTTGCCTTCGCGGGGCCGTTGCTTCATGTGCCGGGGCTCGACCACGAGGCCCGGCTGGCTCGCTGGCTAGCCGCCGTGGCTGACGTGAATTGCCCGGCCGACACCACCGGGCTCGACGCGCTCGCCGGGAAGTTCCGGCTCGGCGCCGACGGCATCGCGAGCGCGGTCCGCACCGCACTCGGGAGGGCGACTGCCCGGGATCCGTCGGCGCCCGCGATTTCGCGCGAGGACCTGTATGCCGGGGCGCGCGCTCAGTCCGCCCCCATCCTGAGCACCCTCGCATCGAAGATCGCCCCCCATTATGTATGGGGAGATATCGTGCTCGAAGACGACCCGCTGGAACAGCTGCGCGAGTTCTGCGGCATGGTCGAACACCGGCACCTGGTCTACGACACCTGGGGCTTCGACAGGAAGCTCGCGATGGGGAAAGGCGTCATCGCCCTGTTTGCCGGTCAGTCGGGCACGGGCAAGACGATGGCGGCAGATGTTATCGCGGGCCAGCTGGGTCTCGACCTGTACAAGATCGACCTTTCTGGCGTGGTCAGCAAGTACATTGGCGAGACCGAAAAGAACCTCGGGGCAATCTTCCGCGACGCCGAATCGTCGAACGCCATCCTGTTCTTCGACGAGGCAGACGCGCTGTTCGGCAAGCGCTCCGAGGTGCGCGATGCCCACGACCGGTACGCGAATATCGAGACGGCCTACCTGCTCCAGCGCATGGAGGAGTACTCAGGTGCCGTCATTCTCTCGACGAACTTGAAGATGAACCTGGACGAAGCGTTCTTGCGACGAATGCACTTCGTCATCGATTTCCCGATGCCGGAGGAGCCGTACCGGCTGCAGATCTGGCAATCGACCATCCCACCGCAACTTCCCCTGTCGCCGGACATCGACCTCCCGTTCCTTGCGCGGCAGTTCAAGATCAGCGGCGGAAACATCCGCAACATCGTGCTGGCCGCGGCCTTCCTCGCCGCCCAGGAAGGCGGCCCGATGGGGATGCGCCACCTCATCCGCGCAACCCGGCGGGAGTTCCAGAAGCTCGGCCGAATGGTGACGGAGGCGGAGTTCGGCGACCACATCGCCCATTTGCGATAGTTTTTCCCCGCTTTACCGCTGGCAGGGCGTAAACAAGCGGCTATGATGTGCGCCGGAGGTCTGCCGAGGATGCCTGACTACCAGCCCGCCGATTCCGAACGCACCGTCCTGAGCAAGCGCGCGACGACAGCAGCGCCCGTACGGCCGATGCACCACGCCGCGCACCCGCTGGTCGCGCTCCAGGCGCGCGCCGGAAACCAGGCAATCTCCCGCATGGTGCAGCGCGCCGCCGAGGAAGAGGAGCTCCAGGCCAAACATGACCCCGCACTCCAGCGCGCCGCCGAGGAGGAAGAAGAGCTCCAGGCCAAACACGACCCC